>NZ_LR217720.1:0-1058529 GCF_900698955.1 Candidatus Erwinia haradaeae | reverse complement strand
GTCTATCTTGGTTGTCTAATCAACATTTATCTTATAGTATAAGCTGTGGATTACCTGTGATTTTATTCTATATAAACTGAAAGAAAATATCATCTAAAATGGCATCAAATAAAGTGCTCTGTCTCGTTTAAAAACTATGAATTTCATTCATATCAAGATCACAGACAATGCTGGCAGTATGTCTTAATAAAATTAAAAGATATCCAAAACCACAAGATGACCATTGCTTTCTTCAAGTATTATTCTACTTAATAATGAACATGATGTGCAGACATCATTAGATCAGCACCTTTCACCACATATCATACATACATATCCATAAAGTATTAACAACCATTACAAGAACTAATAAAGTTCAAAAAACGTCCTCATCACTTCTTGCAGGTCAGTGCCTTGAGGACCACTTGCTTTTATGGATCATTTACAGTAATGTGTGTTAAAATTACACATGTAATACATACCATACCTCTTCTATAAAGATAAATTTTATAGATATGTCCGTAAAATAATAATAGTCAAGATACGATAAAACCGTAAAAGAATGAGAAGAACTCCAAATCTTTATTACAAAATTAAGGTCATTCAGTGATTAACTATAATGGCTACCATCCAAATATTGGTGTAGTAGCCCATAACACCAATAGGCAGGTTTTATGGGTTAAGCGTACCAATCAAGATGTCTGGCAGTTTCCTCATGGAGGTATTCAGACTAGTGAAACTCCAAAAATAGCGATGTATCGTACATTATTTGAAACAGTAGGTTTAAATCAACAAGATGTTCGCATAATCTCTGAAAGTCATCACTGGGTGAAATATAATCTGCCTATAGACTTGATTCATTTGAAAAAGGAAAAAATATGTATGGAGCAAAAACAGAAGTGGTATCTTGTAAGATTATTATGTAATGATGGAGCGATTAATATAAAAAATAGTCATTCGCCAGAATACGATGACTGGCAGTGGGTCAATTATTGGTATCCAATACGTTACGTCATTCCATTTAAAAAAGTTCTCTATCGCAGAATTATGGAAGAATTTTCTAAAAAACTATTTATTTTATAATGTAAATAACAGTATACAAACATAAAATATCGGAGATATTTGCTGATATAAAATACATATTATCACTATAAAAATTCAAGAATAAAAAATTAAATAACAAAGAATATCGCATGTATTATTAAACAGTGTATTTGTTTTATTATTTCTATAGAGAGAGCGATTATTAGAGAAACCATTCATGCTATATTCAGTAATGGTTAATATAAAATAAATCGAAACAGAGCATATTCGATAATATCAGGATGAATTCATAATATATAATGAACTATAGAGTTAGTTTTAACGAATGCATTCACCAGTAAGTATATTACGTATTTCAGATGGCCGCTGAAGCCCTCCCGTTTCTCCTGCACAAACCGGAAAATCATTTCCAAAATGACTCAATACTTCACTTGCGTGGCGACAAGGAGGAAAACTAGAGATATTAGCGCTTGTTGATACTAATGGTGCGCCATACGCCATACATAAATTAATCACAGAAGGATGATTGCTCACGCGCACCGCCAATGTAGAAAAACGTCCAGTTAACCAATATGGCGTAGTACTACGTGCTGGTAAGATCCATGTTACTGGCCCCGGCCATTTGGAAAACATCAGACTTTTTTGATCATAGGATAATTTTTCATCAGCAACCCAAGGAATAAGTTGGTCATAATTAGCGGCAATGAGAATTAAACCTTTCTGGATCGATCTCTTTTTTAAGGATAACAGATGCGTGACTGCTACTTTACTGTTAGGATCACAACCCAACCCAAAAATCGCTTCAGTCGGATAAGAAATAACCATTGACTGATTTAGATATCTGACACATTCTTCTAATGAATAAATTACAGGGCCCATGATGACTCCAAATGGTATTGAGCTATTTACAGGTAAATGATGCATTTATCATTAAAATGTATCAATAATATTCTATATATGATGTATAAAATATAATAAATAAAACACAATTAATGTAAAAAATATTGAATATCATTCATTATAGAAATACCATGCTATTTATAATAGAAGAATATACTGTGATTAATTTGTGTAAATCATTAGATTGTACATCATTAGAAAATGTTTTTTTCCATGAAGTCATGCGGATCAGATCGTATAGGTGATTGATGGATAAAAAAGAATAATGAGCAAGTTATATGAATGTATAAACTATGTTATATATATTGGATGTAAGAATAAGACGATGTGTAATATGACATATAGAATGTGTATATACATGTATAGATCAGTTCTCTATATGCTACATCATAATGGTCTTCTTAATAATTAAATGATATACAAAAGAAAGATTAAGGTACGTTACATAAATTAAATGCTATTTTGATAGGAAGAAACATATTTTATATAAGCAGAGTATTCATATCTTTCGTCTGTTGAGGTGATAAAATCCATATTAAAAGGGAGCATTAATTAAGACACGTAGCAATCGATAGCATTTTCTTGCATAAAATTCAATGCATCATGCCTTGATTAACATCAAAAAGCAACTCTTCCATTTTCTGGTACGCATTTTCACACCCAGGAACATTAAATAGCACCATGAGAACTATCCATTTTAAATCAACTACATTAAATGCTAGAGTATCCAGTGCCATAATGCGTTCAATAACCATTTCACGTGTTTGTGTATTTAATATCTGCGCACGTTCTAAGAACCATAGAAAACTACGACAATTAACATCTAACCGCTGATTTTCTTCTAATGTATAAATACGAATAGAAAGAGGATCGGTATTTAACAAAATTGGAGAAACCCCGACATCTTGATACTCTGCTAATTTTTCTAACCAATTTAATGCATTATCAATATCATTACGCTGAAATCCAGCAGTAGATAAATCATCTGTTAACTGATCCTGATCAATGCGCATATTTGCTTGATTATGAATATAGGTTTCAAATAAGTACATTAGAACATCAAACATAGTATGCCCTCCTTCATCTGATGTCGACGCCTGGTACATAAGCGACGTCTATGCGTCAATCCTAACGTCATTAACTTGTTTTTACATTTTCTTCTCAAGTAGTCGGGAAATATAATTGACACGTTAAGAAACCATATGAATGAATCTTTATTCATCGCCCTACCTTAACTAATACATAGAAAAAAGGCAAGAAAGCACCATACGAGATGTTGTTGAATAACGGCATGTATATAATTAGCAATAACTGTATCGCATTTGATAATTTTCTCGAAAAACAAGGGAATAGTTTTTAAGCAATACCGAGATTAGAAAATCAATCGAGATTATGTTGTAATATCGTTAATTATTTGATCATATTAATCCGTTTTTAATATATAAAAAATAATCTTCTTCACACCTTTCTTTCACTTTCATACGTGCTATATGTGTAATATATACATATATAAATTATTTCTAATCACATAAAGAATGAATACATTATCAGATATAAATGTATATTTTAAAAAATTATTGAAAAATGGTTAATCTGTTAAAAATAATTCCAAAAGAGAATTTAAGAATAATGTGCCCTTTTGCGTCACCATCCAAGATGTACTAGTTTCTGTTATATAACCTTCTTCAATAGCACGGTTGATCGGAGAACGAATGCTGTCTTCTGAAAGACCAGTACAGAGTTTATACTCACTACGAGGCGTCATTTCTAACAAACGAAATCTATTCATGAAAAATTCAATCGGTTTAGCACTATTATTTATTGCGTAACGTTTACTAAGATAATTTCCAGACATAAATTTACGTGGATGGAGAGTTTTACTAGTGCGAATAATTGTTCCATCAGGTTGAGTTAGCTTGCCATGCGCCCCACAACCAATACCTAGATAGTCCCCAAAACGCCAATAATTTAAGTTATGCTCGCAATAAAAGTGAGATTTCGAATAAGATGAAATTTCATACTGTTGATAACCAGCAGCACAAAGTAATTTATGTCCTTGTTCAAATATAGCCCATAAATGATCTTCATGCGGAAGCTGCGGGGGACGCGTAAAAAATAAAGTATGCGGTTCAATCATTAATTGATACCATGATAAATGAGGAGGGTTGAAACTTATTGCTAAGCGTAAATCATTTAGTGCGTCTGCGAGCGATTGATTGGGTAATCCATGCATCAGATCAATATTAAAACTACGTAAACCCAGAGACGAGACAATTTTTACTGCTCTTCGTACTTCATGTGAGGTATATGTACGACCTATATTTTGTAAACTGCTTTTCTGAAAGCTTTGAACACCGATGGAAATACGATTTATGCCGGCATTTTTATATCCGTTACAACGGTCTATTTCTAAAATACTAGGATTGACCTCTATTGTAATTTCAGCTGTATTAGATAATTCTAAACGAGTACGTATTCCATGAAGCAGAAGTTGTATAGATTTGCTATTTAGTAAACTAGGTGTGCCTCCACCAATAAATATGGTATGAATTTTTCGACCAGAAATTAAAGGAAGGTCGAGATGAAGATCGTTAAATAAATGATTTATGTAGTCATAAACTGGAATTTCTTTTTCTAATGCGTAAGAATTAAAATCACAGTATGAGCATTTCTTTAAACACCATGGAATATGAATATATAAACCTAAATTAGGAAGAGTTAGCATGTTTATCCTTCAATAAATTATGGATATATAGATAACAACATATATATATTTTTATATATCGATATATTTTATATGCTATTGCGGTGATACTTATGTTAAATAAATAATTGATGTTCCATAGAAAATCATCAAGTATATGCACTTAGAGAACATAGAATATACATGCTACGTAATGTTGTATATATAAAATGATATGAATATGCTTTCTTATCTAAAAATATATTCATTAATATTACGATGAATAAGAAAGAATACTTAGTAAGCATTTCATTGCTGGAAACACTACCTAACATTATTAAAACAACTATACTGCGGTAATAAAAAATATATTCTGATAATAACAATATAGTTAAAATGGAGTTTTATAAATTCCGTCCTATATTTATATATAAAACATTAAAAATGTTATCACAACCAAAGAACATTAATATAAAAATATTATTGGTACATTTACCAGCACGCCTTTTTCTTTTAATATTTTAAATATATATGTTATTGCACTGTATTACGCTAAACATTTTCGATATCTGATAGTAACCATTATATTTTTATAAAAATAACAAATGCTACAAAGGATCAATAACTACAAATGCGTCAAATTTTTAATTTTAGCGCTGGTCCAGCTATGCTACCAGTGGACGTCCTTCGAGACGCTCAAGAAGAGCTAACAAATTGGCATGGTATAGGAAGCTCTGTGATTGAAATCAGTCACCGTAGTAAGGAGTTCATTCAGCTTGCTGAAGAAGCTGAGGTAGATTTTCGTGATTTACTGCAAATACCATCTAACTATAAAGTATTATTTTGTCAAGGAGGGGCTCGTGGACAATTTTCTGCCGTTCCATTAAATTTATTAGGTAAAAAAAATAAGGCAGATTATATTGATAGTGGTTACTGGGCAAAAAGTGCCATTAGAGAGGCAAAAAAATATTGTACACCTAATGTGATTAATGCAAAAGTGACGGTAAAAGGTCTTGAATCCATTACCCCTATGCATAGCTGGCCACTTTCAAGTGATTCCGCCTATATTCACTATTGTCCAAACGAAACTATTGAAGGTGTGGCTATTTACGACACCCCAAATTTTGGTAAGAAAACTGTTGTAGCCGATTGTTCATCTACAATTCTTTCTACACCAATTGATGTGACTAGATATGGTCTTTTATACGCAGGAGCACAAAAAAATATTGGCCCAGCTGGTTTAACATTAGTAGTCATAAGTGAAGATCTTCTAGGGCAAGCGCGTGATGATTTACCTTCTATTCTTAATTATAAAGTATTGGCCGATAATAATTCGATGTTTAATACTCCACCGACTTTTGCATGGTATTTATCTGGTTTAGTCTTTAAATGGTTAAAAAAACAAGGAGGGGTGATAGAATTATCTAAGCAAAATCAAGCTAAAGCAGAACTTTTATATCGTACTATTGATACCAGTGAGCTTTATCATAATTATGTTGCCATTGAAAATCGTTCACGCACAAATATACCGTTTTATCTTGCAGATCATGCATTAAATACGCTATTTCTAGAAGAATCATTTGCTGCTGGATTGTATGCCTTAAAGGGTCATCAGATCATGGGGGGGATGCGAGCATCTCTTTATAACGCTATGCCATTCTATGGGGTAAAGAAGTTAACCGAGTTTATGATGGATTTTGAGCAGCATTATTATAATTAATCTTATAATTATAAGAACATTTCATGCTGAACTCAAGGGACTAAAAGAGCGAGAAATGTTTATGTACTGCAATTAATGGCAGGCTATAGTTTGAGCATTCTTTACAGCAAAAAAATATTTGCTGAATAAAATATTACATAATTTATGTGTACTATATTACGATTGCATAATACACCAATGATAATGAAATTCTTGTACTTGTATAAGAAAATACTTTTCCCAATGAAAACATTGTATTACAGTTACATAAAAATATTAATGAGATGAACGACCGTTGAAGATAAGTAATTCACAATGTATCCTCAAAAGAGACATACGATGATAACTAAACCTCCTGTAATCGCCATTGATGGTCCCAGTGGAGTAGGCAAGGGAACATTATGCAAGGAGTTGTCGAAAAAATTACAATGGTATGCTCTAAACTCTGGTATTATTTATCGAGCTTTAGCAATAGCAGCTTTGCACAATCAAGTAGATATTAGCGCTGAAGAAGCTCTTATCCCACTAGTGTCTCATCTTATAAATTTAAATTTCACTCCCCACGAAAAGGAAATAAAAGTAATTTTAGCAGGAAAAGATATTTCCATGAAAATCCATGATCAACAAGTTAGTGATGTAGCGTCACGCGTAGCATTATTTCCTCGCTTACGTCAAAAAATGTTAAGTGTTCAACATAGTTTTCGTGTATTTCCGGGGCTTGTTGCTGAAGGTCGTGATATGGGCACAATAGTATTTCCAGATGCTTGTGTAAAAATTTTTCTTGACGCTAATGCAAAAGCACGTACTCACAGACGCATGCTACAGTTGCAGGACAATGGTGTTAGTGTTAATTTTAATCAGCTTTTATCTCAGATAGAAGAACGAGACGAACGAGATTTGCATCGATCTATTTCACCACTTATTACCACAGACGATGCTTTAATTATTGATTCAACTAATATGTCAATACAAAAAGTAATAGAAATAGCACTGCATTATACGCGTATCCAACTCGCTAAGGCATAAATTATAAGTATTTTACTTGTATTAAGTAATATACATCATTAGCTAGAATTAGAAAATTTCACTCTATAGGTAATGAATACCATAGATAATATACATACACCAACTTGTTAGGATGACTAGTGGTTGTTTAATTACAGAATTTTGAAGACTATTAATATGACTGAATCTTTTGCTCAACTCTTTGAAGAATCTCTAAAAAAAATAGAAACTAAACCAGGGTCTATTATTCGCGGTACTGTGATATCTATTGATAAAGACGTTGTTTTGGTGGATGCGGGTTTAAAATCTGAATCTACAATATCTGTAGAACAATTTAAAAATGCAGTGGGTAACCTAGAAATTCAAGTGGGTGACCAGGTAGATGTTGCCTTAGATGCTGTAGAAGATGGTTTTGGGGAAACTATTCTTTCCCGTGAAAAAGCAAAACGCCATGAATCTTGGATTATACTAGAAAAAGCTTATGAAAAAGGTGAAATCGTTATAGGAATTATTAATGGAAAAGTAAAAGGTGGCTTTACAGTTGAGTTAACTGGTATTCGCGCCTTTCTTCCTGGGTCACTAGTGGATGTACGTCCAGTACGTGATACTTTTCACCTAGAGGGAAAAGACTTAGAGTTTAAAGTGATTAAGCTAGATCAAAAGCGTAATAATGTTGTTGTATCTCGCCGTGCAGTTATAGAATCAGAACATAGTGCGGAACGTGATCATTTGTTAGCTAGTCTCCAAGAAGGTCTAAAAATTTTAGGAATTGTAAAAAACTTAACAGACTATGGCGCCTTTGTTGATCTAGGTGGCGTAGATGGTTTACTACATATTACTGATATGGCTTGGAAACGTGTGAAACACCCAAGTGAAATTGTAATGGTTGGTGATGAAATTACAGTTAAAATTCTCAAGTTTGATCGTGAAAGAACGCGTGTATCTTTAGGATTGAAGCAACTCGGGGAAGATCCATGGGTATCCATTGCCAAGCGTTATCCAGAGGGTACTAAGCTTACTGGTCGCGTCACAAATCTAGCTGATTACGGATGTTTTGTGGAAATTGAAGAAGGCGTAGAAGGTTTAGTCCATGTTTCAGAAATGGATTGGACTAATAAAAACATTCATCCATCTAAAATTGTTAACGTACATGATTCAGTAGAAGTTATGGTATTAGATATTGATGAAGAACGTCGTCGTATATCTTTAGGTCTCAAACAATGTCAAACTAATCCCTGGCAGAAATTTGCAGAAACTTATAATAAAAATGACCGCGTTGAAGGAAAAATTAAATCTATTACAGATTTTGGAATTTTTATTGGGTTAGAAGGTGGGATTGATGGTTTAGTGCACCTATCTGATATATCCTGGAATTCTTCAGGAGAAGATGTGGTGCGGGATTATAAAAAAGGTGATGATATTGCCACAGTTGTTTTGCAGGTTGACGCAGAGCGAGAACGCATTTCTTTAGGTGTAAAACAATTAGTAGAAGATCCATTTAGCATTTATTTATCCAATAATAAAAAAGGTGCCATACTACATGGTAGAGTGATCGCAGTGGAATCGAAAGGTATTGCAGTGAGATTACATGATGGCGTAGATGGTTATATTGCTACCAACGAAGAAGAATGCGATGTTATAGACGGAAAAAGCACTTTAGTACAAGTAGGAGATGCTATTTCTGCTAAATTTACTAGTGTTGATCGCAAAAATCGCGTTGTAGGGTTGTCTATGCGATCTCAAGAAAAGCCAATCGAAATAAAAGAAGCGGCCACTCCTGCGGCAGGTCATAAATCAGAAGAAAGAAGCTTTGCGAACGCTATGGCAGAGGCTTTTAAGGCTGCAAAGAGCGAACAAGATTAGTAAGTTAATATTTTCACATCATCTTTATTCACTGAAAGATATGATAGATGCAGCAAAAGGCATCTTGATGTATATGATTGTTGCTCTATCAGAAGGTGAATATATCCATATACATGAATTTGTCAACATTGCAGTGTACTACAGCTATAGCTATATTATGCGCACGCATAAGTCATTGCCCTGCAATCAAAGAACGTAAGTAATATTTGAGAGTGCTTATTTAGATTTATTGCAAACTAAAAAATAATTTTGCAATAATATATAAGAAAAACAAGCGAAAATTAATTATATGAAAATGGCTAATCAAAAAATTTCTGTATTTCATGTACCTTACTCTATATGATATTATATATATAACACTCATTATCATGAATCAAACTTTCAAGTCTACATGTATCGATACTTAAAAATCTTTATTTTAAAATAAAACATTCATATTTATGATGTGGAATGCATTTTCCATAAAAGAAATAAACTCATTAAGTTCCTATGATTAGGAGATATTGAGTGTATATCGCGCAAGATACGATAACATCCTTCATCAAGATACGTTGAATGATATCAGAAGTAAAAATAAAAATTTATTACCAAGGATCTATATACATATTTAATGTACGAGTCCTGACTATCTTATCATCTTTTATGTAGAAATTTTGCATCAGGAAAACAGATGATGTCTAATATTGCTAAACTGAAAGATTTACTTATTAATGAACATGCTATAATGATAGCTTATAGCGGAGGTCTAGATTCTACTGTCCTTTTGCATCAATTAGTAATATTAAGACAACAAAATCCTCTTTTAAAAGTACGGGCAATGCATATCAATCATAACTTATATCATCTATCTGATAGCTGGGCGATATATTGTAAACAACAATGCGAATATTGGAATATCCCCCTTGAGGTGCGTACAGTACAAGTAAATCTTCAACATAAAAATGGGGTTGAAGCGGCAGCCCGCCAAGTACGATATCAGGCTCTATACCAAAATATGCAAGCCAAAGAAACCTTACTAACTGCACAACATCAAGATGATCAGAGCGAAACATTTATGTTGGCATTAAAGCGGGGAAGTGGACCAACTGGACTTTCTGGTATGGCATCATTACAATTACATGGGACACGTCGTCATATACGGCCATTTTTAAATATAAATAAATTAGCATTAAAAAAGTGGGCTAATCAGCATAAACTCTCTTGGATCGTAGACCCTAGTAATAACGATAAGCGTTATGACCGTAATTTTTTACGCTTAAAGGTTATGCCATTGCTGAATCAACGTTGGCCTCATTTTGCGCGTGCTGTATCGCGTAGTGCACAACTTTGTAGCGATCAGGAAAAATTGTTAGATGAATATCTTATAGAATCACTGCATATGTTACTGGATAGTACTCAATCGTTATATTTAATCCCATTGCACGTCATGAGTAAAGCTCGACGTTTCGCGCTATTAAGACGATGGCTGAAATATCACAATAGCGACATGCCATCTTATGATACACTACAACACATATGGAAACAAGTTGCCTGTAGTCGTGCTGATGCCAATCCACGTTTAAAAATAGGAAACAATGAGGTGCGGCGCTTTTGCAATCGTTTATATTTTCTACCAATACAAAAATCCATAAGTTGTTATGAGTTTATATGGGAGTACCCATGGAGAAATGTAACATTACCAGGTGGAATAGGACAGATAAAACAGTGCTTAAGTGGCGGTGTCACTATACGCTGTCCGTTGCCTGACACAAAAGTGTGTATACGTTTTCAAGCTCAAGGTATGTTTTATGTGTATGGTCGTTCGGGGAGTCGTTCCATCAAGAAATTATGGCAAGAATATAAAATTCCCCCATGGAATCGTGCACGAATTCCATTAATTTTTTATGATAACTCTCTCGTTACCGCTCTTGGTGTTTTTATCACAGTAGACGGACATGCTACATCAGACCAAGAAACATGGAATATCGATTGGTTACGTGAGAAAATCTTGTGAAGACATAGTAAACTTTATATTATAATCAAGTATTGCGTATATGCTTTAGTCGTTATTCAACATAAAAAAGAATCTTTTAGCTTTAAGTAAAAATTAATCGTTTTCAGTTGAAATATATCTTACTCATTGCAAAACTAACATAAGAATGTACACAGCAAATAATGTTGCAATTAGTGTTTATATTTAAGTAGAATATATGCTCGTTGCATACGCAGAAAAAATAAATATCTCATAAAGCTTATATCTGAATTGTTTAGATTCATCTAACTGAATATATTTAATCATCCTATAAATTAATTAAAAGTGAGATCTGGTCAAAATTTTATAGACTAAGCGAGCAAGCTTTCTTTAAGCAATTTTTATCTATAATAAATGCTAGATTTTTTTACATAAAAATATTATTATGTATAGTGAAACTTTATTTTACGGCCCCTTAGCTCAGGTGGTCAGAGCAGGCGACTCATAATCGCTTGGTCGCTGGTTCAAACCCAGCAGGGGCCACAATAGTTTAGCACGAAAATGTAAAATAATGTATCTGTGATATATATACATAACATTTTTAGATAGGTGCTTATTTTAGACATATATCACTGCTACATAATATTTTTACTTTATTCTACTTCTTTTTTATTTTTACGCAAAAGTTGAATTGTTCATCAAGACATCTTTATTTTATGTGATAATAGTTATATTTTAGCTTGTAATTGATTGAAAGTATGATATTGAATAATACTGTAGGTGCTTACAGTACACACTAATCTTCTGTATTGAGGTTTAAGTCAAAGAGCATGTTTGAGAATTTAACTAATAGTTTTTCAACCACTTTACGTAAGATTGTCGGGCATCGTAGATTAACTGAGGAAAATATTAAAAACACCTTAACACAAGTACGTTCCGCATTACTAGAAGCAGATGTGGCTCTCCCAGTAGTACGTACATTTATTGATAACGTTAAAGTTCGAGCACTGAATCATATTGTAAATCATAATTTCACCCCAGGTCAGGAATTTATAAAAATAGTAAAAAAAGAATTAATTCTAGCCATGGGTGAAAAAAATTATACTTTAGACTTAAAAACTACTCCACCAGCGGTAATTTTAATAGCAGGTCAACAAGGCGCTGGTAAAACAACCAGTGTTGGTAAATTGGGGAAGTTTTTACATGACAAGTATCATAAAAAGATATTAGCGGTTTCTATTGATATTTATCGCCCCGCAGCAATTAAACAATTAGAGATTTTAACAGAACAGGTAAGTATTGATTTTTATCCATCATATCAAAACCAGGAACCAGTAAAAATTGCTAAAGATGCCTTACATTGTGCTAGAATTAAATTCTATGATATACTATTAGTAGATACTGCCGGTCGCTTACATAGTAATAATTTAATGATGAGAGAATTGAATGAGGTATGTTTAGCTATAGCGCCAATAGAAACATTATTAGTTGTTGACGCGATGACCGGACAGGATGCAGCGAAGATAGCTAAAGAATTCAATGCCGCTCTGCCATTAACAGGTATCATACTCACTAAAGTAGATAGTGATGCGCGGGGCGGGGCAGCACTATCTATACGCCATATGACTGGTAAACCAATTAAATTTATAGGGACAGGAGAAAAAATTGACACTATAGAACCTTTTTATCCAGATCGTATTGCCTCACGTATATTAGGTATGGGTGATATGTTATCTCTTATTGAAGAGATAGAGAATAAAATCGATCATAAAACAGTTAAAAAATTATCTCATTCATTTAAGAAAAACCATACCTTTAACCTTAATGATTTTCTCGAGCAATTAAAACAATTACGTAATATGGGGGGGATGGTTAACTTAATTGATAAGATACCAGGAATGTTAAGCCTTCCAGATACTGTTAAATCTCAACTCAATGATCAATCCATGCAACGCATGGAAGCTATAATCCATTCTATGACACATATGGAGCGTGATCACCCTGAAGTTATTAAGGGATCGCGTAAACGTCGTATTGCTTTGGGATCTGGTTTATCAGTACAAGATGTGAACCAATTCTTAAAACAATTTCATGATATGCAAGCTATGATGAAAAAAGTAAAACACGGTGGTGCGACATACATGATACGTAAAATACAAGAAATGATGCCCTCTAATTTTTATAAACATTAGAAGTATGATATATTTTATTTGACGTTTATAAAATAAATATGCTTTTAACATATTCACTCGTCATTTTTAATGTACCAGAATAAATACAATTCAAATATATCAATTTTATACACAAAAGCATGTTTTCAATCAGTTAACTCTTTTTCACATACCCAGAATATATCGCTCGTTTTTAAATTTTACATCCTTTTTGTCTTCAAAATCGGATGAATAATAATAAAACTGATGATAAATCCATCCTATCTATACTATAAACTGTGAAATAATAATAATTAATATTAACTATCATATGAATTAATCCGTAGACTCCATTTAATATGACATCCCTGTGGAATAGTATCGACTAACGTACGAGCATGTTTAATAAAAAAATACAGTGTAACGCGAGAAGAATGATAGATTTCCATTGTCCATCGATAACGTCCTTTAATTTTAGCCTTGAATGATGGATTAGGTCCTGCCACTCGAAAGGAAGAATTATACAGTGAGCTATCTTTTAGAAGTACCATTAATTGATTTAAAAATTGACGTGCTTTATGATTATCATAAGCTTCGGCACAAAATATAGCTTGGTTAGTATACGGAGGTAACAAAAAACTTTTTCGTTTGTATAGCTCTTGTTTAGCAAATTCATCATATCCTGTATGCAATAACGTATTGAGTAGCGAGTTTTCGGGGTGATAAGTTTGCAATATGACCTCTCCTCGTTTATTAGGGCCTTCCGCTAGTCTAGCCATATAGTGATATAATTGAGCAAAACGCTCTGAGGCTTGGAAATCAGATGAAAATAAAACACCGTCTGCATTGACGAACGATACTAATGTAATATTTGATAGATTGTGCGTTTTAAATATCATTTTTGAGCTCAGTAAAATATGTGCACGTCCATGATCAATTTTATCTAATGTGTTTTCTGGGACAGAATGATAGCCAGCTGTATCATGATTAATGTACGTAAGTGGCACAAAGGGAAAAAGAGTTGTTAAATAATTCTCTATTTGTTCAATACATAAGCCCACTGGAAGAATATATGTCGAATCGCACTGCCAACACTGACGAGGTATTCGACGCCATCCATTGCAGTAAAGACAACGCAGTTGGTTATATCTTCTATATAATACAAAATTACGTTCACATCGAATGCACTTAGGAATCCATCTACATTCTTGACATAACAAGGCGGGAGAAAAACTATGGTGGTGAAGAAATAAAAACACCTGATGTTTTTCTTCAAGATGTCTGTGCATTTTGTTGATTAATATAGGAGATAACCCAGCCTGAAGCTGTAAACCTTGTAAATCGACTAATATCCGCTTTGCTGGTCCAATTTTATGGCAATTTTCTTTAAATACAATTTGGCGATATTTCCCTAATTGCACGTTATGCAATGTTTCTAGTGCAGGAGTGGCTGATCCAATTATGATAGGTATATTTTCTTGTCTTGCACGTAATATCGCAAGATCACGCGCATGGTATGGACAACCGTCTTTTTGTATATAAGAACTTGCGTGTTCTTCATATATAATGATAATACCAAGTTGTGTAAAGGGTGTAAAAACAACAGAGCGAGTGCCAATGACAATATCTGTTTTACCTTCTCGGGCCCTGCGCCACACGTTAAGACGTTCATGATGATTTAAATTAGAATGTAAAGCATCAACTTGGACATGAAAACGCTTGAGAACAAGCGAAGTGGTCTCAGGTGTTAAGTTAATCTCTGGTACTAATATAATGGCTTGTTTTCCCTGTGTTAGTATGTTTTCTAAAACATTGAAATAAATATTAGTTTGGCCAGATTCAGATAGACCATGTAACAACCAAGTGATAAACTTATTATCAGTATTTTGAATGGTAGTAACAGCTTCATACTGTTCTAAATTTAATTGTTGTGTTACATTTTTTACATTATTAAAAGAATCCTGATTAAGACCATGGGAAGAAAATAAATTATTAGAGTAGAGGGGAGGTAACTGTTCTTTTTTTAAAGCAAAGGGTATATGTTTGTATGTTTTTTTGTTTTCTATTATACTAGAACCAATACTTTTATTGTCTAGGATGCTTTCTAGTAAATATCCTCGCCGGAGCAATAGAGGAATGGCATAAAAGAGGATGTTTCCTAAAGAATAATGGTAGTATTCTGCAGCTAATATTAACGTGCGCCACAAATTAGAATGATATAATGAATGCGTATCGAGTATCTCATGTATTATAGGTAGCTGAAGAAGCGGATCACCACATGTTCTAGAAGTTTTTACGACAATACCGATCATCTGTCTATTTCGAAAGGGAACTCGTATGCGCCCACCGATCACTACATCTTGTACATTTTTAGGTAATACATAGTTCAAATTATAAGTCTGAGAAACCGGCAGTGCAACCTGTACAATGTACATAATGATATCCGATTATTCATGATTGTATTTTTTTTGTGATATACATATCTTTTAATACTAAAAAGTGCATACCTTTCTAACAGAAGAGTTACTAGGTGTATCTCCCGTATTTATTTTTATAATAAGGCATATATTTCTCATATATTCAGTATAATACAAACATATTCTATTTTTAAGAAAATTTTTGACAAAAGATGTATATAACAAGATTGATGCTTTATGTGCCGGAAAAACAATTAGCAATAAAAGTATGCATAAAAAGAATACTAGGAAAAAATATACCTGATCTTATCATCAAGTGATGCGTATCATTCTTTGTAAGAATATTAGTACTATTTACATACATTACCTACCGCTCCGCTCATGTTGAGAGTATTTTTGAGGTTATACATCTAGTAATAGACGTGTTGGATCTTCTAAGAATTCTTTTATCGTTACTAGGAAACCTACTGACTCACGTCCATCAATTAATCGATGATCATAAGAAAGTGCAAGATACATCATAGGTAAGATAACTACTTTTCCACTAAGTGCTACAGGGCGTTCTTTAATAGAATGTATACCAAGAATGGCGCTTTGTGGTGGGTTCAGTAGCGGTGTAGACATAAGTGAGCCAAAAACTCCACCATTAGTAATGGTAAACGTACCGCCAGTAAGCTCTTCTACAGTGAGTTTGTTATTTCGACTCTTTGTTGCAAGTAACGTAATTTGCTTTTCTATTTCAGACATACTTAAAGTATCAACATTTTTCAGTACGGGCGTTACTAAACCTCGTGGTGTAGAGACAGCAATACTAATATCAAAATAACTGTGATAGACTATTTCCGCACCATCAATAGATGCATTAATTTCCGGATAACGCTTTAACGCATTGATTGCAGCTTTAATATAAAAAGACATAAAACCTAAACGTATACCATGACGTTTTTCAAATGATTCGCCATATTCTGTGCGCAGAGTCATAATAGGTTGCATATTAACTTCGTTAAATGTAGTCAACATAGCAGTGGTATGTTTCATATGTAGTAATCGTTCTACCATGCGTGTTCGTAAGCGAGTCATAGGTATACGCTTTTCGCTACGTGATTCAACGAAGGATATATGTGATTCTTGTTCACATCTTATATGGTCTTGTGTCTTTACAGACTGAGGTATTGTATTTTCAATATAGTTTGCTTTTGGTAGAGAGTTTCTGTTGATGCCCTCCTCGCTCAGTTCTTCTTGTTTGGTGTTATTTTCAGACATTAAACGACGTTTTGCCGGACTTAGAAAAGAAAAGGGTTTTTCATTAGAAGAAATAACGATCTGTTCTGTAATTGTAGGAATTTTTTCAGGAATGTGAGGGGCAACCAAAGAACTATTATGATCCTTTAACGTTAAATGCCCTAAAATTTGACGAGATATTACAGTCACACCTTCTTGTTCTAATATATTTTCTAATATTCCATCAGCAGAGGCAGGAATTTCTAAAACCACCTTGTCAGTTTCAATATCTACAAGTACTTCATCACGCTGTACTGTGTCGCCAATATTTTTATGCCATACACTTACCGTAGCATCTGTTACAGATTCCGGTAAGTCTGGCACGATAATATCTATCGTGTTCATTTTGTACCTCCTGTGTAATCATTATTAAATAGTGAGGGCATCATTAATTAACTTATATTGTTGCTGATGATGAATGGATAAATAACCTACTGCCGGTGTTGAGGCTGCTGGACGTCCAGAATAATTTAATGAAGCGCCCGCAGGGAGAATGGATCGACAAGCATTTTGATTTATACTACACCATGCACCTTGGTTGCGTGGCTCTTCTTGGCACCAGATAAAATCATTCACATGGGAATAAGGTTGTAAAATTTTTTTTAGTTCTGCATAGGGAAACGGATATAATTGTTCTATACGAAGAATAGCAATATTATTTTGATTATTTTGGCGACGTTGAGTAAGAAGATCATAATACACCTTTCCTGAGCATAGTATAACGCGTTGTATTGATTTAGCACAAAGTGTATCAATCTCACCAATTACTAATTGGAATTGACCATTGGATAGATCTTCTAATGAAGAGACCGCTTGCGGATGACGTAACAGTGATTTAGGTGACATGATTATCAAAGGACGACGTATTATCTGTGATGCATGATGTCGTAGTATATGATATAGTTGTGCGGGTGTTGAAAGCATGCAGATTTGCATGTTTTCTTCTTCGCAAAGTTGCAGGTATCGCTCTATACGAGCAGAGGAGTGCTCTGGTCCTTGCCCTTCATATCCGTGTGGTAAAAACATAACTAATCCGCATACACACCCCCATTTTTGTTCACTAGTGCTAATAAATTGATCAATGACAACTTGCGCCCCATTAGCAAAATCACCAAATTGCGCCTCCCATATTGTTAATGTTCTAGGTGCTGTCATAGCATAACCATACTCAAAGGCTAGCACTGCCTCTTCTGATAGCACGGAATCCCATACACTGAACTTACCTTGATTATTGTTAATATGTTGTAATGGAACATATGCAGATCCATCTTTTTGGTTGTAAATTATAGCGTGTCGATGAAAGAATGTCCCACGCCCTATATCCTCACCAGAGAGACGACACGAAATACCTTGATCTAAAAGAGTAGCATATGCAAGTATTTCCGCTGCCCCCCAATCGAATAATTTGTTTCCAATAGCCATTTGAGAGCGATCGTCATATATTTTTTTTACACGTGATTGCATTATTACTGTATCTGGAATATTACTAATATGGGTAGCAAGTTTTTGTAACTCATTTAGTTTGATATTTTTTTTATCTATATATTGAATAGGATGGGTGCGCAGATGTGACGGTACCTCCGTACAGGAATAATATTCCATAGGATGCCATACAGGATGTGCAATAGGTGTTGCATGTCCACCTGCATCTATTGTATCACGGTATGCATTAACCATTTTAAGGGCATCCTCTTGGTTGATAATCTTTTCAGCCTGTAGTTTTTTTGCATATATTTCTCGTATTGTTGGATGTTTTTGAATTGCTTGATACATCAATGGCTGAGTGACACTAGGTTCATCAGCTTCATTATGGCCATGACGACGGTAGCAAACAAGATCAATAAATACATCTTTTTTAAATATACGACGAAAATCTAATGCTAGATAGGTAATAAAAGCTACTGCTTCTGGATCATCTGCTGTTACGTGGAAAATAGGTGCCGCAATCATTTTACCGATATCAGTACAGTACTGTGTCGATCGAGAATCTTGAGGGTTGGATGTGGTAAAACCAATCTGGTTGTTAATTACAATACGTATTGTACCACCCACTTCATAGCCACGTACTTTTGATAGATTTAAAGTTTCTTGTATGACCCCTTGTCCAATAATTGCTGCATCTCCGTGAATGGTAATCGGCAAAATTTCATTGCTATTTTTATCAGGCAAACAATCTATTCGAGCTCTTGCAGAACCCATTACTACTGGGTTAATAATTTCTAAATGCGAAGGGTTATAAGCTAGTGCTAAATGCACCACACCCCCTTCAGTTTTAATATCAGAAGAAAAACCTAAGTGGTACTTTACATCACCACTTCTTACTAGGTGTACGGGGGGCTGACCAGAAAATTCATGCAATACATCTTGTGTTTTTTTTCCCAATACATTGACGAGCACATTAAGACGACCACGATGCGCCATACCGATAACTGCTTGACGTGTCCCATTCATGCTAGAATGTCGTATCATTTCGTTCAGTATTAATATTAACGCATCCCCTCCTTCTAGTGAAAAACGTTTCGCACCTGGAAATTGTGAGCCTAGATATCGTTCTAAGCCTTCTGCAGCGGTAAGCATCTTAAGAAAATCTTTTTTTTTCTCAACAGAAAAAAAGGCGTTACGATTGACTATTTCTAATTTGTTTTGTATCCATTGTTTTTCTTTTTGAGACGTGATATGCATATACTCTGCTCCAATGGAGCCACAGTAGATACTTTTGAATTTGGAGTAAATATCAATAAGCTTCATGTTTTTTTTTTCAGTTGCCCATGCATCGACTCTAAAACTATCTTGAAAATTATCCGTATTTAGACCATAGTATTCAATACTAAGTTCCTCTACCTCTTGTTTTTCTTGAAGCTTTAGAGGGTCTAAACACGCTTGTTGATGACCTAAACAACGAAAGGCATTGATGAGGCAAGATACCTTCATGACTTCGTCATATTTTTTAGAGTGATTGATATCATCTTCATGATTCAGAGTGATATTAAGTGATTGAGGTACATCTATAACATGAAACATTTTACGAAAAATAATACGCCAATCTGGTGTAACAGAATGAGGATCTTTTAAAAAATCATCGTAGATACACTCTATATAAGATTGGTTTGCAGCGGCTAACCAAGAAAAGCCCAACCAGGGTTTTATATCGTTATTCTGCATTGTAATTCCTTTGGAATAATTGGTGTATGTGCACATAGTAATCAATCATTAGAAGGTGACTATAATTTCTTGTATAACCTTGCTTCATTACGGCACACTATATTTATCTTTTTATCTTATGGTGTTTATGTGTTTTTAATATAGTTCGCATAGTTAATAAAAATATTGATATATGTATATCAAGTTAATAAGAAACATAAAGTTTTCAATCTTTTATTTATTGCTCTATGATTTACTCTCAAATCCTATGACTACTAAAGAGTATAAAAGCAGATCATGAGAAAGAGTTAGGTGTTGCAAACTTATGATCATATGTTTATATATAAACTAAGCGCCTCGATGTAGCAGCATTAATTTAATCTCACCAATTGCGCGTGTAGGGTTGAGTCCTTTTGGGCATACGCTTGTACAATTCATAATGCTATGACAGCGAAAGACACTAAAGGCATCATTAAGATGATCTAATCGCCAATCTGTTGCAGTATCACGATTATCAACAAGAAAACGATAAGCGGCTAACAGACCGGCTGGACCTATAAACTTATCTGGGTTCCACCAAAAAGAAGGGCATGCTGTAGAGCAACATGCACAGAGTATGCATTCATAGAGTCCATCTAGTCGTGCGCGTTGCTCTTGATTTTGTAGATTTTCTCTTGTCGAGAAAACTTGGGTATTGTGTAGTAAGTACGGCTTGACTTTGGCATATTGTTCATAGAACGGCTTCATGTCTACTACGAGGTCACGAATGACAGGCAATAATGGTAGCGGTCGAAGAATAATGATCTTTTTCCCGCCGCCTAGTGCGGAAATGGGGGTGATACACGCTAATCCGTTTTTGCCGTTGATATTTAGTCCATCAGAACCGCATACTCCTTCACGACAGGAGCGTCTAAATGTTAGTGTAGGGTCATGTTCTTTTAAACGAATGAGTGCATCTAATAACATGAGATCTTGATTATCTTCTAATTCTAAAAAATAATCTTGCATGTATGGATGACCATCCAGTTCTGGATTGTAACGATAGATAGAAAATTCCAGTTTCATGTGTAGATGCTTTCCTCCAACGACTTATTTAATACGAACGCTCTTGAGGCGCAAAGGCTGGACGTAATACTGGTTGCATGTTAACGTTTCGACGAGTCATACATTGACGTTGTGGTAAATACAAAGTATGGCATAGCCAGTTATGATCATCACGCACAGGATAATCATAACGACTGTGCGCTCCGCGGCTTTCTGTACGGTAATGGGCTGCTAAAGCCGTAACATAAGCGGTTTCCATCAAATTATCCAGTTCTAGGCATTCAATGCGTTGAGTATTAAAGTCATCAGATCGGTCATCAAGTCGTGCCTTTTGTAGACGTTTACGGAGATCTTGTAATTCAGCTATTCCTCTTTGCATCTCCAACCCCTCTCGAAATACCGAGAAATTTTTTTGCATGCAGTGTTGTAAAGCTTTACGTAATGCTACTGGGTCTTCGCCTGTATTGTTGTTGTTCCAACGTTCTAGACGTACTAGGGAATGCTGAATTTCTTCTTCTGTAGCTTCTAATAAAACCCCTTGTTCTTGCATAGATTTCTGCATACATAAACCCACAGCTCTTCCAAAGACGATCAGGTCAAGTAGAGAATTCCCCCCTAGGCGATTCGCTCCATGCACTGATACGCAAGCGGTTTCTCCTACAGCAAATAGTCCAGGAATGATCATATCTTTCCCTTGTTCATTCACAGTTAATACTTGACCTGTAATTTTAGTGGGAATCCCCCCCATCATATAATGGCAGGTTGGGATGACTGGAATGGGGTCTTTAACTGGATCAATATGGGCAAAGGTACGTGACATCTCAAGAATACCAGGGAGGCGTGATTCTAGCACTTCTTTTCCTAGGTGATCTAGTTTTAATTTTGCATGCGGACCAAAAGGTCCCTCGTATCCGCGGTTCTCACGAATTTCAATCATAATTGAACGTGCGACTACATCACGACTGGCGAGGTCTTTAGCTTTTGGTGCATAACGTTCCATGAATCTTTCGCCATGTTTGTTTAATAAATAACCTCCCTCCCCGCGGCAACCTTCTGTTATTAAGACACCCACTCCAGCAATTCCTGTTGGGTGAAATTGCCACATTTCCATATCTTGTACGGGCACACCTGCACGAAGTGCCATTCCAATGCCATCACCGGTATTAATATAGGCATTAGTGGTGGATTCATAAATCCGTCCGGCTCCTCCAGTAGCTAGTATTGTTGCATTGGCTTTAAAGTATACCACTTCACTATTTTCGATATTTAAAGCAGTACAACCAACAATGGCTCCATGAGCATTTTTCACTAAATCGAGTGCATACCATTCTGCAAAAATAGTAGTGTTATTTTTTAAGTTTTGTTGATAAAGCGTATGCAGAAGTGCGTGACCTGTCCGATCAGCAGCAGCGGCGGTGCGCGCCGCTTGTTTTTCGCCAAAGTTTGTTGATTGCCCACCAAAAGGACGTTGATAAATGCGCCCATCTTCTAATCTTGAAAATGGCAAACCCATATGTTCTAATTCTAGAATGGCCTGTGGCCCAGTTTTACACATGTATTCAATAGCACGTTGATCACCGATATAATCAGAACCTTTTATAGTATCATACATGTGCCACTCCCAGTTATCTCTATGCGCATTACCCAATGCCACTGTAATTCCGCCTTGTGCGGACACTGTGTGCGAGCGGGTTGGAAATACTTTAGATAACAGAGCGCAATTGTGGCCCGATTGGGTAATCTGTAATGCTGCGCGCATACCTGCACCGCCTGCACCAATAACAATGGCGTCAAATTCTATTACTGATAACTTCATTACGTACTCCAGACAACGAGGGTACCATAAATAGCATATACAAATAGCACTACGATGATTGCTAGCTGTAGCAGCATACGCATTGCCAATGATTTTATATAGTCAGTTAATACTTGCCACATTCCAATCCAGCCATGTATCAGTATAGAAAATAGTGTGAGGCACGTGAAAACTTTAGTAAGTGGTAAGTGAAAAAATCTACACCAAGAACTATAGGTAATAGTGTCTGATATTGTCATCATAACGAGGATATAGAAAACGTAGAAGGTTATAATAATCGCTGTGGCACGTACTAGTAACCAGTCATGCAAACCGTGACGCCCCAATGCAGAAGCATTGTTTACCATATAAGAACTCCAGATAAAATTGAAAGCACCATGGCAATAAAAAATGATATTTGTGCAGAGAATTTTCCTACTTGCAGGGTGACTCCAAGTAGATTAAAGTCCATCATCATATGTCGAATACCACTAACAATATGGTATGATAGTGTGCTTAAAACCCCCCACATAAAAAATTTAAAGACAAAATTATCCATCATCAAGGATGCTCGAAGGAATCCTTTAGGAGAGGAGAGAGATAAATCTAACAACCATAGTATTACTCCAATCGATAAAAATATGATTACACCGGATATGCGATGAAGAATAGACGCAATGGCAGTTAAAGGAAAGTGTATTGTAGAAAGATCTAAATTAATTGGTCTTTTTTTTTTCACGATATTTCCATTAAAGTTTGTCGTATTGATGCAGACTCAGCTTATAGTACGGTATAATAATATTTACCATGCTTTCACAAAAAAGAAGATAATTTTTAATTAAATTATTTTACTAATGATTTTATGTCATGTTATCTTAAATTTTATTACAAGCAAGATGTCCGTGTAATTTAATACCTAGTTTACTTCAGATTTTATTTGTTTTTAAATTAAAGTGGATTCTTGAGTTAGCAAGCGGTTTTTTGATGCAACTGTTTTTCTTAGCATGCGATATTTTCATCGAAATATCATGACCGTGATTCTATCAATTCTATCAATCATTAAAATTAAAATTAATTTCGAAGGCTATCTACTTATTATACTATGATATAGTATGATTATTTTCAATTTATTTTTCATCATGAATAACGGTGTAGATGATAAATTTTTGTATTAGTGTTCAATAGATTATACCGTTAACACGGTACAGTGCTAGCAACTATAAATAGGATTTCAGATATATAGGATTAAGTGAGATGACGGAGGATGAGGAATGACTGGAAAAAAGGCAACGATGACTGTTGAGGGAAGATCCCCAATTGAGCTAGATGTTTTAACAGGGACTTTAGGGTGTGAGGAAATTGATATTCGCACTCTTGGTTCCCACGGATATTTTACTTTTGACCCTGGCTTTACCTCTACCGCATCATGTCAATCTAAAATTACTTTTATTGATGGCGATAAAGGAATTCTGTTACATCGGGGATTTCCGATTGACCAGTTAGCATTGTATTCAAATTATTTAGAAGTCTGTTATATTCTTTTACATGGAGAGCCACCCAATAGGGAACAGTTCAAAGATTTTCGCCTTGCTATAACTCGCCATACTATGTTACATGAACAGATTCATCATTTATTTCGTGGTTTTCGTCGTGATTCTCACCCAATGGCAGTCATGTGTGGAATTACTGGAGCGCTAGCTGCATTTTACCATGATGCAATGGATGTAAATATTGAATGGCATCGTGAAGTTACTGCCATCCGTTTGTTAGCCAAAATGCCCACCATGGCTGCGATGTGCTATAAATATTCTATAGGTCAGCCATTTGTATATCCTCGCAATGACCTTTCATACGCAGGTAATCTTTTGCATATGATGTTTTCTACACCGTGCGAAGAATACATCATCAACCCTGTTGTTGAGCAAGCCATGGATCGTATTCTTATTTTACATGCTGATCACGAGCAGAATGCATCTACTTCCACCGTGCGTACTGCCGGCTCATCCGGTGCCAATCCTTTCGCGTGTATTGCAGCAGGTATCGCTTCGCTATGGGGGCCGGCACATGGTGGAGCAAATGAAGCTTGTTTGCGTATGTTAGAAGAGATTAGCACTGTAGATCATATTCCTGAGTTCTTACAACGTGCTAAGGATAAGAATGATCCGTTTCGTTTGATGGGATTTGGTCACAGAGTGTATAAAAATTATGATCCTCGTGCCCGTGTGATGCGAGACACTTGTCATGCAGTGCTGAGAGAACTAGATCTCAGAAAAGATTTAATGGAAGTAGCGATGAAATTAGAATATATCGCATTACATGATCCCTATTTTATTGAACGAAAACTTTATCCTAACGTTGACTTCTATTCAGGAATTATTCTTAAAGCAATGGGTATTCCTTTATCTATGTTTACAGTGATTTTCGCTATGGCACGCACTGTTGGCTGGATAGCACACTGGAAAGAAATGTATGATAATGGGATTAAAATTGCTCGCCCGCGCCAACTTTATACTGGTTATGCGCAGCGTCCATTTAGCTCACAGGTTCAAAAATAATATACATTGATTGATAATATAGAGATATTTTCTATGTGTTTACACTGTAAACAGCCTTAGGTGCTTTGTTCATCTGTTGAAGTAACGTGTGTATTGGAGGATATGTTTAATATTGACTTTAAAAATAGCACTTGGTATAGAATATGATGGCACTCATTATTGTGGTTGGCAAAGACAGAGGGAGGTACATAGTGTACAAGAGAAATTAGAACAGGCATTGGCAAAAGTGGCTGATCATGCAGTCAGTGTAGTGTGCGCAGGACGCACTGACTCTGGAGTACATGCCACCGGACAGGTTGTTCATTTCCAGACTGTTTCTCGCCGTAAGGATAGTGCTTGGGTACGAGGTGTGAACGCTTTCCTGCCAGAAGATATCGCTGTACGTTGGGCTAAAGTTGTACCGGATATATTTCATGCTCGATTTAGCGCTCTTTTTCGACGCTATCGTTATGTGATTTATAATCAACCGCACCATCGCCCTGCTATCTTTGCTAATGGTGTCATGCATTGTCCTATCATCCTAGATACCAATAAAATGCAGCGTGCTGGAGCATATCTGATAGGTGAAAATAATTTCACTTCTTTTCGAGCAAGCCAATGTCAATCGCAATCCCCTATCAGACAGGTTATACATCTTCATGTGACTCGACATGACTTATACGTACTTATTGATATTAAGGCGAATGCCTTTTTGTATCATATGGTGCGTAATATTGTTGGTAGTTTGATAGAGGTGGGTTATGGTCATCAGACTGAAGATTGGATCCATGATCTATTATTAGCTAAAGATCGTAAATTAGCGCCTGCTATTGCATCTGCAAAAGGATTATATTTAGTATCAGTAGACTATCCTAGTGATTATGCAATCCCAAGTTTTTCAATAGGACCACTCTTTTTACTACCGGAATGACATCTATCTTGTATTTTTATAAGAATAAAATGATATAGTTTTTGCATAAAATGGTTGCATTAGGTGTAATAACGATATACAAGAGCCTTTCATACTTGAAAGAATATTCTACAGATGCATTAAATAGCTTGATATGCCGTGGATTACATATTGTAATGGCATAGTAGTATTGGGTTATGAGTGGGTAATATGTAATGATTAAAACAAACCTACAGAATATACATCAGAAAATCACGATGACAGCATTAAGATGTGGTCGTGACCCAAAAGAGATTACTTTACTTGCAGTGAGTAAAAAGAAAACTGTGAGAGAGATAGAACAAGCAGTCAGTGTTGGACAGAATTTTTTTGCTGAAAACTATGTACAGGAAGGAATAAGCAAAATTAAATTATTGTCTGATGTAAAATTGGTTTGGCATTTTATTGGATCACTGCAATCTAATAAGAGTCGACTTGTCGCAAAGTATTTTGATTGGTGTCATACCGTAAATTCTTTACACTTAGCCCATAGATTAAATTTTCAACGGTCAGGCATGCCTAATCCATTAAATGTATTAATTCAGATCAATATTAGCAATGAAGAGCAAAAATCAGGAATTTTATTAAAGGAACTCCCAAATTTAGCGCAAGCAATCAGTGTTTTACCGTGCCTAATATTACGAGGAATAATGGCCATGCCTATTTTACATCATAGTAACGAGCGCCAACTTGTCGCGTATCATAAGATGGCAGAAGTGTTTCAACAACTGAAAGATACTTATCCGAGTGTCGATACTTTATCTCTTGGCACGAGCAGTGATATAGATTCTGCTATTATAGTAGGTAGTACCATGGTTCGTGTGGGTACTGCTATTTTTGGTACAAGAGGGTAAGCTAGGCGCGTGCTTTTATATAATTTATGGTGACTTCAATATGTGTTGAGTTTAATAATTTAATAATTTCATAATTTAATACTGAAGTGAAATCTTTATTCATTAAGATATGCGTTATGATTAATACATGTACTATATATAGCTGAGGAGCTCCATGCTAGCCTTGATTTTTCTAGTAACTACTATAATGACGCTTTATATTAAAATATTATTACTACATACTTGGATGCAGTTATCGCGATGTGACTTTTATAACTCGTTTGTACAATTAATTATGAAAATCACTTACCCGATTGTTAATCCGTTCCGACGTATACTTAAATATAACGGTCCATGGGATATAGTCTCTGTGTTTATATCTTATGTTATTAGTGTACTCATGGTCCCCATCATGCTTAAATTAGTGCATTTTGATTTAATTTTATTTTACTTAGGATTGGTGATCTTACTGAAATCTTTTGGTGTTCTGGTTTTCTGGGTGATAATTGGGCGATCTTTAACAAGTTGGGTGAATCAAGGAAGTAATGCGGTAGACGAAATACTTTTACAATTAACTGAGCCACTTATGATTCCTATTCGTCGTGTAGTGCCGCCTACTAGTGGTCTTGATTTTTCTGTCATGATAGTAATTGGCATACTCTATATTCTGAATTTTATTGGGATAGAATATATTCCAGGCTGGGCTCATCTCTAGAGAAAGCATGTCACTTTAAATTAAAAGTATACTCAAAGCATATCACTTTACATGAATATTGGATGCGTATCACGTCACGTGCATATATTACAGCTTGTTAACAGAAGAAACGTAAAAATCATTATAAATTTGTGATTATGCTAAGATCTTTAAATATTGAAAGATACGTATTATAGTATAATATTATTATCTCTAAAGTTAGGTCTATACGATATTTCATCTTCATCTATGCTGTAAGTTTTGTTTTTGTTCTTTTGTCTTTTCTCTAATTTTTATGATCTTATATGTCATAAGATCTAGCTCTCATCTCTATCGTTCTATGCATCAATATCTATAAATGTTATATATTATAGCGTGTCATATACTTTATATACTATGTAGTGTAGCTTTATAATGTTATATGGTTTAGCTTAAACAGTTAGTGTGATGGGATTTAATTATATTAAATAGTAACAGTAAATAAATAGAAACAGTGATATAGAATTATAGAAATCTATTCAAGCTTATTAGCTTAATAAGCGCTGAATCATACAAATTGTATTTTGTAATGTAACACTACAAATAGTATACTATCATAGTCTTTAAGATTTTTATGATAACTGATCTTGATAACTGAGCTACATTTATTTGTCATACAATGAAACTATATGACTAAATGATAACATAAGGCTATAATAATAGAATCCAAAGATCATGTGAAGTTTATATGCAATCTTATGATGAATCTCTGCGTGTTACTTTTCTTCTCTAAGCAGAAAACATCTTATATTGATATTATATGTTTTTGGATGTCGCTAGACGTAGAGTATAATGAAAAAAAAACCTTACCCCCCTTGAAAGGTTGCAAGTATAACCGCATATACTAATTCATAGAGGTCTATTTTAGTAGTCGGTTTTTATCTGACATTCAAATTAAGGTTGTTCACAGGAGAGATTAAGAATGAAAATTCGTCCGTTACATGATCGTGTCATTGTTAAGCGTGCAGAAGCTGAATCTAAATCATCTGGTGGTATTGTGTTGACTGGATCGGCGGCAGGAAAATCCACTCGTGGTGAAGTGATGGCGGTTGGCAATGGTCGCGTATTAGAAAATGGTAATGTTAAGCCTATGGATGTAAAAGTAAATGATATAGTGATCTTTAACGAGGGGTATGGGGTTAAAACTGAAAAAATCGATAATGAAGAATTTTTGATTCTTTCAGAAAGTGACATTCTAGCGGTTGTTGAAGGATAAAGCATATCTATAAATGTATAGCATATCTATAAATGTATAGAGTTGAATGCACACTAACGAAGATAAGGAAAATACATAATGGCAGCTAAAGATGTAAAATTTGGAAATGATGCTCGCGCGAAAATGCTGTGTGGAGTGAATATATTAGCTGATGCAGTAAAAGTGACTTTAGGACCAAAGGGACGTAACGTCATTCTTGATAAATCTTTTGGATCACCAAATATTACTAAAGATGGTGTCACTGTAGCTCGTGAAATAGAACTAGAAGATAAGTTCGAAAATATGGGCGCCCAGATGGTAAAAGAAGTAGCCTCTAAAGCTAATGAAGCCGCTGGAGATGGTACTACTACTGCCACTGTATTAGCTCAGTCTATTGTAAATGAGGGTTTAAAAGCAGTTGCCGCTAGCATGAATCCAATGGACTTAAAACGTGGTATTGATAAAGCAGTTATTGCAGCGGTAGAGGAACTTAAAAAATTATCTGTACCGTGTAGTGACTATAAGGGCATCGCTCAAGTAGGAACTATTTCTGCTAATGCTGATGAAACTGTTGGTGAGCTTATCGCACAGGCAATGGAAAGAGTTGGGAAAGAAGGTGTTATTAGCGTTGAAGAAGGAACTAGTTTAAATGATGAGCTAGACGTGGTTGAAGGAATGCAATTTGATCGTGGCTATTTATCCCCATATTTCATTAATAAACCAGACACTGGTTCGGTAGAATTAGAATCTCCATTTATCCTTCTTGTAGATAAAAAATTATCCAACATTCGTGAACTTTTACCAACGTTAGAAGCAGTTGCTAAATCTGGTAAATCATTATTAATTATCGCAGAAGATGTTGAAGGTGAGGCGTTAGCTACTTTAGTAGTGAATACTATGCGTGGTATCGTAAAAGTAGCTGCAGTTAAAGCACCAGGTTTCGGCGACCGACGCAAAGCAATGTTACAAGATATAGCGGTATTAACTGGTGGTACTGTTATTTCAGAAGAAATTGGTATGGAATTGGAAAAAGCATCTTTAGAAGATATGGGGCAAGCAAAACGTGTAGTAGTTAGCAAGGACACTACAACTATTATCGATGGTAGCGGCAAAGAAAATTCTATTTCTGGTCGTGTAACTCAAATTCGCCAGCAGATAGAAGAAGCTACTTCAGATTATGATCGTGAAAAACTACAAGAACGTGTCGCTAAGCTTGCTGGTGGGGTTGCTGTAGTAAAAGTCGGTGCAGCAACGGAAGTTGAAATGAAAGAGAAAAAAGCGCGAGTAGAAGATGCTTTAAATGCTACTCGTGCTGCGGTAGATGAGGGTGTAGTAGCTGGTGGTGGTGTAGCTTTAGTACGTGTTGCATCATTGCTTGCGAATTTACGCGGTCAAAACGAAGATCAAAATGTTGGCATTAAAGTAGCTTTACGTGCAATGGAGTCCCCAATGCGTCAAATTGTCTCTAATGCGGGCGCGGAAGCCTCTGTAGTGACAAATACAGTTAAAGCAGGCTCAGGGAACTATGGTTATAACGCTCAAACTGAAGAATACGGGAATATGATTGATTTTGGTATTCTTGACCCAACTAAAGTAACTCGTTCTGCTTTGCAGTACGCAGCGTCTGTAGCTGGTCTTATGATTACAACTGAATGCATGGTCACAGATTTACCTAAAAATGATACCCCAGATGTAAATGCCAGTAATGGTATGGGTGGTGGAATGGGCGGCATGATGTAATGTCGTTTTTTGATAAAAACCCCTTGTTTAAAGCAAGGGGTTTTTTTATATATAATATAATAGAAAAATTTTTAAAAAGAGGTTGACTTTTAAGAAGAACAGTATAGAATGAAAATTCATAGCAGAAAGAATTTGAAATCTTTGAAAACTATGTAGCTCTTTAACAATTTATCAGATAATCTGTGTGGACACTCAAAAGATTGCTATCAGCATTGATATATGTAAAATATATAGAATCTTAAGAGTGAACGCATAATTCATTATGATGTCTTACACTTAAGACATATATTGCTGTATTTTTTGCAGTAAAATCGAACTTTTAATTGAAGAGTTTGATCATGGCTCAGATTGAACGCTGGCGGCAGGCCTAACACATGCAAGTCGAACGGTAGCGGAAAGAAGCTTGCTTCTTTGCCGACGAGTGGCGAACGGGTGAGTAATATCCGGGAAACTACCCGATGGAGGGGGATAACTACTGGAAACGGTAGCTAATACCGCATAAAGTCTATGGACCAAAGTGGGGGATCTTCGGACCTCACACCATCGGATGTGCCCAGACGGGATTAGCTTGTGGGTGAGGTAATGGCTCACCCAGGCCACGATCCCTAGCTGGTCTGAGAGGATGACCAGCCACACTGGAACTGAGACACGGTCCAGACTCCTGCGGGAGGCAGCAGTGGGGAATATTGCACAATGGGCGAAAGCCTGATGCAGCCATGCCGTGTGTATGAAGAAGGCCTTCGGGTTGTAAAGTACTTTCAGCGGGAAAGAAATTGAGAAGGTTAAAACCTTTCTTTCATTGACGTTACCCGCAAAAGAAGCACCGGCTAACTCCGTGCCAGCAGCCGCGGTAATACGGAGGGTGCGAGCGTTAATCGGAATTACTGGGCGTAAAGGGCACGCAGGCGGACTATCAAGTCGGATGTGAAATCCCTGGGCTTAACCTAGGAACTGCATTCGAAACTGGTAGACTGGAGTTTCGTAGAGGGGGGTAGAATTCTAGGTGTAGCGGTGAAATGCGTAGAGATCTGGAGGAATACCGATGGCGAAGGCGTCCCCCTGGACGAAAACTGACGCTCATGTGCGAAAGCGTGGGGAGCAAACAGGATTAGATACCCTGGTAGTCCATGCCGTAAACAATGTCGACTTGGAGGTTGTTCCCTAGTGGAGTGGCTTCCGTAGCTAACGCGTTAAGTCGACCGCCTGGGGAGTACGGCCGCAAGGTTAAAACTCAAATGAATTGACGGGGGCCCGCACAAGCGGTGGAGCATGTGGTTTAATTCGATGCAACGCGAAAAACCTTACCTAACCTTGACATCCGTGGGATTTTATAGAAATATAAAAGTGCCTTAGGGAACCACGAGACAGGTGCTGCATGGCTGTCGTCAGCTCGTGTTGTGAAATGTTGGGTTAAGTCCCGCAACGAGCGCAACCCTTATCCTTTTTTGCCATCGATTCGGTCGGGAACTCAAAGGAGACTGCCGGTGATAAACCGGAGGAAGGTGGGGATGACGTCAAGTCATCATGGCCCTTATGGTTAGGGCTACACACGTGCTACAATGGTGCATACAAAGAGAAGCTACCTCGCGAGAGCAAGCGGACCTCACAAAGTGCGTCGTAGTCCGGATCGGAGTCTGCAACTCGACTCCGTGAAGTCGGAATCGCTAGTAATCGTGGATTAGAATGCCACGGTGAATACGTTCCCGGGCCTTGTACACACCGCCCGTCACACCATGGGAGTGACTTGCAAAAGAAGTAGGTAGCTTAACTTTCGAGAGGGCGCCTACCACTTTGTGATTCATGACTGGGGTGAAGTCGTAACAAGGTAACCGTAGGGGAACCTGCGGTTGGATCACCTCCTTACAATATAAGGGTAGCATTCTCGAGTAGTGTCCACACAGATTGTCTGATGAAAAGAAACGAGCAAAACCTTTGTAGGCTTGTAGCTCAGGCGGTTAGAGCGCACCCCTGATAAGGGTGAGGTCGGTGGTTCAAGTCCACTCAGGCCTACCACATTTTTATAAACTCTATGGTAGACGCCCCAATTTTGAAGGGAAAATTGTATTTTGTTTCATACATTTTTAACCACCTGAGCATATACAGCATATTAATATAGAGATTTTGCTTATTTTATGGGGTTATAGCTCAGATGGGAGAGCGCCTGCTTTGCACGCAGGAGGTCAGCGGTTCGAGACCGCTTAGCTCCACCATAAATATAATTTAAATATATGTTGTATAAAAAGAATGAAAGTAATATACTATAAAAATATTAATAGTATAATAATAAGTATTCCGCTCTTTAATAATTTGAAACAAGCTGAAAAATGAGGGTTTTACAAAACCTCGAATTACCGATTGAATTACATCTTAATATAGAAATAAGATTTATGTTTTCTTTTTTTTAAAAAGAATCAATAGATTTTTTTAATTACAAGAGAAAATAATAGAAAAATAGTGAGACGCTTGTGGGTTGTAAGGTTAAGTGAAAAAGCGTACACGGTGGATGCCTAGGCAGTCAGAGGCGATGAAGGGCGTGCTAATCTGCGAAAAGCGTCGGGAAGGTGATATGAACCGCAATATCCGACGATACCCGAATGGGGAAACCCGATGCAATTTTTTTGCATCATTATGTTATAAATTCATAGTAACATAAGGCGAACCGGGGGAACTGAAACATCTAAGTACCCCGAGGAAAAGAAATCAATTGAGATTCCCTGAGTAGCGGCGAGCGAACGGGGATAAGAGCCCAGAACTACCATCATTTTTCGAATTAGCAGAATCGTCTGGAAAGTCGTACAATAAAGGGTGACAGTCCCGTATGCGAAAATACGTAAAGTGTGAGTTCGAAGAGTAGGGCGGGACACGTGACATCCTGTCTGAATACGGGGGGACCATCCTCCAAGGCTAAATACTACTGACTGACCGATAGTGAACTAGTACCGTGAGGGAAAGGCGAAAAGAACCCCTATAAGGGGAGTGAAAAGAACCTGAAACCGTGTACGTACAAGCAGTGGGAGCATCTACATGGTGTGACTGCGTACCTTTTGTATAATGGGTCAGCGACTTGTTCTCTGTAGCAAGGTTAACCGTATAGGGGAGCCGTAGGGAAACCGAGTCTTAAATGGGCGTTAAGTTGCAGGGTACAGACCCGAAACCCGGTGATCTAGCCACGGGCAGGTTGAAGGTTGGGTAACACTAACTGGAGGACCGAACCGACTAATGTTGAAAAATTAGCGGATGACCTATGGTTAGGGGTGAAAGGCCAATCAAACCGGGAGATAGCTGGTTCTCCCCGAAAGCTATTTAGGTAGCGCCTTGTGAACTCATCTTTGGGGGTAGAGCACTGTTTTGGTCAGGGGGCCATACCGGCTTACCAAGCCAATGCAAACTATGAATACCAAAGAATGTAATCACGGGAGACACACGGCGGGTGCTAACGTCCGTCGTGAAGAGGGAAACAACCCAGACCGCCAGCTAAGGTCCCAAAGTCATAGTTAAGTGGGAAACGATGTGAGAAGGCCCGGACAGCCAGGATGTTGGCTTAGAAGCAGCCATCATTTAAAGAAAGCGTAAAAGCTCACTGGTCGAGTCGGCTTGCGCGGAAGATGTAACGGGGCTAAACTATGCACCGAAGCTGCGGCATTTGATATATTTTTATGAGAATGTATATTTTAGTTCTTTTAGAATGAATGTGTCGGATGGGTAGGGGAGCGTTCTGTAAGTCGTTGAAGGTGTGCTGTGAGGCACATTGGAGATATCAGAAGTGCGAATGCTGACATGAGTAACGATAAAGTGGGTGAAATGCCTACTCGCCGAAAGACTAAGGGTTCCTGTCCAACGTTAATCGAGGCAGGGTGAGTCGACACCTAAGGTGAGGCCGAAAGGCGTAATCGATGGACAACGGGTTAATATTCCCGTACTGATTATGACTACGAAGGGGGGACGGAGAAGGCTATGTTATCCGGGCGTCGGTTGTCCCGGTTTAAGCATATAGGTTTGAGCGTTAGGCAAATCCTTCGCTCAGAATAGCTGAGGTGTGATGACGAAGTACTACGGTGCTGAAGTAACAAACGCCATGCTTCCAGGAAAAGCCTCTAAGTATAGGTCATAGTTAATCGTACCCCAAACCGACACAGGTGGTCAGGTAGAGCATACCTAGGCGCTTGAGAGAACCCGGGTGAAGGAACTAGGCAAAATGGTGCCGTAACTTCGGGAGAAGGCACGCTGACTTAGGTGAAACGATGTACTCGTGTAGCTAAAGTCAGTCGCAGATACCAGCTAGCTGCAACTGTTTATTAAAAACACAGCACTGTGCAAACACGAAAGTGGACGTATACGGTGTGACGCCTGCCCGGTGCCGGAAGGTTAATTGATGGGGTTATCCACACAAGGAGAAGCTCTTGATCGAAGCCCCGGTAAACGGCGGCCGTAACTATAACGGTCCTAAGGTAGCGAAATTCCTTGTCGGGTAAGTTCCGACCTGCACGAATGGCGTAATGATGGCTAGGCTGTCTCCACCCGGGACTCAGTGAAATTGAAATCGCTGTGAAGATGCAGTGTACCCGCGGCAAGACGGAAAGACCCCGTGAACCTTTACTATAGCTTGACACTGAACACTGATCTTTAATGTGTAGGATAGGTGGGAGGCTATGAAGCATGAACGCTAGTTCTTGTGGAGCCACCCTTGAAATACCACCCTTTACAGTTTATTGTTCTAACCTAGCACCGTTAACCGGTGTGGGGACAGTGTCTGGTGGGTAGTTTGACTGGGGCGGTCTCCTCCTAAAGAGTAACGGAGGAGCACTAAGGTCAGCTAATCACGGTCGGATATCGTGAGGTTAGTGCAATGGCATAAGCTGGCTTGACTGCGAGAGTGACAATTCGAGCAGGTGCGAAAGCAGGTCATAATGATCCGGTGGTGCTGTATGGAAGGGCCATCGCTCAACGAATAAAAGGTACTCCGGGGATAACAGGCTGATACCGCCCAAGAGTTCATATCGACGGCGGTGTTTGGCACCTCGATGTCGGCTCATCACATCCCGGGGCTGAAGCAGGTCCCAAGGGTACGGTTGTTCGCCGTTTAAAGTGGTACGCGAGCTGGGTTTAGAACGTCGTGAGACAGTTCGGTCCCTATCTGCCGTGGGCGTTGGAAGATTGAGAGGGGTTGCTCCTAGTACGAGAGGACCGGAGTGAACGCACCGCTGGTGTTCGGGTTGTCATGCCAATGGCATTGCCCGGTAGCTAAGTGCGGAAAAGATAAGCGCTGAAAGCATATAAGCGCGAAACTTGCCTCAAGATGAGTCTTCCCAGACTCTTAAAGAGTCCTAAAGGGACGTTGAAGACAACGACGTTGATAGGCCGGATGTGTAAGCGTAGTAATGCGTTGAGCTAACCGGTACTAATGACCCGTGAGGCTTAACCTTACAACACCAGAAGCGTTTTAATAAAAAATATTGGTTCAAATCATATCGATTCAGCTTGTATTGATTAAGAGAATAAAAATTTAATAAATTATAAAAAGAATTTTGTCTAGCGGCCATAGCGCGGTGGTACCACCTGATCCCATACCGAACTCAGAAGTGAAACGCCGTAGCGCCAATGGTAGTATGGGGCCTCCCCATGTGAGAGTAGGGAACCGCTAGACATCAAATCAAAAAAACAAAAGGCCGCCTGACAGTAATATTTGTTCAGGCGGCCTTTTGTTTTTTTGATTTGATGTCTAGCGGTTTGTATGGAGCGGTGATATTATCAACGCAATAACCATTGAGGGATATTTATAATTCCTTGTGCGTGTTGCAATAGATAGAACTTAACCGCTGGCATCTGATTTACGAGCATTAATAAACTGTTACGTAAAATTTTTTTTTCAGCATGGTTGCCATGAAATATTAAATAGAAACCTTGTGCTCCCATTAACATTAACAAAGCACTATATTTTCGGCGCCGTTCGTAAGCACGAAGGTTTTTATATTGACCAATATCACAACACTGGTAGTGAATGCGCTTTATTTCGCTAATTAACTCAGCCGCATCCATTAACCCAAGATTTAATCCTTGCCCGATTAACGGGTGAATAGTATGTGCAGAATTACCCACTAGTGCTAATCGATGCTGTGCAAAATTATGTGCATAACATCCCGTTAATGGAAGCGTTTGTCGCTTACTCGCTAGTCGACAAAGACCTAAGCGCAGATCGTGAGATATTGATAAATATTGATTAAATAAAATTTCTGATGTTGTTTGAAGGAAAGAAGCTTTCTCTGGGGATACAGACCATACAATAGAACTTAAATAAGGATCGCTAAGAGGAAGAAAAGCAAGGATGCTTTCGCTGTGAAAGATCTGATATGCGACTGATTGGTGTGGTTTTTCTGTTCGAATGGTTGCTACAAGAGCATGATGTCTATAGTCCCAAAAAGTTAGTGGGATATTAGCATGTTCGCGTATCCAAGAATGAGTGCCATCTGCTGCGATAACTAAATAAGTAGAAAGAACGCTACCATTTTCTAATGTTAGTATAGCGTGGTCACTTTCAAACGAGACATTGTGAAATTTTACTGAAGTGAAAATTGTAATATCCTTGCTATTTTGTACATACTGCCACAACATATGATGTAACTCTTGATTTGACACAATGTAGCCGAGTGGATCTTTTATTCTCTGTTTTTGAGAATCAAAATTAATTTTTCCGCAGCCATCCATATCCCATACTTCTACACCATAAAATGGATTAGTAGCATATATATCTAATATTTTTTGCCATATCCCTAAATGTTGTAAAAAACGTTTACTAGCTACATTTAGTGCCGAAAAACGTTCTGTATTTTGGATGATAGTATCATCATTTAACACTCGTTTATATTTCGTACATTCTACTATCAGTACCTGAAGACCGATGCCTTGTAAACCACAGGCTATTGCTAATCCAACAATGCCCCCTCCAGAGATGATGATATCATAATGTTTCATGTGTTTTATCTCTGAATAATGTATTCCACTGAATCCAACCTAAAGTCCATTGAGCGAGTAAATAACGCAATAGAGGGCTTTGATCTATCATGATTAAACCAAAAGATCGTCCAATGGTCAGTCCTTTATGTGTATTAGAAAATAAACGTAGTAGTTCATCGGTAATCTTGATGGTAGCCCTCACGTCTCTTTTTCTCGATTGTTGATAATATCGCAAGGTAGAGTAATCCCCAGCTCCTTTACCTTGTTGCCAAGCGGTTTGTAGCGTTTCTACTAACGAAATAATATCACGCATACCCAGATTAAATCCTTGAGCAGCAACTGGATGCAAAGTCTGTGCAGCATCACCAATTAACACAAGGCGATGAGAGATATTGTGAGTAGCAGATTGTAACTGCAAAGGATATATTTGTCGCTTCTCCGCATGCAAAAAACGCCCCAGACGCCAACCAAAAGCACTCTGAAGTTCAGTTATAAACTGTTTGTCATTCCATTGCGCTATCTTATGTCTACCGACATCAGATTGGCACCATACTAATGCACTATAGCCACTGGAAATGGGTAGCATAGCCAGTGGGCCTTGATCAGTGAATCGTTCAAATGCCCATCCATTATGAGATACTTGTGTAGAAACAGTAGATACTATTGCTATTTGTTTATAATTAACAGATTGTCTTTTAATTCCACACATTTTAGCGACTTCGGAGCGCCAACCATCAGCAGCTACCAATAATTCACCATAAATTTTTTCTCCATTATCTAATGTTACACAAACATGTTGTTCTGAACGTTTAATCTCAGAGACTTTGTGTGGACAGTACAAGTATACACCTGGTGCCTTTTGTAGGCAGGAAAATAGATTATTCATAACTTGAGATAATTCTATAACATGTCCTAATGCTGAAACATTGTACTCTTTAGAGTCAAGAGAGATGAATCCAAGTGATCCGCGATCACTAATATGAATATGTGTGATCGCGGTAGCACTGGGTTTGATGGCAGACCAAAGATCAAAAGAAGCTATTTTTTGACAAGTGTCCGCAGATAATGCAATGACTCTTCCATCATAGGTAGTAGGCACAGGTTTTTTTGGTTCGGTTTCTTCTATCAAAAAGACTGTTTTCTTACCTTTTGTTGCATGAGAAATAGCTAACGCGAGCGTAGTACCAACTAATCCACCTCCCGCAATAATTATACTCATGGTATATTTGCAGTCATCATAAAGTGTTCAATGGCGTTAGTCTCTTTGACTACAGAGGCAGTAAAATTTTCGTTACCATCTTTTGTGATAAGAATATCGTCTTCAATACGTACACCTATCCCGCGATACTCTTTGGGTACATGTGATCTCTTGGAGATATAAAGACCGGGTTCAATAGTGAGTGTCATACCAGGTTTTAAAACACGATGATCATTCTCACCATAACCACCGACATCATGTACATCTAACCCGATCCAGTGACTTAATTTATGCATAAAAAATGGATGTATGGCATTTGTGGAAATGAGAGTATCGAGATCACCTTGTATAATGTTGAGTTGTATTAAGCGTTTTACCATCATACGTACTACAGCTTGTGTAACCGAATAAATAGTCGTGCCAGGTCTGTAAAGCTTGAGTCCTAAAGTGATTGCATCTAATACTATATTATAAATAGCACGCTGTGGTGTACTAAATGTACCATTAACCGGCACGGTTCTAGTAACATCTGCAGCATATCCTTTAAATTCACAACCTGCATCAATGAGTACTAGTTGTCCGGCGTACATCCTTTGATCATTATTGGTGTAGTGTAAAATGCAGGCATTTTCACCCGAAGCAATAATTGTGTTATAAGCTGGAAATCGTGCACCATTATCATGAAATGTGCGTTGGATCTCACCCTCTAGCTGATATTCATACATATCAGGGCGTGCTATTTTTATAGCAGATTGATGGGCTAGCGCACTAATACGCCCTGCTTCTCGTAGAGCTCTCTGCTCTTCTTGTGATTTAAGCAAACGTAACTCACGTACCCATGGACGCCAGTCAAGTAATGTGATGGGAGAGGTCGTATGTGTAAGTGATTGGTGCCGGATTTGATTCAATGCATGTAAGACAATACGATCAGCAAAGTCGTATTGTCCTTGTGCGTGATAAACGATGGTGATATTTTGCAGAAAATGATAGAGCTCATCATTAATGCAATCCCATGGTAACGCATAGTTCACTGATAGTGTTTTCAATGCATCTTTTTGTCCCAGGTAATTGCCACACCAGATTTGGTTCTGTAAGCTATTTCTACGATTAAAGAGTACGCTGTAATCATTATTACAAGAAATTTTAATAAGTAATAAAGCTGCTTCTGATTCATTAAATCCAGTAAAATACCAAAAATCACTATTTTGCCGATAAGGATATGTGCTTGTATGACTACGAATTACTATTGGGGCGGCAAAAATTAACACTACACTAGATGGAGCCATATATGATAAAAGTGCTTGACGGCGACGTAAAAATTCTTTGTCAGTCATTAAATTCTCTTTATATATGCGATGACTTTCTACCGAAGTAGAATTGTTTTATTAAGGTGCCGTAGAGCATGCTAAAGATCGTGCATTGATACTACATAGCAAATATTATCATATATTATCACGATAATGATGATAAAATTATGCATTCACTCTATGTGCGTTTCTGTAAAAATATGTCACGCTATCAACGTCTTTCCTAAAATAATGTGTATTTATTCATAAACAATTCATCGTGTATTACACTTAACGATAGTATATATCTTTTTATATTAAAATTACGTAATATTCTCTTACAAAAAAGAGGTCATAAGTAAAAATTCATCGCATATTAGAGGGGTATGATTTTATAGTATGTATTATAGAATGGTCAGTAAGGGATGAATAAAAATATAATTAAAATTTCTTATGATATACAAAAATGATCACATGCGGTATTTTTTGTGCAATATAGAAAAAAATTTCTTTCGAATTTTTCTAAAGGATTAATGATTTTGAGGAAAGATGAATGGTGGTATATTTAAAGTTTATTTTCTTGCCTATGAATATAATGCGATAGTGACTTATTGAGCTTTGCACCATTATATTGACGCAACGTAATTTGCCTTAACTGAAGGTAAATGTTAAATCTTTAATTTTATATAGATATATCTTATGCATAATGAGCCATCGACACTTATATATGAGTACGATGATTGTTTAAAATATACCTATATCTTATATTGTCGATGTATATAATGATTCGAGTCATTTTTTAAAAATCTATCTTTGGTACGGTATACAATATAAAATATAATAATGGATATGCTATGTCAGATATAGTATAACTTATATTCTAAATGAATGCATAGATATTGATATAAAAAGATAGAAATAATATGATATATAATCAGAGTGTACAATAAATAATTTTTACGTAGCTAATATATCATAGTGTATGACTATAAATAAAGAACAAGATTATTTATAATAGATCATTAAAAGCTACTAAATATTATATTTTATTATTAATATACTTCCATCCATCGATTCTACAGCGTATTAATTTTGATTAATACAGATTATGAGACATATAATTATCGTTGATTTTGAAGAGTAATCCTTCGTACAATATTAGTCGAGGCATAGTACATGAGCTATACTATATTAGCACTTATCATATAAGAATCGTGTATTCGACTATACAATTGAAGTTGATAGGAAGATACGATAACTCTTTGTACATTAAAATAAGGATAGTAATATGTCGAGAGAATTAATAATAATATATATTTGCGGTTATGTTTACGCATAAGCTACCCTGTAGAACAAAAAGAAGCATTACATGTAACCGTAGAAGATCTTATAAAACGATTACAGGATGTAAAATTACGTACTAAGATTATACTAACGTTAATAAGTTTATTTTTAGTACTGCATGCAATCTTTGTTATGTGTTAGATCAAAAAAGATAAATACATATGAGAAAATCGCACATGCAGAATGTCGTATGCATAAGTTAAAAGTCATGCTAGAAAAAGCACCGCATGCAGCAGGTGGTTATACCAGATGTATTGAAAATACTATGAATAACCTTGACGTTAATAATGAGTGATGCATCCCTTTCATTAATATTAATTCCATGGTTAGTAATCTAATTAGCATTAGATATTGTTAGTTTTTTACGGATACAAGCACTACATAGGTGGCTTGAGTATAGAATGTGACTTCTAGTGCGTTTATACCCTTTGTGCACTGATTTAATATATTACTGAGACAATGCCATTAGCATAATATTTTTATATCGTACACATCGCTCATATCGTTTATGTCTAGTCATATCATGATATCTAAGTCATACGAGCATGTGATATTATTCCGTAATAATCTTATATAGGTCTTCATCACTACGTGCTGCACGAAGACGGCTTAAAATTTTTTTATCCGCCAATCTTTTCGCGACTATTGATAAGGTATGTAAATGAGTTTTACATTTATCAGCTGGTACCAATAAGGCAAATAATAAATCTACCGGTTGATTGTCAATGGCATCAAAAGTAATCGGGTTTTCAAGACGAATAAAGGCTCCAACAGTTTGTAAAGTATCATTTTCCAGTGTACCATGTGGGATAGCAATGCCATTTCCAATACCAGTGCTACCCATTTTTTCACGTGTTTGCATTGCATCAAAAATTGTTTTTTGCGGAAGACTGAGCTGTTTAGCTGCTAGTTCACTAATAATTTCCAGCGCTCTTTTTTTACTATGACAGTATACATCATGTCGCGTACATGAGACGCTTAATACTGCTCCTAATGCTAGTTTTTGTTCGTTATTTATCATATTTTTAATTACTTATGCACGGGTATAAGATAAATTTTTATTTTATTAAAAAGAGAACATACAGTCTGTAATGCCAGCTACGGTGTATAATTCAATGGTAGATGGTGCAATTCATTTAATTTGTTTAGAAAAGAGATGTCGCTATACATGACAGCGATTCTATGATGAATGAAGTCTGGTGCGATGCTCTTATTGCAGGTTATAGTATATTGCAGATAAATAATATAAGAGATCTCACCTATAGTAATCATATAGATTGCTTGATTAATAATTGTAATGTTGTTTGTTTTTTATAATTTCTCCCCTTCTATCCTAGACTCGCATGATCTGTAAAGTTTAACTATGCTGTTATAGAACACGTCTAAATGTACTCTTCTATAGTTTTTATGATATATCAAATATCTCACACATGTTTCTTTATTGTTAAAACAACCACTCCATAAGTCGTATATATCTTTAGAACAATTATAGTAGTATTCTTTTATATATTTTTTTCTTAGACTTCGTCTAATTATGAATCAACATAAACATCGATAAAATTTTCGGTACACATGCAGATAGCTCTAAACATGACGATTACTAGTGATTTATGAATGTTCATATGTATTCTTACTTTATATTTAACATGTATGTAAAAGAGTATACGAAATATATATTGAGTGTTTATTTAGCATACTCGCATTAGTATAGATACACAGAATCCCCACTTGCTATTGAGACAAATCGATCATCAGAGCGAGATAGGTTCCTCCATTCCAATTCGGCGCATGGAGGAGATATAAACATATCGGTTAGCAGCCACAGTATATATACTATTACGTGCAATAATCTAATTATAAGGATTTAAAATGTCTTTTGCATATGATTGATTCTATAAAAATATTTTATATATTTTATACCATAGAAGTTTATAATGACTATTGTGTCACACACCGATAGAGCTGTGTGAAATTATTTTTCTCTAAGGCATCATAATAAACACTGTGTTCATAATCTTACATTACAGATCTCACCTTTTTTATGTGTAAGTGTTGTAAAAACGGATAGTTTTGTAGCTTTTATCATTTTTTGTATCTTAACTGATATTATCTGTACATTTTACAAGCATCGTTTTTAGTATTGTAGCGTCCATAGCATTAGGATACATGTCATGAGTATACATATTCATCACGAGTGGTATATAGTATATAAATGCCGTGAGAGGTGTGTGGCTAAATATTTACTGTTCTAGAGATTATCATCTGATAGTCTAGACAATGTCAAAAATTGCATTAAAGATTCATACTTTACTAATGATAAATGCAATAGATCGATTGAAGGAAGAATATAGCGTGTTTGTATTTGTAGTACAAATAGGGATGGAAAATATCTCACAATAGACATAATATTCTTGCAATATATGCAGTTATTACCAAAGATGAGTAAATCATATCTAGGATTACATATTTTAACATGGGATAACGCTATTTTTGTAATTTATAAAATTATTTAGAGTTTAAACTCTTCGCCTAAATATACACGCTGTACTTGTTTATCTGCAAGGATCACTGCAGGAGTTCCATGAGAAATTAGACGTCCTTTATTCACAATATATGCGCGTTCACACACTGCTAGAGTGTCACGGACGTTATGATCTGTAATTAATACACCTAGACCATGTTCACTTAATTGTTTTATAATGTTTTTAATATCTGTGACGGAAATAGGATCTACGCCGGCAAAAGGTTCATCTAATAGAATAAATTTCGGGTTTGCTGCTAACATTCGCGCTATTTCTACGCGTCGTCGCTCACCCCCAGACAATGTATTCCCCATATTATTATGCAAGTGCGGTCCAATATGAAATTCATCTAGTAGTTCATGAGCACGATGTACGCGTTGTTGCTTGGTGAGATCATGACGTACCTGTAGCACAGCCATGATATTGTCATAAACACTAAGACCTCTAAAAATAGAACCTTCTTGCGGAAGATATCCAATTCCTCGACGTGCTCTAGCATGTAGAGGGAGCAGACTAATATCTTCTTTATCGATTATTATTCTTCCTGCATCACGTGATATAATTCCTACTACCATATAGAATGTTGTTGTTTTACCCGCCCCATTTGGTCCAAGTAGACCAATAATTTCGCCGGACTGTACATGAAGACTAACACCTTCTACGACTAGGCGACCTTTGTAACTTTTTACTAAATTATCAATAATTAAGTGTGACTGATTAATCATGTATGTGAACGCTATCGTCTCTTTTGCTTTATTTTTTTAGTTGTGATGGTGTCAGTGTACTAGTTATACGGTGACCGTGATTACTTATAGCATCTATTTTATTTTCTTTTATGAAATATACGAGATGATCGCACTGAATATTACTATTAAGTTGTTCCATGGAGGCGTTTCCGTTGAGCTCCACTTTATTAGTATTGAACTCATAGTGAATTTGTTTTGCATGACCTTGAATAGGTTTACCATTATTTTGCATTTGGTAGAACGTTGTGAAATTACCATAAGCATCAATAATAATCTTTTGGTTGTCACCATTTGGACGAGTTACAATTATTTTATCAGCCATAAGTTTAATTGAACCTTGCGTTACCAGTACATGACCAGTAGCGGTAGCAATATTTCCAAGCATGTCAACCATCTGATTATCCGCATGGATATGGATAGATTGACTAAAATCTTCAGTTAGAGATAATATTGGCATACTGCATATGAAACAAAAGCTTCCAGTAAGCCATTTAATGATGTATGCGCGTGTGATGCATTTCATAAGAGGTTTGCACTTGATCTATTAATTCAGCCGTTTTTTGTCGCAAATTTCCATGTATCTTCATACTAGTGGCATAAAATGTCCGACCATACAAGAATACATTATCCTCAGAGCTAATATCTTGAGTAATTAAACTAATTTTTGCGTTATGCATCTTAATTTTTTCTATTTCTGTTGTATGAGTTAAGCTATCTATTAGTACGTTTCCATATAAATACAGGATTTTATCATGTGTTAGCATAGCTGTATCTGCTTGTATCTTCCAGGATGGACTATGATCATCCTCGTATGTTTTTATAATAGGTTTTACAAAGTAAATATTTTTTTTATCAGAATAATATGTAGCTTGATCTGCACTAATTTTATTAGCTAAAGCTCCCTGCATGTTATATGTTAGCATATGTAAGTGAGTGCTTGTGTAAGCTGGTTCTAGAGAAGAGTGGTTTATGCGTACAATGTTATCTATATTGCTATGCTCGTTTAATATCCAGCCTATTAAAATGATTGAAAATAACGCCACTAATATCGTTATACAGCGTTGAATATTAATCACATCAACTACATAAACTATCCGGCGTAAAGTTGCCTTGCGACATTAATATAAGATCACATATTTCTCGTATAGCACCATCTCCACCAGCTAATCGTGTTACATAATCCACTCGAGGTAGCAATATCGGATGGGCATTAGATACTGCGATACTTAAACCTACCACTGTCATAACTGGCCAATCTAACACGTCATCGCCGATATATGCTACCTGTGTTTCTCTAATTTGCAGTTTTTCAAGCAATAGATGGAATGGTTTGATTTTATTAGAACATCCTTGATATAGGTGTTTTACACCTAGTGTGGCACAACGATCTTTTAAGAGCTGCGATTCTCTGCCAGTAATAACTGCTACTTCTATTTTAGAAATCAATAAACAATTAATCCCATACCCGTCGCGTACATGAAAACCTTTCAGTTCTTCACCAGCATTACCCTGATAAATGATTCCGTTAGACATCACACCGTCAGCATCACAAATTAATAATTTTACGTTTTTTGCTTTTTGCATCACGATTGGATTGATTGGTCCATAACAGGTGGTAAAAGCAGCTTGTTGATTATTCATAATAATTTTCCCGTGTTATATACATAGTGCAATGTGTTAAAATCTGCGCAGGATTTATTATCCTGACTTATGATGCCTATTAGGTAACATGGATCTATAGTAATGTTATTAATTATAGTTTTTATCCATAGTAGTATATTGATAAATGCATTTATATGAAAGATCATATAGATGATAATAGAAATATATATTGATGTATCATACTATATATAAAGGAAGCACAGTACGAACATTAAATCAGGATGCTTGCGGTATTTTTTTGTAAAACAGCATATAACTTTCTGCATTCTATATTTTCTAATTATAGTAAAATAACATTGACAATAATTTTGTCTATATAAAACTTCAGTTTAGACATATGGAAACTAAAAAGTTTTACATATTACAATAATAAGCATGGTAATATTATGTATTTGTACATTCAATGCATCAACGATGCTAACCTCAGGAGTCGTATATATGTACATTACATCATGCATGCATGGAGATACTGTTTCTATATATAAATTTATTAGCTACTTTCCATAGCGTGTATCTTTTTTTTGAGATATAGAAGATAATTATGCATAGATATAAAGACTACATAATAAATAGTAATATACTAGCTGCCTTTAAGTCGTGTGAGAAAATATGCTTTTATCAACATTCTCACGAAAGATCATGTATGATAGTTTTATCATAAATGCTTTAGAAATTGTTTTGTATTTTCAGTGAGTAGCGCGTACCGTTAATTGTTTTGGAATATCAAATAGATTTTATATGTGTAAACATTGAGCGGAAGGCGTATAAAAATATGATGTTCTCCAGATGGTATATCTGTTATTATATTTAATCAAGCAACCACCGAAGAACATGATACACATATTTTAGTATAATGTGTCATTATTATGTGCATTGATTTTCCAATAGATGGGGTTTGACGTTCGTGTAACAGAACTTCATATAACATTTAGATTAAAATGCGTTTGTACGAAGAATATCGTAAATATGTACTAATCCTATTAGTTTATTTTTCTCAGCTATGATAATACAGGTAATATTTTTACTTTGCATGACATTCATGGCCTCTATCACTAATGTATCCGGTTTTATACGTACCCCGACTGGGGTCATAATACTAGAAATACGTATACGATGCATATTAATGTTAGCACCCACATCTAGTAGGCGCCGTAAATCACCATCAGTAAAAATGCCTTGAATGAGTTTATTCGTGTTGCAAATTACAATCACTCCCATTTTTTTAGAGGTCATTGTTAGCAAAGCTTGGTGTAAGGAGGCGTCTGGATGTAGGTATGGAATAGCATGACCTACGCGCATAATATTATCAACACGAATTAATAATTTACGGCCTAACGCTCCCCCAGGATGGGAGAGCGAAAAATCTTTTTGTGTAAAACCCTTAGCTCTTAATAACGCAACTGCTAAAGCATCACCCATAACAAGCGTAGCTGTGCTACTACTGGTTGGAACCAGACCAAGAGAACATGCTTCTTGCGGCACCTTGGTGCATATATGAACTTCTGCGGCATCTGCCATTCTACTATTTGGGCGACTAGTCATGCAAATTAATATGACATGACGACGTTTTAAAATCGGAATAAGCGTTAAAATCTCTAAAGATTCACCGGAGTTAGAAATAGCAATAACGATATCATCAGAACAAACCATGCCTAGGTCGCCATGATTAGCTTCAGCGGGGTGTATAAAAAAAGCAGGCGTTCCGGTGCTAGCAAAAGTAGAAGCAATTTTTTTACCAATATGCCCCGATTTTCCCATACCCATAATTATTACCTTTCCACGACAATGGAAAATTATTTCACAAGCACGTACAAAATCTTCGTTGATATACTGATCTAGTTGTTGAAGCCCCTCACGTACAATCTGTAATACCACTTTCCCGGTTTTCTGAAAATCATAGGGATGTTCGGTAGAAAGATGTGTCATGATGCTAAGATCCTTGCGTTTAGGAAAAATTATAATATATTAACAATATTTTAATTATGACATACATGTGTTACATATTATATGTAGCATATCTGGAATAGAGACTCTTTGATTACAATGGGTAGCATTTTACTTATTGCAATGTAAAGAATTTTATCTTTTTCTGTTATGTAGCAATATGAAAGATATTGCAAAGCAATTATAGATACAGGTTATATAATTGTTATCTTTCATTGGAGTGTGAGAAATATACGCACTCCATACCAAATGTTTCAATTTTCAATAGAGCAGATTATGTACACTGTGATGTGAAAATATGCATTAATTGTATTTAATAAAATTATAGTACGATTACTTGCGGTGCTGTAAGTTTGCTTTTTCAGGTGGAAAGCGTTGTAGCATGGACGCTAGAATGACCAAGAAGATAATCTAGAGTATCTCATTATCTATTGGAGCATCTATTGACTGATATAATAAAGCAGTGTGTATCTAATATAGATACTTTGTATATTACACTATATCCATTGAAGATACCTAAAATATTCAGCTGATTAATTGATGGCATGGAAATGTAGTATGTATTTTGTTTAACAGCATAACTTTAATAGATCTATATATTTGAAAATAACTTATGATAGCTAAGTGTTTTGATGCTACATTTTTTGTTTCCACACAAGCGCCTATGCAGATTAACAGCAAACTTATGGTTAGAATACTACTCTATCTCAATACAATAATATACTATAGATATAGGGGCTATTCTTGTAGTGTTTTAATCCATAAACTATCATAGTACTGTACTATAAGTCTGTCTTTAGATTTGTGGATTATTTTAGTTCCATATGCAGCAATCAATGCATTGAAAGATCTATAGTATCATGCATATATGAAGATTTCTTAAATATATTTCATGCTAATGACCATTTTTATTTTTGTGAAAACATTAATTTATACTGTATGCATATAGTTTAGCTAATAGCTAATCTAAGAAGAAATCTAGATAGATATTACTTCAGATTAAAATAGTGTCTTTATAGTAAGATAGGATTAATTAGAATATAGAATATAGAATATAGAATATAGAGTATTGGAGGGATTATTAGAGATCAATACACATTCTGACACAATATTATGTACATTCCCCTTTGGTCTTCTGATAATCTAGAGTAGGTGGTAAGGTTCATATAACAGTTTATTGATATATAGAGAGTGCAGGTAGACATTGTCATGCTGTACATTTTGTGTTTCTTTTTATAACAGATGCACGCTGCCTATTTGAGATTTAATACTACCCTAATATACTCGATAGTAAATAAGATTACATACAACTCAAAAGAATGGGAAACATAAAGTGACTAGCTCATCGTAAGTGAGCTTAGTTGATGCATATTTGTTAATATGATATCAAAATTATGTGATAGGTTGCATCAATTTCTATCCATCAATAAGAGTAGTGTGGTATAGCTACTACAAGGGATATAAATGTATTGATAGATAACTACGCCGAATCATTAACAATTTTGTCTATATGTTTTTTGTTAATAAAAATATGGATAATTTTTGTGAGGACATGTCTCTATCTTATAGACATCCATTATAGGCATCACATTCACGTAAAGATGTGACAGCATTAGGTCGATACACCCATAGTATGGAGTGTCACTCAAGATCTATACACCACGCATTATCATCAGCCTAGCTCCTTCTTCACTAAAATTTTTATGTGAAACATTATACATAGCAATTTTAGATGTTATAAGAGCTGTAATATTCCTAGTGAATCCCGAGAGCTACGTATCTTATATTGGTGTATGGGGGATAACATGATGCATACCAATATACGTGCTGTATATGCAGTGTGTAGACTTGTGGTATGTGTCTTTGATGATGGTACAAAAAATATGAATATTTTATCTATGAGTGAAGTGCACACTTTATAGTACATTATATCATGATATAAACAGTAAAAATATAAGATTGATCATATTTATAGACTGTGAAGTAATATGATCGATGACCTAGTACGTGGGTAGACTTGTGAAGCATCCATGTTGCTCAATATGCGAGATGTATATATTATTGTGATGTTAGTGATTCTGATACATTGTGTTTTATGATTGTACTAAATATATACTATATAATATATAGAGTACGGCCATGATGGAGAGAGCGCTTCATAGACAAGAGAAAGTGATCTTTCTACATATATATCAGCAGCATCCTTACAGAGAAGATATTGTTTTAATGTCAATTGTGAATTCATGATACACAAGTGACCGCTATGTAGCGAGCTATTCTCATATATTAATTAGCGATTATGTTGCAGAAGAGACGTGCCTACACCGAAAAACGTAAATCTACATAGGTAGCTCATGCTAGTTTTTGGTGTTTTTTTTGTTATGTTAAACAAGTATGTGTATTAAATGCTATTAAGCAGTCGTATGATTTTGTCAGGAGTGATCAGAAAAACAAAGAATTTTCTCACGAGAAAACGTATAGCATGGTATGACTTATTGTAAATTGTGTATGTTTTTCTGTCTATTTTTACTATATGCTATAATAGTCACATTCATTGCTAATTTTAGCGTTTAAGTGTTATTAAATTCCGATAGCTTCGATTTGTATCTTATATGACATGTTTACATTTTATACAAATATAAATTTTTGCTATAATTTTATCTTTGTAGAGTACAATGGGCTCTAATACTAAAGAAAGAATTCATTCTCAATGCATGTATTATGCAACATGAGACTATAGAATCTGCAATTCATCCCCATGTCAATACATTATAAGGCACTAAAACTTTGTAGTCTAATACTGGAAGAGATGATGTTGACATGGATTAGATGAGCATTATCATACATACAATATCTGATGCCATATTAAAAAATAGAGAACGACTTGGCGGCATAATGCTAAAAATCTACTGACTGGAAGATGTATCAGTATTTTGATTTTATGAAATAACGCAGTATTAAATTTAATTTATATTCCATCATATGCATTATATATACTAATAAAAATGACGTGATATAAAGATAAAGCCGATAAAAATATTATAGTATTTATACTTTTATAAATTGAATCAAGTATTTATTGCCAAGAGAATCAGATCATTCACCGAGTAAAATGTGATTTCAAAATAGTTTTAAAAGATTTTTGTATGTGTTGTAATAAAAGATTAAAATTTATGTGTATAGCATTAATGTTATTTCATATTCCTGAAAATAGACGGCGTATTTTTCTATGTCTATTTAAATCAGTCTAGCGTATTTGTATGTATTGAAGAGCGTTAAGAATGCGATTACTAGAAGCATTATGTGTAGCAAAAAATAATGGTTTAATACACCCCCTTGATATACAGTTTGCACATATGATTGCCGGAGATTATCAACCTGTATTAATGTTAGCAGCTGTTTTCCTCAGTCGTGATACTCGAGTTGGTCATGTTTGTTTACCTCTAAGAAATCTATGTCCTGCAGCTTTTTTTTCTGGGCTTCATCAGGGTTTAGCTCACATGATATGGGAGTCTTCCGGCAATCCAAAAGATATTGAGCGCGTGTTATTAGCATGCCCGGTAGTCAGTAATGGTCAGACAGTAACACCGCTAGTTCTGGAAAAAAAATCTCTTTATTTATATCGTATGTGGCATAATGAGGTAATAGTTGCGCAGTTTATCCAGCGGAAAAACTTATTACTAGATGTAGAGGAAAAAAAAACACGTAAAATTTTAGATAGTTACTTTGATCAGAATAACATTTTAAATTGGCAGAAAATTGCTGTTGCTATAGCTATCACATGTAAGCTAGCAATTATAGCTGGTGGCCCAGGCACTGGCAAAACTACTACGATAGCTAAACTTTTAGGTGTATTGATTGAATTATTACCAGTACCCCAGCGGATTAAAGTAGTGGCATCGACTGGTAAGGCAGCGGCGCGGTTAACGGAATCTTTAAACCTTACTCTACAGAAGATTCATAGGATTGATCTTGTATCAAGAGGTTTTCCTCGTGAAGCAATTACATTGCATCGTCTTTTAGGGATTACACCAGGCGGTCAGAGAATTCGGTTTAATAAAGACAACCCCCTTCCTGTAGACGTATTAGTTATTGACGAAGCCTCTATGATTGATCTAGCCATCATGGCTTATTTATTTTCTGTACTTTCTCATCATACAAGAGTTGTATTTCTCGGTGATCATCATCAACTATCCTCAGTAGAGGCGGGATCAGTGTTCGGTGATCTGTGTTATAACGCAAGTAATCATTATAGCCTGTATCGTGCTGAGCAATTATCTCGTTTAACTGGTTATAAGGTGATAGGCAGGGAAGATTATACGCACAATGCTATATCTGACATGATATGCGTATTACCTACCAGTTATCGTTTTAAGCAGTCATCCGGTATTGGTCAGTTAGCAATCGCAGTAAATGCTGGAAAAGCACAATTATCCATAAAGATACTAAATGATAACTTCAGTGATGTCTGTTATTTTTCACTCAAATCTGCTGCAGACTATCAGCACCTATTAGATAATTGTATTGAAGGATATCGTATATATTTGCGTTTATTACAAGCTGGCGAAAAACCGCATAAAATTTTAATGGCTTTTAGAGATTTTCGGGTGCTATGTACAATTTGTCATGGATTATTCGGTACTGCAGGACTGAATGAATATATCGAAAAAATGTTACATCAGATAGGATTAATTTTTGCACATACCTCTTGGAAATATCCATGGTATATTGGACGACCAATCATGATCATGCGCAATAATCCTGCTCTACAGTTATGTAATGGTGATATCGGTATAGCTATTTTAGATGATGCTCGCGAGATGAAAGTGTGGTTTTTGTTACCTAATGGACACACTAAGGCATTTAATCCTTTGCTGTTACCATTGCATAGTACAGCTTTTGCTATGACCGTGCATAAAGCTCAAGGATCAGAGTTTGATCATGTGATACTTGTTTTACCTCATCAGAAAATATCAATTATAACACGTAAATTAATATATACAGCCATTACTCGTGCTAAAAGAAAAATAACCATTTATGCTGATCAGGGGGTTTTTCAGAAAGCAGTAAGCTTGGATATACTACGTCGCAGTGGTTTATTAGATAAACTTTATGCAAACGGATGTTAATGCTTGTATGGGAATTATAATTTTAGCTTTGAATTGGTTTGTTTATACAGAAGCGCGTTATCAATGGGATTATAATGCATCCGTATTATGCTTTCTCATGAAAATAAGGTGAATACTTCTTGTAGCGTGTAAAACTATACTGATAGTGACATCAAACAGTGAAGATTAATATCTTATATGGTTTAAAATATAGCATGGATCTTTAGATTTTTATTGTACACCTACTGGATGTGATATGTCTGTTATGGTGCATAAATTTATTCTTAATAATACATAAGGTATGCACATCTACCCCTATAGTGCATAATATTTATTACTGATCTTTTAGTGTATTTGCCATCTTTCTTGTTATCACATATGCAGATTCATCTTAAGTGCACAGTAAGTATGTTGAATTATCTTGACTATTCTGCATTCGGTATATATTACTGTGTAGTGTATATATACACGCTTATCTTGGATATTAATGAGTTAGTTGCTAACATAAACATATGTTGGTTTTATGACATAATTTTGGTATAACTAACAAGAGCGGTATATTTCTGAATCAAGAGTTGTATTTTATCGCCCTATAAAAACTCGATACATACATAGTTGCTCTGTCATTGCAATAGAGAAGAATCTGAAGGCACAGTACTAAAATACAAGAAATCAGTTAATAGGGAGCACGCATTTTCATAGCTTGTACATATATACATATCTCTTTTTCTTAAAAACAGTATATTTAGTCATCTAAAAATAGAAAGTATACAGTTGTAACTCATTGTCAAACTGCCACTTCTAATATCATAGGTTTCAAAAACTCGTGTGTTTAGTGCGTGTGTACAGTATATGCAGATACACCAATCATCATGTATAACTTTGGAGTGTTTCTGAATGCATGGAATACCCTATTATTTAGGGAAAAGAAGAGGAGATACTTTGTAATGTAGTGGTTGTGGTTGCAAATTTCTCTCGTTTCATGCGTACAACTATGATACAGGCTGATAGCCTGTATCATGATATAAACCTTCATGATTTGGAGATGAGATGCCTTGTAAGTAGTTACTTTTTACATAACTACAATGATCATCAAATTGTTCCTCTTTTCGTTATAACCCATATAAGATACTGAATTATTGTCTTAGATAGTCATCTATAATCATATTTCTTTCCATTTCAAGTTGTATAAACGTTTAATAGGGAGATTTTATGACGTTTGTAGGATTGACTTCCTCTTCTGTAAGAGAATGTACCCGTTTGCGCACACGGAACCACCCTAGAGTTAATACTAAGGCAAGAAACGGAATGGATGCAATCGTATAAGTGCCATTCGGGTAATCAAAGGCCATCAGAACTAGTACGCTAACTAAAAAAAGAAGAGTTAACCATGAGGTAAAAGGTGCGCCAGGTAGTTTAAAAATTATATCCTCTGCTTTACCTTCCTTAATAGCCTTGCGTAGGCGCATTTGACATATCACGATAAATGCCCAGGATGAAATAATTCCAAGTGTTGCGATGTTTAAGACAATCTCAAAGACACTAGAAGGTAAAATATAGTTGAGATATACACCAATAACATATACGCTAACAGTTATTAGAATCCCCACATATGGAACCTGGTGTTTGCTCATTAGAGACATGCATTTTGGAGCAGAACCACCCATGGACATGGATCGTAAAATTCGGCCTGTTGCATAGAGTCCTGAATTTAAACTAGATAGGGCTGCACTGAGTACGACGATATTCATAATGCTACCGGCGTATGGTACACCTAGTTTAGAAAAAAAAGTAACAAATGGACTTTGTCCTGCTTGGTATGCATTCCAAGGAAGAAGCAGTACCAATAAAACCACAGAGCCAACATAAAATAAACCAATGCGCCATATGACTCTATTAATGGCTTTTGGTAGTATGGTTTGTGGGTCTGTACACTCTCCTGCTGCTGTTCCTACAAGCTCAATGGAAGCAAATGCAAATACCACCCCTTGCACTAATACTAACGCGGGCAAAAGACCATTTGGGAAAAATCCGCCATTGTCAGTGATTAAATAAAAACCGGTTTCATTACCATCTAACATCTGTCCACTACCAAGAAATACTACACCAACAATTAAAAATATGACAATTGCTAGTACTTTTACTAGTGCAAACCAAAACTCCATTTCAGCAAACCACTTCACACCAACCATATTCATACTACCAACGATCGCTAACGCACCAAGGGCAAATACCCACTGTGGTACATCACTACAAGCGCTCCAATAGTGCATATATAGCGCTACAGCTGTAATGTCCACAATACCAGTCATTGCCCAGTTGACAAAATACATCCATCCAGTAACATAAGATGCTTTTTCACCCAAGAATTCACGAGCATAGGAGACAAAACTTCCACTAGAAGGACGGTGTAATACTAGCTCACCAAGTGCGCGTAAAATAAAGAATGAAAAAATACCGCATACTAAATAAACTAGCGCTAATGCTGGTCCAGCAATTTGAAGACGTGCGCCAGCACCAAGAAAAAGGCCTGTTCCAATGGCTCCGCCAATAGCAATCATTTGTACATGGCGATTATCCATTGCTTTGTGATAACCAGAGTCTTGGGCATTTAACCAACGTCTTCTTGAAGCGCGTTTTTCGGCGCTTGCTTTGTTATCTGCATTCATATGTAATCCTAATTATTCTGTTAACTAATGTTTCGGTTACCGTCCCGGGCCTTTAAATGCCTCATGTGGTATATTAAATACTAATATTGCTGTTTTATAAATCAGTAAATATTACTTTACACTTTGTACTTGCATAAGTGATTCCTCTATAATTTTAGTAGGATGCATATTATTCATTATGAATATAATTATGTTAAAATTGGAGAATTATCTTAATTTTTGTATGTATCATGATGCATAATGTTTTAAAAATCAGATTTTTTATAACATACTTCATTATTTTTACAGTTGTTACAATGGTAGACATATGAACTGTGTTTTTTGTTTTCTACTAATGACTCCATACATTCTACACAAAGAGTATGATGTCTGTGTTCAATCTTAGTAAAAAGAGACAGAATATTAAGCACTGTAGTGCAGAATACATATAATTAGCAAATTAACTTATACAAAAGAGATCGATTACTACATGCATGATTGTTATTGATACGGATGTAATATGCATTTACTATTTCGCAGCGCTACTTACGTTGAATAATACTTAACTTAATTCTTATGTATATAGTACATATTATGCTTACTTATATAGTACATATATAGCATGGAATATCGTAAATAATTTTATTATTTATAAGAGGTACAACTATAGCATGAGTGTATGAATAGATACCGTCACTAGTTATCGCTTTTATTCTAACGTTACGGAGTTAATGATTATGATTCTGTGTACGTTGGTAATATAGAATGTATTTTCTAGTAGAATTTCCAGATACTGAAAGGTTGTCATCATTGCTGCATTGGACAAAAAATATCATCTTTTCTTGAGCTCATATTAATTGCATGAAGATATATCGATGTGCACCATGTTCTTTCTTTATATGCCTCAAGTCTTTGTAAAAAAGACTGATAAATTATAAAATTTTTACTTAAAACTTTATTATATATAAAGTTCAGATTTAGTCATGAGTTTTGTAAAGGCATGATTCTGTCTTTCTTCTTTTTCTTTATGATCGAGGAGATCTACGGTATCATTAGTAATAAGACCTTCTTCTATTTCCCGAAGTGCAATTACAGTAGATTTATCATGGTATTTGGGGACTAATGGTTCTTTTCCACCAATTTGTATCTGACGTGCGCGTCGTGCGGCTACTAGAACCAGGTCAAAACGATTACCGATGTTTTTTACTGCGTTGTGTACCGTGAGTCGAGCCATATGTTTACTACTCCAATTGTAGTGATAAATAAATTGATTTTATGATATTTAGTTACTTTCAGTCTGCTAACAATTCATTGAGTAATATCTTATAATAAGATGCCTGATGATTAATACGAAAACGCTCAGCGTGGATGATAGACTGTAAGTCTATTAGTGCGCGATCAAAGTCGTCATTCACTATTAAGTAGTTGTATTCTATATAATGGCTAATTTCTTCTACGGCTTGAGTCATACGTCTCGTAATGATAGCTGCGCTATCTTGATCACGTTGCTGTAATCGACGCTGTAGCTCAGATTTCGATGGGGGCAAGATAAAGATACTACGTGCATCTGGCATGATTGTTCTAATATTCCTAGCACCTTGCCAATCTATATCAAGAAAGATATCGATGCCTTTTTTCAATTTATACATAATCGCCTGACGCGATGTTCCATAATAATTACCAAAAACTTGAGCATATTCAAGAAATTTTTGCTGATCAATCATGCTGCTAAACTCGTCATTAGTAACAAAATAATAATGCTCTCCTTGTTTTTCTCCTGGTCGCATATGACGTGTAGTATGAGAGATCGATATTTGAGCATGGTATGGTTGTAGTTTGTTTAACAATGCTTGAATCAGACTAGATTTTCCAGCTCCACTAGGGGCTGAAAAAATAAATAATCTTCCTAAGTTCATAATACTTCTTTGTATATGTTAATATATGTTTGGTGAGAAATAAAACTGCTCCTTTCTTTCTTGTTAGGTAGGTATTAGTTTCATATCTAAATACAGTACTCCTTAATGTTTTTTAGATGTCACTTATTACTAATATGTGAGCTGGCAATTTTGTTTATCAGCATGGCTATCTAACTTAACTATTGATATACTGATTGAATCACTTAGTATATAGAGTGACCGATATATACATGTCATAGTTAATGCTTACTGTTTTTTCTAGATGACATTGCTATGTATTAGTGTACATGGTGGATGAGCAGAGATATTTTCTTTCTTTGTATAAAAATACCTTCTTTGCTTTTTTTAAGCCTTTTCGTTAATACTTATATACGAGTTAGTATTATATCTATCCTATTGTTTTATGAAAACGTCTAATATCTTTGACTATAGGTTTAGTATATTTGGTGGAATAGATACAGTGTGTAATTTTTTAGCTTTGAACGAAAAAATTAAATTGAAAAGTAATATCATTATATAGATAATATATTTTGTACACAAGATAAAGATATTTTACTGTGTATGTTATGTATCCTACGCCAGAGATATACTCACTTTTTAAGAACATTAATAGATGACTATTAATAATATAATGTGAGATCTCAATATAATGACAGGGTGCAAAAGGTTATATTCATATTGTATTACATATGGTACGAAATTATATTCTCTATGTTTTTAATGTATAAATACCAGTTTGCATTGAAATGTTTTCCCAGTTGTTTAAAGATTGGTAATCTCTACCTCACTTCTAAATGAATTACTAATGATATATCACGTTTAGAGTAATCAATATGAGTCGTATGGACGTTTATAACTTATATATCCTGCTATCATATAGCATAAATTATCATTCATAAAATTAAAAGGAATACTACTTTTATATGAAATAAATTTGAGAAGTTGTATGCGTAGAAGAGTAATATCGAAAGTGTTCTAGCATTATCCTATAGTTAATAATTTTCATTATCTTCATCTTTATTGCTTAACACTACATTATTGTTCTTTTTCATATCTGATGCTGTACTTAAGGATGACTTGCATGTTTTTTACCACTATACATCCGTTTGGTACCATGATTACTGCAAATTTATTACTAGAGAAATTTTCTCAATGTCAATGTTGGGAAGAACGATATCGTTGTTTGATTCTGTTAGGTCAGAAACTTCCTGCTTTGCATGATGCATTGAAGAATAATGAAAGTGAACTTATGGGTTGCGAAAATAAGGTGTGGTTGGGTTATCAAAGGTATAAAAATAATAAATTACATTTTTACGGCGATAGTGAGAGTCGTATTGTGCGTGGGTTATTAGCAGTGCTTCTCACAACCATAGAGGGGAAACATCCAAGAGAGTTATATGGGAAAGATTTATTGACTTTATTTTTTAGACTTGGCCTTAAGGAAAACTTGAGTGCAGGTCGTACTACAGGCTTATATCTCTTGTCTGATAAAGTACTACAAATTGCGAAAAATGCTTTGCATAAGTGCGATGTAGTAGTGGATACCTGAGAATTAATGCTATATATGCGATATACTATATAGTATGAAGGCTGCAGTATTTTATGTGTGGATGCAAGGGTTCCTTAAAATATATTGTGTATGGGAAAATAAGATCCATCGTTATGTTGAGGTACAGAAATGTTTACCGGTATTGTCCAGGGTATAGCAGAGCTATGTGTGATTAAAGAAAATAAGTATGGCAGAACACACGTTATGAAAATGCCACAAATCTTGTTATCGGGATTAGAAATAGGCGCTTCAGTGTCTCACAATGGTTGCTGTTTAACTGTAACAAAAATTACTGGTGTATATGTAAGTTTCGATTTAGTGGCAGAGACGCTTATGCTAACTACTTTAGGTTCTCTCACCGAAGGGGAGAGTATTAATATAGAGCGAGCAGCAAAGTTTAGTGATGAAATTGGGGGTCATATTGTTTCTGGTCACATTACGACAATAGCTAAAATTAGTAAAGTCTGCAATACTAAAAATGATTATATAATGTGGCTGACTCTTGCGGATCCCTATCAGAGTAAATATGTTTTTTATAAAGGGTTTATTACCATTGACGGTATTAGTCTAACAGTAGGGGATATCATGGGGGACACATTTTGTGTACATCTGATTCCAGAAACTTTATTACGTACGACGATTGGTAGCAAAGATATTGATCATAGAGTGAATGTTGAAGTTGATTTACACACAAAGATTCTAGTCGATACTGCGGAAAGAGTCTTAGTCAGACGTTAGATGTTGTTGCATTCGATATCTATATTCTCTCCTCTGTGAATACCATGACGTAAACTTGTCAGGTTTGCATGCATTGTAGATATTAACTATACAGATTTCACATAGAAGTACTGCCCCTGGATATTCACTGAACATTCAGTATATGACCATAAGCATATACGAAGGATAGCAGAATATATAAGGCGTTTAATACCATATGTATTCGTCGCATTATCTAGTAACATTCCTAATTCATTATAGGACATTCTTCAATGTATGTAAATAGTATTACGGCATAGTTGTTTTCAAGCATCACGATGATCTGAATATGTTGAAGAGATTACATTTTGTTAAAATTAGGTTAAAATATCACTGATATGGTTCATGATGTTTTTATGGGGCCTGCGTAAATGTTTCTGTATTTAGCATTATCAAACGATTAACATAGTACTGTTGTGCTATACATATTCGAAAATTATTGACAATCCACCAGGCGATATCGTACTGATTTAGCTCAGTGTATCATATATACTTGAACAAGTACGGGGCAATAAGTGGTTAATCTAATAGTCCGCTTCATATAGGATGTAATGATACAACTCGCAGTTAATTATGTATACAGATTTTCTTAATATAGATATAAGGCGGTAGGGATAAACCTATCATGATGTAGATACATGATTAAAAATACATTATGATCATACGACATAAAAACGTTTTCTATCAGACAGTCAAGATGCTTGCAATTTGCATCATGGTCCATGACAATCTACTCAAAGTATAATGAATATTAAACAGATATGCGTATCCAGTTATTTAATCCAATAGATTTTCGTCAGGATTTTCCATCTCTTAAGGGTGAAGTGTGCTATTTAGATAGTGCAACAACTACCTTAACGCCATCAGTTGTTATTGAAACTATGGCAGATTTTTATCGTACACATGTAAGATCAATACATCAAAATAATTTTTCCCCAGGGCAAGCATTAACTAGACTTTATGAAGATGCTCGCGATCAAGTCGCACGATGCTTAAATGTCTCAGATGCTCAATCTATTGTATGGACAAAGGGTACCACCGAATCTATTAATCTAGTTGCACAAAGTTGGCTACGGTCTCGTTTACAACCAGGAGATGAAATAATAGTAAGTGAAGCAGAACATCATGCGAATTTAATACCGTGGTTAATGGTCGCTAAACAGACTGGTGCTACAGTTGTAAAATTACCGTTAGGCAGTGATCGATTACCAGATGTGAGTAAATTATCAGAACTTCTCAAACCTCATTATACGCGTCTTTTAGCCATCGGGCAGATGTCAAATGTTACCGGTGGTTGTCCAGATCTTGTGTCTGCTATCACGCAGGCACATGCTTGTGGTGCTGTGGTTATGGTTGATGGTGCGCAAGGCATTGCTCATTATCCTATTAATATAAAGGAGTTGGATGTTGATTTTTATGCTTTTTCTGCTCACAAGTTTTATGGCCCTGCAGGAATTGGGGTGTTATATGGTAAAACAGAACGGTTGAGAGAAATGGAGCCTTGGCAAGGTGGAGGGCATATGGTCAGCAACGTTAGTTTCTTGGGGTTTAAATTAAAATCTGTACCTTGGTGTTTGGAGGCAGGTACACCGAATATCGCTGGAGTTATTGGCACAAGTACTGCATTACAGTGGTTTAGTAAATTTAATCAATTAGCCTCCGAGCGCTGGAGTCAAGAGTTGGCTGAAACAGCAGAATCTTTATTGATTGCGACGATACCAGGTTTTGAGAGCTATAGGGTTCAGGGCTCTAGCTTATTATCTTTTAATATTGCTAGTATACACGGTAGCGACTTAGCCACCTTGTTGATGCATAAAGGGATATCTTTGCGTGCAGGTCATCATTGTGCTATACCTCTATTATCTGCATTAGGTATAACTAGTGCTTTACGAGCCTCTTTTGCACCATATAATACTTATCATGATATCCATGCACTTGTCCACGCGATTCAAACTACCCTACCATTACTAGGATGATATACGTCTTTCCTAATGTTTTTGCATAACATAACTGTTGCATAATTCATATGACAATTTATTCATATTTATCTAGCATCATGAGAATATAGAATTTAATTCTCTATATGGGAGAAAGGTAGATATGATTGCTTTTAGTGGATTTATACATTATTGATTTGTATTACACTCTTAATTTATTGTAATGAAATATGTTTTTTTCTTTATTTCTGAATGACTAGATGGTGGATCTTTAAATATCCGGCCTATTTTATAAATTAGATGCTCAATCTATACAATAAACATAGATGCAATATATTTTCCTCTCCTGATATTCATAATGATCTATAATCTTGTGTTATATAATCATAGAAGATTTGAGCATGCGGAAAACAAGATAAGGCATTTACCGGTTTATTTTCATAAACAACAATTAAATATTTTTTACTTAAAATAATGGCAAGAAATATTTGAATCTTTTAAAAGTAGGTAGAGTATGTCATATAAAATTATAGAAGTGAAAAGATAAGATGGATATGGACTCTATAATAACAGAGACATCTAAGTTTCTCTTAGACTGCAGCGCAGTATAGTGGTGCATGATAAGATGCCTATGGAATTCGCGTGCATGTGAGTGATAATCCCCATGCGAGCATGTATGCACGATTGCGATGAGAAAATGCTCTTTTCACATTAGAAAGATATATATATTTTATAGAACTGTAATTAATGTTTGTTGGTAATTCATGTAGAGACTTTAGCAAAGCGTATATGGAAGCAATCTAGTATAACTGATAGTCACAGTCAGTGTATTGTGTAGAATTTTAACAAGTCCTTATATATAATAGGAGTAGAATATTTGCCATCTAAACTTTATCCACTTACCGTGCGAACATTAAATAATATGTACTCTGCTTAAAATATCATTAAGAGGATTTATACTATTAGGTAAGGTTATGTCAAATCATCGTAAAAAAGTTATTGTTGGAATGTCTGGTGGTGTAGATTCTTCCGTGGCGGCATTTTTGCTGAAGGAAGAAGGCTACCACGTGGAAGGTATATTTATGCGCAATTGGGAGGAAGATCTTCATACAGGATATTGTCCGATAGCTGCAGATTTATCTGATACAGAAACTGTGTGTGATCAACTGGGAATAACGCTCCATACTGTTAACTTTTCTTCTGAATATTGGGATAACGTGTTTATACACTTTTTATCTGGATATAAAACAGGTCGTACACCAAACCCTGACATTCTCTGTAATAAAGAGATTAAATTTAAATCTTTGTTGGATTTTTCTATTAAGGATTTAGGAGCAGATTATATTGCCACTGGTCATTATGCGCGTCGTCAGGACATATGTGGGACAAGTCGTCTACTGCGAGGATTAGACGATAATAAAGATCAAAGTTACTTTCTTTATACGCTGGGGTGTCGACAAATTGAACAAATTTTGTTTCCTCTAGGCACTTTATCCAAACCTATTGTGCGTAGTATTGCTAAAAAGTTAGGTTTAGTGACAGCAGAGAAGAAGGATTCTACAGGCATCTGTTTCATTGGTAAGCGTAATTTTATGCAGTTTTTATCATCCTATATCCCAGCTAACCCTGGCATTATTCTTTCTGTAGACGGGGACCAAATAGGGCAGCATAAAGGTGTGATATATTATACTTTAGGGCAACGCAAAGGTTTAGGAATTGGGGGAAGAGCAGGCAGCACTCGATCTCCTTGGTATGTCGTAGAAAAGGATCTATCAAGAAATATATTGATTGTTGCACAAGGATCTAATCATTTTCGGCTCATGTCCGTAGGATTAGTTGCAAGTCAATTACATTGGGTCGATCGTCATGATTTGACTTCTTCTATCAGTTGCGTAGTGAAAACTCGGTATCGCCAACCTGACATACCCTGTAGGTTAACACCACTGAATAGTGATGCCATTAAAGTAGATTTTAATTATCCAATAGCAGCAGTTACACCAGGTCAGTCTGTTGTTTGTTATCTCGGTGCCAGATGCCTGGGAGGGGGTGTTATTGATCAGCGTATACCTTTATGTAATATATAACTGAGTACGCCAGGAGTCACTGTGACAAAAAAATATTACCATATTACTTTGGCGCTAGCGGGTATTTGTCAGGCAACATATTTAGTACAACAGGTAGCGCGTTATGGAGACTGCAACATAGAGGCACTTCAGACCTCGTTAAACAGTTTGTTAAATCTCAACCCACCTTCGATATTAGATATATTTGGTAAGAAAGAATCTAATCTACATTATGGATTAGAAACGTTGATAGGATTATTAAATGGTAGAAGTGATCAAGGATTAAGAGCTGAAGTAACTCAATACACTATGAGTTTAATGCTATTAGAGCGAAAACTACAGAGTACTCAGGGGGCATCAAGGGATTTAGCAAATCGTATTCATAAACTTAATACACAGTATACTAATTCTACGATCGAACTGAATGTAATCCTTGGTTTGATGGCAGATATATATCTTGATGTTATTAGTCCTCTAGGTCCACGCATTCAAGTAATGGGTTCTGCAGATATATTGAAAAATATACAGGTACAGCATAAAATACGTACACTGCTTTTAGCTGGCATTCGTTCAGTAGTACTGTGGCAACAAGTTGGCGGTCGTCGTTGGCAGCTCATGTTTTTACGTAACCATTTAATTAGTCAGTCTAAATTAATATTAAAGCTTGGCTGTGTAGACTGAATGTAATATTCTAGCTTTTTCATCCGGAGAAGATATCATGGAATTGTCCTCATTGACCGCTATTTCACCCGTAGATGGTCGTTATAGTGATCAGCTAATTTCACTTCGGAGTATATTTAGTGAATATGGTTTTTTAAAATTTCGTGTTAAAGTTGAAATACGTTGGCTTCAAAAGTTAGCTTCTTGTCAAGAAATTTCTGAAATTCCAATTTTTTCTGTTGTTGAGAATTCATTTCTTGAGAACATTATCACTGATTTTAACATAAAAGATGCGCTTCGTATTAAAACCATCGAAAAGAAAACCCATCATGATGTGAAATCAGTAGAGTATTTTTTGAACGAAAAGCTTTCTTCTATTCCTGTTTTGCATGGTATATCTCAGTTTATACATTTTGGATGCACTTCGGAAGATATTAATAACTTGTCATATGCATTAATGCTAAAAACTGTGCGTCAAAAAACTATACTTCCTCATTGGAAAGAAATTATTACTACAGTAAAAAATTTAGCTAAAAAGTATCGAGCGACTCCACTTCTTTCGCGTACTCATGGGCAATCCGCTACTCCAACGACTTTCGGTAAAGAAATGGCTAATGTGACATATCGTTTACAGCGTCAGCTAGATCAGCTAGCATGTATAAATATCTTAGGGAAGATGAATGGTACTGTAGGTAATTATAATGCGCATATAGCTGTTTATCCGGAAGTAAACTGGCGTCAGATAAGTAAGGAATTTGTTTTATCATTAGGAATCGCTTGGAATCCATATACTACTCAGATTGAGCCACATGATTTTATTGCAGAAATATTGCATTGTATAATGCGTTTTAACACAATTCTCATTGACTTTAACCGTGATATATGGGGTTACATTTCTTTAAATTATCTGAAGCAACAGACCATAGCTGGAGAGATCGGTTCCTCTACTATGCCTCATAAAATTAATCCAATTAATTTTGAAAACGCTGAAGGAAATCTTGGTATTGCAAATATTATGATGCAACACTTAGCAAATAAGTTACCAATTTCTCGTTGGCAGCGTGATCTAACTGATTCCACCGTACTTCGTAATTTAGGCATGGGGATAAGCTATTCCCTTATTGCCTACAATGCTACCCTGCAGGGATTATCAAAAATAGAAGTGAATAATACCAATCTACTGGATGATCTGAATCGTCACTGGGAGGTATTAGCAGAGCCGATTCAGGTGATGATGCGTCGATATGGTATTCCTAATCCTTATGAAAAACTAAAAGAGTTTACTCGTGGTAAACCTATTTCTGTTGAAGATATTCAATTATTTATCGATCACTTACCTCTTCCAGAACATGCTAAGTTACGCTTACAGCAAATTACTCCATCCAATTATTTAGGAGATGCTATGCACATGGTGGATGATTTATAAGCATCATCACCAAAAAGGTGAGTGCATAGCATAGAAATACTCAATGCGTATGTAAAACAATCTTTATCGTGTATTATAACTAAACGAGTAAGAGTAGTATAGCGCAGCTGTGAGTATAGATGGATATGGTGTTACCGCGTTCATATATTAACATAAGATGGATCATATATTAAGAAAATATTTAAGGATCTCAAGTAAATCTACGTCAGCATAACGCATTATCATTGCAGTATCCTGATTTTCATTTTGTCTGTATAGGTGGATGTCTATACTGTTAATTATTGTAAAATAATCATTTTACTCTAATGAAGACATGTATTTTACGCTGTATATTATGTTACGGCAGAGTGCATCCAACATTTGTATCGCTATTATCACGATCATTCAAGAATTTTATACAACTTTCAAGAGGTTTTCTTTTGGGATCACTGATACACAAAAACCTTGGTTAAGATACGATTTTTTCGGTGTATAGTCTAGCTCTTTACCTTGCCAATCATGCACTGCTGCTCCAGCTGCTACAGCTATCGCATGTCCTGCGCCAGTATCCCAAATATTAGTGGAACCATGACGTGGGTAAATCTGCGCTTTGCCTTCGGCAATCATGCAAAACTTTAATGAAGAACCCATTGCGATAATTTTATGCTCACCGATCGTATGTAGATAACGTGTCAGCTCACTATCGATATGAGATCGACTAACTACAATTATCGGCGGATGCAGTTCCTGTACATGGATTTTTGTATGATGCCCCTGATATTCTTTCCATGCTTCTTTTTTTGTTGCACAGTACATAATGGACAATATGGGTGCATATATTACACCGAGTATTGGTTGACCTTGATCAATTAGTGCAATATTCACGGTAAATTCACCATTGCGTTGAATAAATTCTTTTGTACCATCTAATGGGTCTACCAACCAATATTGTTTCCATGTTTTACGCGCCTCCCAGGATAGTGGTGCTTCTTCTGATAATATTGGAATTTCAGGGGTCAGTGCACGTAATCCTGCTGCAATGATTTTGTGTGCCGCTATATCCGCAGCGGTTACTATGGAGTGGTTTTTTTTATGTTGGAGGTTAAGTGGAATCTCTTTATCATATACCTTGGTAATAGCATTGCCGGCCTCACGAGCTAAGTGACATACGGTTTTTAACATTTTACCTCCTGAGTGTTGTATTGTGGTTATTCGTTGCTACTATATAGTGTAATGATGATGTCATACCGTTTTAGAACATTGACTCTACATTTTCTGGAACATAGGGATGCCGAAATGCAGGTACTATGGTATTTTCTATACTACAGTTATGAGTAGTAGTACTAGACTTTTATGCATTCATATTGTATATGCCAATATAAGGTTATTGTGCATGTGCACATAATCATCAAAGGCGGTATGAATCCTACAATAGTCAAAGACTACTTATTTTAGTGAGCGCGTAAGTGATTAAATAAGTTATACTACTCATTCTACTTATATGATACATATTGCTATATCATAGAAGATCATCGAGTGTGTCTGGTTTTTGCTCAAAGATTTAAGTGTATTTATCAGAATATTATTTAACTATCTCACTACACATATAAGAGAGTTACAGCTTTCTTATATTAATGAGAAATCCAAAGATTATTTTCAATTTAATATGTTTACTATGTGTATAAAAATGAATATTGTAAGTGTTTTGTACCCATAAGGGTTATTTGTGATGGTAAGTTATCTATCTGAATCCTCGGCTATATTGTGTGAGTATCACTATTGTGAAAAATGTAATAGAATGTATATGATGATTGATGATTGAAGTGATACAATACTTAATGCATGATTATAAGCAGATAAGAAGACTTAAGGTGCTATTGGTATGATCATTGCATATAGCAAAATAATCCTATACACCTAGAGATTTTAAATGATGTTTTGAAGTATGTATACACTAATAATAAGTATGTAATTTTTATGTTAGTAATATGTGATACATGCTAAAATAGAACTGATGCAGCATAAGCAAGAAAAGACATAATTCCTGTTCACATATTTTATCATAATAAACACTTACGATGTGTTATAGTAGGGAAATGGTATATATCAACAACAAGTGTTTTTTTTGGCAGTCACCTGTTGTGTTATGGAGTTAGTAAGTTTGTACTGGTATGTGATTTATTGTACTGGAGGGTTCTCAACGAACACGCTAACACTCTACATTGATACATCTAGATGTGTACATGTAAAATATAATACATGATAATCAATGTATGAGTAAATAAGAGTGGCTGCTAGCGGTAATGGTATATTGGTGTATTGGTGTATTGGTGTATAGTGAATCACTATAAAGCATATAATATTAAATGTGTAAGGGTAAAGTTCACTCAGTACATAATACAAAATAGATTATAAAATAATGACTGAGTAGTATACATTTTCTTTTGCGTTTCTCATGAGTCTAGAATAGCGCTCTATCCATCCTAAAATTCCTGTTATTTTAGATTATCACAACAACCATATCAGATACAGCGCACTTAGAAGCATCTAGTTTATTGTATTGTTAGCAGTTTGTTGTATATACATTTTAGATCGATGATCTATATTGGATAGATGTGTCATCAGTCTCATCATAAGAGTGGTCATTGTTATATATATAATAAACGTTAAGTAGAATATTCCATGGGAATATCTAATGTATAATAAAACAATATATAGGTGATTAAACCTTTATTTTTTAAAATTTGTAAGTATGATAGTGGGTTGAAATGATTCCAAATCCGTAAGTATATAAGCAATCTTTTTTGCAAGGAGCATACCGAGGATTCCTCCCAGACATGAAGCGAGAACTACCATTATTTCACTGTAAAAAAAATATTGACACAACCCCCCGAAAAGGAATAATCCCATCAATGGTGTAATATATACCAGGAACGCTGTGATCAGAAGAGTCTTATTGTGGATCCATAATTCAACATTTTGATCCACAGGATCTATTTTTTTATTGTGTACTCTTAGGGTGTATATCTGTGTTAAGTTCAGCGGGCACGGGCTAGATAAAATTAAGTATCTTTGTAGAGCACAATGTGTACATACTGTATTTTTTTTGACATATAGTGTAGCTATATTATTATCACATGATAGTATAGTTGCCTGCACCTTTATCATTTTATATAGTTTCTCGAAATAGTTTAGAAGGTATTCTATATTGTTGCTAGATTATAGCATCAGAATCTAGATGTTTACTAGATGTTCTAATTGTGCTTACCGCTATTTCGGGATGTCTTCCTCCTAAATGACTTCAATACACGAGTTTTAATAATGATTATAGGTGATTATTTCGTAATTATAGGAACACTACAATAATCAGAAATAAAATGATAATAATGCAAAAGATCTCCATAGAGAGTTGTTAATGAGAGCTGCTATTGCTAGCGTACATAGTTAGGTCGCAATATATTTAGTGCATATTCAAGGATGTACAAAAGGTATATTGTATGGCCGAGATTTACTTAGGTATGATAGCGTTAACTACATACATATGCTATTATAGGGTTTAGGATCAAGGATCCTATCCTGTTCATTAATATCAATACTGCATATACATGCGTTATGTTTAAATTAAAACGTACTGCTTAGGCTGTATGTGCAATATACAGAACTTACGTGTATAGATAATTTTCTCAACGATATATCTTCAGTGGGATTACTTAACACTAAATATGATTTTTAGTACGATGTGATTAGTTCATAGCTTGTAGTATTTAGTGGTATTCGACACAGGATTATAAGTTGGCGTGTAGATATAAATATACACCTGTATAAAAAGATATAGGTAGTTCATATATCCTATTTTCTATTACTCGAGTGGCAGCGTGCACTAATTAAAGTAGATATTTTTGTACATTTTCTATCATCAATATATGACAACAAAAAGTCCATATATAAAGAGGTTACATGTTGTAAGTTCTCAAATAATGTTTATAGCTAGAGCATATAATGTACCAGATAGTAGAATAGAGATAGGCAATGTCAGTAACCAGGCGATTAAGATAGTTTTCATTGTACGAATCTGGATGCCTCTACCACTTATAAGCATAGTACCTGCCACAGATGAAGACAGAATATGTGTAGTAGAAACAGGCATACCTGTATAACTAGCTACTCCAATTGATACTGCTGCTGTAAGCTGTGCAGACATCCCCTGAGCATATGTCATTTCCTTTTTGCCAACTTTTTCACCTATAGTGGTGGCAACGCGACGCCAACCTGTCATGGTACCTAGAGACAGAGCTACTGCTACCATTAAAATAATCCAGGTTGGAGCGTATTCGATGGTATTGAGTAAATCTTTCTTTAACTTACTTAACAAAATCTGATCTGCAGGTATGGTATTAGGCAACAACGAAACGGTATCTATAGTTTCAGCTATGCACATTAATAAACGTCGCAAGTATATTTTTTGTTCAATTTTTAAATCGTTATAGCTTACTATATTATTCAGTATTTTTTGTGCTTTGATGATAGATACTAATGTATCTGATACATCACAATAGAACTTCGTGCGATTGGAAGATCCGTACTCCGAGTGGATGATGCGTGATCCGCTCGGAGAGCTTGAAGGGATTTTTAAAGGAAGCGCAGAAGGGTGTTGGGCATAATACTGATGAAGGTGATTAACCGCACTTCTGGTACGAAATATATCATATCTGCTTGCGTTCATGTTTACGGCAAAACCAGCGGGAGCCACTCCAATAAGTACTAGCATAATTAAACCAATACCTTTTTGACCATCATTAGCTCCATGTGAATAACTAACGCCTATCGCTGACAGAATTAAGGCCACGCGGGTCCAAAATGGTGGCTTTTTTTTACCATCAAACTGCTCTCTTTCACTCGGAGTCATGTGAATCCGTTTTCTCTTTTTATTCCCGCTCCAGTATTTACGCAGAATAAAAATAAAACCACCAGCAATGATGAACCCTAAAAGTGGTGAAATCACCAAGGAAAGTAAAATATTAAGCATTTTTGGAATATTCAATGCATCTACAAGTGAATTCTTCGTCATCCAAGCGTTTGTAAGACTAATACCAATGATACCACCAATGAGGGTGTGGGAGCTGGAAGCTGGAATCCCAAAAAACCACGTACCAAGATTCCAGATAATCGCCGCAATTAGCATGGAACAGAGCATAATGAGTCCATGCGTTGATCTAATATTGAGAAGAAGATCAGCGGGTAGAAGATGAACAATTGCATAAGCAACGCTTAAACCACCTAGAAGAACTCCAAAGAAATTAAATATACCAGATATAACTACTGCTAAGTGAGAGCGTAAGGCCCGAGTATAAATAACAGTGGCCACAGCATTAGCCGTATCATGAAAGCCATTAATAGCTTCGTAAAATAATATAAATACTAGAGCTATAAATAATAAACAGCCAGTATGCAAATCTAGAGTGGAAAATAAATCTAACATGAGTATTATGCCATTTGTAGAAAAATGAATGTGTACTGTTATTAACAAGAGATCACACCCAGGAAAAGTGTAGTATAAATCTTAACATCTTATATATTAGTAAAGTACTGATTGTAATTAAAAATTTTTAGAATGACTGATGCTACGTATCTGTATTTTGTATTGTAAATCAGACTACTGTTTTATTTATCTACATGACCTACTTATAGTTCGTTGAGGATCGATTATGTGTTATAGATTAACGATGATTAAAATTATGATTTAATTTTTTCTTCATACCTATCTGGTATTTACTTTATCGTATGTGATATAGCGTCGATTATTTTTCACATCTATCTAATATCATTATACATTACAAGGATATAAACAGTGCACCGCTCTACCTATAGATATATAATTGTTTTTTATAAAATATTTTTACTCAGTTACGCATATATATAGCATTGCCAACAGATTTTATTTTATATACCGTTACTAGCATCGTTGTATATGTGTATTGTACATATCACTATTAGATGATTTCATGAACATATCAGGATAATATGTATTAAAAACAGATCTATCTCACATTTATCTTTTATTCGTAGCAAGAGATGTCACGTAATATGCGCCCATGAGTTTTAATTTTTGGTACCTGACTAGCTTTATTATCTACATCAGCAGTTTTGTAGGCCACTAAGTTTAGGAGTAATATCTAGAGCATGGTGATTATTTGTGAGTATTTGACTGATTCTTCCTAATGTATGAGAATTGATTTATCAAAACTAGCTGCAGAACTTTTATTCATTCCTGTAAGTCACTTATATACAGTAAGTACATAATTAGTAGTTCTCTCTGTTTATTAGCCTCGTGTAGCTTACAGTAATGAAAGTCTACTCAGGTAAGTTTGATTATAGGGGGATAAGAAGTATGAAACGAGTAGCTATTGTGGGCCTTGGTTGGATAGGCATGCCATTGGGGATTTCACTTATAGCCGCAGGTTGGCGAGTAAGTGGTAGTAAAACTACTCAGAATGGAGTGGATGCGGTAAGAATGTATGGAATCGATGGTTATTGTCTACAGCTAAAACCAATTTTAAGTTGTAAAGAAAGAAATTTACCGGCGCTTTTTAGTGTCGATGCCATGGTAATCATATTGCCCGTAACTCGTATGCTACTTTCTAGTACCAGGAAAGATAAGGACTACTTGCTTTCTATACAGAATTTAGTGAAAAGCGCTAGAGACTTCGGTGTTTCCCATATAGTTTTTACCAGTTCTATTTCAGTATACGGTACACGCTCAGAGATTGTCAATGAGAATACGGGTCTTTCACCTAAGAGTGTAGCTGGTAATATTTTACGAGAAGTTGAAAATTGGTTATGTCAGACAACGGGCATCGTAGTAGATATCTTAAGGTTATCAGGCTTGGTTGGACCAAATCGTCATCCTGGTTATTTTCTTGCTGGAAAAAAAGAATTAGAGAATGGATCACATGGGGTGAATTTAGTACATCGTGATGATGTGATTGCGGCTATTATATTATTGCTGAAGGATGGAATCGGAGGGCGTATTTACAATTTAAGTGCTTCAAAACATCCTGCGCGTAATGAGTTCTACCCTTATGCGTCTATGCAGTTAGGATTAAAACCGCCAACATTTACTACACCTTCTAGAGGGAGACATGGTAAAATTATTGATGGCAGTAAAATTTGCCGAGAATTAGGTTTAGTTTATCTTTACTCGGATCCAGTCTGTATGCTGCGTTCATCATCATATATTATATAATATCTTTTACATGGTAATAAATTTATTCAACTATATACATATTGTATAGAAGCCAATAATTGTATTCCTCAGATTACTTATAACAATTACTTTAGCATTCTTGATATATTTCAAATAACACACATATGTTTTTGTGCGATTCATAATTTTTCTTTAATTGCTTTTGATTGTTCTATTAGGTGTTACCTATGTAATATATATACATTGTACATTCTTAATCTGTATCTCAATATTATTAGCAGAATGCTTCAGACTATTTTTCACGAGTAATGAATCTAAGATCAGTGACACAAAGAAGCGAAATAATCTACTTGCGGCACACGCATAAATCTTACACGATGTAAGTATTTATTACTAGTTGATATAGTAAAGAAAAGTGTTTGGATCTTATCCAGGCTGAATGACACAGAGATGAAGATTCATCATTAATGATTTAGGATGATGATGTCGCGTGATAAGATCGTGGTGTTATGAATAATATAGGGTTGACATAACCCTTGTGAATGTGGACGCTGTTTTGTATTTCGGCATGCTAAGAACATATTATTCACCATATGCTCTTTTTTGGATCAAGATCCAGTACTCCTTCTTCGTGATACCTACAGGAAATGTAGGTATATTGATGAGCATCTCGATACTTTAGTAGTATATGGAAGGTTTCTTATAAAACAGGTATGTTAGAGTAAAATATGCTATGGACGGGCGTTCTATTTTCTGTATGTGCACACGGTATGTCGTGTACATTTTTATCTTTGAAATCATGAAAAGGGTATATACACTAGCGATATTTATAATTGACGTGATGAGAAAATTAAAAGGTATAGATTCTCACATAATATTTATTGAAAAGACGTATATTTATATTTTTCTAACTCATATCGCATGTCATCAATAACCTTTTTATAGTTAATGTGACTAAACAGTGTTGATCCTACTATGATCATATCAGCTCCCGCGGAAGCAATAGCCCCAAGATTACTGACTGTAACACCACCATCCACTGCCAGACAGATATCATAGCCACTTTTGTCAATCAGATGACGTACTTGACGTATTTTATGCAGTGTACCGGGAATAAATAATTGCTTACTAAAACCAGGATTAACAGACATTAGTAAAATAATATCAAGTTTATGCATTACATGATCTAGAACATTGAGAGGCGTAGCAGGGTTGAGCGCTAACCCCGCACCACAACCACTTTCAGTAATCAGCTGCAAGGTGCCATCAATATGTTCAGAGGCTTCTGGATGAAAGGTAATATAGCTAGCACCGGCTTTGGCAAAATCGGGCACTATACGTTCAACAGGTTTTACCATGAGATGGACATCGATGGGAGCAGTTACCCCATAATCACGGAGCGCTTTAACAACCATAGATCCCATTGTTAAGTTTGGAACATAGTGGTTATCCATAACGTCAAAATGTACTACGTCGCCTCCAGCGGCTAATGCTTTAGAGATATCCTCACCAAGTCGTGCAAAATCCGCAGAAAGAATTGAAGGGGCAATTAAACATTTTTTCATTTACGGTTTCCTTAGTTATATATTACAGGTGTTAGTTATGGAATATTATTTGTTTATAGGTGTATTTGGCTGTTATTTTTAATATTTATTGTTTAATAAAGAGATACAATAGAGGGATATCTGTACATTTTAGAGTTTCCTGGATTTTGGTATACACTTTGAGACAAGGATGTGTAATGAGCGAACATAAAAGAATATGCATGATATTTACAGACGATTAATAATGACTACTCCTCTGTTGGAAATGATAATCATATTATCAGTATTGAGGAAAGGGGTATGATATTGATATATATCATACCCTTTTATATATTATAGAAAGTTCTATGTTCTAGCTACAGTGTACGATGGTGCTTAAAAATAGCACATCTAGTCATATATTATATGACACAAACAATGCGATCATTAAGAACATAGAGTAGTCTGATACAGACCTACACACTATTACCAATGATAATCATGTTCCGAGAAAAGATATGTGTAAGATTACAATAAATTAATAATGTAACAAACTTTACAATGGAATCTGTGAGAATTTTGATGCAACTTGTATGAGTGGATCATTGTGTTAGCTGTATTATAATACTTGCAGAATACGAATAGACTTATTGTCTTTTTTTAGAGATATAAACTTTATTTGTCAGCATATTAGCACTTTGTTTATTAGAATTAGATGGTAATTTCTGCTATTTTTACGTATATCTAATGTTGATGATGAGTGAATCTTGAACTATTGATTTTTGTAGAAGAATGTTACGCTGTTATCACAGCTACGTTTGTTATTACGCTTTGTGCGCGTTGGTGGTGTTTGCAGTTTTTTGTGAGTGGAGAAATTATTTTTTGCGAACATAATAGCTTATTGTGTTTTTAATATTAAACACCCAATTTATCGAAGCCCCTGTACGATATATAATTTCTTGATCTGAATCAAGACATATTTGTTTCAATGATTAATATAAATAGATGTTTCAGTGTGCTTTGCTAGCACTGCTAGGACTTTCGAACATAAAAATGACCTTTATTAATATCATGTAATAGTCTATAAAGATTATTAATCTATATCCTGTGTAATTACTAGGTGTAGAGGGGGCACTCGCATATCTTGTACTATTAAGAACTTAGAACAGCAAGCATACTCGCAATCACGATAAGTTTTTAATGTACATATGGTAAAGATACCTATTAATATTACCACCATAGCGCACTGTTAGTTTTTTGAAAAAGATGAATAGTGTGTAAACTATAATAATATCATACCTAGAGAAGGATTAATGTCTGCATATTACAGTTATATGGTTGCCAGGTATGAATTACTATGTATATGATCATTTATGACCGTTCATATAACTAGCTTAGTGAATCATTTTGCGTTCTTGATAAAATTATTAAGTTTTTTAACAATCATTGTATTCCATATCACCGTGTGGCTGAATGATATGCATCTTATACTATCCACTGATACAGACTTTGTCGAAAGATTGCATTTGAGTTTATCCAGCAACCTTTCAGTGGATACAAGATAGTTAGATGATCTAAATTTTCATGTATGATAACTCTTAGCAATACAAATAAACTTGTTCTTTATGTATATATAAATTGGATATTAGGATTTTTTAGTCTTTTTTTGGATCCTGCTGGATATAGAGTGTTTTTTAAGTTTTAACTGAAACAATATTGCTCACATCAGTAGTTATGATATATCACGCATAATATTGAGGTAGCGTATATAAGATATAAATGTTATTCATGATAAATAAATTATGCGATGTATTAGATGCATATATTTTAATCAATATCTTCTTATTTATTATATTATAGATGAATACCCATGAAAAAAACGAAAATTGTTTGTACGATCGGCCCGAACACTGAGTCAAAAGAAATGCTAACAAAGCTTCTATGTGCGGGAATGAATGTGATGCGTTTGAATTTTTCTCATGGCAGTTATCAAGAACATGGTCAACGTATTATGAATTTACGTAATGCGATGAGAGACAGCGGGCATCGTGCGGCGATTCTTCTTGATACAAAAGGTCCTGAAATTCGTACGATGACACTAGAAGGTAATCAGGATGTATTCCTGAAAGCTGGACAGTTTTTTACTTTTACTACAGATCAGAGTGTTATAGGTAATTCTAATATTGTAGCAGTCACATATCCAGGATTTTCTACAGATTTAGAGGTTGGTAATACTATTTTAGTAGATGATGGTTTAATTGGTATGCGAGTAACATCGATTATCAATAATAGAGTTATTTGTCAAGTTTTAAATAATGGTGCGTTAGGTGCTCATAAAGGCATTAATTTACCAGGTGTCTCTATTCAATTACCTGCTTTAGCAGAACAAGATAAATTAGATTTGATTTTTGGATGCGAGCAGGGTGTTGATTTTATTGCTGCTTCGTTTATTAGGAGGGATTCAGATGTAATTGAGATTCGAGAGCATCTTAATGTTTATGGGGGCGAACAGATTCAGATTATTTCTAAAATTGAAAATCAAGAAGGTCTTTGTAATTTTGAAGATATCCTTACCGTATCCGACGGTATTATGGTAGCGCGTGGTGATCTTGGTGTAGAAATTCCAGTGGAAGAAGTGATTTTTGCTCAGAAAATGATGATTAAAAGATGTAATCATGAACGCAAAGTTATCATCACTGCTACCCAAATGCTTGATTCTATGATTAAAAACCCCCGTCCAACTCGTGCGGAAGCTGGGGATGTAGCTAATGCTATACTAGATGGAACAGATGCAGTGATGCTATCTGGTGAAAGTGCCAAAGGGAAATACCCACTAGAATCTGTAAGTATTATGGCAAATATTTGCCAGCGTACGGATCTTGTTATGCAAAGTCGTACTACACTACAAAAAGATAATAGCAAGATACGTGTTACTGAAGCTGTTTGTCGTAGTGCTGTAGAGATTTCCGAAAAATTAGAGTCTCCATTAATTATTGTAGCTACTGAAGGCGGTAAATCGGCTAAGTCTGTACGGAAGTACTTTCCACGGGCTACAATTTTAGCCCTCACTACTAATGATAAAACGGCACGACAACTGTTATTAAGTAAAGGGATCATTACATTATTAGTTGATAAAATTTCCTCTACCGATGATTTTTATAAACTCGGAAAAGAAGCTGCTTTAGCCAGCGGGTATACCCAGGTAGGTGATGTCATCATAATGGTTTCTGGTGTATTGGTACAAAGTGGTACTACAAATACTTTATCGGTGCATGTGTTATAAACATAATATGACCTAATTAAGGTTATTTTTAATAACAAGATTTCCAGATTGGGATCAATATCATATGATTAGGATCAGGCCATTATGGCATATTGCAAAGGTTATGTGAACTTTTATGCCCTTATTGTAAAGAATAGATACTTTTTAGTAGCATAATACACATGAAGTATAAAAATATTTTGAGAAGCATAGTGATTGATTGAGGAGAATGATATTCTCTCTTATGATAATATAAACGTGCGTATGTATTACGACACATTAGGATGTTCAATAGGTGCATATATGTATTACATATAGAGATGTTAATTTATTGTCTGAGATTTTATTTATCAGCCATTAGAGTAATCTGTATTCTAAAGCATATCTCTTACTGTATACCATGCTTTATATCAAAGTAATATTCATCTAGGTTAGTGATAAGAACCTTTCTGTAAAGAAACTACATGATTTTAATTTTTGATTACAGCTAATCACTATGTGTGTCCATGCATATAGTACAGAATGCGCTCTATATATCATTATCCTAATATATACGAAGTGGACTTTTTCATGAGGATGAAAAAGATAACAGACGCCTGTTAAAATATCTTATAAAACTGCATGGTTCTCAAGATCTGCACGTTTCATATGTAAATATCTTTAAGAGTGACAGTAGGGTATAATCGAAATTACTTACTTAATATACTATTCAAAGTATATGATATGTAAACATACAGACTGGTTTTTGGGCAGAGTATTTAAAGCGCCGTATAGTATAATATAGTATGTTATTTGACATCGTCAAGCACATAAAGTATAGATTGATTACCATGAGTGTTTGCAAATATAAATCTATAATGGTGAATGACATTTATTAGTAAAATGTGAATGTCTTTATTGAGCATTATCATCTTCCTTTAAATGTATTACTTTTAAAAACTCGCACTGTTAACCTGATAATGTTATGTGAGAGTATGCAAGAGATGGGTTGCAAATATTATGAGAAATTTGTACATCAGACAGAATAATACTCAGATAGATTGATTCTGTTATATGGCACTATTATGTAATCAAAGTCATTTCATGGATAGAAATATATTCGCTATTTAATCAGTTATTAAATAACCTAATAAGATTTGTTTATTATGGCATTTTTGTGTGTTATTACTGAGTATTTTCAAAGGAAAGATTATAGTAAATCTACATATATTATTGCAATAACAGAATGTGCATAAAAATAAAAACGGGAAGTATCGTAGGATTTTTCACAATAAAATAAATTTTGTCATACGAACTTTAAGTTTTTTATGAAAGTATTGACTTTAGTGATGGGGCATATATTTTCTCAGGAACCCTTTGACAGGGTGTACTAATAAGATGCATATAAAAAGTTTAAAAATGATAGGATTACTGATTATGATAATTAATTCCGAGCTAGAAAATCAGGTGAATAAGCTTTTACATAGCAGTTCGTGTAGTGATATTGTACCCAATGGTCTGCAAGTGGAAGGGCGTAGGCAAATTAAAAAAGTGATTACCGGCGTTACTGCTTGTTATGATTTACTGCATGAAGCCGTTTGTGTCAAGGCAGACGCAGTGGTAGTGCATCATGGTTTTTTTTGGAAAAAAGAATGTGTGCGGATTAAAGGCATGAAGCAAAGGAGATTAAAAATACTTCTAGAACATGATATTAATCTTTTTTCTTGGCATTTACCGCTGGATATACACCCAAAATTTGGCAATAATGTGAAGTTATCAGAGTTATTAGGTATTGACATTAAGGGTGAAGTAGTGAAACCCCTTGTGCTTTGGGGGGAGCTAAGGCATGCGCTCAGTGTAGATAGCTTAACGCAACGGATTAGCAAGGCACTCAGTCGCGAACCTTTATATTGTGGTGCTAGAAATGCCCCTTCTCTTATTAAATCTATTGCCTGGTGTAGTGGAAGTGGTCATGTTTTTGTTGATGCAGCAGCTGCTTTCGGGGTTGATGCGTTTCTTAGTGGTGAGGTGTCTGAGCAGACAGTACATAGCGCACGAGAGCAAGGATTACATTTTTTTTCTGCAGGACATCATGCGACTGAGCGGGGAGGGGTGAAGGCATTAGGAGAGTGGCTTGCGCGAGAATATAACCTTGATGTGAGATTTGTGGATATTGATAATCCTGTTTAATATCGACTACTCGTTGAGCTTAGGTGATAATATAAGCATTAACATATACTAGAATACAGAACAGAAAGGTATTTCTGAGTATTATGAGAAAAATTATAAATAACTGTATATGTGTGAAAATATAATCTGTCAATGGATTAGATATATCAAAAATTTATAGTATATATAAATGGCTCTTAATGAGCGCAAACTACATTTTGTATATCATACATTATTATAGTGTCATGTTATGAAAATATATAGTTTATGGTAGTGTAGCACAGAAGCATTGCATTTTTTGCAATGAATCCATTAATAATAAAATACACTGAGCAATTATATATCGACATCAGTATGAATCTTGACCTCTCTTGTGATAGATGTTCAATTTTATCATATGAGTTGAAAGGTTCTTATAGGCAGAAATAGACTGGAGGTCTATGTCATATTCTTAATTAATCTAGATAGTATATAACTTTTGTGAAGGTATATATAGGAGGCATATCTTGTGATTTACTAATATATTTTATATAGATACTATTAAATAGAACGATTTCCGCACAGATTATTGGCTATAGTGTGTATAAAGTATAAAATATATGGTAATTGTTTATTTTGGATAGAGAGACGCAGTATTATAGACGATTTTTGTCACTTTTAATTCTGATATTGTATGTAGCTTTTGACATCTTAAAGGATTAAAATGATTATAATCATAATATAATATAGAATATTTCCTATAGTAAAGAGATCATACGCACTTATAAGAAGACATATGTTGAAATAGCTTATGTGATATAATAGATGATATGATCAATGTATGCATGATCAGAGTGGATGGTTATGAATTTATTACTGGGAGAACAAAGCATATTTATTAACCTTTTAGTTTGAAGATGAACCTTTTTTAATAGAATGTTATTCAGATTACATCGACGCACATAACGCGAATGTAGTATGATTAGCTTTCTCGTGGCATCATTATAATGAGCAAGGATATTACGTACTAAATAAAAAGAGATCGTATGGTTTTTGTCAGGCAGCCTCAATGATATGCTTGTGCATACTTTTGTAAGTTTATAATATTAGTATATTATTACTTAAATCCTTTTTCACGTTTAATGAGATTATAAGCTGCTTGTAGTGCTTGTGTTTTTTGTTTTGCCATTTCCATCATTTCTGGAGGTAGACCTTTAGCTACTAATTTATCCGGATGATTTTCACCCATTCTTTTGCGGTAAGCTCGTTTGATCGTAGTTATATCATCATTACTGGATACTCCTATCATCGTGCAAGCATCTTCTAATGTAGGACCTGTATTTTTCTGTGTATGGTTGTTTGTATGTCCTGTGTAGTTAGTATTTTGATAGTTACTACCAAATTGCTGTCCACTTTCCATCATTCGTAGAAATTGCGTAAACTGTGTGTATGATATCCCGAGCTCCTCAGCAATAATATACAGTATCTTGCGTTCATTAGGGTGTAATAAACCATCTGCAAATGCTGCTTGAATTTGAATTTCCAAAAACATGCGGAGTAGATCTAAACGATTCATGCAGGTGATTCGTAGTTCACGCAGTTTATCACGCATTGGGTAATCTACTTCCTTTCCTTCACGGAAAGCGCGTTGTGCCGCTGTGCGGCTGTCTCCATGTAATCGCATACGATCCATGAGTGTAGATGCTACCTGAATATCTGTGTCGGTAACGCGTCCCTTAGATTTTGTTAAATGCCCCAAGACTTGAAAAGTCGTGTGGAAAAATAGAGACTGACGTTTGTGCTGATCAGACGTATTGTTTTTGTAAGTAGACAGGTGTATTCTATCAAATATGTACCCTGTCAGTAATCCGATTAGTATACCCCAAAACCCTAAACCGGATAGCAACCCCCAAATTAGTCCTAATACTTTGCCCCAATAGTGCATAAACCCCTCATTAGGCCATGATTTGTGTGATATAAATTAAGAATTTTCATTCTTATCTCTTTTGCATGGGAGGTATTTTAATATATAAAAACGCACGACATCCCTTGTTAAATAATCCATATTTCTGCTTGTAGTTATCTATCGTTTTACATCTTATGCTAAGAGATTGTAGAAGGTGTGTATCACAAGAATATATGCGGCTATCTTGTGATCGTCAGCAGAAAGTATTAACTCTCTTTTACAAGAAAAGCTGATGTATTGTAATCGTATAATACTGATAAAATTATGGTTATTTTTACAGCAGTAGTTGTTTTAGTTAGTGCTGTTATTAATATTAGCTAAATGTATGGTATATTTCTATACCATCTAGTAGATATATTGTTTTATTTTAATGCATGAACTAGACTTTTATCTATGATAAATACCCATGACATATTGTATGATTACTTTTATTTTAAAAAAATTGCTTTAGTCACTTTACTCTATGAATGAGTGCAGTTGCCAACCTTGAAAAAACATAGCTCGATCAAATCGCATCTCCAAAGGTTATTTTGATGCATACAATATAATTTTATTTTATGATTAATGCTTTCACTTTAACATATGTTCCTTGAACTGCCTGATGATATAAAATGATTGTGACGGTAATGGTTTTTCAACTTAAGCAAGAAGTATATTAAGAAACACTCTATAGTATACTGTAATAATGTAGAGAGAATGGATGTTCTATAAGTAGTATATAGATACTTAAAAATAAACACTGCTAATGAGTTAGAACGTTTCTTACATTTTTATTATAGTTTAGTAGTACTGTGACTATATGGCAGTAATATAGAGTAATAATAGATTATACGGTACGTTATATTATGTATATTTTTAAGGTACAACGTTATGGTATTGTGGGGATTTATATGTTCGTTCTATATCCTTGTATGTAGTTTTTATTGTTGCACTTGATAGTAAATACTAAATCTTAGATATCATTAATATATAATAAATTCTTCAATATTTTTCTCTGCTCGATCCAGTATAGTATATAGAGCGGAATAATGAATTCTGATGCTTTCCATGAGTTTCACTATAGTAATGTAGAATGTGCACTTAATGTAGAGAGGGTAATCTACTAAGATTACATTATGAGTTATGATATTTTTGCATATAATAACATGGCGCAATAATACTAACATTATAGGTGTCTACATTATTAATGTATAAAATATATTACGTTTTTACATCAGAAGATAGTTATTGGTCATAAAGTGCTAATTTTTTAAAGAAATATGTTTTCATCTGCACATTTGTTTCTTTGTACCCTCACCGTTTGACTTCTGCGATGCTATATCAATCTTGACGATGAGCGCACTAAATTTAATGATATTAGTGTTGATAGTAGATGCGTTAGAGTAGTGTGTATGAAAGAATATAATGCTGGTAGATATGTAATCTTACTGTTAAGCATATAGTGTCTGAGTGTCAATAGATTTAATCATTCAGACTTCTTGTAAATGAATAATGTATTATTACGTTTTTTCAGACGTTTTGATGACGATAGTAATCCATCACTATTATAGTACAGTATAGATAGTGTGATTATTGGATGAGCAGTTAGATGAGTGCTTAGGAAATATGAAGATTGCGTATGAATATAAGACTACCTTTATTGCTTGGTATGCTTACGAGCTTGGTATGTGTTAGCCAACATGTGGTGGCAGATGATTTAACCGCATTAAGTATACGTAAAAGTAGTAACGATGATCATTATCTAGTAGTACAGAGAAAAAAAATGGATCAGGTTCCTGTAATTATTAATGCAGATACAGCGCGTGCCACTTATCCAGATCAAGCTATATTTAGTGGTCACGTTGAAATTCAACAAGGAAGAAGACATTTTACATCAAAGCATATTCAACTAAATCGCAGAGTACTCCAAGGAGATCAGAATCCGACGCATACTATCGTCGCCTCAGGAAATGTATGTTATGATGATCATCAGATTATATTGAACGGTCTAAGGGCTTGGTCTAATTTAAATACTAAAGATACTAATATTTGGCATAGTAATTATCAGATGGTAGATCGCCAAGGACGTGGCGTTGCTACTCAAATAAAACTACGTAATAATAATCGTTATACGATTCTTGAAAATGGCACTTTTACTTCCTGTCCAATGGGGCAGGATAGTTGGATGCTAAAGGGGTCTCAAATTATTTATGATCGCCACGAACAATTGACGAAGATTTGGAATGCGCGCTTTCAATTAGGCGTAGTGCCGGTGTTCTATAGTCCTTATCTTAATATACCAGTAGGTAATAAACGTCGTTCTGGTTTGTTAATGCCTCATGCTTACTACAATAAAATTAGCGGTGCACAATTTCTATTTCCGTATTATTGGAACATATTACCCGAGGTGGATGCAACGCTAGTGGCACACTATATTAGTCGACGTGGCATGCAGTGGCAAAATGAATTACGATACTTGACAGGTGGTAAAGGCTTAGTAGAAGTTGATTATCTTCATTCTGATCGCTTTTACCGGGATAATCACAAGCACGTAGCGCATTCATCCACTCGATGGTTGGTGCATTGGGAGCACGCTGGTATATATTCAGAACATTGGCGTTTTAACTCTGATTATACAAAAGTTAGCGATCCTTATTATTTTACTGATTTACAGTCAGCTTATGGTACAACAAGTGATGATTATTCTACTCAGAAGTTTGTCTTAGGATATAGAGATCGTAATTGGGGTCTAGTTTTGTCAACAAAAAGATTTCAGATGTTATCTTTAAAGGATCAAAAGGATATTTATTATTCTGAGCCACAAATGGATTTTAATTATCATTACCGTAATTTTAAACCATTGGAAGCTTACTTATATGCACAAGCTGTAAGATTTACTAATATGGATGCACGTATGCCGAACGCGATACGTCTGCACATGGAACCAGTTATAAAATACTCTTTAGAAAATAAATGGAATACATTACAAGGTGCGGCTAAACTGCTCATGACACATTATGAACAACATAATATTCAATACTATAATAAACAAGTAGGACCGATACCTCAGTTAAAAGGTTCATTTCATCGTATTTTACCACAATTAACCTTCGACGGAAGGATGTTATTTAGTCGTGACATATCGTGGTTACCTGGTTACAGACAAACACTAGAACCCCGCGCACAGTATCTGTATATACCGTATCGTAATCAGAGTTGGATACGCACTTATGATTCCGCTTTATTGGGTAGAGATTATGACGGGCTGTTTCGAGAAAAGACATATAGTGGTTTAGATCGGATTACTTCTGCTAATCAGGCAGCTACTGGTATTACTATGCGTATTTTAAACGCAAAAATGCTAGAAAAATTTAAAATTTCTATTGGGCAAATCTATTTGTTTAATTCGGAGCGTAGTATTCTTGGTAGAGCGAATGACAATACTAAAGGGAGTTTAGTATTAGCGGGTGATAGTTACTGGAGGATGAGTGATCGTATAATATTACATGCCGGTATGCAGTATGATGTACATATAGATAGCATTACACAAGGTAACACTATATTAGAATGGCGTTATCATACGAGTCATATGATACAATGTAGTTATCGTTACACGAGTGCAGATTATATGAAAAAAACTTTAGAAGAGGGGAGCAATGAATATCAATACCGTCAAGGCATTTCACAGGTCGGTGCAATTGCTACCTGGCCGATTATCAATGCGTGTAATACGTGGTCAGTAGTTGGCGCTTTTTACTATGATCTTAAGAACAAGATGATAGCAGACCAATTAGTAGGCATGCAATACAGTTCTTGTTGCTACGCAGTACGATTTGGTTATGAACGTAAAGTTAACGGTTGGGAACAGAATCAGAGCAAATATGACAATCAAATTTCTTTTAATATTGAATTGCGTGGCTTAAGCCCAGGTCATGATCTAGATATGAATCAGATGTTACGTCAAGGTATGATGCCTTATCGAAAGATTTTTTAATTTGTGATTTTACACACTACTACTAACCCATACAGCCTGGATACCAGAACGGAAAAGGTATGATTAACTGGAATATATTACTCTTTACTGTAGTTTTAATACCTAGCATGGCGTATTCCAAAGTACAAGTGCTAGATAAAGTTGTTGCTATTGTTAATAATAGTATCGTTTTAGATAGTGATGTTAATAGAATCATGCAATCTGTACAGAGTCAGGCTAAACAGTTTGGTCAGAGCCTACCTGATGAAAAAGAAGTGCGTTTTCACATTATTAATAAACTAATTACAGATAATATTTTTTTACAAAAAGCAGAACAAGTTGGACTACGAGTTAGTGATTCGCAACTAGACCAAGTAATTATTAATATCGCCAAGCAAAATAAAATGAGTATAGACCAACTGTATAAAAATGTGGCTGATCAGGGATTAGATTATTTTCACTATCGTGAACAAATTCGTCATGATATGACTGTATTAGAATTTCGTAATCGAGAGTTACGTCATCGTATTAGGATTTTACCTCAAGAAGTTGATTCATTAGCAGATCAGATCCATTTGCAACGTCGTTCCAGTGTAGAATTTAATCTTAGCAGTGCTCTATTTCCCTTATCAGGTAACCCAACTAATAAACAATTATATGATCAAAAAAATATAGCAAATGAGTTTGCCCGGAAAGTGAAAGATGGTTTTGATTTTCGTAGAGTTAAGATTCCTCATGTGTTAGATGAGGAGGTAATACCCACAAGAGAGATGGGATGGCGAGGAGTACAGGAGCTACCATTTTCTTTTATTCCTGAACTTTTAAATGCACATATAGATAGTGTAATTGGCCCAATTCAATCTAGAATTGGGTGGCATGTTTTAAAAGTGAATGATATTCGTGGTGACATAAAGAAGAATTTAGTTACTGAGTTGCATGCTATGCATATAATGTTAAAGAACTCACCAGATATGTCATCTCAGCAAGCGAAGCAAAAAATTTTTCGAGCCTCAGAAGACATTAAGTCTGGTAAATCATTGCATCAGGTATCGCAAGAGTTATATAGGGATGTGAGAGCTGTATATAAGGGCGGGGATTTAGGTTGGGTTTCCATTGGAATGTTTGATCCACAGTTTCACGCGACTCTTCGTAAAATGAAAAAAGGTCAGATTAGCAACCCAGTGCACTCTATGTTTGGGTGGCATATAATGTATATTATAGGCACTCGTACAGTAGATCAAACAAATGATATGTACAAAAATGAGGCTTATCATTTGTTGTTAAATCGTAAATTTTCTGTCGCACTCGAACAATGGATAGCGGATGAACGGGCCGCAGCCTATATACAAGTGTTGCCTTAGAAAACAGTCCAGTCGGATTATGTGATTGTATACGTGCTAGACTAGGCATCAGAATAGTATATACATCTATAATAATAGTCTATAGGAACAGTCTTGGCGAATGTTTAAGATATTAGTATAACATATTGTAGTGTCCCCACATTCCACATGTTTTTGATATTTTGTGATACATTATCAGCAATTACGATATTGTCAGTCTTTTTGAAAGTTTAAATAAAATGTATTTTTCATGAGCTGGTGAAGGAGTAATATTATTTAATATAATAGTCATTACATATAAACATTATGAGTGGAAATTAGCAGTAGTATTTGTTTTGAATTATTCTGCAGAGGGAAGCTATATTAGGCTCTATGCACATAATACTCATATTTATCTTATTTTTATCCACATAAGAGCGGGAGATATGAGTTCAGTTTTCTCATCTCCCAATCTATTGGAAAATTAGTGAATATGTAAACTCGATGGTAGTATCTGTATTGTGGAGTTCTTGAATGCTAGAGCAAAAGCAGATTATTGAGACTGCTATCTTATACATTATGTAATTTAATAGATATTTTCATCATTGATTTATAAAAATCTGCGATTGTCATGGCAAATATCAAGTAGATTTGTTAATTTTTTTCAGAAATCAGTAGTATAATATTGATTATTTATTATAATCAAAAAGGACACATACTTACAGATATATTGCGCGATAGATACGTAAGTAGAATATATCATCAATGATAGTGATTTCTTTTGATGGATCATATACCATCAATAATTGCATGATTTAGCATGTTATGAAAAAATTTAACATATATAGTGAGCTTACGAATACAAATAGATCTGTGTGATTGCAAAACGATAGCAGTTATACATAAAGTAAAATAAAATTTCAGCCATGCCATTGCTAATGATAGAGTCATCATCTTTGAGGTGATATAGATCGTTGATCATGCGAGATTGTAGAGTGATTTTTTATTAATAAGAGTAGTTTGTGAGTACACTGTAATGTCAGGTGCCTTGTTTTTGTTACAGTTATTTTATGCGCATAATAAATAAAAAAACAAGAGGGCTTAAATATTGCAAACAATGCATGTTTTTATATTGTTATGATGTATGATATATGCTACAAGCCATTCAAGAGAACAACTATCATCATAGCATAAGGGCATCTATATACGATAGAGATGCTACATTCTTTTTCTCTGCTAAACTCTAGTTAATAATACGACAGCTTCACAGGCAATGCCTTCATTATGTCCAATAAATCCTAGATGATCTGTAGTGGTCGCCTTAACATTCACATTATCTATATTTATACCTAAATCCTTGGAAACATTTATACGCATTTGCATAGTATATGGTAAAATTCTTGGTTTTTGAGCAATAATAGTCATATCAATATTATTCACAGAATATTTTTTTTCTGAAATAGTGTGTATGACTTTACGAAGAAGCACGCGACTACTTACATCTTTATAAGTAGGATCGGTATCTGGAAAGAGTTGGCCCATATCTCCTAGTGCAGCTGCGCCAAGTAGCGCATCAGTTAATGCATGCAAACATACATCCCCATCAGAATGGGCCACCAGACCTTTTGTATATGGAATAGTAACGCCACACAAAATTAATGTCTTCTTCGTGCCTCCAAAAGCATGTACATCAAAACCATGACCAATGCGCATATCGTATCCCTATGAATGTTCTCGTGTTGTAATATAAAAATGTGCTAAGGCTAAATCTTCTGGATGGGTAATTTTTAAATTATCGCTACGTCCGCTAATTAATTCAGGATAATATCCACAGTATTCTAAAGCTGACGCTTCATCAGTGACATCTTTACCATCACTTAATACTTTTTCTAAGCATTTTCTTAGTAATTTGCGTGGAAATAATTGCGGTGTTAATGCATGCCATAGAAATTCTCGTTTAACGGTATAGTGAATATGATTACACCCTTCTATAGCACGTTTTATTGTATCACGTACTGGCACTGCTAAAATGCCACCGATCTGACTACTTATGGTAAGAGTCAGAAGGCGATGTAGGTCTTCATGGCGTAAACAAGGGCGAGCTGCATCATGAATTAAAACCCATTCCGCAGGAGGTGATGCTTGCAGAGCTGCTAATACTGAATCTGTGCGTTGTGGGCCACCTTGTACAGTGGTAATACGTAAATCACGTGCTAATGAAAGGTGCTGAAAGTGTATATCGGAGGGGTGTAAAGCGACCACTATTCTTTGAATCTTTGGGTGCTGTAATAATACATCTAGACTGTGTTCTAGAATCGTTTTGCCGCAAATAGTAAGATACTGTTTAGGAAATTGCGATTTCATGCGACGACCGTTACCTGCAGCCGGTACTATAGCCACTAAGTCGATTAATGTCGTATTATTATTCATAATCGTCGATATTTCTATTTATATAATTTTAATTGGTTATACAATGCTTTCATAAGAGTGTTATATCATGATGATAAAATATACTGTTGTAGTTTATATAACATAGTTAGTATATTACACAACTATGCATCAATAGATTTTTTTACTGTTATACTATTATCAGTCTTCTGGACTGGGGTAATCTCCGTTGGAGATAATTGTCTTTCTTCAGGATTTTTAACACTATGGTATAAGTTATTAATTTTTGCACAGAGTTGTTCATTGCGTATTTTAAGCACAGCATTACGTTGTTGCTGACACATAAGATTTTTCTTGATATAAATAAAATCATTTAGCCCATTTTTTCCTAACCAGAGCGAATATTGAAGCCAGCTTAAAGTCACTAGTAATAACACTGTTAATTTTTTCACATGGCCTCTTTGAAGAACATTGTGCTATATAGTATAGCGTAGTATGGCTATTTATTGGATGATCCGGACATAACATGGTGAAAAAACTTCCCTACACTGGTTTGGTGTTTATCACCATATGATGATCACTTTATATAAAGAATATAAAAATCCATGGTATCAATCTAGATTGTCTTAATACAAGTTGCCATTTATCTGGCATGATGTTTTTTAGTATGTGATGATTTTGCACACACGTAATAGATCTAATACCTGATGCGTTAAAGATGATAACTTATGGGTTCCATCTAATCGAATATCAGGTTGCAATGGAGCTTGGTATTCTGTATGAATACCAGTAAAATTCTGCAAATCTCCCCTTCGAGCTTTTTTATATAGACCTTTAGGATCACGTAATTCGCAGATTGAAAGTGGTGTGTCAACAAAAACCTCTAAAAAGCATTCTATTGGTAATACTTTGCGTACTAGTTGACGTTCAGCACGATAAGGCGAAATGAGCGCAGTTAATACTACCAATCCAGCATCTACCATCAGTCTTACAACTTCGCTAACTCGACGAATGTTTTCCTTACGATCATGATTAGTAAAGCTAAGATCTTGACATAAACCATGCCTAAGATTATCACCATCCAATAAATAACTGCTCACACCCATTTGATACAGCTCTTTTTCTACTTCACCTGCAATAGTAGATTTACCAGAACCAGATAAGCCAGTAAACCACAATGCCATACCTTTATGCCCGTGTAGCTTTTCACGCAATGCCCGAGTGATTAAATGAGAATGCCATACCACATTCTGATTATCTTGGATCATATTATTTACCTATTATTTTAGATCACATACGCCCCAGTGTGGAAAATAGCGACATATTAAAGCTTTTAATTCCACCTCAAAAGAGAGTGGATTGGTACTGTTGTCTGTCAGTGGATTAGGCAATATTTTATGAATCATTCCAGCACCAACGGTAGCATTATTTAGACGATCAATGATAATCATTGCACCAGTAACTTTGTTTTCTTCATAAGGATCTACGGGAAGCAGCTCATCAAAGATGACATCTATGCGGCCAATGGCATTAAGTGAAAGATTTTTAGTAGGATGTTTAGTTAAGTTATTAATATCAAACTGATACTCAATATTTTTTACATGTATCGAGGTAGTTTTGTTAGCGAGTTTCACATCATAAGTATTACCGGGAACAAGTGGTTGTTCGGACATCCAGACTACATCTATGCTTACTGTTCTAACTGGTATTAGTGTTTCCTGTGCATCCACCACGAGATCCCCGCGGCTAATATCAATTTCGTCCTTCAAGACTACTGTAATAGCTTCTCCTGCGACCGCATGATGCAGGTCTCCATCAAACGTAGCAATACGCATAACAGTAGATTGTATTCCACTAGGTAAAACTTTAATAGGCTGTCCTATGTGTAGTCTACCAGAAGATAACGTACCAGAATAACCGCGAAAATCGAAATTTGGACGATTTATATATTGTACCGGAAATCGCATGGATTGTGTGTCTGTCTTGCGATATATGTCAATATTTTCTAACATATCCAGAAGAGTGGGGCCTGTATACCAAGGTATTTGTCCGCCAGGTTCAGTAACATTAGTACCTTCTAGGGCTGATACAGGCACACAATATATGTTAATATCATTGGGCAGCTGTGTAGAAAAATGAAGATAATCCTGTTGTATTTCGTAAAATTTCTCCGAACTATAATCCACTAGATCCATTTTATTAATGGCTACAATTAAATATTTAATCCCCAACAGAGTAGAGATTAAGCTATGACGACGAGTTTGACTAAGCACCCCTTTGCGTGCGTCAATTAATAGGATTGCGAGATCACAAGTGGATGCACCAGTAGCCATGTTGCGTGTATACTGCTCGTGTCCTGGTGTATCAGCAATAATAAATTTACGGCGATTAGTAGCGAAATAGCGATATGCAACATCAATAGTAATGCCTTGCTCACGTTCAGCTTGCAATCCATCTACTAGAAACGCTAGATCTAGTTTGTCTCCTTGTGATCCATGACGTTTGCTATCACTCTGTAATAAGGCTAGTTGGTCTTCGTATACTTGCCGTGTATCGTGTAATAATCGACCAATAAGCGTACTTTTACCATCATCAACACTACCGCAAGTAAGAAAACGTAATAAGTGTTTATTTTTTTGTTTTTTAATCCATTCTTCTGCGGCTATTGGATCGATAATATCTTGTTGAATTCTAGTGCTCATGCTTGCTCCTTAGAAATAACCTTGACGTTTTTTAAGTTCCATAGAGCTAGTTTGATCGTGATCAATCATGCGACCTGTGCGTTCACTTGTCGTAAAAAGCAACATCTCTGCGATAATAGAAGGTACTGTATATGCTGTTGACTCCACTGCTCCGGTTAATGGCCAGCATCCGAGGGTACGAAATCTTATCATGCGTTGTTCAATCTGTTCACCAGGCTGAAGATTAATACGATGATCGTCAATCATAATTAGCATTCCATTACGTTTTACAATAGGACGCATAGCTGCTAGATAGAGAGGCACAATCTCAATTTTTTCTAGGAAAATATATTCCCAAATATCTATCTCCGTCCAGTTAGAAAGAGGAAAGACACGGATACTTTCACCTTTATTAATTTTTCCATTATAATTACTCCATAATTCTGGACGTTGATTTTTAGGGTCCCAGCGATGAAACTTATCACGGAAAGAATATATTCTTTCTTTAGCACGCGATTTTTCTTCATCGCGCCTGGCACCGCCAAACGCTGCATCAAAGCCATATTTATCGAGTGCTTGTTTAAGCCCATCTGTTTTCATAATATCTGTATATCTAGCGCTGTTATGTATAAATGGGTTTATACCCATTTCTTTTCCTACAGGATTGCAGTGAACTAATAGCTCCGCGTTAATTTTTTTAATAACACGATCACGAAATTCATACATTGCATGAAATTTCCAGCCAGTATCTATATGTAGAAGGGGAAATACTATAGTGCCTGGATAGAAGGCTTTTCGCGCTAAGTGCAACATGACTGAGGAGTCCTTGCCGATAGAATACATCATCACCGGATTAGTGAACTCTGCCGCAACTTCGCGGATAATATAAATGCTTTCTGCCTCTAATTGACGTAAATGAGTCAGTTTGTTAGAATCCATAATATATCCTTAAAAAATATACAGAAAAATTTATCATAGAGTGGTCATGGTTCATATCATTATTCTGTAGCCTGATACCAGGCTAGGTGGCGATGCAAGTTAACAACTGCACCTATGATAAATAATGTTGGTGCAGCGGCATAAAGTGCTAGTTCTGGTAGATTACGCAGTGTTCCTATGAGCACATTCTGATCTTTACGTGTACCGCGACTAATAACAGCTACCGGTGTAATGGGATCGCGACCATGCTTAATTAATTGACGAGAAATATCAGTTACTGCTATAGAACCCATATAAATTACTAACGTTTGGTATGGATGCACTAGTGTTTCCCAATCTGGGACTATACCATTAGAGTGACAATGTCCAGTCATAAACAATACGCTTTGAGCATAGTCTCGATGTGTTAATGGAATACCTGCATAAGCAGTGGCACCAAGGGAAGCAGTAACACCAGGTACTACTTGGAATGGAATACCAGCCTCTGCTGCGGCTTGTATCTCTTCGCCCCCTCGGCCAAATATAAAAGGGTCGCCGCCCTTTAAGCGCACTACACGTTTGCCTTCCCGAGCTAGCGTGACAAGCATGTTATTAATCTCTTCTTGGGTGATACTATGATCATGAGCACGTTTTCCCACACAGATACGGTCAGCATCACGTCGACCTAAATTAAGTATTTCATCACTCACTAGATAGTCATACAATAATACATCAGCTAATTGCATAACCTGTAATCCTCTTAACGTCAGAAGACCGCTGTTGCCTGGACCGACTCCTACCAGTATGATTTCACCTCTTGAAATATTTATATTAGATAACTGATGGTTGAGCGTGCGTTTAGCTTCCTCTAGCTTACCCACGGCCATTTGACTCGAAAAAATACCAGTAAAGGCTTTATCCCAGAAATGACGACGATCTGATGGGATAGCAAAACGTTCTTTAACTTTGTCGCGCCATTGATCAGCTATTTCTGCCATCTTACCTAGGTGCGATGGCAGTAGTGCTTCCATTTTTTCACGTAAAAGTCGTGCTAAAGTAGGGGCGGTTCCGCTAGATGAAATAGCTATGATTATTGGGGTTCTATTAATAATAGAAGGAAAGATAAATGAACAGAGTGGTTTATCGTCAATCACATTTACAAGAAGATACCGATTAGTAGCATCTTGGTAAATTTGACCATTAAGTTGAGAATTATTTGTAGCAGCGATAACTAGAAATACCCTTTCTAATTGCTGAATATGATAATACTTCGCTAACCATTCAACATTTTTTTGTTCTGTCATGGTTATTAATGGTTTACATAATTTACAAGCAACTATTTGTACGCATGCTCCAGCTTGTGTTAGTAGTTCAATTTTACGTGCAGCTATATGGCCACCACCAACTACTAGTACTGGTTTTTTTCTTAGATCAACAAAAAGAGGAAGATAATCCACATGAACCTTCACGGTAACATAAGCTGGTATATAGTACTATATACGCTAGATTACAGCATAGTAATAGTACTACTGAGAATAAGTCATTACTAAATAATGTCATGCAGCCATCAATGTCATTACAAAATTTCTTGAGGATATGAGACTGTCCATGATATGAATATGATAAATATGCTTTTACTAGTTTTCTAGTTACGTAGGTAACTTGTCATTGCCTTTTTCATCTTGGTAAAGTTCTCCCATCAGTCAGTGCAATAGATTGTTTTTCTGGTATGATTATTTTTAATCGTACGTTATATGCTTGAGTAACCACTCAACATTTCATATATTTACATGGTTTTATAGTGACAAATAGCGTCTCTTTCGGGATGTTTATTTCCATTAAAGCCAATGATATATGTGACTGTTAGATTAGGATGAATTAATCGCTTCTGTAGTTGAAAACTACATTTTTTCCTCTTTTATTATGGGTCTTCGTGGATACCACATTCACGTTTTAGGCTAAAAAAACGTGTTTCTTCGTCTGTCATTCCTGGTTTCCATTTTTGAGTAGTGTGCGTATCTCCAACTGATACATAACCTTGTTCCCATAAAGGATGATACTTCAGATTGTGTTTTTTTAGATATTGAAATACTTTCTGGTTATTCCAGTCAACGATAGGAAGAAGTTTAAAAATACCTCTCTGAATAGTAAGAAAGGGGAGGTGTGAGCGACTACGAGATTGATCGCGGCGTAAACCGGCAAACCAAGTCTGTGCTTTGAGTGTTTTAATCGCTTGCTGTAGGGGTTCTACTTTATTCAGCTGGTTATATTTTTCAATCCCCTGTATCCCTTGTTCCCATAATTTACCGTATCGTGCTTCTTGCCACGCAGGGCTATATGTGTGACGAAAAACCTGTAAGTTAAGGTGCATCTCTTGAGTTAACTGATCAATAAATCGGTATGTTTCTGAAAAGAGATAACCGGTATCAGTGAGGATCACTGGTATGTCTTGTTTTTGTTGTGTCACAAGATGTAAACTAACTGCTGCTTGTATACCAAAACTAGAGGTTAAGATCACCTGTTCTGGTAGGTTTTCTAACCCCCAGCTCACGCGATCTTCGGCGGGTAGCTGAGAGAGTTTTTTATTCATACTATCCAGTGTGACTTCACGTTCTATTTTTGACATGCTATTTAGTTCTATTAACGTCACTGTGGCCATCTATCCCTCCATTAATTCCAGAAGTCATGAGCTGGGTTCAGTATTGGTTGAACGATACCACTGCGTATTGCAAAATCACCAAAACCTTCTTCTTGAGCACGCTCTTGTACCCATTCTTTAATTAAGCCATCTAGGATGACAAGGCTATCCTGTAAACTAACGTTTTCGCGGTATATGCGAGGAATTCTCGTACCAATACGATTTCCCCCTAGGTATAAATTATATCGCCCAGGGGCCTTACCTATTAAGCCAATTTCAGCTAGCAGTGCACGAGCACATCCGTTGGGACAGCCGCTAATACGCAGAACAATGTAATCGTCTTCTATTCCGTATTTTGCCATGATTTCCTCTATACATGTTATAAATTTTGGAAGAATGCGTTCTGCTTCCGCCATTGCTAGAGGGCAGGTTGGAAAAGAAACACAAGCCATAGAGTTTTGACGTTGATGACTAACATTTCTCATTAGGCCATATAAGCGTGCTATATGTTCAATGTTGTTTTTTTCGAATTCCTTAACCCCCGAAATAATTAAGTTTTGATTGGCGGTTAAGCGAAAGTTTCCTTGATGAGCTCGGGCTATTTCTGCCATGCCTGTTTTTAACGGGCGATTATGGTAGTCTAGTAGACGACCATTTTCAATAAATAGAGTGAGGTTCCATGTATTGTCAATTCCTTTTATCCAGCCAAACCTATCCCCACGAGTCGTGAATTGATAAGGGCGTGTTGGCTCAAAATTCACACCAGCACGGCGTTCTACTTCAGCCTTAAAGATATTGAGGCCGACACGATCCAGGGTGTATTTAGTTTTAGCATTTTTACGATTAGTACGATTTCCCCAATCGCGCTGTATAGACACCACTGCTTCTGCGATATCAAGAACTTTGTTTACTGGAAAATAACCAAATTCACTGGCTGTGCGAGGATACGTAGCCTTATTGCTGTGCTCGATAGAGAGACCGCCACCAATGAGCAAGTTAAAACCGGTTAAAGCCCCCTGCTCAGTGATTGCAATAAAGTTCATATCGTTAGCGTGCAGATCAACCTCGTTGTGTGGTGGAACGACGATAGTAGTTTTAAATTTACGAGGTAAATAAGTTGAACCAAGAATTGGTTCAACATCGGTAGTCTTGATCTTTTCCTTATTAAGCCATATTTCAGCGTAAGCTCTGGTATGCGGCAATAGATGTTCAGATATTTTTTTAGCCCATTCATATACTTCTTGATGAAGTGTAGATTCCATAGGATTAGAACTACATAATACATTGCGATTGACATCATTTGCAGTACCTAATGAATCTAAATCAATATTATGTAGCATTTGATGCACAGATTGGAGGTGTTGTTTTAAAATACCATGAAATTGAAAAGTTTGACGATTTGTTAAACGAATACTTCCATATAGAGTTTTTTCTTTAGAAAATTTATCTATAGCTAGCCATTGTTTCGATGTTATAACACCACCTGGTAATCTACAACGCAACATCATCGCATGTCGTGCGTCTAGTTTTTGTTCTGCGCGTTCAGCGCGGAGATCACGGTCATCCTGTTGATACATACCGTGAAAGCGAATAAGAGAAAAGTTATCTCCGTTAAAGCCACCGGTTACATGATCATCTAGATCTGCAATAATACTTCCACGAAGATAATTGCTTCTTTCCTTTATGCGTTCCGCATCGACTAGTTTACCTTCTACAACCAAGGGACCCAGATATTGTTTATTATTCATTAGTAGACGTCTCTCTGATAGCGACCTTGAGTGCGTAGATCGTTTAAAAATTCCTCTGCCTCTGCAATATCCATGGCACCAAATTTTAAAATCACTTCTAACAATGCTTTTTCGACATCTTTAGCCATATAGTTTGCATTACCACAGACGTAGATGTGTGAGCCTTCCTGAATCCAGCGCCATATTTCTTTGCTATTGTCATGAATCGCATCTTGGACGTAAACTTTATTTTTTTGATCACGTGACCAAGCTAAATTAATACGAGTTAGCAGGCCATTTTTTACATATTTTTGCCATTCAACTTGATACAAAAAATCTTCTGTAAAGTGTGGGTTACCAAAGAATAACCAATTTTTTCCGCTCGCTCTGTCATGTTCACGTTGCTGCATAAAAGCTCGAAAAGGTGCAATACCAGTGCCAGGGCCAATCATAATTATTGGCGTACATGGATTATTTGGTAAGCGAAAATTGTTATTTGGTTCAACAAAAATACGTATTTCATCATCTACCTGAAGTCGGTCTGCTAAATACCCCGAAGCCCCACCAGTTCTAGCACGTCCATCTATAGAAAAACGCACAATGTTGACTGTAATATGAACTTCATTTTTATTCTCAGCTTGTGAGGAAGAAATAGAATATAATCGTGGTGTGCATGGACGTAAGATACCGATAAGTGTTTCCGCATCTATTGTACTGGGAGCATGTCGAATCATATCAACAATTGGTGTATTTTGTGCATATTTTTGTAGTGTGCATCTATTATTATTGATCTGTTCAATTAAGTATGGATGCTTGGAAATCTTTGCATAGTTTTCAACTATACGAGTGGTATTTACAGTTATTTCATAATACTGGCGTAGCGCTTTTTCTAGAGGGGTAGAACATCCCTTTATTGTAACACTTTCCTCTCCTGTGAGTGAGAGTAGTTCTAGTAATTCTTTCACTAAATCTGGATCATTTTCAAACCATACTCCCAGAGCATCACCTGGCTGGTATTGTAGATTAGACTGCATGAGGTCAATTTCAAGGTGTCTAACATCTTTATCCGATCCTCGGCCAGTGATTTTTTGATTTATTAACAATCGTGCATGTAGTGGATGGTCTTTATCATAAGAGATATTGTTACTATTATGAATATTATCTTTTGAATGAGAATGAGATAGTGGGTAAACCAGAGGTATGAGAACGCGTTTTGTTAAGACTTCAATAAGCTTTATGCGCCACACATGAGCTGTTTCAGAATATTCTACATCAGCATCTACTCTCTCTAGAAGACGTTCAGCACCTAGTTCAGAAAGTCTGTTATCAAATACTTTACCAGCTTGATTAAAGTGTTCGTAGGAAATATCGCCTAGTCCAAATACTGCATATGCACTTGATTTCATATCAGGTGCTTTTTTGGACATCAAGAATCGATGCAATGCTATTGCTTCTTCTGGTGGTTCACCGTTACCCTGAGTACAGGTAATTAAAATAAATATCTTTTCTTGATTAATATTTTTAAATTTATAATCACGAGCGTTTACGAGATTAGCTTTGAATTTAGCCTCTAATAAAGCAGTGTAAAGTTGCTCGGCAAGACCACGAGCATTCCCAGTCTGGGAAGCGGACACTATAGTAATAGTGGGGGTGTCTGTTTCTTCTGAGTGAGAGGTATTACGATTTAGATTGTTTGCTTGATTGCTGAGCCCCCAGAGATAACCAGAAAGCCAGACTAGCTGGAAGGCAGAGCACTCATCTATCACTGTTTGAATATGAGCCATCTGTTGTGGAGTAAGTGGCGATATATTCTGCATAGGTACTTGAATAGTCATTACATCAACAGTTCCCGAGTTAGAAATTAATATGAATAGGGTAAGGTAAGTACGCCAACCGTGAAAGACGGGTTGGTGCTAATTCATAACAAAAATAACTAAACAGTTTTCAGTAAACATACGATGAATACATCATGCATCATGATTTTTGTGTCTTTCAATTAATATTACTATATACGCTGCTTCTCAAGAGATTCATGATGTGACCTGTATTCGATAAGTGTCATATGACTATGGGTAGCGATAATGGTTAATCTATAATAGGGTCCAAATGCAATACCGATATACTAGATGCCATGAAGATTCTTATTGTGTAATTATGATTGCTATCTATATATTACATCATAGGCAGCAGTATGTTTCGAAATTTTTCTATACCCAATCATATAATTTCCGAAAGATATCAAACAGTTATCTTTTAGAATGTTTTTATATTTTCGATCTAGAATGGTGCCGAATGAGTACAAATAATAGTGTATAGATTACTGTTGCATAACATAATAGGCAGCATATATTGTGTAGTATGTAATAAGAGTTTTTATTTATATAGAAGTGTCAATGTAGTCAATGTATAAGTTTGTATTGCATGGTATACATACTAATAGAAAAATTTTATCGCTATAATATATAATATTGTATACATACAACCTCCTTTGAGCATACAAGTACTCGTAGTAGTATTTAAATAGCGAATTATATCCAATCAACTTGAGGTAGGAGTGAGCCGATAAAAATATATCAGTAGTTCTTGTGAAGGTTTACACTATTTTAGTACGATTTCAATATCACATAAGACTAGGTTTATGGCGATTACTTTATTTAAAGATTTTACATTTGAAGCTGCACATTATTTACCAAACGCACCTGAGGGCCATCAATGCGCTAACCTTCATGGGCATTCTTTTAAGGTGCGCTTAGAGGTGACTGGTGTTGTAAATCCTTATACGGGATGGGTTGTAGATTTTGCTGATATCAAGCGGGTATTTCAACCAATACATGATCAGATAGACCATTCTTGTTTAAATAAAATCGCAGGACTGGAAAATCCTACTAGCGAAGTATTAGCGGCGTGGATTTGGCAGAAAGTGAAGCCAGCACTTTCGACACTCAGTACTGTAATCGTACAAGAAACTTGCAGTTCTGGGTGTATATATCGAGCTTAAAAGCATATTTTGGTACACGGGGTGTTTTGTTCTATAATTACTTGCAGTGAGTGCGTAGGTTCAAACGAAGTATGATCGTATAGTACACATGCTCTTCGATTCTTTGAATGGTATGTGTATTTTTTACGTAGAAAATGTATGGTTATGAGCATGCCCTTTTTCTTATTCATTTCCACCAGAAGGAGGGCGTGCATTCTAATTGACTACGAAGATGAAAGAGGGTGTATTTTTTTGTTAAAAGCTTTTTGAAAGTGTATGAATGGTATTAGTTTATATACTGCTATAGATATAAGTTATAGCTATAAGTATAAGAATGGTAAGTGTGTATAAATATTAAATACATTTATACTTTCATCTATTATAAATAGTATAGTTGTATATTGTAGTAATCTTAAGAAGATTATTCTAGAGACTATTCATTCCCAGGACAAAAGAACGCATGTATTGCATTTTCATAGTTTTTGTGGTTACTTGATATTTTTAAGAAATATTTAAATATTTATGCGTCTGAATGGATAGACGCCAGTTTCGAGACAGACAGGTTTTGAGACAGAGTTGTATCGCGGAATCTATATTGTTAATAGGTTGGAGTGAAATCACGCGTTTTTTTTGATCCTTAAGTATGTTCAGACAAGCAATTAATGCATCTATGTCTCGTTGACGTGCGACCGGATGTTTAATTTCATCTGCTCTTACTAATGCCTGTTGTAAAATACTAGATTTACTGCGCATATTGATCTTGGGGGATACTGTCACCCATGTGTCTACAGTACAGAGTACAGTGTACGTACCACTAGTTTCAATCTGACATATAAATCCAGCGGATTGCAGTGCTATTGTTAGTGGTCTTAGGTCGTATAAACATGGTTCACCCCCAGTGATCACGATATGTTTAGCTGTCCAGCCTAGGCTAGCTATGGCGTTAAGTACTGCAGTGTCATCGGTCATTCCCCAATGCTCGTTTTCTTCTGTTTTTAATAGCACTTCTCTCCATGGTATCTCTAGATTGGCTATCTTCTTCCAAGTGTATTGGGTATCACACCAAGCGCAACCTATTGGGCATCCTTGCAATCGAATAAATATTGCTGGAACGCCAGTATAAAAACCCTCTCCCTGTAGGGTTTGAAAGATGGAATTAATAGGATATTGCATATGGATATCTCGATTAGTAATTTTTACAGGGGTATGATTTTCCCTAATACTGTTACGCATAGAATGTTTATATTAATCCTTGTGTATAGTACAGACAAGGGTGGTACTATTATAGTATGTAGGCATACGATATGTTTATATCATATATTATAAATAAAGATGATTTTTAGATAGACATTATGTTTCTTTGACGTAAGTAGGAGGTAGAGTGTATGCATAAACTGAAATTGAACACCAGATATGTAGTGATTCTTTGTCGTTCATTATATGTTTCTCAGAGTTTATAACAGTGAGTTGTAAGAGCGATCTCTAGTGGTATTTTTTACTGAATCGAAACATGTCTTTGGTAACTGTTTTGTATGTAATGTAAAACCGAGGTTGCGGTATGTTTTATATCGCGCGCGTGCTAATGCTTTACATGATTCTGCTAATGGTACGAAGTCTATTACTTCAGAAAAAGAGCTAGCATAATTTATACATTGCGGCAAGAGAGTAATCAATAAATCATATGAGGTATCAGGACATTGTGGGGGCCATATGAGTTCCACTGGTGCACCATGTGTGGGCCCTTGTCCTACAAGGTTGTGTGGTAAGAAGGTATGAGGTGCCCATGTCCATAGCGCTTGATCCAATTGGATGGCTTGTTGTTGATCCAGACACGCCACAAGAATGCCTTTTCTTTTCTCACGCCATTGTGCATGTACTAAATTACAGATCCATTGTGTTTGGTTATCTATCAAGTAAGATGCTGTACTAGACCATAACAGATAAAAAGTAGCTCGTTTCATAGATATTTTAGATCACATTATATTTAGTGTAATATTATATAGAGCGTTTTTTGATACGTGTGTCATGAACATTATGCAAATTGACGGGGATATGCTAGAAAGCATATCCTGTATCTAGTGGCGATTGATCATATACTAACCTTCTGTTTTTGTATCTAATGCAGCAATGTGGATCATTGAGTGGATTCTATCTGTTCATTTAAATTAGATCTATTTATTAAAAACTGAGATAGCAGAGATACTGGACGGCCGGTAGCGCCTTTATTTGTAGTGGATCTCCATGCTGTCCCAGCTATGTCTAGATGCGCCCAGTGATATCTTCGAGTGAAGCGCTCAAGGAAGCAGGCGGCAGTAATAGCTCCAGCATACTTTCCGCCAATATTTTTCATGTCAGCAATATTTGACTCTAACTGTTTTTGATAGTCCTCTGTTATTGGAAGGCGCCAGACGTAATCCCCAGACTGCTCGGCAGCTACCATTAACTCTTTTGCTAGTGGATTGTAGTTCGATAGCAAACCGCTATGATGATGTCCAAGTGCAACAACACAAGCACCGGTTAAGGTTGCTATATCAATCACTATTTCTGGTTTAAAACGTTCAACATAAGTTAAGGTATCGCAAAGTATCAATCGGCCCTCTGCGTCAGTATTTAAAATTTCTACTGTTTGACCGGACATAGTAGTAATGACATCCCCTGGGCGATAAGCATACCCTCCTGGCATATTTTCACATCCAGCCATAACACCAATGATATTGAGCGGCAAGCGCAGTTCAGCAACCACTTTCATGATACCACATACAGATGCTGCACCACACATATCATATTTCATTTCACCCATCCCTTCAGCTGGTTTGAGTGAGATTCCACCAGAGTCAAAGGTAACGCCTTTACCAATAAAAACAATAGGGCGTGCATTTTTATCTTTATGCCCGCGGTATTCAATGACTGACATTAGGGATTCATTGTGCGAAGAACGACCTACGGCAAGATAGGCATGCATCCCTAACTCTGTCATTTTTTTTTCTCCAACCGAATAAGTAGTCATAGTATTACTATATAACTCAGAAAGTTGTTGAGCTTGTAAAGAAAGATAAGTGGCATTACAAATATTTGGCGGCATGTTACTTAGATCTTTTGCTATTTTTATACCGGCCACTACAGCTAAGCTATGATGCATAGCATTAGCGCCAATTATTATTTCACGGCGCGTAGGGATGTTGAGTGTTAGTTTACGCAAAGAGAGCAGGGGTGCAACTTTCTTACTTTTGAGGTAATGAAATCTGTAAAGTGCCTCGTGAGAAACCTCGACGGTGTGGCGTACCTTCCAGTAGGTGCTGTATCCTTTAATATGAACGTTAAGATCGGTTAAAAAACATATAGCTTCTGCTATGCCTGTATCATTTAATGTACTTATAGTCTTATCAATAACTGTTTTATATTGTTTGATGTTCATGTCACTGGTTTTACCACAGCCAATGATCAAAATGCATTTAGAACGAATATTTGGTACATCATGTAATAGCAAGGTTTGACAAATTTTTCCTTGCACGGCGCCACGATGGAGTATAGAACGAATATATCCATTACTGATTGTATCCAATTGTTCAGCAGCAAGAGAAAGCCGTCGAGATTCAAATATGCCTACGACAATGCAAGTGGTGTTTTGTTTTTCTAGGTTATTGTGAAATTTTACACTAAACTTCATGTACTCTCCTAAATATTAAAAACTAAAACAAAATAAATATTAGAATAATCTTTTTAAGAATCTGAGTGAAGGGGTTTATTTTGTATAAATAATTGTAGCCATGTAAATAATAGCGTGTCCCTATATAGAATAATTTATTACAATCAGCGGTGTCTTATAAAAATATTCACTCTATTTTTTGTCATCGTGATAGAAGATAACAGCGTTCTGTGGAAGTTAATTTAAAGATCCGGTGGTATTAGTAGAGCACAGAGATGCGTGCATATAAAAATAGAGCAGGATATTATGCTGTAATCTTTCTTGATACATTAATTACATTGATCATGTGATTTTAAGCCCGCCGCTTCACGTAGCTGGAGTGCTTTATCTGTTTTTTCCCACGGAAAATTTTCACGGCCAAAGTGGCCATAAGTAGCTGTTTCACGATAAATAGGGCGAAGAAGATCTAGCATTTGGATTATACCATAGGGCCTGAGGTCGAAATACTCGCGTACAAGCTGGTGTAACCTTGTAATATCTATCGCTTCTGTTCCAAATGTTTCTATCATTATGGAGGTAGGCTCTGCTACACCGATTGCATATGAAATTTGTATTTCACATCTTTCAGCTAGTCCAGCAGCAATAATGTTTTTGGCAACATATCGTGCGGCATAAGCAGCAGATCGATCAACTTTTGAGGGGTCTTTGCCTGAAAACGCCCCACCACCATGGCGCGCCATACCTCCATAGGTATCAACTATAATTTTACGACCCGTAAGGCCACAGTCGCCCATGGGGCCACCAATAACAAAACGACCAGTTGGGTTAATGTGGTATGTAATGCCGGTATGTATCCATTCAGTGGGTAGAACTGGTTTAATAATTTCTTCGAGTACCGCTTCTTTTAGTTCTTTTTGTGATATATTCTCTGAATGTTGGGTAGATAGTACGACGGTATCAATACCGATAATCGTGTTGTTTTCGTACTGAAAAGTAATTTGACTTTTTGCATCGGGGCGTAACCATGGTAATAAACCATTTTTTCTGACTTCAGATTGTCGCTGGACTAACCGGTGTGCATAGGTTATGGGAGCTGGCATCAAAACATCAGTTTCATTTGTTGCGTATCCAAACATTAGACCTTGATCGCCAGCTCCTTGTTCTAATGGGTTTAGGCGATTTATACCCTGATTAATATCTGGTGATTGCTTACCAATAGCATTAAGTACAGCGCAGGAGTTTGCATCAAAACCCATATCAGAATGGATATAACCAATATCGCGTACACTTTGACGAGTGATTTCTTCGATGTCTACCCAGGCGCTAGTAGAAATTTCACCTCCAACCATCACCATACCTGTTTTCACATATGTTTCGCAGGCTACGTGGGCTTCGGGATCCTGCATGAGAATTGCATCTAATATTGCATCAGAAATTTGATCGGCAATTTTATCAGGATGCCCTTCCGACACAGACTCAGATGTAAAAAAATGTTTAGCCATATCTCTTTTTTTTGCCTTAATTTACGCTAAAGTATACATTGGTAGAAATATATTGTAATGTGTTTATCTTAAGATATATTTATTCACAGCAGCATCAATATATTTTATGATTTAGTGGATTATATTATAATATCATTTTGAGTATTTTGGTAATTGAGGTTGGTGAAAAATGTTGTGAGTCATCGATATGGTGATGGCTATTAAAAAATAGCTATCGAGAGAGATATTTTAATCATAAATTCATCCATGCAGTAAATTTATCTATGTGTGCAAAAATAATCCCCACAAGGGGGTCACTTAGTATGAAATTTTTTAACAGCATTATATGTATATGCATATATAACAAAAACATACAGTCTGTATGTTGGATTTTATTTCTTTTGATCAGTTCTACTAAGACAGTAGATGCCGTTGTTACAGCGTCATCTGTTTTAGATTTCGACCATTATACTGATAATAAAGCAGATAATAAAACACATATAACCACACCGATTGGCAGTTCAACAGAAACCCCTATTACTAGTCCACTAAATAGTGGTCCAATAAAAGCTAGTATATTTAATATGTCCTCTGATGGAAAGGTAGCTGGAGGGAATATATATACGGATGGTGAGTGGACGCAGGCAACAATATGGTTTGGACCAGCTTGGGATACTAAAATATTCTTACCTGTAAAAAAAGGTGGTCATGTGGGTCCCTGGTATTTTTCTACTGTGCGCAGTTTTTCTGCAGATGGGAAGATAGCAGGCGGTAATGCTCCTGTTGAGACAGATACACAGCATGCAGTGATTTGGTCTGGTGAAAATTGGCAAACGATCACAAATTTAGATGAATGGAAGCCGGATGATGTAATCGTTTCGAAAGTAAATAGTCTGTCGGCGGATGGGCGAATAGCAGGAGGCTCTTCTACTGAAAATATATACCATAAGGTTCATGGTATGATATGGTCTGGTGAAAACTGGGGGACTAAAACTGACGTAGGCCTTTTACATACTACTGTCCCTGTACATTCTGTAGTAAGTGTATTATCTGCTGATGGGAAAGTGGCAGGTGGTTATTTTAGTGCCGCCTCTGGCGAGGAGGTGCACGGCATTATTTGGTCTGGTGAAAACTGGGCGACGCAGACTCATTTAGATAACGCATCTGGCAATGGTGTTATGCCATCTGAGTCATCTGAGGTGCTTAGTCTGTCTGAGGATGGAAAGGTAGCGGGTGGATATTACGCTGGAGAAGATAAGAATCCTCATGCAACAATTTGGTATGGTGCGAAATGGGAAAATAAAGTTGATCTAGAAGCTGCCAATAGTAGCAAGTCTGGATCTTCTAAGGTCTATGCTGTGTCTAGTGATGGTAAATTAGCAGGTGGCGGTTCAGATATTATTGACAATGATTACATGCGTCGTGCAATAATTTGGTATGGTGAGAAATGGGCTCAGAAGATAGATGTAGGAACATTAAACAGTGATGTTTCTGGGAGTTCTGAAATTCTTGGGTTCTCGCGTGATGGTACACTGGCTATAGGTACATCTTCGTCAGATTCCATACACGAACACCCATTTATTGTGAGACTACCAAGGTATGTAACTCATCCAACTACTGATAAGCCTACTATGATCACAGAATCAATAACGCCTGAAAAGACTACATCGATTGTAAAGGATCCTGCTGTGATCCCACCATTCATGATCGATGTAACCAATACTCGCTCTACTCTTAATGCTACGGCAAGCGATTCTTTTTCATTAATGAAGGCACAGCAAAGTACGCTGACTCACTTACAACAAGGATGTGTTGCGAACGGTAATAATTTGTGTTGGTTAATACACGCGAATCCTACGACCGTCATTTCAAAGGATGTGCTACCTATAGTAAATGTAGGATACGGGCTTACAGAGGTATTTTCTGTTGGTGGCGTTATCACACGACCGTTATCTAGCTCTCTACCCAAAAGTCATAAAATTAATGGTAATAACGTTGGTATTGGGTTGTATGCTGATTGGCATGCTTTGCGGAGATTTGGGGAGTTCTATTTTCGCCCAGCGCTTGCATTTAGTCAGTATAAACTAGACATTCAACGTTCTATGTCTTTCAACACTGAATACGGAGAAGGTAATAGTACATTTAACGGAGTCAGCTCTTCGCTAGAATGGGGGGGTGGTCATCCTATTTTTAACAAAGATCTTGGATGTTTTTGGCACACAGGTTTGCGTTATAATAAATTATCTCGTGGGTCCTACAGGGAGGCGCGCACTATGAACCTTCCGATATCGTACAGTAAGATTAATTATAGCACTATTATAGGTGATATAGGAGCTGATATACGAGTTTCGATATTAAAGCCAATTATATTGGTATCTGGTATTAAGGTAGAGCATATTTTAAAGGAGAATTCATTGATTTCTGATGCAGATATAAGCGGTCTATCTATCAATAGAAGCTCTAGCCACGCACCACAAATTGGTCGCACACTAAAGAGTGGTATTATATATGTCTTTAATCAAAATCTTTCATTGTCTGTCTTGGAGTCGCTCACTAAAACTAATGCTGGTCATCAAACTTGGAGGTTGGCATTAAGATTAGCAGGAACATTTTAATCACTTTTTATAGAGCAGGGCCTCAATGGAAAAGTGGCGCAAGATGGGTATTGTAAAGTCATATATAGTCAAATGACTACTTAACTTATCTCTGTTTTGTATGCGTGTAATGGATCTGTTTATTACTAAGTAATGATTTTTGGATCAGATGATAATGAATTATAAGGTATGATGTGATTGGTTGCGCAATAAAAATTTCAGATTATATATTACAAATACCATGCAAAAATGTGCACCAAAGGGCAATTGATTATAATTATATATGAATATATATTAGTCTTTTCACACGATATGGTATAAAAATATCTTTTATTTTTAATAAAATCTGGAAAATATACTTATAGTTAATGGAATGCATTATTTAAAATTTAACGTGGGGCGATGAAAAGAGAACAGGAGCCTATTTCTATATCTAGAACACTGTGATTACTAATAAATTAAGTTACTTATAAGTAATTATCTTATTAGCTCTAAGTGTGCTTTATCAGTGTTATTTATTTTATGGCAACGAATGTAGGAGTGTAAGAAAAGGTACCTGGATTTATGTTATTGATTATTATGTGCTTTCACAATAAAGCTCATTGTCAGTATTAAGAGATATGATATATAAAAAGGACTGCCACAAATCTATCACAGTAGTGGATATGTATATCATGATGTATGTATCAGGATAAATATTGCATATTTTTAATATTCTGCGACTTTTAAATATTTAACATCGTCGAAATAATATATGATGATATCATGCAGAATATCTCTATCGTGCATGATACTGAATGATGTACATATGATACTGGTGTGTAATTGATCTTGACTTCTGTCGCATATCCTCATGTGATACAGCATCAGATGATCAGGCTTTTACTACCATTTTGCTGAATGTAATGAGATTATATTACCGTTTTGTTTTATCAGTGTTTTATGATGATACACGCTGTAGCTAGTATCGTGTGACTATCTTTCACAGTACATTTCTTAATTATAGTGGATAACAACGAGCGCGGTTATCTTTTGATATGTTATATGAGTTAAGATATTAAGATATCGCGAGTCAATCGTTCTGCGTTGCTCCAGGTTAGGTTGTTTATTTTTGGTTTGTGATTCTGTAGGCTATATTTAGAACTGAATTCTTGTGTGCATGGATCAATTTTGGTGTGCGTATGATGATTCATGATGTAAAATAGTCATATGTTATGTATTCCCTTGAAGTCGCGATATGCTAGAAAGGAAATTTTTATACTTGATAGTCATTGACGATACCAGCTTTTTCTCTCCACCAGATTTGTATTATACCCTGCCTCTTTCTTTCATTAAGGTTAAATTATATATAGTAGTTAGTCTATTTATCATCTGTAATCGGTGCTAGATAGAGGGGCTGCAAGAGCATATAAAGATAGAGGTTGATGAGAAGAGAATAGTGGAAAAGTACTTTATACAATGAGGTTTGACTGAAATAACTGTCTTAAACATATATAGACCATGAATTATAATTTCAATAAAAAATAATGTCTTTCTATAATAGCGCATTATGTACATACAATATTTTTACAGTGATTATAATGCTGCGTCTACATCAGTATTACTATTATCGTATGATGTGTATCAAGGTATAAAGAAGTTGATAGGATGGTATCTTTCATACAAGTTGTGAGATGTGTTTTAAATCTTATTGTTTTCTTTTAAAAAATAGCGTCATGATTTCACATGTCTGTGTCCATTTGGATAAGATTTATGAAATATTAAGGTCCGAAGTGTATAGTTATTGTGATGCCTATCTTTGATACTCTCTCCATAGAGACATAGATATCAATGTAATTGTATATATAGTGATATGCATTAATGCATAGTACATGTTTTATGGTATTTTAGAATTAATGTTATGATTATTTGTAGAATGACCGTGATCAATCATAACTCTATAGTTATGAGTATAATGTTTATTATCTTCCGTTACGATTATCAGATGTGCTTAAGTAATGAGAATATTTATCACAAATTATTAGAAATAGTAGTCTGAATTTATAATGACATATATTAACTAAAGTTTCCATCATATGCAGAAAGATAGAACAAAGTTTTCTTATATTTTATACCATTCAGTATATGAGCAACAAGATGATTATTCCATTGTTCTATTTTATTAGACATAGTATAAGTGTTCAGAGATATGAATAATCTTTTCTGAGAGTATTAAAGAAAGGTAATAATTTAATTAACCATTAGAGATCTAAAGACATGTAGTATCATTAAATATGTGTTTTACGTATGAGTAAAAGCAGTGATCAGATCAAGGATATGTATCTATGGATTCTATGAGAGAGACTAAATGTTTTTTTATTACTGGAACCGATACTAATATTGGCAAAACTCTAGCTGCTTGTTCGTTACTGCAGGCAGCTATACGTATTGGTTATCGTGCTGTAGGATATAAACCTGTTGCTTCAGGATCTAAGGTGACCGACAAAGGAATACGTAATGCTGATGCGTTAGCTTTAATGGCTAATAGTAATGTAGAGCTAGAGTATCACCAGGTTAATCCATTTGCATTTATTGAGCCAACGGCACCACATATAGCTAGTAATGACCAAAGCAATTTAATTGATCTTGAGGTGTTATCTGCAGGGCTACGATCTTTAGGTGTTTGTGCGAACTGGATTGTAGTGGAGGGCGCAGGTGGTTGGTTTACCCCTTTGGGTAATAATGTTTTATACTCTGATTGGGTTATTTCTGAGGGATTATCAGTTATTTTAGTGGTGGGAATCAAGCTTGGTTGTATTAATCACGCATTACTTACAGAAGCAGTGATACGTCAATCTGGATTATTTTTAGCTGGATGGATCGCCAGTCATCCTGAAAAGTCTAATAATCGCTCTCAGGATTATATAAAAGCAATAGCATCGAGATTAGATAGCCCATTACTAGGAGTTCTTCCTTGGATTAACGAAGTCAAGCAGGCACCATTAGCCAGTTATATTAACTTATCTCTTTTGTAATTATTAAGAGAGTATTTGTTATCAGAAGTTTGGTGCATAAAACCTTGTAAATAAAATTATAGATAAATAGAATAAAATAGGGCAGCGGATGCAACAGATATTACCATTAATCAATACGTTTTGCTTATGATATGATATTGTATACAAGCAATAAAATGTTTTTAGGATGCTGTAGCATAGGCATATAGATTTTTTGATCTAGTATATTCAATATGCAGGATATTATCCGTTGTGCTATGGTAGAGTTTATGGATAATATTATCTAAAATAATCTATTTAGTATAGCACTATCATCGTGTATTTAAAATCTGATCAATATCTTAATATATTGCTTTTACTTTTTATAGCATTGGATAATATACATGCATCTTATAACCTTTTATCTGTGATTTTAGCAGATGAAAATGACCGATACCTGTGTAGTAGAGGCAACATTATACAATAACTTACTGTATATATAGTATCAGCAGAACAGGGTGTGAATCGGTGATCAGAGGTATGTGGATCGTCGTAATTGGTACAGGCTGATATAATCTAATAGCGATACTTCAGATTTAAGAAAAAAGTAAGATTACTTAGCATGTGCATTTACACCATAAATCAGTTACATATTTGTCATATATGTTTTTATATGCACACTCTATGCACTGTATATTATCTAACTTTCTAGATGACTGTAGTGGTAAGATTTTTCTAGATGTGTTTATCCGATTATTGTGTGCTGTATATTATTGCAATACCATTGCAGAGCTTACGAATTATCATCTACGATATGCTTATCTTTATATTTTCGATGTTTGGATATATGCCAATAATAAACAGTGTAAATGAAGTTGCGATCTATTTTCTTTGTTATACAATACTATTGATGAGTCATATTCTTTATAGATGACTCTATCTCATAGAAAACTTAGTGTAGTCGTGCCATGAAATAGATAACCTATGAACTTAGGAACAGATGTTTCGGCTGAAATTTGTTAGAAACAAATATACAGTAAATCTGTATAATAGCTAAGAGTGTTTTCCTAAGAGTATTCTTGAGTGGTGTGTGCAGTCGATCTTTGGAATATATTTACAGTTATGCATAAGATTAATGATGTTTTTATGAAGTTAACAATATATTATATTCTCAATATGTTCTTTTCTATAAAGAAATTATTAAGACTGCTCTTCTTTAATTGAAACGTGAGTATTGTCTGACTTACAATTCATCAGCGATAAAAGCAGCATCTTGTTTTATGTTATTAACATATCAAAAAGTTGAGATGTTATGGTGATATTGAGATAAAATATCATGCGATGATAACTATATGCGGCTAGTATATTAGAGTATAGATCATACTCGTATATATTGGCACTACTCAGAAAGGGATGGATGTCAAGAGTTTGTGATGGCGAGAATTAGTAGCCATAGCTTTATGATATAGCATGATGATATAGCACATGCTATAATTTTTAGAATCGTGATTCTTTTTTCTAGTATCATCGGATAGGTATAGATAAATTGTGTAATATAGCCAGAAAGTGGCTAGTGATCTTGTCATCGTTAATGGTGATGAGATGTTGGTGTATTATTACGACATTTAGTTAACCATACGCGAATACTAAAAGTAATTAGTCCCAGCGCAAGAATGTCCCATCCGGGTCTCCATATAAAAATCATTGTTCCACTTAAGAGAAGTAGCTGATCAAAACTAAACAAATAATATGACGAATATTTCTGAGGATATTTAATTTTCATATTTCCAGTAAGGAGCTGCACATTATCTTGTAGTGGTACATGGTGGTTTTTCTTGAGATTTTCATAAATGAAGTCAGGTAGTTCAGATAGTCTGTCAATCCAGAGCGGTACTGTATACTTTAATGTATTTAACAGAGTGGCTATACTAGCTTGATCTTTTATCCAGTCTTCTAGAAAAGGTTTAGCTGTTTTCCATAAATCTAGATGTGGGTCAATTTTACGACCTATGCCTTCAACATACAGTAATGTTTTCTGTAATAGTACTAACTGTGGCTGCACCTCCATATGAAAACAACGTGCTGTATTAAATAAGTTAATTAGTAAATTACCAAAGGAAATCTCTACTAAAGGTTTTTTAAAAATAGGTTCACAGACACAACGAATAGCAAATTCAAAATCTACTATATTAGTATCACTTGGTACCCATCCTGAATTTATATGGAGTTCTGCAACTTTTCGGTAATCACGATTAAAGAAAGCAACAAAATTTTCTGCTAGATATTGTTTATCTTTTTTGCTTAAAGTACTGACGATACCATAGTCAACTCCAATGTATTGTGGATCTTGTGGGCGTTGGTAACTAACAAAAATATTCCCGGGATGCATATCGGCATGAAAGAAGCTATCGCGAAAAACTTGCGTAAAAAATATTTGTACACCGCGCTCAGCTAAAAGAGACATATTTATACCATATTGTTCTAATACTTTAATATTAGAGATTGGAATACCATAAATACGTTCCATTACTAAGACATTTTCACTACAATAACCCGAGTAGATTTCTGGTACATATAAAATTTTGCTTTTTTCAAAATTACGACGTATCTGAACAGCATTGGCAGCTTCATGTAATAGATTTAGTTCGTTCATGAGGGTGTATTCATAGTACGAAACGACCTCTTGAGGACGTAAGCGTCGCGCATGAGGGATAAAACGTGGTATCCAGAAAGCTAGTCTATAAAGTAATTTTATATCTGCTTTGATTACTGATATGATGTCAGGACGGATCACTTTAATAATCACTTCACGCCCATTTTCTTTTAATATGGCAGTATGAACTTGAGCAATTGATGCGGTGGCTAACGGAATGATATTAAAATTATCAAATTGTTCTTGAATGACTATTTTGCATGAGCGCTCAATTAATTCGATTGCTTTTTTTCCATCAAATGGAGTCACATGACTCTGCAGAAGTTCTAATTGTTCTGTAATTTGAATTGGAAATATATCACCACGGGTAGATATGAGTTGACCAAATTTAATCCATACTGGCCCCAAGTGTTCTAATGCCAAACGTAAACGTATACCAATAGATTCATTAATATGTTTTTTAGGAACCCAAAAAAAACACCTACGAACGATTTTTAACAAGCGAGATACACCTCTATGAGGTAGTAGCTCATCCAAGTTATACCCAAGAATCACAATGAGAATACGATAGAGACGAGACAGGTCACTACAAGTCATAGTTTCTCCAAATTTTGAATACGGTTCTCCATTACATTTAATGCATGCATGAGCGTATCTATCTCTCTTGTAAACCATATGAACTCCACGGAGCCTAGCATTAAGTTCCACTCTTCAGTTAAAGCATAAGATAGATATTTTTTGTTATGTTGTACACTACGATGTATAAGAGTCCAATGATAGTGAATACACTGCTCTATGCTTTGAGCGGCAACATCTCTTATCCAAATAGAAATCCATTGTTCAATATTTAATTTTGTCATATCTAATACAGTTAAGAATTGATATATAATCTGCAGATTACCATCTACTTGCAGAGCCTGATTATGTGTTATTTGTTTAGTTTGTAATGATTATTTAGTTTTAGCAGTGCGGTGACATTAGTGGTCACCATGCAGTCTGTCTTATAATGGAAAGATCTTAGAATATGAATGTTATGGTCGTGAAAAAAGTACACAATTTACATATTTAGTCCTATCAAATAATTTTAAAACTACGTTCATGGGGAGGCGGAAAGATGTCCTCGAGCATTGTGTCATTATACAGAATTCTATTAATCATATTTTCTGATATTTCTGTAAATATTCTAGGTAGTATCACGTAGAGCCTGTTAAAATTTAAAACCCCGGTGTAATGCCACCACCCCCCCTGTAAAATTGTGATATGCTGTATGGCAAAACCCTATATCTATCATGATTTTTTTAAGAGTTTCCTGATCAGGGTGTACATGAATTGATTCTGCGAGATAACGATAACTATTTGCATCCTTTGCTATAAGAGACCCAAGAAGTGGTAGAATTTGAAAAGAGTACATGTCAAAAAGTTGACTTAATAATATAGATTGAGGTTTAGAAAACTCTAAGATGAGAAGACGCCCCCCTATTTTTAGGACGCGTAACATGGATCTTAATGCTTTATTAATGTCAGTAATATTACGCAATCCAAACCCAATGCTGATACAATCAAAAATATTATCCGGAAATGGTAAGTTTTCTGCATTTGTTTGTATATAGAGCACATTATTAATAATACCTTTGTTACGTAATTTATCTCTACCTATTTTGAGCATGGTGCTATTAATATCAGCCAGAATGACTAAACCAGTATTTCCCACTACGAGTGAAAATTTTTCTGTGAGGTCGCCAGTTCCACCTGCTAAGTCCAAGACATGTTGACCAGGTTGGACACCGCTGTATTCAACAACCCAACTTTTCCAAATACGATGAATACCAAAAGACATAAGATCATTCATAAGATCATATTTAGATGCTACTGAACGGAATACTTCAGTGACGAGATGACTTTTTTCTTCTTTTGACACTGTTCGATAACCAAAGAGAGTGGTATCCTTTAAGGTTTTTTTCATCGAGTATTCTTCCTGTAGTATTTTTCTATTTTTATATTTGACACCTAAATTGGAGTATATTCTGATTAGTTGTAATATTCTATCATGCAATGTTATACTAGTATGTCGAGATGTACTCGTGTACATAACACACTATACATACCAAAATGCTATATTGACATGTTGCTTTTTGTAGGTGTGTTTTTTTAATCAGTTCGATGATGATAAATGTGAACGCTGGATCCCCTGCAACCACCTAGAGCGTGATGCTCGGTTTTAGAAAGTTCTTTTTGTTATTTATGTGTAATAGTATACCATGTAAATCTTTTTTTCATCTTTGCACTCATATTAAATGTTTTTATATTTTAAATATCGGTCATCTTGGATTCGATATGTATTCTAATAAGTGTAATTGTAGATGTATGTGTGCAAAATGTCTCTTAGAGTCAAGAAAACTGAAAAATATAAAAAATAAGTATAACTTTTGTGAGAGAGGCTATTAGTATTTTTTTAACTTTTATGTACGAAGCGGAGATTGGTTATGAATGATTGTATTTTGATTGCGATATTAAGCTTAGTACATAGGACATAATATCTTTAACACCTCGTAGTACAAGCATTAAGTACATGAAGTTATAATTGTGTTATTGTTTCGTGTTTATCAGTTTTGGTTGTATATTTTGTGTATTGTAGGTGTAGAATGTACTGTTTGTTCGACGCTGCTCTCTTAACTATCAGAAGTAATAGAATATAACACTGCATGTGGCTGAATTAGCTCATTTCAAAAATATTTCTATGTATGTGTATAGATAGCAGCATCTTTGATGCTAATGGAAATATATGATATAGTATCATGTGAATATTGAGTGATTTGTAAAAATTATGCATACATGATGTGTGTTCTTATTTTACATATGATAAATAGTTTTTATCGTTTGGTAGGGAATACCTGATATATTTAGATAGCTAATGTATTAAAATATCAGTCATATTCTAATATTTTTCGTGGAATGTTAGCCTATATATATGCTGCGTATAGAGCGTATAATAATATTTTATAACCTCCATTAAGGTGGAGTATTTTCAAGATATAAATAAGATCACCTGTCTAATATTGACAAGAGAAGCGATATAAAGATGTGTGTGCTCTGTATACACGATATAATATGTGCATGCATATTAACAGTAAGTGTCGGTGTGTCTTTAGCTTTGACTATAACGTGATATATCAGTATGCATATGGGTAACACATAATCAATATGGCGTTTTACCAGAAATACAGAATATACATGTGATAGATATATAATCTGGAATTAAGATGTTAACTTAATATTCAGGATATTAAATAATGTCTGTGTGGTTTTGGTAGAAGGACTTACTCGAGATGTGTGAATTTATTGAGGTGTCTCGCTAGTCTTGTTTTTTATATTAGATTTAATATGTTGTGAAGCATACTCAGCATGGCTTGCATTGTAGGTAGATTGAGCATTCTGTTCTATATTATGTTCTCGGAGAGAAGCTGATTCCACTAACTGTGGGTTAATAGGTTTGGTGATTTGTACACCCATTTTGCGAAATTCTTCTGTTTGTGCAATTAAGTTACCTCGTCCTTCTGAAAGTTTCTTCATGGCTTGTTGATAACTATATTGTGCTTTATTTAGGCTGTGCCCAATATGACTCATGTCATCTATAAATAAACGTATTTTATCATATAGGCGAGTAGCATGATCAGCAATTTTTTGTGTATAACGATTTTGATTCTCATAACGCCATAGATTATTGATGGTACGCAATGCCACTAGTAGTGTAGTGGGGCTAACTATCATAATATTTTGCTTAAACGCTTCATTAATCAGTTCGGGTTGTTGATCAATAGCAAGAAGAAAGGCTGATTCTACTGGAATAAACATTAGGATATAATCTAGTGAACGTACATTTTGTGATTTTTGATAATCCTTTTTATGTAACTGTCGAAGGTGTCCGCGAATAGCAGTGATGTGCTCTTTGAGAGCCGTGGCGCGCTGTATATCATCAGTGGAGTTGAAATATCTTTCATAAGCGACGAGCGTCATCTTGGAGTCAATAATGACATCCTTACCCTGTGGTAATTGGATAATTACGTCCGGTTGTACGTATCCATGAGTGTCTAGTGGAATACTTACCTGAGTGAGGTATTCATGGCCTTCGCGTAGGCCGGCAGATTCTAATATTTTTTCAAGAATCATTTCTCCCCAGTTTCCCTGTGTTTTATTTCCTCCTTTTAATGCTTGTGTTAAATTAATGGTTTCTTGCGCCATTTGGGAATTTAACTTTCGCAGGTTGTTAAGTTCATGAATTAATACATGGCGTTCACGTGCTTCTTGGTTTAATCCTTCTTGGATTTGACGCTTAAATGCTTCCAGTTGTTCGCGTAACGGCGTAATAAAACTATGTAAGTTTTGGCGGTTTTGTTCATCAATACGGTGTCCATTATTTTCTAAAATACGATGTGCTAAATTTTCAAATTTCGCGTTGATGTTTTGTTCATTATGGACTAAAAGTCTCTGCCGCTCTTCTGCAGCTAGGCGAGTGTCTTCTAAACGAATCCGCATTTCATGTATTTCTATTATTTTGGCGTGATTAAGCTGTATTTGTTCGTTTTTTTCTTTGGTTAATTGTTCATTTTTACTACGTAGCAACTCTATATTTTGAAGTTTTTCTTCAGTTTTAATGAGCGTATTGTATAGCTTTTGATATTCTTGTTCGTGTTTATTTTTCTTTGTATTGAGATTTTCTAGCTGTTGATTCAAGATGTGTATTTTACTATGTGCTAATGTATATGATTGCATGAGTAGATTTTTTTCTGTATTTATTTTTTTTATCCTTTTTTTCAAGTGAAATATGGCAAATGTACAACCTAGTTGTATGCTAGATATAGCTAGAATAGCGCTATAGGTTAGTGCAAAATGCAATTTATGTCTCCAGTGTATATGTATATATAAAAGAGTATATGATGTTTAGATGTGATAAATCTACATACATGTAGATAGCAAATTAGATATGCTTTTACGCTGCGCGTCATATCTTAATAAGATTTTCCAAATACAATGCATATGTATGCTGTTATTCTGTACTGTATATTCTCTGTCTATTATAAGTAAAAATTGACATGTGTGAAGATGGCTGTAGTGACGTGTGTAAAAAATGCAGAGAATGGTTATTTTTTATTGATATTCTTATATCTCACCTTATTATCAGAGCTTTTGTTATACTATGCATAGATAAGAAATTTATTATGTTTCTTGATTTATCATAGGATAGGCAGTACTTTTGGTGTGATCTATTTCGCATGCACATGATACGGGTCAAAACATATCTGCAGAAATATTATTTTTGTGCTTTCATGTTAATATAGTTGAATATATCCGAACATATTTATACTGTATTTTAATTTTTTATCTAGGCAGTAATGTGTCACATATAGTCTATTTTATAGACGTATACAGAGCATGAACCGTATCATATATCATATCTTATAGTGTGTTTCTTATGGGTCAAATATGTCTTGAGAGGCTCTCCATTAAAAATTTTTTATTTCCTTCAAGCGAATACTGTTTATACAAAAAATCTTCAATCAATTTATTCAAAGTTCATAAGATGCTTTTATGTCTCAACTAGCTATGATAGTGGGCGTAGATTATTTATTTTGTGGCATCCCAAAACGTTTATTAAAACGATCTACTCGTCCACCACTAGCTACATCACGTTGTTTACCAGTATAAAATGGGTGGCAGTTACTACATACGTCTAGAGTGAGGTTATGGCAGGCCGTAGAACGAGTGTGAATTTCATTGCCACAAGAGCATTTCGCAATAATACTATTATAGTTAGGGTGAATATTTTTTTTCATATATTATCTCCTTTTATGTTTTCTTAGAAATGTAGTTTTTCATTATCATCTTGTGATGATGATCATAAGATTATACAAAATATCGATTTATTGCGATGTGTATTGTACTGCATGCAGTATATGCATCGCACCTCTAACGTAGTTTACATAACGCTATCTGATATGGGATGTGAGTGTTGTTATGTGAAAACCACCTATCTATTTTCTCGCTGTAACTGTTTTTCTTTAAATATGCATATTCTAATAGATGAGTATTATAGTGACAGGTGTATTTATAATAGGCTATAGCAGCCCATTACATATGATGTATCATATGATATATTCTGCACCAGAAAGAGGGTAATAGCTATAGACAATTGCTATTTTTACCACACGTTTTTATGATATGGAATTGTTTTTTCTTCATCCTGAGTAGGTGAGTGATTTTTATTTTAGGCATCTTAAGGAATAAAGTGCTGTCATATAAATGATCCTAATGCTCATTCTTTCCAGTGAGTATAGTATAGCATTAAGTATTATATGTAACATGGCGCTTAATAGGATGTCATGTATTTATATAAATCTATCAAATTGACTGATTATAATAATTTTTATATAGCACTATCTTCATGTCCTCAGTTAGAGGAAGGGTTTGCATTGTATGCATACATGTTATTTATTTTAGTAAATACGATCATCCAATTATTACTCATACTTATAGAAATTAATTCCCGCAAAGAGCATTGGGTCAGTAGCTTACTAGTTGATATTGATAAGTTACAGCATTGCATGCGGAAACATTATTTTCAGATAGTAGATAAAATCAGTGTATACCACAAGATAATAACTGTTTTTTTAAAAAATCTTTTTAATTTCAATGATAATAGTATTTTCCTCAGATCTTGAGTAAAAGGGTGGTTCTGTGTATAAGGCTTTTCTATTTTTGGTAGTTTGTTTGTAGCATGACACACAGTGTGCAGAGAATTACATTGATGTGTTCAAATCAATTTAGAAATCTACTTATTTGGAACGCACTCTCTACTTTTTAAAAATGATATCAGAGATATAGATTGTCTAATGATAGTAGATGATTAATATTTTATAATCATACAACAATACATATCTACTAATATATTATGTATGAGAGTATGTAGTCCAAGTCAACCTATCGAGAAGCATATTAGATGATAATTGTATAATCACAATTTTATTACATGTTATATGTTTTTTATTGTTTTTATGTGAGTACATATCTTAGTAGTCCAAGTGTTCAATAGATAGAATTTATCGCATTATGTATTTTTACTTTGCATGTAATCTGGGTACTTTAGAAGTAGTGCGATTTCTGGAGTGTTGAGCGTTTGGTTAGTGATCGCCGCATTTATAGATGTTTTATTATGCAACAACCAAGGTAAGATAGTTTGTTACATCTTTTCTTGATATGCATGGATGCAACATAAAAAATGATTGTATTCTTATAAAGAAAATCCTTTTTACTTTTCATTTTTAACCATGCAATAGTAATTTCAATGTGTTTTATCTCAGGACAATGGGGTGTTAATTATAATATCTGGGTAGATTTTAAACCACTCCATTTTATGACTATTATTTATATCATAGCATTTAGAGGTGAGATAGAGAAGAGATTGGGTATTTGAGAATAATACAGTCGTCAGGGAGGGATATTATAAGGATATGAGCGGATCGATACTTGTAGTCACGACATGCTGTATAGAATTATTTTTTTGAAAATAGCTCGCGTCATATACTTATAGAATTATATTCTATAAGTATATTTAGTCAGTATCATCTGGACTGCTGTATGTCAATTGAAGTTTAAAAAAGATCATATAGGATATGACATATGACATTAAATAAACAACATGGAAATTTTCTTGGATTAAAGGATGTGATGATTATTGATGATGTGAGGTTACATAAAGCAATAAAAGCCGCTGCATTAGGAAATATCATAGAGTGGTTTGATTTTAGTATATATGGTTTTGTTGCTTATGCATTAGGAAGAGCTTTTTTGCCTGAAAGTGAGCCCGGCATGCAAAGAATTGCAGTATTGGCAACTTTTGCTGTTCCTTTTTTAATTCGACCACTAGGTGGTTGGTTTTTTGGAGTATTAGGAGATCGGTATGGTCGTCAAAAAATACTTTCATTAACTATTATTATCATGTCATTAAGCACTGCTTGTATTAGTATCATTCCATCTTATCACTCTATAGGAATATGGGCGCCTATTTGTCTTGTTCTCTGTAAAATAATTCAAGGGTTTTCAATAGGCGGTGAGTATATTGGAGCATCGATCTTTGTAGCTGAATATTCGCCAGATCGCAAACGTGGCTTTATGGGTAGTTGGTTAGATTTTAGCTCTATTGCTGGTTTTGTGCTAGGAGCTGGACTAGTCGTCTTAGCTGCTTTTATCACTGGTCCAGATGATTTCCTGAAATGGGGTTGGCGCATGCTATTTTTAATGGCCCTACCTCTTGGGGTGATTGGGCTATATCTCCGTCGGGGAATAGGGGAGACACCTGTATTTCAGCAGCATATTGCACATTTACAACAAAGAGGTGGTTATGCATTGTCTTCTGGTACGAGAGTTTCTCATTATACAATGTCTTTTAAGGAGGTTTTTACTACATACCGGAAGAGTATTCTCACTTGTATGGGTTTAGTGATTACAACTAATGTTACTTATTATATGTTGCTGACATATATGCCAAGTTATTTATCGTACAATCTGCATTATTCTGAAGATGATGGCATTAGGATAACTATAGCTATTATGGTTTGTATGTTATTATTACAACCTATAATGGGGTTGATGAGTGACAGGTTTGGCCGCCGTCCACTAGTAATTACCGGTAGTAGTATGCTGTTATTGCTTGCGATACCTTGTTTTATGTTAATAAACAGTAGTATGATTGGCTTAATGTTTTGTGGTTTACTAACACTATCCTTAATTCTTAATAGTTTTACTGGCGTTATGGCATCAATATTACCAGCGTTATTTCCCACGCGCATCCGATATAGTGCATTGGCTGCTTCATTTAACATGTCAGTATTGATTGCTAGTTTTACTCCAACAATTACTGCGTGGTTAGTGGAGGTCACTAATAACTTGTATATACCAGCATATTATTTAATGATAGTAGGAGGAATTGGTTTAGGTACTGGTGTGATGATGCGAGAAACTGCTAATTTACCTTTGCGCGGCGCTAGTCCTGTGGCTTCAGATTTAGAAGAAGCTAAAGAACTCTTGATAGAACATCATGCCTATATTGAACGCAAAATCACCGCAATTAAAAAACAGATTATTCTTCTAGAAAAAAAACGTTCACATTTAATTAATCAGCATCCATATATTCAAGAATAAGGTAAGTAATAAATATATAGTTGATGTATATGGTACATTTAAACTAACTAGTTGTATCTCAATACAAGATTTATGGTTCATTTATCACAATATAATATGAGTAAAGTATGCATATTAAGTGTAGTATATTCTTCAAATATGCATACCAACACTCTTTGTCTATACGACGTATAAATATAGTCTGGATATTACATATAATGATGACTCAAGGTAAACTGTACAACATAAGAATATATTTCTGTTGTGTCAGGTATATTGTTAGGTAACAATATAAAATTACTGTTATTTTGGCTAAGTAAATATTTCTTAGGATCGCATGTCACGCTACTTTAGACATAAAATATTATGAATCAATAGTTGTAGGTAGCGAAATGATTTGACTTTAAAGAGCTAAAAAGTAAAATAGATATTACAGTATTGATGTGTCTGAGAAAACTAACTATTTTTTGAGTTTTGAGAGATATGAATTGTAAAGAATTTTTAGTGGTGAGATGGCCGAGAGGTTGAAGGCGCTCCCCTGCTAAGGGAGTATGCGGCTAAAATCTGCATCCGGGGTTCGAATCCCCGTCTCACCGCCATTACGCATCCATAGCTCAGTTGGATAGAGTACTCGGCTACGAACCGAGCGGTCGGAGGTTCGAATCCTCCTGGATGCACCATATTGAGAATGAACAAATATCTAGAATGATTGGATGATTATAGTAAAATAATAAATAGGGCTCTACACTACAAAAAATGTTTTTATATAGCGTTGATGATTTGGAGTACTAAGATAGGTCAAATAACGTGTAGTAGGTATATTTTATTCTGACATGTAATTTTATGTAATATTCATATTAGTGCATCTGTTTACATTTTATCTGTCTAACTAGATAGTGTAGTGGATTGATATAACTTTATATTATTATCGAGAATATCCGTGTAGTTTTTCACTATCCATAAAAATTGTCTTAATCGCATCTCTAGATGCGCATTTTGTGTAAAGCGATTTATGATTGCGTTACAATTAGCGCATATAGTGATTTTTATTTTATGCATTATATGTATCTGTTATAAGTTATTTTCTTATGGTCGAAGGTGTATTCAATGAGACATTATGTTCCGTATAGATATTTTACCAATGGTCATCAAGTCTTGATCTGTAATGGTTATTAAAATAACTAGAATACAAAAAGTCATGCAGTAATCACATATATTCTATATGCATAGTAAGAAAATTCTCATTTGTACGATAATACGACTCTATGAAGAAGAGTCTGCATTTTTATCCCTATGTTGAAAAATATGATATATTAATGGATGGACTTTATTAATCGGCGTATATGTTGTAAAAATCTTTAAAATAGATGCCTATGTCTTAAAATTCATAGAGGATCTAATATGATTAGGCATAGAGTATGTTGTGTTAATTTTTCAAATATAGCGAGACTATCGACTATTTGCTCTACAGTACTGATATTAGATTCTGGTGTTGGTGGTTTATCTGTCTATAATGAGGTATTTAAATTATTGCCAAATCTGCATTATTTATATGTATTTGATAATATTGTTTTTCCGTATGGTGAAAAATCTGCAGAAATTACCACTCAGAGGGTAATGTCAATTATTACGGCAGTTACACGTTTGTATGTCCTGGCACTTGCGGTTGTGGCATGTAATTCAGCCAGTATTGTGAGCTTACCTGCACTACGAGCTCGTTTTACATTCCCTATAATAGGGGTGGTGCCGGCCATCAAACCTGCTGCATGTATAACTCGTAATGGTGTAATAGGTTTATTAGCTACTCGTGGCACTTTACAGAGATCTTATACGCATGATCTTATTGCGCGATTTGCGAGTGCATGTAAAACAACTCTATTGGGATCGAAGGAATTAGTAGAATTAGCTGAAAGTAAATTACGTGGTGGGCTAGTATCTCTTAATACAGTTAGAAAAATATTACAGCCGTGGCTACATATGTCCCCACCTCCTGATACAGTTATACTAGGCTGTACACATTTTCCTCTTATTCGTGATGAATTACAAGCGGTCTTACCTGTAGGTACACAGTTAATTGACTCCGGGGCAGCAATAGCTCGGCGTACGGCATTCGTTTTAGGGTATCCATCCACTACAAACATTGCTATTGCGCATAATGTGGCATTGTGTATGGATTTGACACAGCACGCAAAAGAGTTAATACCTACACTACAATATTATGGATTTCAAACATTGAAAAAACTAACATTGTAAAAATTTAGTGAGGTGTAGTGGCGGAAATCCTGTAAAGTTTTTATTTTACTCTTGTACTCCACGTGAGAATTGATATAATAAGGGTCGATGTAAATGGGAAGTTGTATGCGAATATTTTCGAATTGCGCGTTTTTTTCTTTTAGTCAGAAGTTAGTCTGTAGTCAGTATAAAAAGTGAGTCAGATGTTATGTGATTTATTTTCAAGAAAGCATATTAACTACATATCTAACGTTACTAATCAGATGAAGTAGTTGTTTAATACACAGAAATCACCGCTTATTTCATGAGTAGTATGCTACTATAGGAGATAGTATCGTCTATTGTAGTAGACGAGAATAAGCAGAGGTGTAATATTGCTTTTTAAAATGTAATATGTGAGCACTATTTTAATATTTTTCTCATCGTATAAATTTTTTTCTACAAAAGATAAATAAGTTGTCGAGAGAAATATAGTGGTGTAGTGAAAAGTAATATATACGTCCCCATCGTCTAGAGGTCCAGGACATTGCCCTTTCACGGCAGTAACAGGGGTTCAAATCCCCTTGGGGACACCATTATGGATATTTTGTAAAGATGAAAACCTATTTCCTATATTAGACATATAGGTTTTTTCTTTATTTTAAAAATTGTACAATGCATCATACCTAAAAAACAGATAAAGGTTCTTCATTCGCTATGTCCGTGACATAAAATCATGAGAGGTATAGATAAATAAATACGTACTGTTTTTTGTATAGCATGGTATGAGTATTATGAATATATGTAGGTTTGAGAATAATGAACGCTTTCATCGAAATAAGATCATATGTATCGGCATATTTTTCTTAATGTATGCGTTATGTATATCAGATGACAGGTATCCTTGAGATATTATGGAGTGATTCATATAAACGGTATATCGTGGTTGGATCGATGAAGGTCGCATATGGATGGCAGACGAAGTATGACATTGTCTCAGAAGTCTAAAACAAGCTATATGCTTATTAGCATCAATCACAAATATAGTATATAGAATATAGAATTACAGTAGTAATAATATTTATATATAACCTATCTGTATAGGAATATAAGATTCTTAGACATTTAAATAGACTTTATACACAACATAAAATATATTTTAAATAAATTTTGTATTACGCATGTTTTATAAAACAGCATTGAGCTATATGAATTCATATTCATAACGAGCGTGTTTATCTATAATTATTTTTAAAGAGTTGACTGGTCAATAATCTTCTACATCCAGAAGGGCTAGATGTAGAAATATAACAACTATATTAATATCATGCCGTCTATATAGATAAATATTGATTTCTAAAAAACTAGAATGAGGATTAAGAAATATATTTACAAACTTAAGATAAAGGTAGGTATGATAATTATGCTTGATGTGATTTAGGTATTTAGGGGCGTAGTTCAATTGGTAGAGCACCGGTCTCCAAAACCGGGTGTTGGGAGTTCGAGTCTCTCCGTCCCTGCCATCATATCATATTATCTTTGTATTAGAATGGGTATCTCAAGAATCACTTATTATAAAAGGATGGACACCTATTTTTAAATTTTATGCAGCGTGAAAATTTATATTAAAGATTTAATTTCCAATTAGGAATAGAGAAAGAAGTAATTATAGTTACAGAGATTTATTTCGCCCTAAGTGTATCATACATACATTTTTATCTATATGCACGATGTGTTTCCCTGAGTAGAAGGGAAACTAGCATACCTTATGACGTAAGTAATAAGGTTTGGCATTGCGGGGTAAATATATACTTTCTAAAGAAAGATTGTTTTGTACTAAAGGTATCATGTCTACTGCATGTGGCGCTTTGATGATTGTAACCATTAAATCAATATTACTAATATGAGTCAATTGTGGATAAAGTTTCCATCCTGTACCTACACAAAACCACTTTCCTCTCAAAAAAGTCATGCGTTTTATTATTTCTGCGGGTTTAAGTAGTGATTCAGTGTCCTCGCCACTCCAATTTCCATCATTTTTACGTTGATATTCAGCCCAATATATATCACCCATATGTGCATCATTTGCTACTAGCACTTTTTTTGCACCATGATGTCTCCAGGCAGTTTCTGCCATTATTTTCAGTGTGGAAATTCCTGTTAATGGAATATTTGCGCCTAGAGCGAGTCCTTGTGCAGTGGCAAGACATATGCGGACACCAGAGAAACTACCAGGACCACGAGCAAAGGCCAAGAGATCTATTTCATGTAAGGAAACTTTACATTTTTGTAAAATATCATGTATAAACGGAAGAAGATATTGAGTGTGCTCACGAGCGCAGTGTTCACAATAAGAGAATTTTCCCTTCTGAGTGAGTAATGCTACAGAACAATGTTGTGTAGTCGTGTCCAACGCTAATATTTGCATGATTTTCTCATCTTATGGCGCAAGAAAAAAATATCTACTATTATAGACTTTTTCTGTTAGGTTTATATAAACGTATTAGTTTGTATTTCTTCTGCAGAGTCATATGAATTGTAGTAGATAATCATATAAACTTCCATGTATACCACAGAGCCTCATATGCAATCATATTGTATAACAAAACATATAGGATGTGCTTTTATTGTATGTTCTAGGGGTTTTGTCAGCAGGATACGCAGTTTCTATATTTTTATATACATGTTGCATATGAATTTTATAGTGTATATGAATGCTGTATAAAACAAGACTACGCTGATGTATTATCTCAGCGGTTACTGAGAAAAATTTTAGATAGCATCTATTATATATTTTATGGATGATTGATAGAGGTATAATTTTAATTATACAGTTCTCTCTAGATTCATCTCTTGAAGATTCTATTCACAGGGAACGAAAAACGCTCCAATAATTTGTGGTCCACCCTCAATACTCTTTTCGATGCAAAATTTATAATATACAACTAGCATCCTCAGCTCCATTTTGTGCTGCGTGATCCCGGCTAGAATAAATGGTGACATTTCAACTACAACTGGTTAAAACCATGTACTTAGATCCAGATATTTCTACTTCTAAAACATTTCATCGACTTTGGCCTATGATTAAACCGTATAAAATAGGATTAATTATAGCTGCTATTGCACTAATTCTTAATGCAATAGGGGATACCTTGATGTTATCACTGCTAAAGCCTTTACTAGATGATGGTTTTAGTCAATCAGGTAATTCAGTTTTACTATGGATGCCTCTAGTAATTATTGCTCTTATGCTTTTGCGTGGTTTGACTAGTTACGCATCTAGTTATTGTATTTCTTGGGTGTCTGGCAACGTTGTGATGCAGATACGTCGGAACTTGTTTAACCATGTGATGGGTATGCCTGTATCTTTTTTTGATCAACAGTCGACTGGGGTGCTCTTATCTCGTATTGCTTATGACGTGGAGTATGTGGCCTCCTCTGCCTCAGGGGCCTTAGTAACAATGGTGCGTGAAGGTGCGTCTATTATTGGTCTTTTTATACTGATGTTATATTATAGCTGGCAGTTATCTTTAATTTTAATGGTGTTAGCTCCTTTAGTATCTTTATCTATTCGCACTGTGTCTAAACGTTTTCGTGCTATTAGTAAAAATATGCAAAATACGATGGGACAGGTCACTACCAGTGCTGAACAGATGCTGAAAGGACATAAAGAGATTTTAATTTTTGGGGGTCAGAGAATGGAGAATGAATGCTTTGAGCGTGTTAGTAATTGTATGCGACAACAAGGAATGAAAATGGTATCCGCTTCATCTATTGCAGATCCTATCATTCAATTGATTGCGTCATTAGCATTAGCATTTGTCTTATTTATCGCTAGCTTTCCAAGTGTTATGGAAACTCTGACTGCTGGAACTATGACGGTAGTTTTTTCATCTATGATAGGTCTTATGCGGCCTTTAAAAGCTTTAACGAATGTTAATTCGCAGTTTCAACGAGGCATGGCAGCGTGTCAGACAATTTTCTCTATTCTAGATAGAGCCCAAGAGGTGGATAGCGGGCAATATAGTGTAGGGCGTTCTCTGGGAGAAATTGAATTTCGTAATGTAACTTTTAGTTATCCTGGTCGTGATTATCCTGCTTTAACAAACATTAGCCTACGGATCCCAGCTGGTAAAACAGTTGCTTTAGTAGGGAGATCTGGATCAGGCAAATCAACAATTGTCAGTTTACTGACTCGGTTTTATGATATTCAATATGGCAATATTCTTTTGGATGGTCATGATTTACGTGAATATAAACTTAGTTCACTGCGGAAACAAGTTGCCTTAGTGTCGCAGAATGTACATTTATTTAATGATACAGTAGCAAATAATATCGCTTATGGTTGTCACGAGAAGTATAGTCGAGCAGATATTGAAAGAGTAGCTATGATTGCTCAAGCTATGGATTTTATTAGTAAAATGGATGATGGACTAGATACTATTATTGGTGAAAACGGAATCTTACTTTCTGGAGGTCAACGTCAGCGTATTGCCATTGCGCGTGCAATGTTACGTAATTGCCCTATTCTAATTTTAGATGAGGCAACTTCAGCCCTAGATACTGAATCTGAACGTTCTATACAGACAGCATTAGAAGAACTGCAGAAAAATCGAACTTCTTTGGTTATTTCTCATCGTTTATCTAGCATTGAGAATGCTGATAAGATTATTGTTGTGGAAGATGGGAAAATTGTAGAAAGTGGTACGCATAGAAGGTTATTGGCTGCGAACGGTAGCTATGCGCAACTGTATAAAATGCAATTTTCACAATGATTTGTCATTTTTGGAGTGCAAGCGTTGCGCGTTATCTATTATTTCCTTTATGTCTTGTCTATGGTTGTACAAGTCACATGTTGCGTCTGAGTTATCTGTTAGGCCTACGAAAGGTATGGCGCGCTCCTATTCCAATCGTTATAGTAGGTAACCTAACTATAGGCGGGAACGGGAAAACACCTCTGGTTATTTGGCTTGTGGAAGCATTACAAAACCGTGGATTGCGTGTTGGAGTGGCTTCACGTGGTTATGGGGGGAAAGCTAAGCATTATCCATTAATAGTCCGACATAATACTACCACTCATCAAGTTGGCGACGAGCCCATATTGGTTTATCAGAGAACTAGAGCTATAGTAGGAGTAGCACCAATCCGCCAACAGGCTGTAGAGGCTATTCTGGATTATTCAACTGTCGATATTATTATTACTGATGATGGATTACAGCACTATGCACTAGCTCGTGATATTGAAATCGTAGTCATTGACGGTACGCGCCGTTTTGGAAATGGTTGGTGGTTGCCCATGGGCCCGATGCGTGAATTGGAGAGCCGCCTGCTAAGCGTAACAGCGATTATAACTAATGGTGGAGTAGCGTTACCAGGTGAGTTATCTATGCATTTGCTTCCAGGTTTGGCGGTTAATCTCTTTTCTGGAGAAAAAAAGCCTGTAGAGAAATTAGAAAATGTAATAGCTATGGCAGGTATAGGGTACCCAAAACGCTTTTTTAACACTTTATACACAGAGGGAGTACGGCCACTTAAGACGATATCTTTTGTTGATCATCAGAGTTATAACTTACAAGCTTTGACTAAATTAACGACAAGCGGACAGATCCTTCTAATGACAGAAAAAGATGCAGTAAAAGTTCGTAGCTTTGCTAAGAAAAATTGGTGGTATTTACCTGTAAAAGCCGTGTTACCAAGTCATGAGGCTCAAGTGTTGCTAAATACTATTTGTGGTTTACTCCCCTTTTCTACCACGATAAAGTGATTATTTGTATAGAAAACACAACTTTTACCATGATGATCATCGTACAGAGATCATGTTTTTTGGCATAGTTATTATAGATTTTCTTCTATCATTTTGATATATCTACAGGTATCAAAATATGTGAGTTACATATCATTAACCTGTAATGGATAGGATTATGAGAATTGCGCGAAGCGTTATCTTGTATCATAGGCTGTAAATTGATATATAAATTGAATTATGCATTTTGATATATTGCGCTTGTATATCTAGCATGCTGTATCTAGTGTTCGACTATATATCACTTTCATTATCATCTTATACTCTTCAGTATATAATCCATTATTGAAAAATTTTTCTCTCTTTGGATCACTAGATTTTAGAAATATCCTTCATCATGGATAGGTTTAAACTTTATATGAAAAATACGAGTTTTTTATTATATTTCCAACTTGTTTGTTAGAATATGATGTTAAATATATCTATTTTTTAATAATTGATATTATAAAAGTATCTTTTATGAATTCTGTATTTGTATAATTAAAGTGTTTAAGTTTTGTAGCACAATGGTGTTAGATTAGAGAAAAAAAGAGAAATGTACTTTATTTATGCAGATACTTTTTAAAATATACACTAATATTGATATATTTAAGAGAATATACGATCTAAAATAGTTTCTAGCAAGAAAGAGTGGTTGATCTTTGTAGTAGTATATATTATGAAGATTTAATAATTACTTTTTTGGTTATATTAAAAATATTATTTTTTGAATTATACACATATCTATGTGTTCAGTGATCTAGTTTCTGATGTTAGGTTGGTTTACGGTGTCTATCAAAATTTTTATTTCGAGCGGCGTCTATAATTGAATGGTGGACAGTGAATTTTAGGATAAAAAGACAATAAAAGAGATACATATACCTCTATATAGGGAAGTATGATGAAATATATATTTGTTTGTAGTTGATTACTTAATTATATAGAGAGTGGTGCATCACCGCTACCTTGCAGTCTGATAATGCATATAATAGGTTATCGCTTCGTTGAGTTATTGATGTTATATATTAACATCGACAGAGTGGAATAAGTGTAGATGTCATTCAATGTTGACTACTATTTGAAACCAAGACTGGTATTGTACTGAAGTACGAGTATGAAGATACTACATGTAGTTTTTATAGTTATCACAGGTCGCTTGAAATCATTTTATGATGTTTCTGTAAAAATACTTTTGTTCTGGTATAATCAATAAAAAAATAGAATACAATAACTTTAATATAGATCTTTAGTAATGTATATTACTGTGATACACAATAATTATTATGTTGTCATTGATATCAGTGCATAATGGCAGGTCATAATACCTTCATGCGTATGGTTTCTATATTTTCGAGTAAAACTCTTGATGTATTAATAATGGTATGTATTACCAATCAGTACTCAATATCTCTTTATGTTTTTTATTATTGCCATATAGAAGTACTTTTTAGAATACATACGATATAGAGCACGATATATTTTATGTATTTGTTTAATGTCTTATACAAAATACACAATTCTTACTGGAATATATATATCTTATTCCTCTTATTCTGAGTCTCGATAACATAAATTTATATGCATGTTTATTGCGAAAGTTATGTAAAAGATATATTGCATGGTGCGTATTTTCCATGATCGTAATATTTATATTTTTCCAATGTACATTATTAATGATAAGGAAATATGCTTTGAGTCGTAGAATCTAGTGAACACGAATGCACGGTGCAATTTTTAAGTTTTGTAGTACATTTCTAGTATTATGGGGCGTAATAATAATTATTATCACGTATTGTCTTAGACATTTCTATATGGATAGATGTAGTTTAGTTTAAAGAAATGACAGCATTTCATGCACGATGTGATAACTATTATATAGATCGTGGTGATGGTCATAGATTTGAAAAATTATTACTTGACGTTGTGTCTTTAGATGAGATTGGTAATCTATGGAGTCTTCTATGGAAAGCGATTGTATACCCCATGATGAACCTTCTTCTTTTATTTTGCCATATGTGTATGATAAGCATGGGCATGCGGTTGTGAGTGTATGTACGATTGTTGGTAGGTAGGTACACTATTTTAGGAATGATTTATAGTAAACATGGTGGAGATAAGCGGGTTCGAACCGCTGACCTCTTGCATGCCATGCAAGCGCTCTCCCATCTGAGCTATACCCCCATAATTTGTAGCAGTACTTTATACAAAGACGATACCATTTTAGCATACAAGAAAAGAGAACCTAAAATGGCACGAATCATATTGAGATATAATATCTTTTTTATGAAGTATAAAACGATTATTGGCATACCACAAGTAATGATGCATGTAACCGCTTTTCTTTTACAATTAATTACCCTCAAGTAGGTGATTTTAATCTTCGATGCGATATTTTTATATATATTGTATGCATTACAGATGATGAATATTTAAAATGACATTTATTTTATTATACTTTTGTTTTTCATAGTATACCATTGATTGTGTTTTCTTTTATATATAATGTATAAATACATCTTTAGTAGATGATATCTAAATATAGTTATATTATTATGTATATTTATCACCATTGTTATTTTCTACATATTTTGATATTTACAGTTTTCTATAAAGTGAACATCGTTTAGAGAGTGTCTTCTCGTTGTGCTGTTGTAGAAATATTGCACCAAACAAGTGGATTAGAAGGTGAAGAAGATAAGCATCATCGTTATATAGATTGTATCTAATCATTTACTACATAAGTATGTTGTCTATATTAAGTTTTAGCATGTGTCAGACATTATTGACCCAAGCAGTGAACGGATAACTGAGGAGATTTTTTTCATTACAAATAAATATGCAATGATTTTCTACGATATGAAGTGAGTAAATGATGCGTTCGTTCTAGATGTATACACAGTTTCTTAGTTGGCTTTATTTAGACAGTACACGTCTTATATACGCACTTCTGATGGAAATTTTTGTGATTATTACAACAATAATGTGCATATTTTCTGAATCATGAGATTATGAAGGGCTGTCTATTTAATAGATTCATAAGATATGCAAAGATAATTAAAATAATACAAGGTTTCCATACATGATTTAAGAAGTTAGTGTTATACAGTATCGTACACTACTTCTTTATGACTATTTTTGTATGATTGACATGAATAGATCATGTTATTGGAGTGGGTATTATATAAGAATTTCAATCCGTTTATTGAGGACGATTGTATAATAAAAAGATAGTAAGGCATATTAGTTTTTACATATAATCGTATTTTATAATTGATAAAAATAGATTGGATAAGATAATTGTCTGCTATCTCTGATATTAAGAGATAGGATGTTCATGGTTCTATTTTTTCAAGGTTGAGAGTATGATGATTAGTTTAATAGCAGCTGTAACTATCAATGATATTATTGGCCGCCAGAGCACTATACCATGGTTTTTACCTGCTGACTTAGATTGGTTTCAAAAAAATACACTTAATAAACCAATAATCATGGGACGTTGTACATGGGACTCCCTTCCCTTTCCTTTATCAGGGCGCGTTAATATTATTTTAAGTCGTTTTCCTAGGATAAGCACTGCCATGGTGAGATGGGTGACGAATATCGAAGATGTCTTTAGCGCTGCCGGAGAAGTGCCAGAGCTTATGGTAATTGGTGGCGGGGAAGTATATCAACAGTTTATATCAAGTGCGCAACGATTATATCTCACACACATTAATAAAATAGTTATAGGCGATACTCATTTTCCGCACTATGAGCGTACTCAGTGGAAAGAGATATTTAGTCAATATTATGAGAGAAATGCGCATAATAAGTATGACTTGTTTTTTGAAATTCTAGAACGATCTACTATACCTGAAAAAGTCTTCTCGGCAGAGAAGACTACTTCTAGCGTTAAGAATTAGACATAAATAAAGATGTATATTATTAGCATAATATACTCATAGTTATCTATACGATAGAAAATAAATATGTATAGTAATATTATCTCTTGTCAAGAGAGTATCTGTTACAGTTTTGATGATTATTATATAGTACTAGATATAATCGTTATTATATAGATCACTAGTATAATTTGAATGTATGGTGTGAGCAGACATATCGTGAATAAATATATTCACTGGCTTACGAGGAACTTTCAAACTACAACTAAATTTTTTAAAATATAAATTTTTCTCATCATAAAGAATGTATAAATTTTGTAGTATTATATTGTTATATTATACAAGTTTATAACAGGAAGATAGGGCGATATATATCTCATAGCGATAGGTGAAATCAAAATCTATTTAATGATGTATGCGATTGATATGATCAGAGATATTATAAGTCGATGGTAATGTTTTTACTGTTGTGATGTTATTTAATTGTTTATTTAATAGGACTTTAGTATATATACACATCTCATATGCCTCGTATCTTAAGTGAGAAGAAGCGCAGTACTACCAGTACCAAGTACATGATCACAATATAAAATATTATTGTGCGCATCTCACGGTTCTTTACGATATCGACTATGTCAGTAACAACATTTTTAATTTAATACATAAAGATACTTTTATGTAATACATACTTGAAGTTCATACGTGGATAATAAATCTTAACTAGGTTTTCTCGTTTAGTATATATAGTACACACGGTGCTGTGTATTTATATATTCATAACATATATGAGATGAGTAGTATACAGCTATTGATTTTTTAGGTTTTCTTCTTTTACAGATGCCATAAGGTGATTAATTTGGCTTATATCAATGCGATTATATAAATTTGTGAATTGGTTAATCTTATGATTGAGCAATGGCCGTCCAATATTTTTCCATATAATTTCATGGTTTAAAAACTGCTCAGATCTCTGAGCAAGTAAAGGGGTGACTGGTTGCAGCCAGTTGATTAATATATAAAACATATTAATACCCATCGAGCATATTTCTTGTAATTCAGTATCTCTTCCTGTTTTTTTTGCTATAATCCAAGGCGTTTTTCTATCAATATAACGATTGGCCATATCAGCTAGTTTCATAATTTCACGTATTGCACGATTAAATTCACGATTATTCCAAAAATGACCAATTGTAGTAGAGGATGTAATAAAGGTGTTATACAGTTCTGGATCGGAAATAGTATTAGATAATTGACCAGAAAACCGCTTGTTAATAAAAGAGGCTGTGCGTGCGGCCAGGTTAACAACTTTATTGACAATATCACTATTTACACGATGCACAAAATCTTCAAGATTTAAGTCAATGTCCTCAATGTGTGATGAAATCTTAGATGCATAGTAGTAGCGCAAACTATCAGAATCAAGATATTTTAGCCACGTCGTCGCTTTAATAAAAGTACCGCGTGATTTAGACATTTTAGTACCATTCACTGTGAGATAGCCGTGAACAAAAATGTTTGTTGGCGTCCGTAGCTGGCTTCCGTTTAGCATTGCAGGCCAGAATAGGCTGTGAAAATAAATAATATCTTTACCGATAAAGTGATATAGTTCTGTATCAGAATTTTTTTTCCAAAAAGATGAAAAATTAATATCTTGACGTTTCCGACATAAGTTTTGAAATGCTGCCATATAGCCAATGGGTGCATCTAGCCAGACGTAAAAATACTTACCTGGTGCGTTAGGTATTTCAAAACCAAAGTATGGTGCATCACGTGAAATATCCCACTCTTGTAGACCAATCTGAAACCACTCTTGCAGTTTATGAATGACTTGTTCTTGTAGCATGCCAGAATTTATCCATTTTTTTAAAAAAGGACTAAATTGTGGCAAATCAAAAAAAAAGTGTTCTGAGTTACGTAAAATAGGTGTGCTGCCGGATAAAACAGATTTAGCATTAAGTAGTTCAGAAGGGTTATACGTTGAAGAGCAGATTATGCAGTGGTCACCATATTGATCCGGCGATTGACAGGATGGGCAGGTGCCTTGTACAAAACGATCTGGAAGAAAGATTCCTATTTCTTCATCATATAGTTGAGTAATCACACGTTTTTTAATAAAACCATTTCTGTTCAAGCGTGTATAAATTAATTCAGATAATTCACGGTTTTCTGGGCTATGAGTTGAATAATAATTATCATAGCTAATATTAAATCTTGAAAAATCTGCTTGGTGTTCTTGGCTAATTTGCGAAATTAACTGTTCTGGGGAAAGTCCTAATTTCTTCGCTTTTAGCATTACAGGTGTCCCATGTGTGTCATCAGCACAGATGAAATACACCTGATGTCCACAAATTTTTTGGTAACGCACCCAAATGTCTGCCTGGATATGTTCCAGCATGTGACCGAGATGGATAGAACCGTTTGCATATGGCAGAGCACATGTTACTAACATTTTTTTTGCAATTGTAGACATAGTAAGATTTAGTATACCTTATTAATAATACAAAGATAAAAGCAATAATAACTGATTATGCATGGCTACGTAAACACCAGGGTGTGCAAAAATAAATATTTGTATATCTGTAATATAGAAAGTACATCATAGGGTAGTGAAGGATATTACGCTAGGATTGGTTACTGATAGTGCATCCATTGAGTTCAGATATGATGTGTTATCCATTTTTACACTAATATGTAGTATAGAAAAAGTTAGAGCACTGTCATAAATTTTTATTAAAGCATTTATGTCTATAAAAGAATTCAAACATCAATTTTTACATATTACATATTTTATGCTCGCTTTGTAAAATATTATTTAAATACATAGCGGTGGTGATAGATGTATCGAGTAGTAGAAGTAATTAGCGTGAAAAACATACTATATAATTTGTAGATAAGTAAATATACCACTATTGGTAAGTAGCAATACTCAACAAGGAGTGTCATGTTTGACTACATATTTGTCGCGTAATTTATATTTTATTATCAATCAGAGTGTGAGATATCAGATGCATAACGATAGACTGTATGCACAGCTACATTTATATGTTATACACCTATAAGTAAGAATGATACTGTATCGAATATTTATTTTAAAAGCATGTATCTGCTTAGAATATTTTTATTAACCATGGATAGAGAGAGGAAAAGTATATCTTTTTATGGCATGAAATACTTTAATCCATTGAATTTTGATGTGCTATATTTGCAATAGAATGTATAAAATATGTCACCTGTTACAAAAGTAAAGATCTAATTTTAGATATACTAAAAAATTTCATTCTAATATACCTTGTATATTATAAATGATTGTTCGATTCAGAGGTGTCCCCATACAGCTCTGAGTAAAATGAAATATATACTTTAGTCTAAGTTAGCAATAATTTTTGATTCTCTTTAATATAAAAGAGACAATAAAAAAAGTATAGACATTGATGATAATATAAGATCGAAGTACAAAAGAAAGTAATGAGTAATCATAAAAACTCGTTTTTTATTTTATGGAATATTTTTATCACTACTATGAGATATCATGAGGTAATTTCAAGTTAAAATTTCTATAAAGATATACAGATAGTATTGCATAAGTATTCCCTTCATACCATTTAACAATATTGTGAATTATTAATAACCATCCTTCAGTTCTAATGATTTAGGTAGCAAGATGAGTAAACCAATTGTATTTAGCGGTGTGCAACCATCAGGTGCATTAACTATCGGGAATTATATTGGTGCATTAAAGCAGTGGGTAAAAATTCAAGATGATTATAACTGTATGTATTGTATTGTTGATTTACACGCTCTTACTGTACGACAAGATCCAAAAGTTTTACGACAGGCTACGTTAGATACAGTAGCATTGTATTTAGCTTGTGGAATTGATCCTCAAAAAAGTATTATTTTTCTGCAATCAAAAGTACCTGAACATACTCAGTTAAGCTGGATTTTAAATTGTTATACTTATGTTGGGGAATTAAATCGTATGACTCAATTTAAAGATAAGTCATCCTGCTATGCAGCGCATATTCATTCTGGGCTGTTTAATTATCCAGTACTCATGGCATCTGATATCCTCTTGCATCAGACCTCAATCGTACCTGTTGGTGAAGATCAAAAGCAGCACGTAGAATTAAGTCGTAACATAGCATCACGTTTTAATAGCTTGTATGGTGATATATTCATCATACCTGAAGCATTATTTCCGCAGCGCGGTGGGCGTGTCATGTCGTTGCTCAACCCAACCACCAAGATGTCTAAAAGTGATCGTAATCATAATAACTTTATTAGCCTTTTAGAAAGCTCACGATCCATTCACAAAAAAATTAAAAAAGCGACCACTGATAGCGATCAACCTCCAGTGATTCGCTATGATCCAAAGGCGAAGCCTGGTATTTCAAATTTATTAGTGATCCTATCAGTTATACGCGGCACATCAATCAGTGTACTAGAAGAAGAATTTTCTGGTAAATTATATGGGCATCTTAAAGCTGAGACAGCAGAGGCAGTGTCCGAGATGTTAGGCACATTAAATAAATTGTATCATACTTATCGTCACGACGAAAGTTTCCTGTATCAGGTAATAGATCTAGGATCAAAAAAAGCACGTACAGGCGCTCAAAAAACATTAAAAAAAGTTTATCATGCTTTAGGTTTGTTTACTGAATATTAAAAGAATTTAATACCTTATGATGAATTTGTCTCCTATGTTATATGTATATACCAGTGTAGCATTTAAATTATTAGCATTTTAAACATTGTATATTTTTTTGTTTTTAAGTTTGTGTTTCAGTATATATTTTATAGTATAAAATCTCGCAGTCGTTTGAATATTTTTATCTTAACAAGAGAAAGTACTTATTGTTATTTCTTACTGTACCTTACTGATTGGTATATATAAACATATAGATTTTTTATATTTTATAGTCTGTCAGAGAAGAATGAATATTTAATGATCAAAATATAAAAATATTGTAATACGAGGAATATCGTTGTGATAAGATGACTTTGCCATATCAGTAACTTTATAGTGTTATTTTCTTTTTTGATGTCCACTTTTATGGAGTATTTCGTTTCTGCTTTTGATTATGCATTCATATGACTCTAAAAATTGTATACTATTGTAGTAGTAATAGATATTTGGTGTGATGTCAATAATATCATTTATATATAACATGGATGCATTTTATTTTCATATCACTAAGTAATAAAATATTACCTGTACTTTATGATTGTTGGAGAGGTTTAGTGGTTATGAGTTAGGCCTGCACTAGTGCATATGATATATTAGAATATAAGTTTTTATCTATACTCTGTTCTGTATTTAAATTGCATTATAAAATATTAAAAACTTCATTTATAATTTAATGTACATAGCATGTTTATAATTATTTATTATTGATATAATTTTTGTTTGTTTTTAATCTTTTATGTATTTTTAATTATATAATATATTATAACGTTTATTGTATATTAAAATTTAATTATTTATTAATATAGTATATTATTATTATATTAAATATGAATATAATCAATTGTTGTTTCTAACATTATTATGATAGGTAAAAATATATATTTATATGAAAATATGAATTGCCAGTAATTACACATATAGGCATATAAAATTACCTCTGAGCACTTTTCAAGCTATTCATTATAGGATTATCATATATTCAATATATCACATACTTAATATATTTTGTCTTAAAAGACCATATAATGAATAGTTTTGTTAAAAAGCATTAGATAATTCACATCTAATGATAAGATACGACATATGAACATGTACGTGCTTTGCTATAATACAGACATTGTTCTGTTAAAGTATTAAAAGGAATATCATTGAGCATCACCGTCAATATTTTTCATAATGATATTGAGATTATTATTGTGTTTTTGTGCGTATTTCGCCGTATTATTTGTTCGGTATTAGAGAGCTATGGGTTTCCATAGCTCTCTAATATAAGGTGAGCTAGAGCGTTGTACTGAAGCGTCATTAATGTAAATAGATAAACGATAACATCTATACTATGCTTTTATATCAATTTTATTTGAGACTGCCGGAGAAAGAAAAAATGTCACAAATTTGCCAAGTTACGGGAAAGCGTCCCATGACCGGTAATAACCGCTCGCACGCTATGAATGCGACAAAACGCCGCTTTCTGCCCAATTTGCACTCTCATCGTTTTTGGGTAGATAGTGAAAAACGTTTCATTAAGTTACGGCTATCCGCTCAAGGTATGCGTATTATTGATAAAAATGGTATTGAACAAGTGTTGACTAAGTTACGGAGATATGGCTCAAATTACAAAAACAATAAGGAAATATAAGATGGCTAAAGGTGTGCGTGAAAAAATAAAGATGCTTTCATCTGCGGGTACAGGTCATTTCTATACTACAACTAAGAATAAGCGCAATAAGACGGATAAATTAGAGCTTAGAAAGTTTGACCCGGTTGTGCGTCAGCATGTACTGTATAAAGAGGCTAAAATTAAATAATATATTGTAGAGTATAAAAGTAGCAGGGATATTTGGAAATTATATAGAACATTCTCCATTCGTTAGTGAGGATATGATTATACATGTGTTGGTATCCGTGGCTGAACTACAGTTACCGTAAAATTCTCATGCAACATACAGCGAATCGAAGTCATCATGCTTTACTGATTCAATCGCTATTAGGTATGGGAGTGGAGTTGTTAATTAGAGAAGTTGGACGATGGTTGATGTGCTGCGATCGACGAGATATAAAAATTTGTGGGCAATGTCATGCCTGCAAGTTGATGCTTTCTGGCACTCATCCTGATGTTTATTACATAGAGTCACAAAACAATACCAATACAATTGGTATTGATATAATACGTAATGTTATAGAAAAACTTTATCATCATTCCTATTTAGGAGGGGCAAAAATTGTTTTTTTGCTAGACGCCAATAAATTAACGGAATCGGCAGCGAACGCGCTTTTAAAAACTCTGGAAGAGCCCTCTCTTAACACCTGGTTTTTTCTCACGGTGTACGAACCTTCATCTCTCTTAATTACATTGCGTAGTCGTTGTCTTTTATTAAAATTATCCACACCTGATGAGGAGTTCAGTTTAAAATGGTTAAACCAGCAGCACCCATCTGAATACAAGAAAGGCTGTACTGCTTTACGTTTATCCGCTGGCGCACCTTTGAAAGCGTTAGCATTACTAACAGGACCATTATGGGAACAGCGTCTGCGTGTCTGCTCTAATTTATCTAAAGCATTAACTGGTGATATTTTTAGCTTACTACCAGTGCTAAACCATAATAATGCAATACAGTGTATTTATTGGCTATGTTCTTTATTGGTTGATGCATCAAAATATCGACAAGGTGCGGAAAATTTCATTAGTAATATTGATCATCTATCGTTAGTAATGAATATTGGAAGATTTTTATCAAGTAATGTTCTTGATACAAGCATTGATACTTGGATCACATGTCATAAAAGATTATCAACCATAGCAGGGGTTAATTCTGAGTTATTGTTAATAGAACAACTATTACGCTGGGAGTACTTGCTAAAAAAATAGTATAGAGGTTCTTTTGTCAACATTAGATGTGGCATATGGATATAGAGGATTTGTATTGAAACAGTGTCGTGAATATATTCTATATGTCTATGAATCCTTTTGTCTTAAAAAGATATTATTTTTTGAACATAGTCAGAGTGGTCACCTATATGACCGATATCAGTGATAAATTAGTTATGATGACAATATTTTGTTGACAAGTAATCAGGTTATTTTCAAAGAAATACTAGAGATATGATGTTAGATAGTTGATGTATAGATAAGAGTGACGTTGTTTTTCTAGACACTACGCAGAGAACTATGACTAAAATCATTTTTCTCGTATGATTAATGACATTGTATATTATTGTTACGAGTGAGCAGAGAAATTATAAAAATGATCAAGAGATAAGTTTACTAAAATTGATCTCATATGACCTGCAAAAAAATATAGATAGAGTCTCCCTGTAGTAATAAGTAGTCTATATGTACCGCCTATATTAGCGTTACATAGTTGTTAACTTTGTATCGCTCTATAGAGAATTTGTTATCTATATCGATAGAGAGGAGAAAATACAATTGGTACGTTAATATCAATACATCAGTGCACTTATTGATAGTTAATAGCAGATAAAATATAATAATAATATTAATTATGTAGTGTAGCTACGCTACGTATTTGATATAACAATAGAGTATTAGTGCACATGTGATAACGATAAGAATTAAAAAAGAATGCATGAGCATTCGCCGTATGATGGAATGTGTAATTCTCCATAAATAAATATTGCTTTTTGTGAGAGAGTTATAACATAGTGATATCATCATTTCAATTCTACGCATTAAGAGCGTGTATTTAGTGCCGTGTGAGTGGACATTCAGTGTTGTATGCTAACTAGCAATGTCATTAAATAAAAAGTAAGACTTGAATGACATGGTCACATATGTCTTACTTTTCGTATAATCTATTATTTTGTCATAAAGCTATACATGTTCTTTTTGCTATCTGCAGTTATCTATTTATGAGTGTATATGTTATTTTCACTGTGTGCATAATAGTATATGATTTTAGTATATATAATTAGGTAACCGTTAGTATACAGCTATTATCATCATTTTTTGAGGTTGATCTAGCAATACAATTGTATAGAAAACTCAAAATTCATAGATATAAGAGGTTTGTGGTGTATCAGTTATTAATAGATGTGAAGTGTATTAACGTATGGTGCTTTATTCAACAGAATATATTATTGTGCAATGTATGTGTTTAAATTGATAATTAAATAAAATAAATGATATATATCATTCTATTTTTCGTATACGTTGTATAGGTGTTATGCAATATGTAAGATTGTCAATATGTTTTTAATAAGAATATACATTTAATGTAATGAATTGAGTGTTACATAGAATGCCAATGATTATTAACATCGTAGATGCGTAGTACTCAACAAAAATGTACTCACTTATATTTTCTATCTGTTTTCCAGAAAATATTATCTATGGATACGAATATTTTACTTTTTAGATGTATCCTTTAGATAATAGTGTATAAGCGAGACTTATCCGTGAACTGTATGATATATATTTAAGCACAAGTACACTTTATGATTTTAGCGGCTGAATAATACAAAAATATTATTAGAATTTAGAGGGTGATAACATTTACGTGCGTTCACGTTACATTACAAGATGAGAGTAGGTTGTTTTTTAATATAGAAAGAGTGAAAGATGATAAGAGTGTATCTAGTGGTGGTTTCTGATGTATTCCATTTCCTTACATTTGAAAAATTTTATATAAAAATATAGCTGTATTTTATTAATGGAGATTTTAGATTATTAGCCATGACATGAATGGTTTTATGAATTTTTGTTAGTAGTGAACAAATAGCATTATAAGTATTATAAATATGAATTCTTTTTAAACGTAACATTACAGTACATTCCATACTTTTTATGTATGAGTGATCTTTATTCATAAGAGTTTCTCCTGAAACGCCTTATATTCTTTGTTTTTTCCATATCACGAGTATAGTAATACTAATTACAAAAAATAATGTGCTTGGTAAAAGAGCTCCTAGTATAGGAGAGGCGTGATACACCAAACTCAATAGGCCGAAAATTTGATTCAGAACATAAAATAGAAAACCAAAACTAATTCCTGTAACGATTTTGACACCCATGGATGTACTTTGTAATGGTCCAAAGATAAGTGACAGTGACATTAACATCATGACTACAAGAGATAGAGGTTGAAATATTTTCCCCCACATGCTTAGCTGATGGCGTGTACCTTGTTGCCCACTTTGATGTAAATATTTTAAATAGCTATATAGCCCTCGGATTGATAGTGTATCGGGGTTAAGAGCAAGTATCCGTAATTTGTTAGGTGTTATGGATGTTTTCCACTCGTTATGTAAGGTATGCGTATTGATAATTTGGTATTTCTGATTGAGATCAGATTGATAGATTTCTGCTAAGTCCCATAATTTTTTATTTATATTATACTTACCAGACTTTGCATATTGCACAGTATGCAAACGTTTATTTTGACTAAATATGTACATGCTAATGCCAGTAATGTGATTATTGTCATGTATTCTTTCAATAAAAATAAAGTTCGTATTCTCCCTGATCCAGACACTACCTGGGGTAGAGTATGCAGTTGTATGCATCAGTTTTTTTATCCGATAGTTACGTGCCATGTCTTCCCCTATCGGGGCGAGGAATTCACCGACCAGCATCATAAGGACGATCAGCGGAAGAGTAATTTTCATTACTGATCCTATAATCTTCATACGTGTGAAGCCCGCCGCTTCCATTGCAATAAGCTCTCTATTTTGAGTTAATAGCCCTAATCCTATCAAAGTGCCTAACAGCGCCCCCATTGGAAAAAATACCTCTATATCCTTCGGTATGCTGAGGATGGTATATAGTGCGGCACTAAGTAAGTTATATTCACCTTGTCCAGTTTTTCGTAATTGATCAACAAATTTAATCATACTAGAAAGTGATGTGAGCATCAGTAAAGTAGAAAGGATATGATAAGCAATAATTTTTCCAATATATTTATCAAAAACACTTACCATATTATACTTTGCCTCTACGAATACACCATTCTCGTAATTGTAGGAATAAAGGGGTATCCCATAAATTTAACAATATTGCGAGTCCTAGATAAGTAAAATTAATAATCCACATTGATATAGCAGGATTAATTTGTCCCTTTCGACCACTAGACTGCATTAAACTCTGTAGCAGAAAAAATATTAGATAGAGTAGCATAGCAGGTAACATAGAGAGTACTCGTCCGTGACGAGGGTTTATTATACTTAATGGTATTACAATTAACCCCATTACTAATATTGAGAATACTAATGTTAAACGCCAATGCAGTTCACTACGATAATTAGGAATATGAGCGTTAATAGCCCACAAAGCAGGAAAGTTCATTTGTTCAGCGTTATTAAAGTCTCGTGTAATGGTAGGAGGATGTATGATCGCCTTATAAGTTTTAAAATTTGTAATGCGGAAGTTATGCAGCAATGGATTACCTTCAAAACGAAACCCAGTGTCTAATGTTACGATTTGTGCACCATCATTTCTTTTATCTATACAACCACGTTCTGCAATAATTATATAAGGTTGAGTATTTCTTTCTTTATGTGACTGTGTAAGAAAGACATTGTTGAACATATACTTATTGATATGTTCAATGAACAACACTGTATTACCATCCGGTGATTTGTGAAATTTTCCTGCCATTAGTGCGGTTACGCTGAGATTTTCTCTAGCATGCTGTATAATTTTATGTTGATATCGAGCAGACCAAGGACCAACCCAACCACTATTGAGTATAGCTAATAGTATGGTTAAAAGTATTAAGATCATAGAAGACCTAATTAGAACGTTTTTACCTAAACCGCAGGCGTGCATAACGATGATTTCACTGTCAGCATATAATCGCCCAAATGTAATTAAAATAGCTAAGAATAAGCTTAACGGTAGGATGAGTTGTGCCATAAGTGGTATACTGAGCCCTAATATTGTGAGCACAATATTGATTGGAATATCACCTTCCACCGTTGCTCCTAATATTCTCACTAATTTTTGACAAAAAAAGATTGATAATAGGATAAACAGGATAGCTATTTGATTTTTTAGTGTTTCCCACACAAGATATCTGATAATAATCACACTAATTATGCTTATCAAAACTTACGTTTTTTAGAACAACATGTGGTTCAACTGTATGTCTACCGTTTAGCGGTATATTTTTTGGCATCCTAGACTCTAATCATCATCATGTATCTCAGTGAGATAAAATACGTTTATACAGGATGTTATGCAATTATAAGACTATAATTGCGATTAAGTTAATACTATAATATCTCTATGTTCATAGTATCAAATATTTTGATCCATCATACTGTACAAGATGCATATTTATTTCAGTACAGTCAGAATATGTGATCACAGTTTCTTTGTATATCCTATGATGGAAGACTCATATGGTAATACTGTGTTACATTGGGGGAGTAGTCTGATTTTTTGGTGATTGACTATGTACTCATTCTCTGTATTTAGTTGTACTTTTTCTCCTTGACATCTTTATTTTTATATTCTACATATAGTGCCATGAAGATTAGGTGCTTTATTACGATTGTACTAGATGCTGCTTAATTTTCTTTTTCTGAAAATAGTGTTTTATAGACTTGCACCATTGGCTATCAGATAGTATATCTTGGTTATATATATTGAGGGTGATAGTATGCCTCTTTTTATGATAGGATAAGAATTAATATTATGTATACTAATAGGAGTAAGCATAAAGATGGTAACGCATTAAGAGCGTGATGATATTCTGATATATTTCTAAGGATTGCAGCGTATATGGACCTGGATGCATATTTTTATTAGTATAATTATATTATCAAATACAGCATTATTCATAAGAATGAATATTGTGATTTTAAATTTACCCTAGGGCACAATCTTATTGTGTCAGAAAGCACTAGACTCATCTATAAATGGAATAATTGCTATTTTAAGTATATACGCTGAGAGAAGATGTACACCAAAGTATTTTTTAAAAAAACTATAGCAATAATTTTTTGATGGTTGCAATGGCTTGCGTAGCCCCTATCTTTTGTAGTTATGATAGGGGTGCTGGTATATATTCTACAATATAGTGATGAAGCTAGCATATGGTTATATTAGATAGATTATACTCAGAATAGTTGTTCATATGATTTAAAAATTTTTATTTTCTTATAGGGAGAGCAAAATCTGAGTACTGTTTTACTATAGTCTAGTGTGCTGAAAAATTTTTATTATTTTTTTTGACATAGCACATACATACATAAGGTATTAGTAATTAGTTTATTTTGTTTTTTCTGATTGTATACGTTGATAGATCTCTTCACGATGAACTGAAATATCTTGAGGGGCATTAACGCCAATACGTATCTGATTACCTTTTACTCCTAGTACAGTGACAGTTACTTGGTCGCCAATCATAAGGGTTTCACCTACTCGGCGAGTTAAAATAAGCATTTTTTTCTCCTAAACAAATTAATATAGTGTCGCATATTCTTCTTGAGAGTACTAGTAACGTATTAGCATATTACGCTATATACTAGATAAGGGATTATATATTGAGTACATATTGGATGATATGCTAATATTTTTAGACTATATAAATATTGGATAATCTAATCATCCATGTCTATTACCATAGAGGCATGTATGTATCTTGGTTTAGGTTAGGCATAAAGGGATCCTTGTAGTATATATAATTATTCTATATGATACTATTTTCTTGTTTTGACGATTCGTACTAGCATGATATGACGTGTATGCAGGTGGTTTTTTACCGCCTGCATACAGAGTGATTAAACGAAATGATTATGCATACTTTAATAAAAACACTAGCTCTCTTAGTGTATAGAGAGTTTTAGGATAACTATGCAGGCTATTATATTGCATGCGCCTCACTCACAGGTGTTATTTAATAGACATTTATGATTAGAGGTGTTTTGTGTGGTGATTATCGTTCTAACTTATCTAACAACCACGACGACACACCAGATAATGCTACGGGTAAAGCTTTTGTATTAATGCCACCTGCATATGCTAGAGATGGAGAGCCACCACTTTTCCCAGTTACTTGGTGTGCCAGTGCATTTGCTAAGTCAGTGGCTGTAATTAGATCAGTGAGATCTGAAGATACACTAATAATTAGAGATACTCTACCATCTGCGACAGTGGCTAACACAATAATAGCAGATGCTAGATGATGCTTGAGATGATCTAATACAATACGTAGCATTCTTGCTTCTAAGTGTTTTAAGTTACTAACCAACAGTGTCACACCTTTTACGGTAATAGCTTGACGACTTAACAGCTTGCTCTCGTTGAGAGCCTGTTGGTTTTTTAGTTTATTAAGGTCCTTTTCTAAAATATGTGTATATTGAATTAAGGAAGCAATTTTTTTCTTTATCTGATACTGATTAGTTTTTATGAGTTGACAGACTTCAGATAGTGTTTGATTTTTCTCATATATTTGAAGTAATGCTTCTTCCCCTGTTGTTGCTTCAACTCTGCGCACGCCTGCAGCAGTACCTGATTCAGAGAGGATAGAAAACAGGCCGATGTTACCAGTATGGTTAACATGTGTTCCTCCGCATAATTCTATAGAAAACCTTCCTATTTCCAGGACTCTTACATATTGAGCATATGTTTCACTAAAAAAAGCCATAGCACCAAGAGATATGGCTTTTTCTAATGCCATGGTGTTTGTTTCAATGGGTAGATTACGACGAATTTGTTCATTAACCATAACTTCCACTTGCTGGATTTCTTTTTGTGTCATTGCTTTATCATGTGAGAAATCAAAGCGTAAAGTGTTTTCGTTGATGAACGACCCCTTCTGCGCTACGTGTGGTCCTAATATCAATCGTAAAGCGGCTTGTAATAGATGAGTTGCTGAATGATTAAGGCAAATACGTGTTCTCCGCTGCTCGCAAACTTGTGCTACGACTTCATCTCCTATACTGAGTGTACCGTTGGTTAATTGACCATGATGACCAATAGCTTTATTATATTTTTGCGTATCACTCACAATAAAATGACTATTATGAGACCCTTTTAATACACCATTATCTCCAACTTGTCCGCCGCCTTCAGGATAAAAAGGAGTAGATGCAAGAATAATAACTCCATTTTGACCTGTATGGATAGTATTCACAATCTGTCCGTTTATTATGATCAGAATAATGACTGTGCGCAGTGTCAAGGATTGATATCCTTTAAATTCAGAACTCTGAGTGATATAAAGTCTATCGGCAGTAGCATGAAAATTACTTGCATTACGCGCTGTTTGACGTTGCTGCTGCATTGCTTTTGCAAATCCAGATTTGTCAATTTTTAGATTACGTTCACGACAGATATCTTCAGCTAACTCCATTGGAAATCCAAAGGTGTCATATAAGCGGAATAGAATTTCACCTGGTATGGTATCAGCTGATAGATGACTGAGCTCTTCCTCTAAAATCTTTAAACCCCTTTCTAAAGTTTTTATGCATTGTTCTTCTTCTATTTTAAGAACGTGTTCTACTTTTTTTTGTTGACGTTGAAGGTCATAACTAGCTGAATCCATAATATGAATTAAGGGATCTACTAATTTAAAGAAAAAACCTTTCTTAGCACCTAGCTTATAGCCATGACGCACCGCTCTTCGAATTAAACGGCGTAATACATATGAGCGGTTTTCATTGGACGGAAGTACACCATCTGCAATCAGGAACGCACAAGATCGGATATGATCAGCAATAACGTGTAAGGATGTGTTGTAGAGGTTCGTTACACCAACTATTTTAGCGACTGCTTGAATCAATTGTTGAAAGATGTCAATGTTATAGTTAGAATGCACATTTTGTAAAACTGCTGCGATGCGCTCAAGCCCCATACCTGTATCTACCGAAGGTTCTGGAAGAGTTAGCATATTTCCATTAGATTGACGATTAAATTGCATAAATACAAGATTCCATATCTCAATATAACGGTCTCCGTCTGCTGTCGTGCTGCCTGGCGGGCCACCTGTAAGGTGTTCGCCGTGATCAAAGAAGATCTCAGAACATGGACCACATGGACCAGTTTCACTCATTTGCCAAAAGTTATCTGATGCATAAGGGGCGCCTTTATTATCACCGATACGAATAATGCGCGCAGAAGGGACACCAATATCTTTTTCCCAAATGTGAAAGCTTTCATCGTCCGTTTCATATACTGTGACTAACAATCTATCTTGAGGTAAATTAAACCATTGGGGGCTAGTTAATAATTCCCAAGCAAAAGAGATAGCCTCTTTTTTGAAATAATCACCAAAGCTAAAGTTGCCAAGCATCTCAAAAAATGTGTGATGACGCGCAGTATAACCAACTTTTTCTAGGTCATTATGTTTACCGCCAGCCCGCACACAGCGTTGTACACTAGTGACACGACTATATTCTCTTTTCTCCTGGCCTAGAAAAATGTTCTTAAATTGGTTCATGCCAGCATTAGTGAACAATACTGTTGCATCAGATGCCGGGACCAGAGAGCTACTAGCTATCACTTGATGCCCTTTACTTTTAAAAAAATCAAGAAATGCTTGACGAATCTCTGCAGTACTGTTTCTCATATGTGTCCTAAGCAATTTTAATGCATAATGCGTGATGTTGTTTACACGTACTGTGAACATCAGAATTATTAATAAGATTAATTTTTATAAAATGAAAAGTAAGCTTCTAGAAAGATAAAAACTAAAATAGTAAATATATTACATATAACCACATATCAGTATTTATTTATTAGTTGTAGTCAGTAAGATACACAGAAGAGATAAGTAGTATATATCAGTGAAGTGAATAGCAAGTATTGTAGCATCTACAGTATTTTATTTTTTTCAGTATTATCTACCGCTTTAAATATAACTTACAGATATAGATAATGGAGCAAGAAATATACTTATTTTATCTTTATGTACCTATGCATTATGACAGCATGCTGAGCGGCAGTATGAAACATCTTGCCACCTAATACATAATTATATGATTATATCATGCTTATGGGTTGTGATGTCAATTACCAACAGTGATTATAAGATATGTAGAAAATATAATAGTTAGCATGATATGCATGGTAAGCTAAGTGTAGTATACAGTATTAATGTTATGTAGGTAACGTGAAAGATTAGTGTAAAAGGCATAATCTTTCTGATACTCTCTACACTGTCTGATAAAGAGGGAGATGATGTTGTATAGGTAAATTCTATGTCTCTGTAATATAAGGTGTGTATCACAAGTATATCACGCTGTATTTGGAAGTGATACAAGGGATAGAAGTGAGCTTCATTCATTAGTGAATTGCATATTTGTGTTTTTATTACGGCAAGATGATGCTTACATTGTATATATTACCATATATTAAACACCATAGTTTATTTGTGGGTATGAAAACATCATAGGCATATGCTATAGATGTTATTTTGAATATGTACATGTACGTAAGGTATAAGTTATGGGAATGAGAATTTACCTATGGGTGCAACTGTGTACTCTAAGAAGTTTATTAGTACTATTCATTACTGATTGAGCAATAGAAACAGTGTAGTATATTTTTATAAGTATTGTGCAGAGAATATTATGATGTTATTCAATCTAAATTATTATTTTATATGAAATATTATTCATATTTTACATACACGAAATTAAATTGTTTCTCTTTCAATATACTTATAATCATTAGCAATACATCTGTGTGTACAGAGTGTTAATAATTATTTTTATAATGATACAAACAATCTTGATACTTAATTTATAATTGCGCATATTAATTAGATAGCTATTATTTATTGCAATGTTTATTCTATAATCGATGTATAAATATTATGGAATTACAAATTACCACATGAGTTTTTATAAGACTCTTCGTATTGTATGGAGATTATTTTATTCATCACTGATCTATCGATATAGAAGTATTTAGTGATACTACTACTTATATGGGTAAGGAACAACTGTTATTATATTTTGGATACAGTAATCGTATGGAAGAGTAAATGCGTTAATAGTTTTTAAAAATTTTTGATATTTTGTGGGTAAGCAGATCATCTATGAGCATATACTGTAGTCGTGGAACATTAATAATGCATAAGAATTTTTTCTCATGCAGAATTTGGTATTATTGCTACAATAAGTGCTGAATTCATATGGCTATTGTAGCTGCTTACGACAGATGTATGATTCAGTATTACTATATATCAATACATAAAATTAGAAGAATCTTTATGTCAAACTTATCTTATCTACAAGAGGTGTTACGTCGACGTACTTTTGCTATTATTTCACATCCCGATGCAGGTAAAACCACCATAACTGAAAAGATATTATTATTCGGGAAAGTCTTGCAAGTTGCTTCAAGGTCTAAGGGTCCGCGCGCTTGTCAATATAAGAGATCGGATTGGATGAAGATAGAGCAGGAGCGCGGTATTTCTATTACTACATCTGTGATGCAGTTTCCTTATCGTGAAAAATTACTTAACCTATTAGATACTCCAGGGCATGAAGATTTCTCTGAAGATACATATCGCACTTTAACAGCTGTAGATTGTTGTTTATTGTTAATTGATTCGGCAAAAGGTGTAGAAGATCGAACAAAACAATTAATGGATGTCACACGGCTACGAAAGACACCGATTCTTACGTTTATGAACAAAGTAGATCGTGACGTCCGTGATCCCATGGGTATACTTGATGAAGTAGAAAATCAGCTAAAAATCACCTGTGTGCCTATTACTTGGCCTATTGGTTGTGGTAAATCCTTTAAGGGTGTTTATCATTTATACAAAGATACGGTATATCTTTATCAATCCGGTCAAGGTCATATTATTCAGAAAATACATGCTATTCCAGGGTTATCTAACCCAGAATTGGATCTTACAATTGGTGATGATTATGCTCATAAGTTACGAGAGGATTTAGCGTTAATTCATGGCGCTTCATATAAATTTAATCATAATGCATTTCTGAATGGTGAGATGACTCCTGTATTTTTTGGTACCGCATTAGGTAATTTTGGTATTGATCATGTGCTAGAAGGGATTATAGAATGGGCACCATCACCCATGTCACGATGTACTAATTCACGCACGGTCGCTGCCACTGATGAAAAATTTAGTGGTTTTATTTTTAAAATTCAAGCTAATATGGATTCGAGACATCGTGATCGAGTAGCCTTTATGCGCGTGGTATCTGGCAAATATAAAAAAGGTATGAAATTATACCATGTCAGGACTAAAAGGGATATATTGATTACATATGCACTAACATTTATGGCAGGCGATCGCTCACAGGCTTGTGAAGCGTACCCAGGAGATATTATTGGACTGCATAACCATGGAACTATTCAGATTGGTGATACCTTTACACAAGGAGAGAAAATAAGGTTTATTGGTATTCCTAATTTTGCTCCAGAACTATTTCGCCGCATTCGGCTGCGAGATCCATTAAAGCAAAAACAATTGCTGAAGGGTTTAGTACAGTTATCTGAAGAAGGTGCTGTGCAAATATTTCGACCTATCTATAATAATGACTTGATTGTAGGGGCCATAGGTGTATTACAATTTGATGTGGTGGCGGCACGTCTACATAGTGAGTACAATGTCAATGCCGTTTATGAAGAAATTCATGTTGTTACCGCCAGATGGGTAGTATGTGATGATGTTAAAGCCATGTTAAAATTTCAACGCCATAATGAGTTAAATCTAGCGTTCGATGGCGGTAACAACCTCACGTATCTAGCTACAACGATGGTTAAGATGCGTATAGTGGAGGAACGTCACCCAGAAGTACTTTTCTTAAAAACTAGAGAACATTAGAGGGGGTGTTTTTGTAGACTTCAGAAAGATGAAATCTTCTTTTATTTATATTTTTATAGCGATAGATGTTTCTATTCTCGAGTAATTACATCATCTTTAATTGTGAGCTTCATATTTTATGATTATATAAACCTCTCATATATATTTACATCAGAGGCTTATATGTGTAGTGAGCAGTTTTCTTCTATCATGATTACGGTGGTTATATGTAATACTATGTATATTGTCATCATGCAGGGATATGATTTAGATTTTAGAATTTAACGCAAAATCAATATGATGATACAGAATAAATTAAGTTACATATTAAACTTGATAATATAGATATACATGCATAATTTCTGTAGTATGATTTTAGCATAACTAGCTTATTTTAGGGAATTGTATAGTGTATAGTTGTTTTAGAAGTCGTTAGTGTTATTTTCTAATTCAGCTATGACTGAGATTATTACTGATATTAGACAGTTGAGTATGAACATGCTTGCAATGTGAATTTTTTGTGGAAGCATTATACAATGATATAATGAATTTTATTTCAAAGAACTACGGAAATATTTTAAGAATGTAAGTATTTGTATGAAATTATGTTCTGGAATAACATTTTATGTTTTAGTTATTACATAGTAAAGCTACATACTTGAATAAAATAATCTCTTTATTGATCTCCTGAACTTTCGGTGTATAAGTATAGTTTTGTGATTAAGGTAAATATAGATTATACTATATAGTAAATCTGATCAAGATGTTCTTACGTTAGGAGCGTAAATCTTTATTACGTGATATATTTCCATTTTTATTATGTGTATCTATCATCTGAGTGATACTTTTGTACTGATAGATGGAATTTTCACTTAAGTGTGGAGAGAGAGTAAAGATAGTTCTGTAACGAACATTTTTCGATGAGTATTATCGAGATCAATATTTAAGCAATAGCTTATCTCTATGCATTACATGATGAGAGGAATGAGATTATCTATATATCAATATTGTATTATAGGTATGGAGTAATATGCATATAATAGGAATTATTCAGGTTTAGTAAAGGATACAAGAGTGTTTATCAGTGGTAACGTTTATTTTGTATATTATAATTCTAGGTGTATTGAAGAATAGTTAATATGATTTTTATTGTTAGAGTATGCAGAGGATAAAAGCGAGTATTGTGGATAATACAGTGAGATTTTCATGTTGTTTATTATAACTCGTAACAGTTTTACATCAGACATTATGTTTTAGATATATACAATATTAAGTGATTATTGAGGTATTATTTTACACTTATAGGCATATAAGATTCCTCTAGAAATATTATACAGCATTACGATGATGTCTTTAGTGGTAGAGCTATATATTTTATATTGTATTAAAAGCATCGGAAAAGTTGGAGTCATATCATTGGGCGTGCACAAAAGACCAGATGCGTGATATATAAATACCTTGAATGGGCGTGTTGATATTATTTTGTAGCTTATAAATCTGACAACTGTGGTATGAATGACCATAACGTTTTATACTTGATTGTAGATCAATTCTGTTTAATATATGTAGATTATAATTTATATTATGATAATAATACATGTGAAGAGACAAGGAAAGGAGAAGCATTATTGTATGGGTATTCTTTAATACATTGTCTCTAGTTTTGCATGTATATCTTCTTCATGTTATTGATTTTGATGTCTATTCTTAGGTTTTGAGATGATAGGACGATATATCTCAATACGATCACCATCATAAATGGTGTCAGATAAGTTTACGAACCTACCAAAAATCCCCACTTTATTCTTTGTGAGGTCTATCTCTGGGCGCAGATGCATAATACCAGACATTATAATAGCTTGCTGTACCGTACTACCCGCAGTAATGTCTATATGGTAAAGATATTGCTTGTTTGGCAGCGCATATACTACATTTATTGCAATATTAGGCAGTGTAAACCTCCCTTGCACGTTTGTTAAATGCTTTTAGTAAACTGCTATGAATTTTATCCAGTGTAGTTTTAAATGCTATTTCCATAAATATATTAGTAAATTCTACATTTAAATGTAGTTGCACCTGACATGTTTCTTTTTTTTTCGCAGTAAAATTCCAAATACCACTTAGTGTTCTAAAAGGTCCTTCAAGTAATTGAATATGAATACTATGGTTGTGAGTGAGAGTATTGCGAGTGATAAATCTTTGACGTATAAATCCTGCTATAGAAATTTCTATAGAAGCAGTCATGAAAAAATCATTTGCATTGAGTACTTGACTAGAAATGCATCCCGATAAGAACTGTGGATAACTACTTACATCATTCACTAAGCGATACATTTTTTCAGTACTAAATGGGACTAATAGAGAATCACTAATTTGAGACATATTGATTCCAGTAATGTTTAATAATGATTTTTGACTTATATTGATCGGTAGTCATAATTATATTATAAGGTATTAAGTAGTGATAGATTTCTTAGATTACGTTGACCTCAACCTTTAATAGTATATTTAGATGCTACATATGTATCTAAGTAGATCGAATGTTTTTATACTGTCAGAGAATGAGTACACAAAATTATAACGCATCATACGTTTCAGCATAACTCCAGTGATGGTAAATTACTTATACATCAACCAGTGGTGGGGTATGATGGTTTTTACAGAGTATTGCATAGAAGTTTTAGTGATTAATTAATTCAGATAATTTTCTAATTTCCAGTAGAGTTATCCTGTATGTTTTTATATTTAGAGCACTAATAAATAGTTATATTATATATAGGGTGTTCAGAATGATCGTCGATGATACTTTTGTGTTTTCGGATACTAATTTATAGCATAAATTATTACTGGTTTTAGTACAGCATATACATAGTTTGTATAGAAGTTTTCTATTATTAGAGCATTGACATATGTATATAATACTATAGGGCTTCTTTTGTCAATGCATCATGGTTTTTGTTCATATAGAGTATTCTTATATTAAGAGCAAGCTCTTTTGTTTATTGTATTGTATGAGAGATTGAGTTTTTAGAGACTGTTTAGATAATAAAATTATCTAATATGTAGTGAGAGAAGTGTATAAAGTATTACTTTTAAATATAGCAGTGGTGCCTTACATGATCAAAAAAGTAAATAACTCTGTGTATAGTGTCATTACAACGAATAAACGTGCTTATTACTCTTATTTTATAGAGAAAGAGTTTAATGCTGGATTATTGCTTGAAGGGTGGGAAGTAAAGTCTCTTCGTGTTGGTCAAGTGAATATTAGTGATAGTTATATTACTATACGTAATAGTGAAGCTTTTTTATTTGGCGCGACATTTCAGGCTCTGAAAGAAACTTCATCTTGTGTAATATGTGATAATTCCCGTAGTCGTAAATTACTTTTAAAAAAAAACGAAATCAATGAGCTATGTATTACAATTTATCAGCATGGATATAGTGCAATAGCATTATCTCTTTTTTGGCAAAACGCTTGGGCCAAACTGAAGGTGGGTGTAGGAAGGGGTAAGAAGCAATTCGATAAACGAAAATCTATTAAAGATCAAGAATGGAAGATAGATAAAGCGCGGATGATGAAGAATAAGCAAATGATTCGCTAGCATAACACTTATTTTTGAGGTATGATGCACATCATATAAGGGGCTGATTATGGATTTGACAGAATATGTAACGCTTTAGGAGCATGCCGAGGGGCGGTTGGCCTCGTTAAAAGCCGTAAAAAATAGATGCAAACGATAATAACTTTGCACCTGCTGCATTAGCCGCTTAATCAGCTTAATACACTGAAGGTGCCCTCTCTCTCACTAGCCCTTTCTCTTAGGGTGAGAAAATAGAGGGGTCAAACTTATAAGAGATCGCACATAGGCTATGCTTAAAGCTAAAGTGTTAAATTTTATCAGGCTAGTTTTTAGTGGCGTGTTCGTTCGCAACTAAACAATGAATCAAATAACCGGACTAAGCATGTAGCGCTGACAGGCAGAGCAATTCTGGACGCGGGTTCAAATCCCGCCAGCTCCACCAAATTCTTTATGACACGCTCAGAGTAATCACTGTTTTCCATAATCTCCGAATGTGTATTTTAGATCTATTATGTTTTTACTTTTATGATCTGAGTTATGGTAGTAAAAACTATTAGTATAATAAACAACTCCTATATAATAGGAGTATATATTATATCCTGCTGATATAATAAGTTTGATGGTAGCATCAAAAAACATATAAATTAAAAATATTACGAACTATATACTAGAGTATCAGTACGTGAATTAATCATATTACTTTTTATTTTTATGATACATATCATACTAATATATTTTAGACATCATTAATAAACATGCATAGATACGTCTTGTGTAGTACTCGTTTTTTCTTACAAAATGCGGATTTTCTTGTTAAAGTCACTAGTTTCTGTATCTTAGTTGTTAGCTGTAAGGATGACTGACTCTATATGTATTGACGTTTTTTCAGTAATCGATATGGCTTTATAAAAATAGACATGATGTTCATGTTTTTATGTTTTTGTTCATTTTTGAAAATTAATAGCAATAATTATTATTGATAAGTTAGAATTTTTTTCTCTCAGGTATCGCACACTAACATTAAGTACATTATGAATATCATTACATGATGTAGGATTTTTTGTGACAGTGAATAATTATAAAACTCTATTTTAGTGATATTGTAGATGTATAGATGCGTAATATGTATTATTTATCTTGATCTGGAATCGAGTATTCGTTAAGTATATACTCTTTAATACATAATATATATGATAGTATTCATAATAAGAATGTGCTAATAGCATATACTAAAGGAGTTGCCTTGCTTGTAATTTGTGGGAAATGTTCTTTATTCTGTATGATGCGGTGGTTAAGTGTTATGATGAATGCATATTGTATATAATATCGATAATTTTATGATCATATCTGTATTGTATCAAAAATATATATAAAATGAATTATAGTAATTGATCATACATTTCCTAACTTGTCTTGTTATTCATATCATGTATTTATAAAATATTAAATCAGATATAATATGCACATATTTTACTCTGGAGAAGATGGACGTAGCTTGTCAAGTATTCTCTATTTTAAGCGGGAAATATATTTATTGTATATCATAAATTTTTTTAAAGTAGGATGATATCATGACTATTTTTTCTTATTTCTCTAAAAATTGGCATGGTGGAGAATAAGAAATTCTATATCTATTGTTTATATTAAAAGCATTTCACTGTATATAAAGGATTATTCGCAGCATGCAGTTAGAAATACAGCCACGCAAAATTTTAAAAATTATTTGCACCGATAGCGCGGGATTACTTGCAAAACTTACAAATATCTTTTATAACCACCAACTTAATATTGTAAACAATAGAGAGTTTGTGGATCACACGACTTCTTTGTTTTTTATGCGCACTGAGTTAGAAGGTGTTTGCGATAATCAAATATTTCTTAAAGACCTTGATACAATTTTACCGAAGGGATCACAGCGGGAATTACACTTTTTAAAACGGTATAAGATTGTGATATTAGTAAGTCAAGAATCCCACTGTCTTGGCGATTTATTAATACAGAGTACCTATGGTGAGTTAGATGTTGATATTGCTGCAGTGATTGGAAGTCATGAAAAGCTCCGTAATTTAGCAGAGAGTTTTGATATACCATTTGTTTTCTTAAGTCCTAAAGGTTGTACACGATTAGACCAAGATAATAACATTGCTTCTAGTATCGATGTTTACCAACCTGATTATATAGTATTAGCAAAATATATGCGTATTTTAACTCCGGAATTTGTTTATCGTTATCCTAATAAAATTATTAATATTCACCACTCCTGTTTACCTGCATTTATTGGTGCAAGACCGTATCACCAAGCTTACGAACGAGGTGTAAAAATGATTGGGGCTACTGCGCATTATGTAAACCATAAGTTAGATGCAGGGCCTATAATTATGCAGGATATGATGCATATTGATCATAGCTATGTAGTAGCGGATATGATAAGAGCTGGTCGTGATATAGAAAAGAATGTACTGAGTCGTGCTTTGCACTTAGTTTTAACACAGCGTGTATTTATACATGGTAATCGTACTATTTTACTGTAATGATTTTACGCTTTTTCGGTAAATGTTCGCACAACCTTATTATCGTTGATCTATATCATAAATAGTGACGACTATGTAAAAAGAATTATCTATGAGTAGATTACTGAATTATCTCTACTGCATGATAGTATATATAATAATACTATGGAGTATGCCACTGATATTATCAGTGGAGGTATACATCAAAAAGTTTGTCTAATGACTAGAGATGTTAGTGCCATATCTAAAATTACCAATATATTTATATTCTAAAATCTTGACTTAGATGATCAGTGTTCTATATAATGATTCATTAAAAATTATCGTTATAGGGTGATTAGCTCAGATGGAAGAGCACCTCCTTTACACGGAGGGGGTCGGCGGTTCGAGCCCGTCATCACCCACCATATTTTGGGTCGTTAGCTCAGTCGGTAGAGCAGTTGACTTTTAATCAATTGGTCGCAGGTTCGAATCCTGCACGACCCATCAAGGATTTCATCTAAAAATATCCTCTATCATAGAATAGAAAAAATATAGAAATAAGAGATATCATAATGATATTGAGAAAACATCTTAACTGGGATGAAAGTTCTATATTATACTTTTGATGAGATTATAATATAGTAACTATAAGCAAGTCATAGATATATGATAATGCGTAGAGATTGTAGGATTTTGTTTCTCTATAAACACAAAATATCATTCTTCGTGAAAGGTATAATATACATTATATTCTTTTCTTGCAAAATACTTACATGAAGTATTTATATCAATCTCATACAATAAATGGTTTTTAGGTCACTTTTATTTACTCAATAATATCGTAGCAGAGTACATCTTATTGATTATAGAATGTTCTCTAAATTTTTTGAGAGTCTCTTTTGTTCATTTTACAAATTGAGAATTCACTTTATAAATTGATTATTATGAGTAAATTCATCTATATCATTAAATAATATGATGGTGTTCATCTCAAAAATTTTATAGTGCTAATATAAATAGATAGATTCTAGTAGTATAAGTGATGAAAGTTTCTTGAAAAAGTTATTAAACACAACTTGCATCATAATCTTGTATAAGAGTATCTCTATTACTGGAAAATATGTATTTCCATTAAGTAAAATAGAAAAAACAGTTCTTTGTAAAGGTAAGTTATGTCTCGACGTTTTTAATGCATAATATGTACTATTGTTAGCATGATATCAGCACATACACCGCTGTAATAAGCGGTACTAATATAACATCATGTGTATGACATCAGGATTGTTGTTATTTTTTATAGTTATAGAGGAGAATTATTTTGATTTTTGAAATATCGTATGGTGTTCTTTAAATTTTCTTGAAAGAGATTATAATCTAACTGAGTGGTAGCATATTTTTGTGCATTATAGCTAAATGTATTATAGGTATGAAGAACCATTAATCTTTCCACCGCATTCGAACATTCAAAATGTGAGAGAAATTTGGGTTTCACTAAAGTATCAGTGATCGGATTATATACATAATGAGGAAAATTAATATGCATTCCTATAAGATTCTGGTGGTTTTGTATAGATACTGTTGGATGCAGCCCTAGTCCACATACATTGTTTGGAATTGCTTCTGGTTGCCCATCAATCAGAGGGAAAATTACTGGAACTCCATAATATAATGCTTCCATGCAAGATAAACCAAATGGTTCAGTGATCGGCGTACTCATATAAATATCAATACGATTAAAAAAACTAGACATTTCCTGCTGAAAACCACTGAATATTACACGGTCACTTAGTTGTAGTTTTTGTGTTAATAGCTCCAGTGATTTTTTATATTCTCCCTTTCCAGCAATCTCTATTGTAATATCATGCCCACGAAGCATTAATTCATGGACCGTGAGTAGAGATACAGTAATCCCTTTGATATCAACCAAACGCGATGCAGTCCCAAGGCGCACAGGTTTATGAAGCGTTTTTTTTGCATTGTGTATGCCACATGGATTTTTAATACGGTTCAGCACTATAAGATGACGGCATGGTAAGTTAAAACGTAATTCCATCATTCTTTTTGATGCCAGTGATGCCGCGATAACGCCATCTAACATTGAAAAAAATACACTTGTTTTATTGTCTCTAGTAAAGCGCCATGATGCACCATGATCATAATAGAGGAGTATGGTGTCTTTTGGTTTTGAAGGGAGCTCGATAACAAGATTCCACATAATGATAACATCGGCAGATATTTTAGACATTTGCCATAAAATCCAATATTTGCGTAAAAACTTTGGACAACGTAGAGATAGATGTTTAGATAATCTATTCACAAATTGTACCCTATGATACAGAATGGGGCTGTGAATTTCAGTACCAATCTTATTACTACAACACATGATCACATGATTATCATCAGAAGGTGTATCTATATGCTGTAAAAAAAGGCGCTCAACGCCACCCATCTTTGCTAAGTTAATCACATGCAGTTGTTTCATATAAAAGTTGTTCCAGAGAAAGTTGAACTGTGTCGGAGGTAAGAGTGGTCATGTTTTTTTCTAATGAACATAGTACTATTTGGTTTCGACCATACGTACCAATTAATTTGACGTTAGTGGGTCCATAGAGAGTGATATTATGGCAGTTTAGTGCAGCAGCTAGATGGCTTAATCCTGTATCTACAGAAATGACTGCGCGTGCACCAGCTAGTATGTGTGCAATTTTTTCTAATGTCATTTTAGGCAAGATCTCTACATGACTAAAGCCTTGTGCCAACCGTTTTGCACGTAAAAATTCATGTTGAATGCCCCATGGCAATTTAACATAAAGACCAGTGGTTTGTATAAACTTAATAAGCCTTCTCCATTGCATCTCTGGCCATTCTTTATCACGTCGTGTAGTGGCATGTATACAAACAAGATATTGACCCGAATCTAGTGGCAGGTTTTTATTAAAGCGTTGTGCAATCGCATAATTTCCGATGATTGTTGGTAAATCATAACGCAAACTTTTTGCAAAAAGTATACGAGTCCGTTGTACAGCATGTTTTTTTTGGGGGATATTATAACGTTTATCATACCAAAAACTTGCACAAGGTTCTTTTGTACTATGGATATCACCTCCGTGTGTAATACCTTTAGCTAAACGACTTACGAGAGTAGCGCTTTTCATTAACCCCTGAGCATCAATCACAGCATCATATGAATATAATTGAAGAGATTTTTTAAATTCTTGGTATTCTTTACGCACCAGACTTCGAAACCAATTTTTACGCCACCGACGTATAGCTACTGGAATTACTCGATTAACTGCTGGATGCCAGGATGGTATTTGTGCAAAATCCTCTTCTATCACCCATTCAAAAGAAACATTAGGAACAGATAACATAGCATCAGTAAGTGCAGGCAGCGAGTGTAGTATATCCCCCATGGAGGAGGTTTTTACTATTAAAACTCGCATTTAACCCTTTATGGTGTTGTCATGGAGTTCTTCCATTTCATACATAACTCGATCTGGTTTTATATTGACTAGACTCTGGTGATAACCTGTAGAAGCACTTTTTCTTCTAAGTCGATGATATTTATTCATGGCATGTATAATGCGTGCTTTTTTTGATAAAGGTGGTGTGAATTCTGGATTACTAAGTCCGTATAATGCAATTAGTGGACGATCGAGTGCAGCTGTAATATGCATTAGTCCAGAGTCGTTGCTAATTACAGTATGACAGCATGAGAGCATAATAATTGCTTCTTCAAGATGAGTATAGCCAACAAGGTTATGATAATAGTTACGCATCGTATTAGGGATGCTAAGAAGAATTTTTTGACTAGTGCTTTGTTCATGCATAGAACCTAATGTTAGGATTTGGTATCCTTTTGCAATTAAATTTTTTGCTAGTGTTGCATAATGATAATATGGCCATTGTTTAGATAGACCTGATGCTGCTCCAGGGCATAAGCCTATAATGGGTCTGTCTGTATTGCATAGTCCAAAAGTTTTTAGGGTAATATGTTTTTCTTCCTCATGCACTTTCAGTTTTGGCATGGGAAAGGGTTGCGGAAGATTTTTAGCATTGTCAGTGTATGATTTTTGATAACTCAATGCTACATAACGCTGTACCATCAGCGGCAACGCGGTACGGTTTAATATCCGTATATCATTTAAAAGCCCGTAACGCATTTCCCCTCTCCAGCCAGTACGCTGTGGAATAGCAGCGAAGAAAGGAATAATAGCGGATTTAAATGAACCAGGGAGGACAAAGGCTTGGTCGTAATGCTTGATGCGTAATTTTTTACTTAAACTCCAGCGTTCCATTAATTTGATTACCCCATGTCCTAGTGGCATTAATAATGCTTCATTTACCTCTGGCATGCGCAAAAGCAAGGGGTGTGACCAAGAAGGAGCCATTACATCAATAATTATGTTAGGATTTGCGCTCTTAAGATTTTGATAGAGACTATGTGACATCATCATATCACCAATCCAAGAGGGTCCTATAACTAGGATCTTCATTTTATCTGTGCTTATTTATATTATATAGAATTTAGCCACTCCATATAATCTAGAATACCTTCGGAAATACTTTGGAATGGCTGATTGTATCCTACTAATCGTAATTGAGAGAGGTTAGCTTCTGTAAATTCTTGGTAGCATCCTTTAAGATTATCTGGAAATGGAGTGTATTCAATAATATTTTTTTTATGATAGCCAAGCAAAATATTAGCTACATCTTGGAATGATGTAGCGTAACCGGATCCACAATTAAAAATACCAGATATAGCATTCTCCAAACACCATAAATTCACTAATGTTACATCTTTTACATAAGTAAAATCACGTTTAAATTTTTGACTTCCAGTAAATAGTTTTGGATTCTTTCCATTTTTAAGTTGTTGATAAAAATGAAAAATTACGCTAGCCATTGCACCCTTATGACTTTCACGCGCTCCATAGACATTGAAATAACGCAAACCGCATACTGGTGAGTATGCGGTTGGTAATTTACAGCGAACGTAGTGGTCAAAGAGCATCTTCGAGTATCCGTACATATTAAGCGGTTTTTCATATTTACGTGCTTCAATGAAGTTTTCATTGCAACGACCGTATATCGCAGCAGAAGATGCATATAGGAATGGAATTTTGTGCTTTAAGCACCAGTTAAGTAGTTCTTTTGAGTATTGATAGTTGTTATCCATCATATATTTACCATTCCACTGTGTGGTATCCGAGCATGCACCTTCATGGAATACGGCTTCTATGTTAGGAAAATAACGTGTGTGTTCTAAAATCGACATTCGGAAGTCTATTTTATCCATGTAATCGGAAATATTGAGATCTGAAATATTAGAATATTTAGAGCCATTAGTAAGATTATCTACTACTAGAATATCGGTATGGCCTTGTTGATTTAAAGCATGGATAATATTACTTCCAATGAACCCAGCTCCGCCTGTAACAATAATCATTCGTTTGTACCCAGAAAATGAGTTGTGGCATAAGATAAATAAAATACAAATAGTTTTTAAGACATGATTTACTATCTTCGTAAATATTGATTATCAGCTACTATCTTTTATGATGTCTTTGTTATGCATTTTATATTCATTCTCTCTTAAAAGTGCATAGATGATAGTATCTGATGTAGTATTTTAGTCAATCTAATGAGAACTAAAACTATAGATACCTCTGTAGTTTTACATGACATGATCATTGCATGAGCAGGTAAAGAGAGTTATCACCACGTTTAATATTGAGTGCTAATACCGCAGGTTTATTTTCAAGGACTTTTCGTAGCTCACCTAAATTGGTAATAGGTTGCTGATTTACTCCAAGAATAATGTCATCTTTTTTAAGTCCAATGCGTGCTGCAGCTGAACCAGGTTTCAGATTTTCAACTTTAACTCCTTTTACTCCATAAGTGTCATAATTCTTAAGATCTGCGCCTTCAATGCCACTATAAATACTACCAGAGTCTACTTTCTCTGTATTGCTTTGTTGTAAAGCTAGGTGTGTTTCCATGGGTTTACCATCTCGGATGAATCCAAGTTTCATTGTCGTGCCCACTGGAAGTGAACCAATCTGAGCGCGTAGCGCTGAAAAGCTAGCAATAGGTTTATTGTTGATTGAAACAATCACATCTCCTGCATGAATGCCTGCTCGATCGGCTGAAGATTGTGGTAAAACTTGACTTACAAAAGCACCTCTCTGCACATCGACCTTTATTGCTTTAGCGAGCTCAGAATTGAGTTCAGTTCCAATAATACCTAGTTCCCCTCGTTTAACTTGACCATAAGTAATCATTTGATCACATAAGTTTTTTACCATATTAGATGGAATGGCGAATCCAATACCGATGTTGCCCCCATCCGGTGCTAAAATAGCAGTGTTAATTCCGATTAATTCTCCATGCAGGTTAACTAATGCTCCACCTGAGTTACCGCGATTGATTGCAGCATCAGTTTGGATGAAATTTTCATAGTTTTCAAGGTTTAAACCACTGCGTCCTAAAGCAGAAATAATTCCTGCTGTTACTGTTTCTCCCAGGCCATAAGGATTTCCGATAGCTACAGTATAATCACCGACATGGAGATTCTCAGAGTCTGCCATTATAACAGCTGTTAAGTGTTTAGCTTCTAAGATCTGAATTAATGCAATATCAGAGCGTGGGTCTTTACCGATAATCTTAGCATCATATTTCCCCCCATCACTGAGTTGTACTTGTATTTTTGTTGCATTATCTACTACATGATTATTTGTTACTACATAGCCTTTTATGGCGTCAATAATGACACCTGAACCCAAAGCTCGGAATTTTTGTTGAGGATTTTCTATGCCGTAGTTATCATTAGATCCATTACCTTGACATAATGGCGATCCAAGGAATGGGGAACCTTCTTGACATAAAGGGGATTGGCTAAAAAAAGGCGAAAATTGTGGAAATTGCTCGATTCTATGTGGTATCAGGCCCTCAACATTGATGCTCACTACGGATGGCATAACCGTTTCTAGCATAGGCGCTAGGCTCATGAATTGTGGCGAACTCAAGGGATGGTAAGATCCTTCAGAAAGGGTAGAAGACAAGGCAGGCAGCGCGATACTGAGGCTCAGGCTAAGTGCTAATGCGTTAAATACTAAAATATTTTTTTTCATGAGAGTATGTCTCTAGTCATTTTATAAAATAGTCATAGCGTTTTTTTCCACAAAGAACTGGATACATCATTATTCTATTTATCTAAATATATATGAGTATAATGAGACTCGCTAAGTAATGGGTAAAATACAGTATGTTGTTCATAATAATTCATGGATTCATTGTAGTTATTTTTATAATGAACATGAAGATATTATGTGAATATTTTAGTTAATTTTTACATGTTGAGTGATATTCTCATTATATTTTTAGTAGTCTGATAGATAAAATCTACCTCATTTTATCGGCAATGATAGATTTTTTATTTCGGTTTGATCTGATATAATTTAATGAGAATTAAATTTGTACCAAGTATTTATGTGATCGCTGTAAATAAAGTTTTTTATATAGTATTACATCAATAAAATATTCCTAGTATGTCAATACGATAGTGTAATAGTTCATAGGATTCATAGTACCATTGCCATAAATTCGAAGGAGATCAAGCTGATGCAAGCTATACGAACTTCTACCATAATATCACTGGCTTACGTGCAATTATATAGATGTATATATGAGAGAAATGCTTTTACGATTCTATCGTGCTGGGTAAGTAATGATACCATAGATATTTTATCGGATTTTTCTTAATATTTTTCTCGTGTGTGTATTATATGACTAGTTTTTATATATATCAAAAGATATTGGTATATTTTATACCTACATACTTTTTTGTGTTGGTAAAATTATATCTTTCTTTTGTCTGAAAGTTAATTATAGAACTGTAATCTTTCAGTTAAAAAAGAATTTATATTATATTTATATATCAACATGTATGTATTATACATAGACAATATTATTATTTTCATACACCATAGGGTTTCTACGCACTCTAGTTTTTCACAGATTGATACGGCGATTCATTGAAATATATTTTTATTGAATAAGTATTGAGGACTTTTTAACATAGTAGACAACCTAGCATAAAGCATGAGCATTGAGCACTATTGCATATTTTATAATAGTATTGAACTTGCAAACCTTAATCATATACTGAGTGTCCAGACGAATAGCGCTGTTTATATCAGTGAGAATATAGACCATTAATTAAGGATGTACGCATGAAACAAGCCACTGTAGTAGTTTTTAGTGGTGGACAAGATTCAACAATATGCCTTATACAGGCTATCCAAGAATATCAATTCGTTCATTGTATTACTTTTGATTATGGACAACGTCATAGTTACGAGATCGATATAGCACGAGATATTGTAAAAAAACTAGGAGTATGTTCACATAAAATTATCAATATTTCGATTTTGAATGATCTCGTCGCTTCTTGTCTTACAAGGGAAAATACATCAGTGCCTTTATCTGGTATGCGACAAGATACTCGTATACCTATCACTTTTGTTCCTGGTCGTAATATATTATTTTTAACACTAGCCTCCATATATGCTTATCAGTTACAGGCAAAAACAGTGATTATAGGAGTGTGTGAAACAGATTTTTCAGGGTATCCAGATTGTCGTCAGGAGTTTATAGTAGCCATGAACAAAGCTATATCATTAGGCATGGAGACGACATTAATTTTAAAAACTCCATTGATGTGGTTAACTAAAGCTGAAACTTGGGCATTAGCAGATACGTTCGGTATGCTGCAATTTATAATTGATGAAACTATGACATGTTATAACGGAATTAAGAGTTATGGATGCAGAAACTGTTATGCTTGTGATTTACGAAATAGAGGGCTTAGGGAATATTTAAGTAATAAAAGTGTTATAAAAAAACAATTATATGATAAACAAAATATATACAACGTAGATAATGCAAGCACTGTAAAGACTTAAAACGTCAGTGTGGCGCACATAATCATTTTATGTAATTTTTAGCAGAATATATTATGCATGTTATTATTGGGTGGATATATAGAGAAATCTTATATTTTTGATTTTATTTATATGTTTTTACACTCCTTAAGAAAGAGTCTGCTAGTTTATCTTTTATCTTTCAATAGCATTAAGAGAATATATACTAGTGACCTCGTGTGTCGAATATCCGTATGTGATATTCATGTGGTATTCTTAGGGGTATTGAGATGGAATATGCATACACATAATGATGCCATATAGTCACTTCACTGATTTGAGTTATGTGTTATTAACCGTTATTATAAGCTATTTTATCGGTCTTTATACTAAAGAAATTCTTATGCCTGTATTATATGTGAAGAGTACTACTAAGATATGCGCATATAGCCGCCATGTTAATTAAGTTATGATATCTAATGTATAGAGAGATACATCTTTTTTCAAATACATGTATAAAAATATCGTTGCGTAGATGTATTTACAAAAATAGAGGATGAGATTTTATCTATTTAACACGTATGTGAGCTAAGAGAGCTTTCACAATGCGTACGTTACCAGAGACAAAGTTTCCATTATAAAAATAGTCGTGCGAACCAGTCAAGTCCGTTACTAGTCCGCCAGCTTCTCGAATAAGTAGCTCACCTGCAGCAAAATCACATGGTGCAAGGTTTATGGCAAGATATCCATCTATTCGACCAGAAGCTATATAGGCGAGATCTAGCGCCACTGACCCATGACGTCTAAAATCAGCACACTGTGTAAAAATTTTTTCGATAATTTTGATATAAGGTGAAGCGTTTGGGTTCATTTTGAAAGAGCAGTTAGTAGATAATATGGCTTTTTCGAGGTCGCGTACCATTCCTCCACGTAGGCGATAACCATTTAATTGAGTACCATGACCACGCCAAGCACGAAATAATTCATTACGTATTGGATCGTATACCACTGCAATTTCACTGCGTCCTTTAATTCTTATAGCGATAGAAATACTAAAATGTGGTAAACGTTTAATGTAGTTGATGCTTCCATCCAGTGCATTGATAATCCATTGCACATGCTGATCTCCGGTGTGCATCGTATTATTGTCTGTTGTAATAATTGTATGTTGTGGATACGATTTGAGGATGATTGCAATCATCTGATATCGTGTTTCTTTCTCAACATATGTCATAAATTCATGATAACCTTTCTGTTTAGACTCAATCGAATCCATTTTTTCATAGTATTTAGTCATAATGTTTCCGGCCTGACGTACAGCACGGATGGCAATATTGAGCATTGGATGCATAGATGATATAATCTCAATAAATATTAAAAATCAATAATTGTTAATAATAGCGTTCTATAGCTTCAAGGGGTGATGTACGTTATACAATTGATAACCTAATGGTCCATCCTACTATAAGTAATGAATGAATGATGCATAAATACACATAGTATGTAGTATAACTAGAAATTTTAGTAAAATACTTTGCATGCATTTCTATTTTTTATTTAATAAGTTAGTGCGCTATATAACGAAGTCTTCCTGACAGATAAAAAGCGTGTTATATAGTAGTGAGTCTCCTCAGTATATCTATAGATGATCTTATAATTCTCTAGAATGTACTCAGGCTAGTATTACTATCTAATATGGCTGTATATAATTAGAGGGATTAAAATATCTCTCATCCAACATATATTGAATTTTAATACAGCGAATGAAGTTGGGTGTTCTTGTATGATAACTTCTTTATATCATGATTTTACTTTAGTGCGTTTGTGTTTGCGATCTGAATCTATCCAAATATTTCGCCTTATTTTATATAGAGAGCTCCTTGCTGTGTTTTCTTATGTTAAAGAAGAACACCTCACCTGATTTAATGTACACGGAATATGATTTGTGAATATAGGTTATAATGCCATAGATTTTATGGGTATTAGAGGGATGTAATAACATTCCAATACGTAAATTTATATAGGAGTTGATAATGGATGAAGCAGATTTAGCTCAAAAGCGTGAACAGGATATCATTAAAGCAGCGCTATCTGCCCGAGAAAAAAGCCTGCAAAGTCCTAATGGGAAATGCATTTGGTGTAAGGAGGAAGCGATTGTCGTAGACACGGCATTTTGTTCAGCAGAATGTGGGGATGATTATAATAAATACCAGAGAGAAATGAAACAAAGGTTAGGTCGGCAATACCAATAATGGTATCCCTCAACATCCAAAATAAGCAAACCTATGTCTGAATGGCAATATTGTAATTAAAATGGGAGAGTTTATCACAAGGAGGTGTGTTTTACAAAATATTTATATATTGATCATCAGCAAGGGGTGGTGTGTATCATTATATATGATAAACATCAGTATATTTGGATTTCTATGAGAACGTGCTCTATAGTAAAGCAACAGGTTAGGATGACGATTTCTTCTGATTAAAATATAGTTTTATGCTTAATAAAACAGAGAGGAATCAATACATATTGCTGCTCATTGCATGTAGTCAGAATATCGCCAGGCTTATTATAGTGCATCTAACTATAATGGAGACATAAGAGTTTTTATGAGTCAGGGTATTATTGTTATATGAGATAAAATCTATATTGCAAAAGATTTACTTGTCATAGATGGTTATTGTTTGTTTAGGTATATGAGGTCTTCTTCTGTATCTACAGAAGTTTCAGGGTGCACTTTTGCAATGTCAACGTGTATTTTTTCTCCATACCATAATACTCGTAATTGCTCTAGGTTTTCATATCTTTCCAATAAACTTGTCTCCCATCTGACATAGCGACGAATAAATCCAGCATAATAGCTATATATTCCAATATGACGTAGAAATTGGTTGTTCATGTGATATTTTTTTATAGTACCATGCTCTTGACTCCATGGAATCAAGGAACGAGAAAAATAAAGAGCATATCCTTGTATGTTACGTACTACTTTAACTACATGAGGGCTGTGTGATTCTTGCGTGGAAAGAATCTGTGTCGCCAACGTAGCTATGCGCACATTATGCCGAGAGAGATTTTCCGCTACCTGGCTGATAAGTGCTGGAGGTATCATAGGTTCATCACCCTGTACATTGACGATAATCGTTTCGTCAGAAAAATGATAAAAATCGACAACCTCAGACAAGCGTTCAGTACCAGATTGATGGTTTTGTCGAGTCATACAGACCTCTATGTTGTAAGCATGCATGAGACATGCTATATCAGTATGATCGGTGGCGACAATGACTTTCTGAGCACCAGATCTTAAAGCTTTCTCTACTACATGTAAAACCATCGGTTTACCATGCAAGTAAGATAATGGCTTTCCTGGCATTCTTTGAGAAGAAAAACGTGCCGGAATAATAACAATAAACTTCATGGATAGTCCTATGTTGATGTTATTGGACAGGCTTTATCGGTAAGGAGAACGGGAATTCCCTCTCGAATAGGATAGGAGACCATGTCAGAATGACAAATGAGTTCTAATTTCTCTGTAGAATGAGAGAGTGTTAACTGTTTGTAACAAATTGGACACGCTATGAGATCAAGAAGAAGAGGATGCATGTTTTACCAACCCATTATAGTTAGTGTAAGAACATCAGAGCGGCATAACTCTGAATAGTATTATTCTAGGAACGTATCATGTTGTTACCCGTTCCTAGAATAAATATTAGATTTGTGCTAGTTATTTTAGTAAGTGATAACTCTAAGATTTTTATAAGTACTCGTAGAGTGGCATGATGTCAGTATTATTTATTTAACAAATTCTTCCCCTATTTTAATGTCATATTTCAGTTGATCTAACATATTATTTAGCGCACACATTTCAAATTCGCTCAATATACCAATTGAGAGATATTCAGTAATGCCGTTTTTACCTAGTATAAGAGGTTGCGAGAAGAAACGAGCATATTCTCCCGTGCCTTCCACGTATGCATATTCAAGAATGTGATTCTCACCGTTTAATGCGCGTACTAAAGAAAGGCAAAAAGACGTAGCCGCATATGCCATAGAGAGCGTTGCAGAGCCACCACCAGATTTTGCCTCAAGAACTTTTGTGCCTGCAGTTTGAACACAATATGTGACATCATGAATTTGCGTTGTATTTAATTTAATACCATTATTAATTTGAGATAAGAGGGGGAGAATGGTAACACCTGAGTGACCTCCAATAACTGGGATATTTAATTCTTCTGGAGTTTTATCTATTAACGCAGAAACAAAAGTATTAGCGCGTATTACATCTAATGTAGTGACTCCAAAAAGTTTATTTTTGTTATATACTTTTTCTTTTTTGAGAACCTCAGCAGCAATGGGAACAGTTGTATTCACTGGATTTGTAATGATGGCTATCAGGGCTTGTGGGCTATTTATGGCCACCTGCTCCATTAAAGTGTAAATAATACTTGCATTAAGTTTAAATAGATCAGAACGATCCATACCTGGCTTTCTAGCAAAGCCAGCAGTAATTAATACTATATCAGCATCTTTTAGTGCTAAGGCAGGGTCATTTCCGCTAAATCCATGAACATCAATGGAAGTAGGTATATGACTTAAATCAATAGCAATTCCTGGGGTAACAGATGAGACATCGTATAGAGATAGCTCGCTATTTTTCGGTAGCTGAAGTTTAAGCAGTAAAGATAAAGATTGTCCAATACCTCCTGCTGCACCAAGGATGGCGATTTTCATCTAATACTCCTGAATGTATATTGAATGTGAAATATATGAGTCTGGTAAGACGAATATTATATAGTGTTAAATTTTGTTACATGGTTGTTTTACTTTAGTGCTTTGTGTACAAGAGAATCAGGGATTGAAAGTAGAACCATGGTGAAGATTGTGTACTGTTAGAACCTGTATGGATATATATGCTCAAATGACATCCATCATGCATTTTTTCCCAGTATCACATCATGATTTTGTTAAAATGCAACAATCATATTAAATTGACATTATAGATTGATATTGCATATGTCTCAAGGTGTATTGATTTGAATTGGTGTTTATTGTTAAGATAAGACTATATAATTTTATTTTTGCGGCAGATTACTGGTAATAGACGAGTAACGATAGCCTGTATTTTACAGGCAGATAAATATTTTGATTATGTTAATCATGTATTGTAAACAAAATTAGTTGGGTCATTCAGGTGATGACAGTGTCTTTACTTAGAGAGTAAGTTTTCTATTGTAGCTCTATTTATCACTTGATCATCAACTTTCATATACATGCTATGTTCTTCTGGAAGGATTAATAGATCAAATACACCTTCTTGTTTTTTGAGATACGCTTCTAGCGGAAATTTTTCTGCGGAATCTTTAAGGGTAAATCGTAAGCTACTGAGATAAAGAGGCTCTTTCAGGCTAAAGCTCATGCCAAACCACGCTAATGTTATCAAAACGTTAAATAAAAATACGCCATGAGGACCTACGTGCCCCAGCATCCATCCGCTAATGCCACCTCCAATAGCTACACCAATGCATTGACTAGTAGTGTATACGCCCATCGCCGTTCCTTTGTAACCAGCACGAGATTGTTTACTAACTAATGACGGTAGCATAGCTTCCATCAGATTAAAACCGATTAGAAAAAGTTCCAGACCTATAAAAAGTACCCATATAGAGTTATTCACCGCCCACAATAGCGTTTCAGTGAAAAGCATTAAACCTATACAGGAGATAAAAATATTTTTCATCTTACGTTTTATTTCAGCATAGATTAGCAATGGTGTAGCGATTGCTAAAGCCATTAACATAGCGAAGAAGTAAACTTTCCAATGCTCGTGAGCGAGCCATCCTATTTGTATTAATTGAGTTGGTATAGTGATAAAACTGGACATTAGTAGAACGTGTAGGCAGAGTACGCTCATATTAAGTTTAGTAAGATTGCTATCAGTAATAACGTAGCGCAAATTACTTGTGACGACCTTAGATTCACGGTTAAAAATTTGCGTGGATGTTGACGGTACAATAAATAGTGTCACGAAGATTGCTAGCACAGCAAGGATAGAGATTATCCAGAAAAGTTCTTGCAGACCAAATTTATGAGTAATGATCGGGCCAAGTACTATAGCGATAGCAAAGGTAACACCAAAGCTAATTCCAATAACACTCATGGCTTTAGTGTAGTTTTGTTCACGTGTTAGGTCAGATAACAAAGCCATAACTGCCGCCGCTATTGCACCGGCTCCCTGTAAAGCGCGCCCTAGTATAATACCCCAGATAGATTGCGTTAGCGCAGCGATCACGCTACCAATAGCGAAAATGCATAAACCGCTAATAATTAATGGTTTACGTCCAAATCGATCAGAAAGCATCCCGATGGGAATTTGAAAAATAGCTTGAGATACACCATATATACCAATAGCTATGCCTGTTAGTGTTTCATTGGCATCATGAAATTGTGTCCCATATGTAGTGAGAATGGGTAAGACCATAAACATACCTAGCATGCGCAGTGAGAAGACTATTCCAAGCCCCCAGCTAGCATATAACTCAACTGTAGTCATTTTATGATCCGACATGATTAGATGCTCAATACTATTTCGTGATTGTCATTAGATGTGATTATATTGAAAATTTTAGTAAAATACAAAATGATTTTTATACTATACAATAATTACAATATTACATTATCTATTAATTTTTATTGTGAAGCATCTTGTCATTAAGATAAAAAATAGTTTTTTGATGATCACGTGTCCCGTCAATGGAGATCATCACACTAATTGTTGTGATGGCTATAATAGAGAAAAGAAATACCTTTCGTGCCCAAATATCATTATTTTTGGTGTGATAGCCAGATAAAGCTATACATAACCACAAAATATTTACTGCAGAAACAATAACAAGATACTTATACCCAGTATACCCGTACATTGTTAGAAGCAGCGTAGCGAAAATAAATGCAATAATATAAAAAATAATACGATGTTTTGTCGTTAACACACCTCGTACTACTGGTAAAATAGGAATACAGGTTTTTTTATAATCCTGTAGTCGAAAAATAGCTATGGAATAGGAATGAGGTATCTGCCATAGACTAAATATAATTAGAAGAATGAGGTTGATAGGTTCTAAGTGGCCAGATACTGCAACGTAGCCAATAATTGGTGGGGTTGCTCCAGACAAACTTCCAATCAGTGTGCCATAAATTGAGTGTCGCTTCATGTACAGGCTATAGACACCAACATAAATAATAAATCCAATAATAGCTATTAACATAGCTAGTACGTTCACACCAACATATAAAGTTATAACGCCAATGAATCCCAGTATAGTAGCGTACAGCAGGCCACATTGTGAAGAGATGAGGCCTTTTGCTAATACACGGTTCTTAGTGCGTTCAGTTTTTTTATCAATATCGCGGTCTATATAGTTGTTGTAGACACAACTAGATGCAATTACGAAGGCCATACCAGTAACTGTGGAGAGAAGTAGGGAGTAGTGAATATGACCTTGAGAAGCTAAGAGAAAACCTCCAATAACGGAAATTAGGTTGCCAAAAATGATGCCTGGTTTTGTGGCTTGTATATATAGTTTAATCATTTTAATGTCTTCAGTGAAGAGAAGCTCTCATATTATAGTTGAGATTCCACATGATCCACAATGAACCGATGATAATAATCAGAATAATTAGTGTGGCAAATGATATAGCAATTAAATTCCAACCGCCCTCTGATTTGCTGTCTAGGTGAAGAAAATATACTAAATGTATAATAATTTGCATGATGGCACAGATCAGTACAAGAGATAGAAGAGCAGCCTGTGATCCTATATGGTTCATAACCATCCAAAAAGGGATCACTGTTAAAACAACTGATACAAGAAAACCTATTAGGTAAGACTTGAGATCTTTAGGAATACAATTGTATTTTTTTACAGTATCACTCATTAAATTTCCCCAATTAGATACACAATAGTAAATACACAGATCCATATTATATCTAGAAAATGCCAAAAGAGACTAAGGCACATAAGACGTGTGCGATTAATTAATGTAAGACCTCTGATAGCTACTTGTAACATCAGCAATAACATCCAGAGCATGCCAGCTATCACATGTAAACCATGTGTGCCAACTAGAGTAAAGAATCCAGAAAGAAAGCCGCTTATTTGAGGGCTTACTCCTTGGGAAATAAGGTGTAGGAATTCATAAATTTCCATTCCTATAAACCCTAGTCCTAACAAAAAAGTTAATCCTAGGTATCCGATTACTGCGTTTTTATGTCCATTATGCATCTGAATGAGGGCTAACCCATGCGTTATGGAACTTAATAAAAGCAAGAACGTTTCTAATAACACAAAGGGTAAGCTAAAAAAATCACGACCTGCAGGACCGCTGGCAATATTATTAACCATGACACCATATGTGGCAAAAAGTGTTGCAAAAATAATGCAGTCACTCATTATGTATAGCCAGAATCCAAATATTTTATTAGTACCTACATTGTGGCATGGACTTAGAGTTTCAGTTGACATGATGCATCCTACTTTTTTTTATTTCATGAAAGTGCAATTTTTCAATGGCTACGATCTCTGCAACAGGAACGTAGTAATCAATGTCTTGATCGAAGCTTTTAGCCCCCCAAGATAGAAGAATACTTAGAAATGATGGGATAGATATCCACCAAATATGCCAGATGACAGAAAAGCCAAAGATCAGGCTAAAAAATGCGATTACTATACCAGCGCAACTATTTTTCGGCATGTGAATGTCAACATACTGCGGGGGTTGTGGGCTGCACTTATTTTTTTCTTTCATATCCCAAAATGCATCACGTTCATTCACTTGAGGCAGAACAGCAAAGTTATAGAAAGGTGCAGGGGATGCAGTAGACCACTCTAATGTACGACCTCCCCATGGATCACCAGTGAGATCACGATTCTGCATGCGATCACGGATAGTGACATAAAACTGAATCACTTGACAAATCACTCCACAGGTGATAAGCGCGGCCCCACTGGCAGCCACTACTAGTAATAAATGAAACTGTGGATCAATATCCTGACTAAGCCGACGTGTCATACCCATGAATCCTAATATATATAATGGTAGGAAGGACACAAAAAAACCAATTATCCAGAACCAGAATGCTCGAATTCCCCATGTCTCATTTAGTATAAAACCACATGCTTTTGGAAACCAGTAAGTGATTCCAGCAAAACAACCAAAAACAACACCCCCAATAATGACATTATGAAAGTGAGCCACTAAAAACAAGCTATTATGCAGTACAAAATCCGCCCCTGGTATGGCTAATAAGACACCTGTCATACCACCAACAGAGAAAGTTATTAAAAAACCAATTGTCCATAGCATAGCGGAATGTAGTTGAATGCGCCCTTGGTACATTGTGAATAACCAATTAAAGATTTTTACACCAGTAGGTATAGCAATAATCATGGTCATAATCCCAAAGAAAGCATTAACGTTGGCACCAGCACCCATGGTAAAGAAGTGGTGTAACCATACGATAAAAGAGAGAATAGTGATCACTACCGTTGCCCAAACTAATGAAGTATAACCAAACAAGCGTTTGTGAGAAAAAGTAGCAACTACTTCTGAGAATATACCAAAAACTGGTAAAACAAGAATGTAAACCTCTGGATGACCCCAAATCCAAATTAAGTTTACATACATCATCATATTTCCGCCCATGTCATTACTAAAAAAATGGAAATCAAGGTATCGATCTAATGTAAGTAATGTCAATGTGGCTGTTAATACGGGAAATGCTGCTAAAATTAGAACGCTAGTACATAAAGATGTCCAAGTGAAGACTGGCATTTTAAACATAGTCATACCGAGTGTGCGCATTTTTAAGATAGTGACAATAAAGTTAATTCCTGTGAGGGTCGTTCCTACACCAGAAATTTGTAGACTCCATATCCAGTAGTCAACACCTACACCGGGGCTATACTCTAGCCCAGATAATGGCGGATAAGCTAACCAACCAGTTTGTGCAAATTCACCAATACCAAGTGATAAGTTAATCAATAAGACGCCTACAACTGTTAACCAAAAACTCACATTATTGAGGAAAGGGAATGCGACATCTCGTGCGCCAATTTGTAATGGAATAGCAATATTCATTAAACCAACCACAAATGGCATAGCGACGAAGAAAATCATAATTACACCATGAGCAGTAAAAATTTGATCGTAGTGGTGTGCTGGTAAGAAACCTGCCCCCCCAGAAGAGGCAAGTACTTGTTGGCTACGCATCATAATTGCATCAGCAAAACCTCTGAATAGCATGATAAAAGCCATAATTATATACATAATACCAATTTTTTTATGATCAACAGACGTGAACCATGTGTACCAAAGGTATTTCCATTTTCCAAGGTAGCTAATTACCCCCGCAATACTGATGGTACTGAGAATAATAGTGGCAATTGTCACCATAATAATAGGTTCATGGATGGGTATAGCATCTAGGGTTAGTTTTCCTAACATTATATGGTTCCTCATTTCTTGCATAGTATTGCGTAGGTTATGTTATTCTGGTTATACATAGTTCTAAATATCACAAAAGATGCGGGAGGATGCTATCTTTCTGAAGATGTCGTTTTTTTTAAATCTAAGCTAAGGTCATTTGTGTTATGAGAGACATTCAGGTTTACATTATGATGCTTCATTTTGAATTGATTCATAATATCGTTAAATAACCTTGGCTTTACACGAGAGAAGAGAACTTGCGAGTAACTATTTTTTAAGGCGGTTAGATGATAAAAATCATCCATAGTTAAGAGAGTATTGGAAGATTTTTTTGCTTCTGTAATCCAGTTGGTAAATTCCTTCATATCATGAGTTGCAATGGCTTGAAACTTCATGTGTGAAAATCCATGTCCACTGTAATTAGCAGAGATACCATGAAACGTCCCTGCTTCGTTTGCGATTAAATTTAATTGAGTTTGCATCCCTGCCATGGCATACATTTGGCTGCCGAGGGTAGGAATAAAAAAAGAGTTCATCACAGTGTGTGAAGTAATCTTAAAGTGTATAGGGTAGTGGGCTGGGAAAACTATTTTATTAATCGTAGCAATTCCTTGCTCAGGATAAATAAAGAGCCACTTCCAGTCAAGTGATACAACTTCGATTTGTATAGGGCGCATAAGTGATTTTAATGGGTTACGTGGTTCCAGCGTGTGAGTAGATTTCCATGTCAGTATACCAAGGAAGCTAATAATTAAGATCGGTATAGTCCACACTACGGCTTCTATTTTATTTGAATGATCCCAGTGCGGGTTATATGTTGCGTTTATATTAGATTCTCGATATCTATAGGTAAAGTAGACAGCCATAAATATTGCAGGAAGGACCACAATCATCATTAGTCCGAAGGCTGTAAGAATTAATGAACGCTGTTCTATTGCAATTTGTCCTTTAGGATATAGCAATGCACTATCACAACCATTGCATAATAATATGATTACGATCAATGAAATAAGATTTATCATTTGTCTTAAACTGAGTGTCATTTAATCACCTTAATAACTAGGGGTGTGTTCTTTTTTATAAGCAAGGTATGATCTTGCTGGTAAGGTTGTAAGAAGATGAACGGATCAACTAGTAACCCTAATCATGACCTGATCTTTATATATATTTGGTAGTTAATAGTATTATAATTCTAGAATGTTGATTGAGAATTACATATGTGAATTATTTTAATTATGCTATCTAAGAATAAACATAGTACTTAGGTTTACTAGCCGCTATCGTAAGATTATTCTCTGTTTTTAACTACGCCATCAGTTAAAAAGGAAAGGAAAATATGCAAGCGTATTATATTGTGATGCATGTGTTCTATTATGAACTACAATATATTTTTATAGATTCATCTTAGGTATGATAGTAATAATAGCATTCTCATGTGACGGCTATAGTCTAAAAATAATATAGTCATTACTATACAGCAGTAGTAAGCATTTATGTTTAAATGCGGGATCTTGAGATACTATGTGTTAGTTATTTAGTCTTATGGAAGTATTATAGTCTCTCATAGCATACCTGGTAATCTCTATTGAGAAATGATCTTCTCCTCTGTAAATTGCTGCTTCTAGTGACTTCACGTATATTAAGTAATATATGACTTTATTTTTTTAACAGTAAAGCTACGTGTAGGATTTTATAATCCTTACAATATTTCACATCATATTTTATATCATCATATGATAAAATTTTTTAATATTGCATTATTGTGGATACAAGATGCCGTTGCTCTTAAGCTTGAAGGATAGAGTGTTCATGCTATGACTCTAGAGTTATCTAGACACAAATCATGAATTAGATTCTTTATATTTACAAGTATTATATGTGTACTATACATTACTTACCGCCAACTTTAATTTATTCAGGTATAAGCGGTATGAATGTCAGTAAGATGTTATACGTGATAGCGTCAAGATTGAGCACCCAAGTGTTATAATGATTGATTGAATCATAATCATATTTAGGTTTTTATAGAAAAGTGGTTGCAAAAATCGAGTAACACAGATTAAAAATGAAGAGAATCAGTTTATGCAAATATAGTTTATAATGTAAGTCATGTGTGAGAAATTTGACCACGCTATTAAATATTTTATTATAAATACGCAAGATGATTATGCATAGGGAGTTTTTCACCATTTTTTATTTTTGTATTATGCTGTTATTGTATATGCTGCCGTCATTACAGTGTGTGGGTGATATGAATACCCACATTAGGAATTCTCCTAATCTAGCTCTATTTTTTATCTTTTTGCATACATTTACACAAGCGTGGGTTAAGGGTTATAACACAACTATAACAATCATGCTATCAAGAGCAGTGTATGCATTAGAGAAGTGTTTTTGTACATTGCATGGTGTTCAATTTATGGAAATAGTATTGTAAATGATAAGTGATGCATTTATCTATTTTCCAAGATGGTGCGTTGTTATTCTTTTCGTTAATTTGTAGTGCCAGGGTTATCATTATTAAAATTAACATGTACCTTTTGCTGAGCAAAAGCAGAAAACAAGTATTAGATATAAGGAAGTATGTGTCTGATGATTCATCCTTTAACTATAAAAGATTTACTGATTATAAGCGGTATAATTTTCGCTCTATTTGTAGGCGCCGGGAATATTATATTTCCACCTATGGTAGGTATTCAAGCCGGCGAATATATTTGGTATGCAGCTTTAGGTTTTCTTACAACCTCCGTTGGACTGCCATTAATAACATTAGTCGCACTCGCGCGTGTAGGCGGTAGGATAGATGACTTTAGTGCGCCTATTGGTAAGTTAGCGGGATGTATGCTTGCAATGATTTGTTATTTAATTGTTGGTCCTCTATTTGCTATACCTCGCACCTCCACGGTGTCGTTCGACATAGGATTAGCGCCGCTTATAGGTGATGGTCAACTTCCTCTTTTCATTTATAGCTTGATTTATTTTGGTGTGGTCATTTTTCTCTCTCTTAACCCTGGTGCTTTATTAGAGACTTTGGGGAACATTTTAGCGCCATTAAAAATAGTAGTCTTGAGTGTATTAGGTCTGACCGCGGTATGTTGGCCAGTTGGGGATGCTTTGATATCCACTCCTAACCTAGCTACTTCTAGCCTTAGTCAATTATGCACATATAAAAGTGAGGCATTTTCTCATGGTTTGGTAAGTGGTTATCTGACGATGGATACCTTAGGTGTCTTAGTATTTAGCGTGGTGATTATTAATGCAGTTCGCGCGCGTATTATTGGAGAAGTAGCATTATTGACTCGCTATACTATTATTTCTGGCATGATTGCCAGTATTGGTTTAATAATTATTTATTTAGCGCTTATAAAGATTGGTGCTAATAGTTATCACATGATCGAGCAGAATGCAAATGGTGCTATAATTTTACATGAATATATTCAGCATATATATGGGAGAATAGGCATTCTTTTTCTTTCTTTTTTTATGGGTATCTCGTGTATTGTTACAGCGGTCGGTTTAACATGTGCTTGCGCTGATTTTTTTGCAAGATACTTTCTTCTGAGTTATCGTCACTGTGTGTATATTGTTAGTATTTCTTCCCTAGTTTTTTCTAACTTTGGTTTGAATTACCTTATTACAATATTTACTCCCATATTAATAGCGATTTATCCACCATGTATTGTATTAGTCTTCTTAAGTTTTACTCTACGATGGTGGAATAACAGTAAAAGAATAGTCTTACCAGTAATGTTAGTGAGTCTTATGTTTGGTATTTTGGATGCAGCAAAAAAAATGAATGTCCAGATTTGTCTTCCTAAATATCTTCTTTGTCAACTTCCACTTACTGAGCAGGGTTTAGAATGGGTATTGCCTGTATTACTAGTGTTAGTATTTGTGGGTGTTTATGATCGTCTGTCTACTCATTAAGTGTGTATTATTATTAATAATATAGGGCGGATGATCAATGATGATTGATCGAGAATGTTCTAAAAATATCATGATTATCCCCATAAATAAGAGAGCTAAGTAGTGTTTTTACCGCATAAAAATCAATAAGGAAAATTAATTGCTGATGGTTAACCACATGTTAGGTCTAACGCAGGTTACGTGTATATTACTTGTATGGTAGATAGTAGTATGGTTATGTATCAGCATGCGTTAATTAGTTAGTCATACAGAACCGGTATACAATTAGGTTTCATGGATTATAATATTGATGCATTTTTTATAAAGATAGACTATATAATCTCTATGTTGTCGATATGTTTAAAGACAGTGAACATTAATATATGGACCAATTAGTTAATAAGCGATCATCTGATATGCACTGAATACGTATACTGTAGTATATTATGCATTTTGTGGAGAATGACGACAAAGGGGCCATAGTCAACAGTACTATATTGTTATGAAACCACATCATGATTCGAGTGGTATATGTATGGTAGTCATTATTTTTAAAAGAGCTGTGAAATAACGTGAGAGGTTTTGGTAGCTTATTCATCACGCTAGAATATGGCTAGGTCATATAAATATTTATGATAATAAAAAAGAAATATAACTATGACGAATAGTGCTAAGTATACTCTCCATGCGGAATGATTAATGTTGTGATCCAGAAGATTGCGTGGCATCTGTCTTTATCTGTGTGATAATGTCATGATCCCTAGAAGGTCATAATAATATTACGAATTTTCTAAAGAGCTTAACATACACCTCACACATGTATCTCTGGATTGTTTATTTTGGAATAAGATTTTTGAAGATTGCTCTTATGGGTTTTCTGTCCAGTTGTGGGGGAATGCGATACAATATTAATACCATGCCAAGCAGGAAGGGCGCTAACAACATTAGAGAATAAGAACTCATCATACAGCTTCCATTTATTATACGTTCTAAGATAACAGCAATAAGTGGAAAAATCATAAATACCATAGAAGCTTGAAATGGTTTTGTAATTTGTTGTAAAGAAAAATAGGCAAGCACACCGCCTACACCGGCAATAATACCAAGATAAATTATCGCTAAAAGTGCTTGTAGAGTAAAATTCTGTAAATGTGGTGATTCACATAAACCAGCGAATGTAAGAAGAGTCCCTGCACCTAAGGAAGGTAAGGCATTATAGCTAAGGACTGACATCCCCACGCAGCGTTTCTTGCATTGTACGTACATAATTCCATGCATGCAAACGGCTACTAAAAGTGCCACCATACCACGAAGTTGATTAGTTCCAGTAGTATGATGCATTTCGTGCCATAAAATAATGCTTAAGGCACTAATACTCATTCCTAGGCCTAGTATTTGCTGAATAGATGTACGTTCCCGCAGAACCAAAAGAGATAATATGAGTATGATAGCAGGCATTGTTGCAAAAATAATGGATGCTAAACTAGAAGAAGTGTAACGTTCTCCATAAATCATTAATGTAAATGGTAGAGCAAAGTAGAATAGTGTTACGTACACTTGAAAACTCCACTGGCCTGATGGGAACAGTAGTGGAACTTTTTTATAACGCGCCAGTAGTAATAAGAGTGGGGCAGAACAGAGAAATCGTAGTCCAGTCGCAAAAATAGGTGGCACTGCAGAGACGGCGATTTTCATCGCCATCCAGGTTGTACCCCAAGTAAGCGAGACGGCGGTAAATAAACCTACGATGAGAAGATGATGATAAGTTTTTTTGTGCATCAGGTCTCCGCTTAATAAGCAGTAAGTTAGGTATATGAATCAGATTACCGAGATGCTGGGAGAAAAGGTTACTAAAATATTATTTTTAAGATTAGTAAAAGGAGAATACTTTGCTACCAGAAACACTGGATAAAAAAGATCGTTTATTATTGAGCTTTCTGCAGAAGGATTGTAGTGTATCTCTACAGACACTATCAGAAACCGTCTGTTTGACGACTACTCCTTGCTGGAAACGCCTAAAACGATTGGAGGATGAAGGTTACATTCGGGCCAGGGTAGCTTTGTTAGATAGCAAAAAGCTCGGATTAGACTTAACTGCTTTTGTTTTAATTAAAACACACCAACATAGCTGGGATTGGTTTAACCAATTTGTGCATGTAGTACAAGCAATGCCAGAGGTGATGGGTTTTTATCGCACGACTGGGGAGCATGATTATCTTCTTCGAGTACAGGTGGCTGATATGAAAAGTTATGATGGTTTTTACAAAAAACTACTAAACAGTGTTCCTCCATTGCTTGACGTAACTTCTAGTTTTGCTATGGAAGAGATAAAGTATACTACTGCTTTACCGGTTTCTCCTTAAGCGGAGATTGCAACTTACTGATTCAGATGATAATCAGGGTGTTTTTTCGTGCAACTTTTTAGCCAATTAAGCTGGTATTTTTTACGCGAATGGCGCCGTTATCTCGGCGCAGTGTTACTCCTTCTTATGATTGCCGTTCTGAAACTTTTTCCACCACACATTGTTGGAAAAATTGTGGATGGTGTTAGTCAAGGTTGTATTACCAATAATCAGTTGATTATGTGGGTCAGCGCGATGCTTTTTATAGCAATCATTGTGTATTTTCTCCATTATATATGGCGCATATTATTGTTTGGAGCATCTTATTATCTTGCAGTAGAGCTACGTGCAGGTTTGTATCAAAAACTCAGCCGGCAGAATCCTGAGTTTTACTTACGTCATCGTACGGGTGACTTAATTGCGCGGGCAACTAATGATGTAGATCGTGTTGTTTTTGCTGCTGGGGAAGGGTTTCTTACTTTAGTAGATTCCCTTGTCATGGGTATAACGGTTTTAATAGTTATGAGTAAGCAAATTAGTTTTACGCTTACTATATTAGCTTTATTTCCAATGCCGGTCATGGCTCTAGTTATTAAATGCTATGGACATCAACTACATCGTCGATTTAAAAATGTACAGGCTGCTTTTTCGTCATTAAACGATCAAACCCAAGAAAGCTTAAGCAGTATTCGCATGATTAAAGCATTCGGTCTAGAGGGTCATCAGTCAGATAAATTTGCTGTTATCGCTAAAAATACAGGATCAGAAAATTTACGTGTAGCACGTATTGATGCGCGTTTTGACCCTACAATTTATATTTTTGTAGCGTTGTCTAACCTCTTAGCAATTGTTGGAGGTAGTTGGATGGTATGGCATGGATCGATGACTTTAGGGCAGCTAACTAGTTTTATTATGTATTTAGGATTGATGATTTGGCCAATGTTAGCATTCGCTTGGATGTTTAATATTGTTGAGCGTGGAAGTGCAGCTTGGAGTCGTATTTCTATACTATTATCTGAAGCTCCTGTAGTACCAGATGGTAATCAGGTGTTACCGGAAGAACGTGGTTTATTAAAAATTTCTATAAGAAAATTTTCGTATCCTGGTTCTCAGAAAAGTGCATTATCTAACTTTGATGTAACCGTCAAACCAGGCCATATGTTAGGTTTATGTGGCCCAACAGGATCAGGGAAAAGTACTGTATTAAGTTTAGTACAACGTCATTTTGATCTCAACCAAGGAGAGATTCGTTTTCATAATATTCTATTATCTCGACTACGTCTAGACATTTGGCGTAGTAGATTAGCAGTTGCCAGTCAAACTCCCTTTCTTTTTTCTGACAGTGTAGCGCAAAATATTGCATTAGGACGGCCTAATGCTACACAACGTGAAATCGAGGATGTAGCTCGGCTTGCTCATGTGCATGAAGATATATTACGCTTACCTCATGGGTACCACACAGAAGTGGGTGAACGTGGAATCATGTTGTCTGGGGGGCAAAAACAGCGAATCGCTATTGCACGAGCGTTACTATTAAATGCTGAAATTCTTGTATTAGATGATGCTCTTTCTGCTGTCGATGGTCGTACAGAACACCAAATTATGCATAATTTACGGCATTGGGGGGAGAAGCGCACAGTGATCATTACTGCTCATCGTTTATCTGTCCTATCTGAAGCGAACGAGATTCTAGTTTTACAGAATGGTTCGATTCTTCAACGTGGAGATCATGACACGCTGCTTGCACGTAAAGGATGGTATCGGGAAATGTATCGATATCAGCAGTTAGAAGAGGTGCTCCATGAAGATGAGATAACAGGCGGTGTGCCTAATGGGTGATATAGTACGGCTGTGGCCAACTATTAAACGTTTGCTATCTTATGGTTCCCCATGGCGAACATCACTGATTTTAGCAGTTATTATGTTATGGATTGCTGCTGCGGCAGAAGTTGTTGGATCGGTGCTTATTAGCTGTTTTATTGATCAGATTGACCAACATCACATGCCTTTTAATTTTTTTTCTGGACTGATCATTTGCAGCTACCTGATCTTACAAATATTAGCAGCATTATTATATTATTGGCAGGCATTATGGTTTAATCAGGTTGCAGTTGGAGTAGTACAACATTTACGTACTAGCGTCATGGATGCTGCTTTGCGACAACCATTAAGTGCTTTTGACACACAGCCAGTAGGGCAAATTATTTCGCGCGTAACTAATGACACTGAAGTTGTACGTGATTTATATGTAACTGTTGTTTCTACTGCGCTCCGCAGTCTTGCATTAGTTGGAGCGATGCTTGTTGCAATGTTTAGTCTAAATTGGCGCATGGCTTTAGTAGCCATAACGATTTTTCCAGCAGTTTTAATAGTGATGCTAATCTATCAACGGTGTAGCACACCCATTGTTCGGCGATTGCGTAGTTGTTTAGCTGATATCAACAATAGTTTTAATGAAATTATTAATGGTATGAGTATTATTCAGCAATTTCGCCAACAAGAACGTTTTGGTCAACGCATGGGCACAGCAAGCTCTATGCATTATTTAGCGCGTATGGAAACTCTTCGGTTAGAGGGTTTTTTATTGAGACCATTGTTAAGTTTATTTTCAGGTCTAATATTATGCGGATTAATGATCTTATATGGCTTATCTTCAAGAGAGACAATAGACGTTGGGGTGCTGTATGCTTTTATCAACTATCTTGCTCGTCTTAATGAACCTCTGATTGAAATCACCACTCAACAGTCAATTTTACAGCAGGCTGTTGTGGCGGGTGAGCGTATTTTTGAGCTAATGGATTCCCCACGTCAGCCTTATGGAGATGATATACAGCCATTAAAGAGTGGTAAAATTGATATTCGTAATGTAACTTTTTCTTATCAATCAGGTTTTCCAGTATTAAAAAACATAAGCATATCGATACCAGCGCGTCATTTTATTGCTTTAGTAGGGCATACTGGAAGTGGTAAAAGTACATTAGCAAATCTCTTGATGGGGTATTACCCCTTGAAACAAGGTGAAATATTACTTGATTCTAGACCACTTCCTTCATTAAGTCATGCCGTCTTGCGTCATAGTGTAGCTATGGTTCAACAGGATCCAGTAGTATTAGCTGATACTTTTTTTGCTAATGTTACGCTGGGAAGAGATCTGAGTGAGCAGGCTGTGTGGAAGGTCTTAGATGCAGTTCAGTTATCCAAGTTAGCACGTTCGATGCCTCAAGGTATTTATACACAATTAGGAGAGCAGGGTAATTTTCTTTCTGTGGGGCAGAAGCAATTATTGGCAATAGCACGCGTTCTAGCGATTACACCTCAGATATTAATTTTAGATGAAGCGACAGCTAATATTGATTCTGGGACCGAACAAGCCATTCAACAAGCTTTACGTATTTTACGACAGCGTACAACATTAGTCGTAATTGCACATCGATTATCCACGATTACTGAGGCGGATAGCATTCTTGTATTACATCGAGGTCAAGTAGTAGAAAGAGGTAGTCATCAGACATTACTAGAAGGACAAGGGCGTTATTGGCAAATGTATCGATTACAACTTCTCGCGGGCACAGGCGCTTCTTTTGCTTCAAAAAAATAAGAGAGACATGATCATCATCGGCGATTTTTATACGCAAAGACAAATATAAAGTAAAGATTAGGTGATAATACTAAGAAGCATAACTGAGATGAGCATTAGGCATCAGTTTTTGTTTGAATTTTTTATTTTAATACCACTTGCTGCTTAGCAAGTGGTATTATCAAGGTTTTTTATCTATAAATATAGGTATATCTCTAAGATACTCTGCTTTTTCTGTAGGTTGATATTGAGAAGACATGCATACCGCTGCGGTGAACAAGATATCTGTTGATGAGTTAAGCGCAGTTTCAGCTGAATCTTGCAAGATATTAATAATAAAACCAATCCCGACTACTTGCATAGCAATTTCATCTGGAATACCAAATATATGACAGACTACTGGCATCAAAAGCAGTGAGCCCCCAGCTATACCGGAGGCCCCACAAGCGCAGATAGAGGCGACAATGCTCAGTAAGATCGCTGTAGATATATTTAAATTGATATTTAAGGTATGCATGGTCGCTAAAGTAAGTACTGTAATAGTAATAGATGCACCTGCCATGCTAATGTTAGCCCCAATTGGGATGGATACTGTATAAGTATCAGGGTTTAAACCTAGTTTTTTTGCTAAAGCCATATTTACTGGAATATTAGCGGCGGAACTACGGGTAAAAAAAGCAGTAATACCACTTTCACGTAAACATGTAAATACTAGTGGATATGGATTACGACGAATATACCACCAGACTAAAAAAGGATTAAAGAGAAATATTATAAGAAGCATACAGCCAAGCAGTAAGCCGAGAAGGTGTGTATACTGCCATAGTACATCAAATCCAGTAGACGCCAAAGTAGACGAGACTAATCCAAAAATACCAATTGGTGCGCATTTCATCACAACACGGACTATTTTTGTTATTGCACTAGAGATATCATTAAGTACCATATGTGTAGGATGACTACTGTTTCGAAAGGCAAAACCTAATCCTATACCCCAGAGTAGAAGACTGATATAGTTAGCTTGCATTAATGCTTCAATAGGGTTAGTGACCATACTCATTAGAAAACCATTTAGCACTTCTAATATGCTAGAAGGTGAGACTGTAACACCGAGAAGAGATGTGTTTAATGTCAGATGTTGTGGTATAAGATAGCTAGCAATCAATGCTAATATGGAGGCGCTAAACGTGCTGAGTAAATAAAGTATAATAATACGGCGAATGGTATGTTTTTGTCCTTGGTGATAGCTAGAAATAGATGTCAGTATCAGGATGAGAACTAATAGAGGGGCGATGGCTTTTAATGCATTAATAAATAATTCTCCAAGAATGCCGGCTTCTATAGCATATCTCTGTGATACATAAGCAAAAGCTATTCCAGATACCAGGCTAAGTATAATTTGTGTTACGAGACTATCTGGAATATATCTGCTCTGTGTTTTTTTCATAATTTTAGATCGCTTTTATAATGTTTGATTATCTATCACTATATGCTGACAGCATAATTCTTGCGTAGAATTAAGAAGAAAATAAGGGTGTGCCTTGCGTTAGCAAATACTCTATGTAGATGATGCAATCTATTATAGATGTATAGGTTAAGGATGCATGATGATGTTGCCCTATGATTTACAGATATATACCGAAGACAAATAGAAAAGATTATTTCTTGTCTAGTACTAACTTATTACAATGTATAACTAGTACCGTTCGGTACAGAATTTGTCGCGATATTTCGATCAACAATTTAACGTGATTAAGTAAAATAGTATTTTATGCTGTTCTTTTATAGGTTTTGATCTTTCAGTATAACATATTTGCGATGTTGTCTCCAAGTCTCATAAGTAGTTTTTTATGTTAAAACACCCGCTCTAAACCTAAATATTTTTATGCATTCAATCCCAGCATAAAGGAGAAGGTCATTGATCATTCAGTGATTACTATCAATCTGGTTTTAAAATTTTATAATCTATACGCTCTTAACATATTTATGACAAAAATCATATCTTTTTTATCGTAGTTATGTAGTTATTTTTAAGTAATTGCATTTTTACAATGTTAGTAAGTACCTTACCTGAAGATGTTTTTTAGTAGTTTGATGCTCTTGAATGTTATAGACTCAAAATCTTGTAAGATTCATTTAGGCGTGTTTGATATTATAGGAAAATTTTATTTTTCTAGTTTTGATATAGTAATATCATGGATAAGTAGTAGTTTCACGCGTTAAAGCGTTCAGAACATAGGTTTCTCCGTTAAAATACTATTGTATAAGAATATATTAGGCTAAGAAGCCAACCTAACATGTATACTTCGTCATTATGTTTAGGCGAAATACGTGAGTAGGTAACTATATTCATAACCTATGATTTTTACAATTTTATATTTCTTTAGCTATTTTAATAGTGTTATGAAAGGGTATTAAATAGTATTGAGAGAAGAGATAAAGCATTGATGCGTTTCTTTCTGCGGTGTAATATTCTAGAAGAGGCTCTGAATGATATAGATATATCTTGTACTGTTCAAGTAGGGGTTTTTGAGTTCACGATAATTGTTCGTAGTATAGATATTACTGAACTATATAGTTTTTCTGTGCATCCAGGTCATAATATTTGGATTGTGTAGTGCTTTATTCGTATGGACTGGTATGTACTACTAGGTTATGGTAATGATATGAATGCTAAATAATAATATATGTTGAGTACGTTCCGGTATCACTTTCTTAAAAATACTGCAAGGTCTATCCAATAAAACATCATATTCTATTTTCATGTAGTGACTCTAGTTCTCTAGATATTCTATAGTAAGATATAATCTTGACAATCTTGTATGATGTGATAACACAGATCATCATGAAGTATTATTTCTAGGCTGTTTTACACGTTGTGTAGTTTGATGTCTACTACATAAGAGGAATTATAAAGATTATAAACTGACTGGATACATCCTTATAGTGTAAAGTTAAAATCACCCGCTAGAATAATAATAAATGATGATCAAATAAAAAAAATAAGGGTTACGATTATAGAGTTGTATGCAATATTCAGAAGCACTCCATATTGAACGCTTAGGTTTTTTACAATGAGGATATTTTGGGATAAAAGGGAACGTTCTATTACAAAAAATTGATATGAAACTTGTGTGTGTAAATTGCAGACTTTTTAAGTATACCGACATTCAGATCACCAAAAAATTACCTGTCCATTTTACGTGGATGGTTTTGTATGTGTTTTGAATTAAAAAGTAGTTATCACATCATTGTTCACTGGATATGCACTTACACCACAAGATTAACTGCGGTGTAGCGTGGTGTAGTAAAAATACTGTACGAACAGTGGTGATACAGTTATAGACTAAGACGTTAGATATAAGATACAGTAAAAGTACGAAACTATATTTTAATTTTATATAAGTGAAATAAAAACGTATGTGAGTATGAATAGTTTAAATATCATCTGTGCGGGGTGTCGTCTAATTACTCTTGTACTAAGTATTTCGAACGTACGACTATTAAAATCTAGTGTATATGTAGTGACGATAGCATGCGTCGTATGTCCATATACATGCAAAACTGATTCTAATGTGGTCCAATTTTGCTAAGATTGTAGTATAATATCTCGTGTTATTTTCCCAGTAAAAGCATCAGATTGTTTTATATATTATTAATACGATTCATTTTTACTGTGTGTGCAACATGTCCAACTAAAGAGTAGGTGTGTATGAATGTATCATTATAATTTATTTTTCAGTCATAAAAACATCCTAAGGAGATCCTATAATATAAATATTAGGATGATTTTCTAGTTTTGACTAGACGCGTTATCATTGTATTGTTATCCATTTCAGTCATCGGGTAGATTGCAGTACTATAAAGATGAACTATGAAAAGTATGTGGCGTGAATATTGTAAGGTATTTTGAGCGTGTAAAACTTACACCAACAGAATACTGACTATATTATGCGATATATTTTTTGTTGTTGAGTATATTATTGGTGATTAAGCGTTTTAAGTATGTGATATAAATACTTTTCTTAAAATAATAGATTTCTATCTGATTGCAAAGATACCAGAGGAATATCTGAAAACTGAGATCACAGTGGCCGCTAACATACTGCTGTGCAATTGTTACTCATATATCATAGTATAGATTATCAGATCTATTGTATCTTATACGTAGTGTCTTAATATCTCCATTCGTATATTTGATGGAGTCAAGAGCTTTAAATATATGCAGGGATATAAGATAATGATCATTCAATAAAAAATATATTATGCTGGCAGTTTGTTGCTATTTGCTGTGTGAGTTACTCTATTCCATTATGGTAGAACCACTTGGAACATTCTGATGTTGTGAAGTGTGTGTTTGGTGTACTCAAATATGATTTCTTCACATTCTATTTAGATACTGAGGTCAGAGAAATATGTATGATTAGTGATCATGACATGCCTGTATGGGATCTTAAAATATACTATAAATTTCAGAGGGTTAACCATGGACGAATCAATGCGCATCAACCATACGTGAATGACATTCTTCAAAAAATTAAAATATAGCCTTTTGTGAGACATATATTTGCAATGTACTCTGTACTATTTATTATTTTTAACGTACTACACGACTCATCATGAGTGTCCCTTAAATGATATGAGATACACCTCAAGTAGTCGCCCCGTCATTGCTGACGGAGCTAGAGGTAGTATTCAGATTGTAGTCTAGATTACAAGAAGAACATCCATAACAGGATGGGTACAATATTAGATCGCACTGACATTCACTGCAGCAGGACCTTTCTGTCCATCCTGGATTTCGAACTCCACGTTCTGACCTTCAGCAAGTGTTTTAAACCCATTACCCTGAATAGCAGAGAAATGCACAAATACATCTTTACTACCATCTGCAGGAGTAATAAAACCAAAACCTTTAGATTCGTTAAACCACTTAACCTGACCTTTAATCTTTGCCATTTTACACATTCCTTAAAGAGATAATTCGCCCGTAGGCTTGACGTTCAGAAAAACAAGAAACATTACTGCATGAGGCATTAATTAAAGCTCGGCAAGGAAGCGGTATGCAACGTCAACGTCTTTACTCAGATCTTCTTTACTGAAGATGCCACTCATACAAAGAGCTGTATCTCATTTTACTAGGATATTTATCACATATCCGCTGATGAATCGCAAGTCATTTTTCAAAAGGAATAAAGATCTCGCATTATATTGAAGAATATCTATGCATAATTCATACCTTGTAGTAATGGATCGAGTGTTATATTTTCTGTAATTAATAGTTATAAAAGCTACATAACATGTTTTTGATTTTGTAATGTTTCTGACTGTTAGTTTAGAGCATGCATGTAATTTATATGTAATGATTGTAAAGATTTGAGATATATATAACATGTAAAAATATCATTATCACTAATCATACATATTTCTCTGACCTCAGTATCTAAATAGAATGTGAAGAAATCATATTTTAGTACACCAAACACATATCTCACAACATAAAAATATTAAAGATGTGCCTGTGAATAGCTACTGCAGCAGGGGCAGAGTTTGTTGATAGGAGAAGCGCTGACTGCACATATGTGAAATATTATTAGTCGTTTCGTCATATCTATGTATTTTAATTATTTATTTTGCGCGTATATATTGAGATATGTAATGAATAATATCATGGCAATAAATACACCTTATAATAAGATTATGTTGCATAGAATATGATGCATGATCACTAGATATTTTAGCTCTATTGATTGTCATGATGCAGATAACATAAGAAAAGATCAAGAATGGGGTTGTATGGATTTCGAAGAAAAGAGTTATACAAGGTGGTCTAATGTATACGTATGCCATATGTATTAGAAATACATTATACCAGGAACATTATTAAAAATACTTTTTAAGTCATGTTGGGAAAATATTGGCAGTGGTATCGAGAAGATATCTGAGATATTGAGTGTGGGAGTAATATTAGGAATTAATCAAAATCATCATGATTATAGTCAATAGAACTTACATTTATTAAATTTACACTCGTCATATTTAGCAATATCATAGAGCATATATAGTATGATGGTAGGATATATGTATTATATCATGGCATTATGTGTGCAGATTATATAAAATAGCAGCAGTTGTTTGGCGTAACGTAGTTTAACCAAGAGAATCATAGTAGTTGCTATTGTAATTTTTTGCGTTCAGGACGTAGTTATTTCTAACCGAGCAACACGCAATACTCTTACATTATGTTTTATTCATGCCGTACTATACTCATTAATGATGAATCTCATGTATCAACCTCTACTCTTATTTATCAGTTTACGTTATATGCACGGTCTGGGATCTGGATCGAATGGTTTTGGATATTTTATATCTTGGCTTTCAGTTGTAGGTCTTACTATAGGGGTGGCGGTTCTGGTGACTGTTTTATCAGTGATGAATGGTGTAGAACAGCAATTAGAACAAAAAACACTAGGACTTATACCACAGGTATTGATTACAAGTAAACTTGGTTCTATTGATCCGCACACATTTCTTGGAAGTAGTTTGCGCTTTAAGGGCGTGAGTCGTGTGCAACCTCTTACTACGAGCGAGGTAATCCTGCATAGCGCTCGTGGTATGGCTGTTGGTTTATTGCTAGGTATCAATACTCATGATAACGAATCTCTTCTGCCTTACTTGGCGCAGGAACAGAAAAAAGAGCTAAGAAATGGTGAATATAATATGATTATTGGGGCTCGATTAGCCGATTATCTTAGCTTAAAACCTCATTCAACAGTACGCTTGCTGGTACCAACAAGTAGTTGGTGGACACCTTTAGGGCGCATACCAAGTCAGAGAGTCTTTCATGTAATAGGAACTTTTTATACTAATAGTGATGTTGATAATTATCAGATCCTTGTCAATGAACAGGATGCATCACGTCTGATGCGTTATCCTAACGGTCATATTACTGGTTGGCGTCTTTGGCTCAATAAACCACTAGAAGTGGCCTCTATAAAGAAAACAGCTTTACCTCATCAGTTAGTTTGGCATGATTGGCGTGAAAGTAAAGGAGCCTTATTTCAGGCTGTTAAAATAGAAAAAAATATTATGGGGTTGTTAGTTAGCCTCATTATTATGATAGCTGTTTTTAATATTGTTACTTCTCTTTGTCTTCTTATTATGGATAAGAAAGGAGAAGTGGCAATCTTAAAAACCCAGGGGTTGAGGTGTGGACAAATCATGCTGATGTTTGTTATACAGGGTACACTTGTTGGTATAGTGGGATCAATATTAGGAGCCTTTCTGGGAATATTATTATCTAGTCAGATTGGTGATATAATGATCATAGCAGGGCTGTGCGATAAAGAAGTTCTGTTTCCAGTATTCATATCAATGCCGCAAGTGGTGATGATTGCCCTATCATCTACTATGATAGCATTTATATCAGTATTATATCCATCCTATTATGCTGCCACCATTCAACCTGCTAAGGCGCTTTGCTATGAATAAACAAATATTGTTGCAATGTGACAATTTATGTAAAAGCTATAATGAAGGTGGTATCCACACTGATGTTTTACACAACATATCATTCATAGTGCACTTACATGATATGATAGCGGTTACAGGTAGCTCTGGGTCAGGAAAAAGTACGTTGCTACATTTGTTAGGTGGTCTAGATATGCCGACAAAGGGTGATATACGATTTAAGGGGCGGTCTATGAAGATGATGTCATCTACAGAAAAAGCTATATTACGCAATCGGGACTTAGGCTTTGTATATCAGTTTCATCATCTTTTACAAGATTTTAATGCGTTAGAAAATGTGTCTATACCACTTCTTATCGCGAAATGTTCTACAATTTTCGCGAAAGCGAGATCTATGGAGGTGCTTACATTGCTTGGCTTAGAAAAAAGAGCGACTTATCGCCCATCTCAGTTATCTGGTGGCGAAAGACAGCGAGTGGCTATTGCGCGTGCTTTAGTAAATAATCCGCAGCTAGTCTTAGCTGATGAGCCAACGGGAAATCTTGACGTATGCAATACTAATTCTATAATCCATTTACTAAGTCAAATTAACAAAACACACGGTACAGCTTTTTTGATTGTAACACATGATTTGTATTTAGCAAGTCGCTTACACAGAATAGTTAAAATGCAAGATGGTTGCATCATTGACCAAGACATGCTTGTTGGTAGGGGTTGATGAGTACTGCACTTTCTTTTTTTCTTGGTTTTCGTTTTAGTTATGGGCGGTCTCGTGGAGGGATGTTATCTCTTATTTCTGTGATATCTACTCTTGGTATTTCTATTAGTATTGCTGTATTAATTATTAGTCTTAGTGCGATGAATGGTTTTGAGCACGAACTTAATCAGCGTGTGCTGGCAGTGGTGCCTCATTGTGAAATTGAACATATAAATCAGAATTGGGTGCAGTGGCGGATTGCGTTGCCTATGATAGAAAAGGTACCCGGTGTAGCTGCGGCTGCACCTTATATTAATTTCACTGGTTTACTGGAAAGCAGTAGTCATCAGTTAGCAGTACTGCAGATAAGAGGGGTGGATGCATTTCCGGAAAGCCGAATTAGTGCAGTACCATCATATGTTAAAGGAAGTGATTGGAAAGATTTTTTGCCAGACAGGCATCAAATCTTAATGGGAAAAGGGGTAGCGGACCGCTTACACTTAAAGCGTGGCGACTGGATAACAATGATCGTACCTGACCGACAAAGTAAGCGTACATTATTAAAACCGAAATATGTACGGCTTCAAGTCACAGGGATCCTCAATCTTGGTGGTCTACGAGATCATAGTTTAGCGTATATTCCAATCATAGATGCTCAAAAATTATTGAGAATGGGTGATAATATCACAGGTATTGCAATCAAGGCTTACCATCCTTTTCAGGTCGCATCTCTTGCGAAAAGGGTTGGAGATAGTATTAATGCTGATGTCTATCTGCGTAGTTGGATAAGTACTTATGGCTATATGTACCATGATGTACAGATGATCCGTACTATTATATATTTAGCAATCGTTTTAGTTATTGGTGTTGCGTGTTTTAACATTGTGTCTACGCTAATGATGGCAATTAAGGATAAATGTTTCGAGATTGCTATTTTACGCACTCTCGGAGCCAGTGATGGTTTGATTCGATCTATTTTTATTTGGTATGGATTACTACTCGGCGGGGTAGTGGGAAGTTTGATTGGTGTCAGCATGGGTGTGTTATTAGCTTTGAAGATAACTCCCATCGTTCATATTCTAGAAAAATTTACAGGATCTTGTTTCCTTTCCGGTGAAGTTTATTTTATTGATTTTTTACCTTCAGAATTACATTGGTTGGATGTAACTGTTGTGTTACTCACATCTTTGGTTCTGAGCTTAATGGCCACTTGGTATCCGGCTAGACAAGCTAGTCGCCTCCAGCCTGCACAGGTTCTCAGTCGCCAGTAGAGAATAGGAACATATAAAAGTATACAGGCTTTTGGCCTATGGATAGACTTATGGTATGTCAATGTGAAATAATAAAATACAGTAATATTACTATTCAATACATCAGTAATTCCTATGTTAGGGAGGTGAAATCATTTAAAGATTACTGTTTGCATGAAAAGATAAGCTGACATTACTAGATGTAATCTAGTGTAACTTTTTAGTGTATGGGTTATAGTACACTTTAAAAACTTTTTCATAGAAATACATAGATTTCTGAGATTTTATAAACTTGCATATTGAATATATATGATATCGATTTTAGGCGATGGTATATATAAATAATAGTATTTTTGTAGGAAATTAGCGTGGCTATGTAAAAAGTATTCATCATGAATTCAAAGTTAATAATTAAGCTTATATTTTTATAGTTTAGATTCATGTATATTTTGGTTATAAGATTTATATATAGTGTAGAGATGTGTGAATAATATTAACATTATTAAGTAATGCATCAGACACTAACCGGTAAGTGATAATTTGTTAGATGTATCAAGTTGGTTGATTTGCACTTATATAGGCAGAAAATACAACAGGTAGTAATTATAGTAATAATTACTAGTAGTATTACAGGTCTGTACTCTAAATCGTTTATTTGATAGTTAGTCAAGCTTATTATAGGAGTATAGATTTCTTTCGTAGAAAATTTTAGCCTACAATTGCCATTGTGTGACGAGGTTTATTATGCAATTAGAAAAATCGACTATGCTAGATTCAGATAGAGCTATATGGAAAGGATTAACGTTAACTAATCGAGCAGCTAAACACATTCAACATCTCTCATCTCAAGATCCTAATATCAAAGGTTTGCAGATAGATGTGAAATCTTCTGGATGCGCGGGTTTGAGTTATAGCATGAATTTAGTCACGACAAGCTCACAAGATGATTTAATCTTCAGCCACCATGGTGCATGCTTGTTTGTTCCATTGCATGCGATGCCTTATATAGATGGTACAGAAGTAGATTATGTGCATGTAGGTTTAAATCAGATTTTTAAATTTAATAACCCCCGAGCTCAACATGCCTGTGGCTGTGGTGAGAGCTTTGGTGTTGAGTAAACGCCATGGCATATGATAATAATAAATCTGATACATGTAAAGTGACTGACAATATACATCAAAAATATACAGAGGGATTTTTTACTCACTTACATACAGAAGAGTTGGCTCAAGGTATTAATGAAGGTGTTGTACGTGCTATTGCAGCTAAACGTCACGAACCTGATTGGATGCTTAAGTTTCGTCTAGAAGCATATTTCTCTTGGGTAAAAATGGAGGAGCCGCATTGGCTAAAAGCGCATTATAAAAAGCTAGATTATCAAAATTACAGCTATTATTCCGCACCATCTTGTCAAGATTGCAACGACTTTCAGAGCCCAAAAAACGATCCATTACAACCGTCCGACGTGCATAGGAATCAATATCTTACTCAAGAAGTAGAAGGGGCTTTCAATAAACTTGGAGTTCCTGTTCGCGAGGGGCAAAAAGTAGCGGTTGACGCTATTTTTGATTCTGTATCTGTAGCGACCACTTACCGTGATCACTTAGAGCAAGAGGGTATTATATTTTGTTCGCTAAGTGAGGCCATCCAGAATTATCCTGATTTAGTACAGAGATATCTTGGTAGTGTGGTGCCAAATAATGATAATTTTTTTGCTGCACTCAACGCTGCTGTAGCTTCGGATGGGACATTTGTTTATATTTCTGAAGGCGTACATTGTCCCATGGAACTCTCGACATATTTTCGTATTAATGCAGAAAAAACAGGACAATTTGAACGAACAATCCTTATTGCTGATACAGGAAGTGTTGTTAGCTATATTGAAGGTTGCTCTGCGCCTATACGTGATGCCTATCAGTTACACGCAGCTGTTGTTGAAGTAATTGTTCACAAAAACGCTACAGTAAAATATTCTACAGTACAAAATTGGTTTGCTGGTAGAGGAACTAAAGGTGGTATTTTAAATTTTGTCACTAAACGTGCAGTGTGCAAGGGGGAAAGAAGTAAGATGTCTTGGACGCAGTTAGAAACTGGTTCAGCTATTACTTGGAAATACCCTAGTGTTATTTTACGTGGTGATCATTCTATTGGTGAATTTTTTTCAGTAGCATTAACAAATGGCTACCAGCAGGCAGACACAGGGACGAAGATGATCCATATCGGTAAACATACACATTCCACTATTATTTCCAAGGGGATTTCAGCTGCTAATAGCCAAAACACTTATCGTGGTTTAGTGAAGATTATGCCAAGAGCCATTCATGCGCGCAATTATACCCAGTGTGACTCTATGCTTATTGGTTCAGAATGTGGCGCACACACCTTTCCTTGTATTGAATCGAGAAATAATACTGCTCATTTGGAGCATGAAGCCACCACCTCACGCATTGGAGAAGATCAGTTGTTTTACTGTCTACAACGCGGAATTAGCCAAGATAACGCAATTTCAATGATTGTTAATGGTTTTTGCAAAGATGTTTTTTCTGAACTTCCTCTGGAATTTGCAGTGGAGGCACAAAAATTGCTAGCTATTAGTCTAGAACATAGTGTGGGGTAATAATGAATGAAAAAGAATAGCGAATAAGGACCGCTCTATGTTAAAAGTTCAAAATTTGCATGTCAGTGTTGATAATAAGAGGATCCTATGCGGTTTAAATCTTGATATACACCCAGGTGAGATACACGCTATTATGGGACCTAATGGTTCAGGAAAAAGTACTCTTGCTGCTACTTTGGCAGGTCGTAAGGATTACACAGTCGAGCATGGCTCCGTAATGTTTAAAGGTAAAGATTTACTTTGTTTAGCTCCGGAAGAACGTGCAGGTGAAGGTGTTTTTGTGGCTTTTCAATATCCTGTAGAAATTCCTGGTGTTAGTAATCATACGTTTCTACAAACAGCGTTGAACGCTATCCGTGGTTACCGTCAACAAGATACGCTAGATCGGTTTGCTTTTCAGGACTTAATCAAAGATAAAGCCAACCTTTTACAAATGCCGGATGACCTGCTCACTCGCTCTATTAATGTTGGGTTTTCTGGTGGCGAGAAAAAACGTAATGATATCTTACAGATGGCTATTTTGGAACCGGATTTGTGTATTTTAGATGAAACGGATTCTGGTTTAGATATTGATGCACTTAGAGTTGTATCTCGTGGTGTTAATAATTTATATAATGGCAAGCGTTCATTTATTATAATTACACATTATCAGCGTATTCTCGAATATATTCAACCCTCTTTTGTGCATGTATTACATAAAGGTTGTATTATAAAATCAGGAGGTTTTGGGTTGGTGGCGCAGTTGGAGGAATATGGGTATGGTTGGATTATTAACAAAGAATGAAAATATACTTCAGCAATGGAAAAGCATAGTACAGCATAGAAACACTAGACATGATATACAAGCAAATAGAAGCTGGATGGAGGTGTTACGCTTAGGATTACCGACTTCTCAGCAGGAAGGGTGGCGATGCACTCCATTGGACAGAATCTTAGATCATAATTTTACTCTTGCCCCTCCCAGTGAACTAAGTTCTGATATTGTTGAAGAGAGATCGTGCCGTATTGATGCAGTTCGACTGGTTTTTGTAGATGGATTATTTTCACCTGTATTAAGCGATAGTCAGCATGATCCTTTTGATATCCATATCATCTCTTCGGAATCTCCACGCATGCGATTGCAAACTCCTATACACCCTGATTTGTTTTTGCATCTTACTGAGAGTTTAGTAGGACAAATTACTTTTATTCATCTTTCTCGTGAAAAAAAAACGATACGTCCACTGTATCTTTTACATATTACTACTGGCAGCTCTTCTGATAAATTATATACTGCAGGTTACCGTCATTATTTACAACAAGATCCTGGAAGTGAACTAACAGTTATTGAGCACTATGTTACCTTGAATAACTTACCACATTTTACTGCTGCAAGATTTACCGCAAACATCAGTAATTATTCTACATTGAAACATTATTATTTAGCGTTTGAAGATTGCAAGAGCTATCACGTGTCTCATAACGATCTACATCTTGGAAATGGTGCTCGAGCAGAAAGTCATAGCTTTTTACTAGGATCAGGAGTCACCTGTCACCAGACAAGCAGTCAATTTCAAGGGGAAGAATCTCATTTAAGGGTGAATAGTCTTATGTTGCCAATGGATACCGAGATATGTGAAAACCGTACATGGTTGGAACATATAAAAGGTTTATGTCATAGTCATCAATTGCATAAAACTATCGTATGCGACAGCGCTAGAGCCATTTTTAATGGAATGATTAAAGTATATAAACATGCTAATAAAACTTACGGACAGATGAACAATAGAAATTTATTATTAGGTTCTTGCGCAGCGGTAGATACTCAACCTCAGTTGGAAATTTATAATGATGATGTAAAATGTGGGCACGGAGCAACTGTGGAGTACATTAACGAAGAACAGATGTTTTACTTACGATCACGTGGTGTGCATAAAGATATTGCACAGCGTATCATTATTAATGCATTTTTTTCTGAACTGACTGAACTTATACCGGACGTCATTTTAAAAAATACGATAATACAACGCATTCATAATCGTTTTTTAGGAGGCGTTTCATGAGTTTTGATTTAGCGCGTATTCGTGCAGAGTTTCCCTTGTTATCTAGAGAGGTTAATGGGTGTTCATTAGTCTATTTAGATAGTGCAGCTAGTGCACAAAAACCACAGGCAGTGATGGATGCTGAGAGTCAATTTTATAAAAATGGGTATGCGGCAGTACATCGTGGTATTCATACTTTAAGCTCTGAGGCTACTACTCAGATGGAGATTATTCGAGAACAGATAGCTCATTTTCTCAATGCAGCGCATTCAAAAGAGATAGTTTTTGTTAAGGGGGCAACAGAAGCAATTAATTTAGTCGCGAATAGTTGGGGGGGTGCTCACATTCATCCTGGTGATAATATCATAATTACAGAAATGGAGCATCATTCTAATATTGTACCCTGGCAAATGCTTGCTCAGAGAATGAGTGCTGAATTACGTTTTATTCCTCTTACTTTTTCGGGAACATTAGATACGAAACGATTATCATCTCTGATAGATTGCCGTACTCGACTATTGGCAATCACACATGTTTCTAATGTATTAGGTACAAAAAATCCAGTTAAAGCAATAGTAGCTCAAGCTAAATTGTCAGGAGTGGTGACGTTAATAGACGGTGCTCAAGGGATTGTACATGATAAAGTTGATGTTCAGGATCTAGGTTGTGATTTTTATGTATTTTCTGGACATAAAATTTATGGTCCATCTGGTATTGGTATCCTATATGGCCGTAAAGATATTTTAGATGTAATGCCTCCATGGGAAGGTGGCGGGGCTATGATCTCTACGGTTAGTTTAAGTCATGGTACAACTTATGCTTCTGTTCCTTGGATTTTTGAGGCTGGATCACCTAATATTACATCAATCATTGGTTTAGGCGCTGCATTAAAGTGGATCATGGATGTAGGTATGGATTCTATAATCGATCATGAAAAAAAATTAATAGGCTATGCTGTAGAGAGGTTATCATCTATACCAGATATTGTAATTTATAGTCCATTTCAACCTGTTGGGGTAGTTGCTTTTAATCTCTCTACTCATCATGCATTTGATGTTGGTAGCTTTTTAGATCAATACGGTATAGCTATTCGTACCGGTCATCATTGTGCAATGCCTCTAATGCAGTACTATGCTGTATCAGCGATGTGTCGTGCCTCTTTTGCAATATATAATAGTGAAGAAGAAGTAGATCGTCTGGTTTCCGGTTTAATGCGTATTCGTATTTTACTGAGTGGAACTCGTGGTCAAGTATAGAATAATTAGTATTATCATCGCAAGTCTTTCGGGGTTTGATATAGAGTCATTCATGTATATAGTAATTCATGTATGGATGATGAAAGCCATGAGGTATTTTTTAAAAGAATGCGCAAGGATGATATTATATATTTAATTATCTTTAAAAGCAAGGATCTCTCTTCTGGAGAATTGAATATTGACACAAATTATTTTTTCAAATTCATATATTACATGCGTATATTTTTATTATTGATGTATTTATATAAAATAGAAACCATATACAAGCAATATAATAGCTTTATCAAAAAGATAATTGTGATAAAATTATATTTTTAATATTTATCTACGAGATCTTACGATGAGTATTGTTATAATATAGTGACCAAAAAGAATACCGCACTCCTTTTCATTGAATGATTCATCTTTAGTTTTTAGAAATATGATTTCTATCTAAGTATTATTGATATGATAAATAATGATAAAAACGAGGGTATTTTTTAGCTTAAAATATTTCTGTTCGCAGGTGTATTGTACCCTAAGATATGGAATGTACTTACATGTTATCCCTATCTTATGAGAGGGATAGGTGCTATTGATTTAAAGAATGTTAAAAGATTATTGTCGACATAATGCTTCAAGTGAGGAAGAATGTCTATTCTACCGGATAGAGATACACTAGCATGTAATTTTCATCGATGCGCTAATCAAGAAGAAAAGTATCTATATATTATTGAGCTAGGTTCCAAGCTCCCATTGTTTTCTAGCGTTTTACATGAGAATAAAAATATCATTCCTGGTTGTCAGAGTCAGGTGTGGATATTAGTATCTCTGGATATGAAAGGATTAGTTGTGCTAGAGGGAGATAGTGATGCAGCATTGGTGAGGGGGTTAATAGCTGTTGTGTTTAGTTGCTACCAAAAAATGACCCCACAGAATGTTTTTGATTTTGATGCCCGCCCATGGCTTTTAGGTCTTTCTCTTGCACAGCAATTAACACCATCGCGTGCGCATGGTCTTTGGGCTATGCTACATGCTATTCGTCAAAAATCACGGTTATTAATAGAAAAATAACAACAGTAACTAATATGATGTCCAGATTATTGTACGTTTGCAGGCGTATATATGATTATGCTGTATGTATATAGCGTTAATTATTAGTAGAGATCATCCTTTATTATACAATCGCAAAGTTATTTTTAAGAATCAATAGTAATGAGTGCTACATGTTTCCTATAATTTTAGATAAATAACAGGATGGGTAATGGTGTTTTTTGAATGCAATATCATTTTTTGGTAATCTGCAAGCAGATATGAGAACAATAGACAGTATTTCATACTTTTTGTTTGTGTGTTTTCTGGTATCGTTTGTTATCTAAAATTAGGTTATGTGATATTTTCTGCTTTTTGAAAACATCAATATTTTGTATACATGTGTTATGATCATACATATTATTCTGATGTGTATGTCATGTATTTTTATGAGTGGTAGAAAATAGAGTTGCATTCATATACGGGAAATATAGAACATAGCTCTATAACTTGTTTTTTAATAGAATGCTTAATAGATTCGTTATCAGGGTTATCAAGAATATCACTTATCCATTTTGCTACTAAACATACTTCATTTTTTTGAAAACCTCGGCGTGTGACTGCAGCAGACCCAATGCGGATACCAGATGTTACAAATGCACTTTGAGGATCATCAGGTATGCTATTCTTATTGAGAGTAATATTAGCATGACCTAAGATATTTTCTGCTTGTTGTCCTGTGAGTTTTTTTTCCACTAGGTTGAGGAGGAAGAGATGATTGTGAGTACCGCCAGACACAACATTATAGCCACGCTGTAAAAAGACTTCCACCATACATTTTGAGTTTTGAAGAATATTTTTTTGATATAGTGTAAATTCCGGCTCCATGGCTTCTTTAAAGGCTACTGCTTTGCCTGCAATAACATGTAGTAATGGTCCACCTTGTCCACCAGGAAAGACAGAGGCATTAATCTTAGCATATAACTTTTCATCACCACCTGCTGCAAGAATGATTCCTCCACGAGGACCGGCGAGTGTTTTATGAGTTGTAGAGGTGACAATATGGGCATGGGGGATGGGGTTAGGATAAATTTTAGCAGCAATTAAACCGGCAACGTGTGCCATATCAATAACTAGATATGCATTGATACGATCAGCAATTTCACGCATTTTTTTCCAATTGCACAGTCCTGAATAGGAAGAAAAGCCGCCGATTATCATTTTTGGTTGATGTTTTACAGCAAGATCATCAATCTGATTATAATCTATATGACCGGCTTTATCTGTATTATATGAAATAACGTTATAAAGTTTACCCGAGAGATTTACTGAAGAGCCATGGCTTAGGTGACCACCATGCGTTAATTTCATACTTAATACAGTATCTCCATATTCTAGAAGCGCCGCATAGACGGCAAAGTTAGCCTGAGAACCAGAATGTGGCTGGACATTAGCATAGTCAGCCCCAAATAGTTTTTTAGCACGATCAATAGCTAGCTGTTCAATGATGTCTACGTATTGACAACCACCGTAATATCTTTGACCTGGATATCCTTCAGCATATTTATTCGTCAGATAAGAACCTTGTGCCTGCATCACACGAGGGCTGGTATAGTTCTCTGAAGCAATCAGTTCAATATGCTCCTCTTGACGCATTTTTTCCTGTTCCATAGCATTCCATAAGATAGGGTCATAATCTACAATATTCATATTACAATTGAACATTTCTTCTCTCTCAGAGTCACATAAGCTATCAAAGCCAAATGAAGATTTCAAATCTGTATTTGGTATAAGTTGAGTATATTTCGCAAAATATTAGGTGCATAGATCTACATACCATAGCTAGATGACATTACTATTTTATTTAGGTTATACCTGTACCTATCTTTTATATTTTTAACACATTTTAACATATGATCAACTTGAGTGGTGTTTTTGGTATTTCTATATAATGATATGGCAGTATTAGCATTTTGCTCCAAATGATGATGGTGTGTATCATATATTTAGTATGTTTGTATGGTGTATATGCCATACTCAATGCAGGGGCATAACTGATTTTTTTATTCTGCATATTCTTCCTTACTCACGGATATACTTTATATGTACAATTAAGATATATTTTTGTGCATATCTTTTTCATCGGTAAATATTGTATTTATTGTATTTCTTACTTGAAATCTTTTTGTCTAGTCTTATTTAAAGGAGTGTTATTTATTTTTTGATAATAGTATAAGGCTAAGCGCTAGTTTGTCATTTCTTACGGTAGAAGTTATGTCCTCTAAAATTCAGAGCGGCAGGATTGTTATTTTTCTGTTCATGCTATCATGGATGGTCTCTCGATATCATTTAAATAGAGCACTTCATTTTATATTCAGAAACGATAATCATTTTAATGATAGTCATTTAAGCATTCGACATTATTACTATTGTAAGATCAGCGTGAGATAATACCATAATCTTGAGGGAGTATATCTATAATATTTTGATATTTTCATAGCAATCATGTTTTATCTCTACGTACAGTAAGAAAGGTAGAGTAGTGGTATCCGGACGTTTTTCTCAAGTGCATAACACTATCCTTTATATGACGATTGAGCGCGTAATATTATCGTTTTTATATTGGGGCCTGAAGACAGTAATGCATTTATTTATTATTTTGTATACAATCATATTGTCCATGGTGTGTTGCCATTTTTCATATGATAAAGGCATATACGATATGTATCGCGGTTTGTTGCCGCACAGTCGGTTAGCTATCAGGGTATACATCATGTGATGCATTGAATCAATTATCGTGATCTGATGAGGTACATGATATCATATATTATACCCCAGAACATGTATAGAGCAAGAAAACGAGATATGTACATTACGTCAATAATGAAACAGTAGTTCACATAATGAAAATTTTGATTCCTTGCTATCAATAGAGTGGTTTTTATTCTGCCATAAGAGCATCATGTTATACATTGTATGAAGAATCATATATATCCCTTAGTTTACGTACACTGATTTAAGTGATGTGAGTAGTCTATATGCGTTTTACGTACAACAACAAAATTGCTACCGTGGTGGTAAAGATGCTCTTTATTGTATGTTACGGCAATTTTTATAGAGCTATAATAGTAGTGAGCGTCGGTTTTAGTTAATATGTAAATTTCAAAAGGACTACATAATAAGTATTATTGATATGCATCCTATGATGTAAGTTATATCGGATACGATGCACGATTAACACTATATATGCATGATGATAATCACTATGTGCATAGTGGTGTATATGTTAATGCATTTGAGTATTGTGTCTATTGTCTTGGATGCAGTACGCGGGATGTATATTTAGTATTCGGTTTTATCTATCATGAAGACAATTATGCAATCTATATTGCATGAATATTATGTCTTGCAAAGAAGAGTGATGTTATAATTAATATCTTGTTATTCCCTATCGAGTGTGTACAGGGTGATGATTCAAATAATATTGGTCATTCGTCTGTTGCAGTATACTTTAGTTAAGATCAGAGTAACACCACATGAACCATAGCGATACCATCGTAGCCCCAGCCACCCCATCAGGGCGTGGTAGTATAGGGATTTTACGTGTTTCTGGACATCAAGCTGCAGAAGTTGCAAGGCAAGTATTAGGTAAAGTACCTCAGGCGCGTTATGCCGATTATTTACTTTTTTTTGATAAGGATGGTGGTGTGATGGATCGGGGAATTGCACTATGGTTTCCTGCACCACATTCTTTTACTGGTGAAGATGTTTTAGAGTTACAGGGTCATGGTGGTCCTATTATCCTTGATCTTCTTTTAAAGCGTATTCTACTGGTGCCAGGGTTACGTATGGCTTATCCTGGTGAGTTTTCAGAGCGTGCTTTTTTAAATGAGAAATTAGATCTAACGCAAGCAGAAGCGATTGCTGATTTAATTAATGCGAGTTCAGAGGAAGCAGCACGTGCAGCAGTTTGTTCTTTACAAGGTGCTTTTTCTGCACGTGTGAAGATTTTAGTAGAAAAACTAACTCACCTTCGTGTTTATATAGAGGCTATGTTAGATTTTCCAGATGATGAGATAGATAAAACATCTCATAATCATATATCATCTCAGTTAAATCATATTATATTTACCCTCGAGGAAGTACGCAATACAGCATATCTAGGCAGTTTACTGCGAGACGGTAAAAAGGTGGTGATTGCAGGGAAATCAAATGCTGGAAAGTCTAGTTTATTCAATAGAATATGTGGACGAACATCCGCTATTGTGACTGATATTGAAGGAACAACACGGGATATCCTACACGAGTATATCTATATTGATGGGATGCCATTACATATTATTGATACAGCAGGGCTACGAAAAACACGTGATAAAATTGAAAATATAGGTATTGAGTTGGCATTCCAAGAAATGCAAAAAGCTGACCATGTGCTGTTCGTGGTGGATAGCGCCACTACAACATCGATAAACCTGTCTGAGATTTTCGTAGATTTTATCGATAAATTACAAAAGATACCGCCTTTTACAATTATACGTAATAAATCTGATATTACTCATGAGGCACCAGGGGTAATTCAAGCACCAGAGAGTGTAGTAATCTGTCTTTCAGTGCACACTGGCGAAGGTGTTGAACACTTAATGACACACCTAAGAGCTATTGTAAGGGATCATGAAGAGATCGAAGGTGTATTTTTAGCACGTCGTCGACATGTACAGGCTCTTGAGTTAGCAGCTAGATATTTGCAAGATGGCAAAAATAATATTTTATCAGAATGCACCAGCGAGCTACTAGCGGAAGATTTACGCTTAGCACAACTAGTTTTAAGCGAAATCACAGGTGAGTTTAGTTCGACTGAGTTACTAGATAGTATTTTTTCTAGTTTTTGTATTGGAAAATAGATAGTGAATTAGTTAGATAGATGTAGACTACTGATATTACTCAGTAATGTGCATTGAGGTGTCATTAGAACAGTGAACGTTATTGACGTTCATTCTATTAGCGATCATAGTAGTAATAAGGTGTCAAGATTAGTAATGCATAAATGGATATGTGATCCTTTCGTGTGTGGTTCTTATATAGTAAGGAATATCTCTTGACAATAAAATTCACATGATTATTGGTCCATGCACATCTCTTTTGTTGCATGTTTTAAATCTGAAAGCATTAAATGATTCATATCGTATACACACGCGTTTTCACGTAAAGGGCCGATATTTCAAGATTATTTTAGTGATCGATCTCATGAAAAATTATGCGATGATCGTATGATGAATTATCGGTAATTTGTACGTTAGAGGCATGTACAGTAAAAGTATAGCATGCATGACATTGTAGATTATTGTAGGGTGTCATAATGGATAGCGTGTGAATATTCATTGTATCTTAGATACTTTTTTATAGACAAGAAGGGTATTTGTACTTTAAAAATACTTGAGAAAGCATGCGGAATTTTTGTACAGTGGTATTAAGAATGTAACGTAATGAGATAGATAGAAAGAGGACCGATTCTGTGAGGTATGAAGATGCATCAGATTCCGATGACGTTAAAGGGTGCTGAAAAACTACGCAAAGAACTAGAAGAGCTTAAAACTATTAAACGACCTATGATGATCTCTGCCATTGCTAATGCACGTGAACATGGAGATTTAAAAGAAAATGCAGAATACCATGCTGCCCGTGAAGAGCAAAGTTTTTGCGAAGGTCGTATTAAGGAATTAGAATCTAAGTTATCACATGCGCAAGTAATTGATGTCACTAAAATATCTAGCAACGCTAATGGACGAGCCGTTTTTGGATCTACTGTCACTGTGCGCAGTATAGAAACGAATGAGAAATTTACATATTGTATTGTTGGGGACGATGAGGCAAATTTTAAACATAATTTGATTTCTATTAATTCTCCTATGGCTCGTGGATTAATAGGAAAAACCGCTAATGCTTTAACTGTTATACAAACGCCTGGGGGTAATGTTGAATATAAAATTATAAAAGTGGAATATATCTGATAGATGTGATTAATTTGGTTGTGTTTGATGACTGTCTGAGCAATATTAATCATATATACGAGTTTTATTCATGCATATATTGGAGGGGTTAATTTTTCAATAGAGAATAATACATACGTATAAATATGATCACTGTTCATATTGGTACACTCAGATGTATTATGATGACGCCTTTCGACACCTTATGCACGTACATTAATTTTTATTCTTGAACTCATTTATCTGCACACATACTGATATATGTTAGACAGGTGAAAATCGGAAGGGTCATGAGATAACAAAAGCATCTAAAAACATTCTGTGTGAGTAGTATAAAAGCTGCAGCTTTAACACTAACTGCATCTGTAATGCATATTGGATGCGCCATAGCTTTATAGAAATAATTTTTTGGATGCAGTGTGTATGTAAATCACTAATTTTAATGGGAGAGAGTGTACTTTTTCATTTTAAGAAGATGGAACGCGATTAGATATGTGAAATATAGGCGTGTGAGATGTGGTCTTTATTGACCAATACTCGTCCGGAATATGATGGCTTGATACTGCTAGCAGTTTAATGCTGACTTTCAGTTTCTTTAATGCACATATGACATACTCATCTTTATCATTCTTCTGAGCCTCTCTTTTATGGAACATACTTTCATGGAAGTAGACACTCAAAATAAAGAGGTGATGCGAGCGATTAGGAGTTTAGATTACTCGATTTTACATACAGGCAGAATATTATGCATGTATTATAATATGAATATTGATTATTAATGGCATAAGTGTTCATAATCAATACTGATGTGGGGTATATATAATGATATTGATCTGTAGTGTTTGTTTTATAATTAGTTAATATTTACGTTACACTGAATAATAACTGGAAAATCGTATGACTAGCAAAAAGCGTTTTTCTAGCTCTAGACGATGGCTCAAGGAACATTATGAGGATCAATATGTACGCCAAGCACGACAAAAAGGTTTTCGATCACGCTCTTGGTTTAAGCTAGATGAAATACAAAAAAGCGATAACCTACTGAAACATGGGATAACTGTTATTGATTTAGGAGCAGCGCCGGGGGGTTGGTCACAATATATGGCTATGAAAATAGGCTCTACCAGTCATATTATTGCTTGCGATAGGTTATTTATGAAGCCTATTTTTGGTGTAGATTTTTTGCAGGGTGATTTTCGTGAGGAATCGGTTATACAAAAGATACTAGAATGCATAGGGGGTCATAAAGTACAGGTTGTAATGTCTGATATGTCTCCTAATATCACAGGTAATTCTGTAGTGGACATGCGACAATCTATGCACTTGTGTGAACTTGCATTGGAGATGTGTTGCAGAGTCTTAGAACCTGGCGGGCACTTTTTAGTTAAAGTGTTTCATGGAGAGGGTTTTGAGGAATATCTACGCAAAATTCGAGTTCAATTTACGATGATAAAGATTCGTAAACCAGATTCTTCGCGCTCTCGTTCACGTGAAGTGTATATTGTAGCTACAGGTCGAAAACTATAACCAGAATAATGGGATCAGCCGTAAGTACTGCGGTGTTTCACATATGAAGGATATATCGTGGCAGTTAGTACCTTAATGCTATTCGTTAATACTGTTGTAATATGAGGTTAAGCACTTGAGTGATATGGCAAAAAACCTAATTCTCTGGTTAGTTATTGCAGTTGTACTAATGTCTATATTCCAGAGCTTTGGACCTAGTGAGTCAAGTGGCCACAGAGTTGATTATTCCACATTTTTGTCGGAAGTAAATCAGGATAAAATTCGCGAGGTGCGTATTAATGGGCGTGAAATTAATGTAATTAGAAGAAATAGTTATAGGTACACAACGTATATTCCCATAAATGACCCTAGATTATTGGATAATCTTTTAACCAAAAATGTTAGGGTGACTGGAGAACCACCAGATGAACCTAGTCTATTAGTATCAATATTGATCTCATGGTTTCCCATGCTACTACTGATTGGAGTTTGGATTTTCTTCATGCGTCAGATACAGATCGGTGGTGGTAGGGGTGCCATGTCTTTTGGAAGAAGCAAGGCCCGTATGTTAGTAGAAGATCAAATAAAAACTACATTTTCTGATATTGCTGGATGCGATGAAGCAAAAGAAGAAGTTAGTGAGTTAGTAGAGTACCTCCGTGAACCTAGCAGGTTTCAAAAACTTGGTGGTAAAATCCCAAAAGGTTTACTGATGGTTGGCCCTCCAGGTACTGGGAAAACTTTATTAGCCAAGGCAATTGCTGGTGAAGCGAAAGTGCCATTTTTTACCATTTCTGGTTCTGATTTTGTAGAAATGTTTGTCGGGGTAGGTGCTTCTCGCGTTAGGGATATGTTTGAGCAAGCTAAAAAAGCTTCGCCATGTATTATTTTTATCGATGAAATTGATGCAGTGGGTCGACAACGAGGAGCTGGATTGGGCGGGGGTCATGATGAACGCGAGCAGACACTCAACCAGATGCTTGTGGAAATGGATGGGTTTGAAGGCAAAGAAGGTATTATTGTAATCGCTGCCACAAATCGCCCTGATGTACTCGACCCTGCTTTACTACGTCCAGGTCGCTTTGATCGTCAAGTGGTAGTTGGATTGCCAGATGTACGCGGCCGTGAACAAATCCTCAAAGTTCACATGCGTTGTGTTCCATTATCACCTGATATTGATACGACGATTATTGCCAGAGGAACACCAGGGTTTTCTGGTGCGGATTTAGCTAATTTAGTAAATGAAGCAGCGCTCTTCGCTGCACGTCATAATAAAACAATAGTTTCGATGGGAGAATTTGAAAAAGCTAAAGACAAAATTATGATGGGTGCAGAGCGACGATCTATGGTGATGACTGAAAAGCAGAAGGAGGCTACTGCATATCATGAAGCCGGACACGCAATTGTTGGTCGTTTAGTGCCGGAGCATGATCCTGTTCATAAGGTGACAATTATTCCGCGTGGGCGTGCCTTAGGTGTGACTTTCTTTTTACCTGAAGGTGACGCGATTAGCTCCAGTCGACAAAAATTAGAAAGTCAAATCTCTACTTTATACGGTGGTCGTCTTGCGGAAGAAATCATCTATGGTGTTAAAAATGTTTCCACTGGTGCCTCTAATGATATTAAGGTAGCTACGTCTATTGCTCGTAATATGGTGACACAGTGGGGTTTTTCAGAAAAGCTGGGACCGCTTTTATATGTTGAGGAGGAAGGTGAGATATTCCTGGGTCGTTCTTTTTCGAAAACTACGCATATGTCTGATGAAACGTCACGTATTATTGATCAGGAAGTAAAATATTTGGTTGAGATTAATTATCAACGAGCACAGATGCTTTTGCATCAGAACATTGATATCCTGCATGCAATGAAAGAGGCATTAATAAAATACGAAACAATTGATGCCAAGCAGATTGATGATTTAATGTCACGACGTATAGTACGTCCTCCAGAAGAATGGGTGGACCGTAATGGTAGGGATAACATTCCTAATAGTGATACTACGCTCAAAGATTCACCTATGGTTGATGAAGAATAGATATTTACATGCATTGATTCAGGACCATATCCTTTTAGTATGTGGTAACTCACTATACTTTATTTATATTGACCATGAGTTCGCCTCTGTACTTGAACGGTAATGATTGTGATGTATCATGATATAGCCCAGAGAGGTGAGTGATTGTGAAATTATACGCTAGAGACTTAGTTCTTGACTTATCACGCTCTCATGTCATGGGTATTTTAAATATTACTCCAGATTCATTTTTTGATGGTGGTAAATATAACAGGCATACTCAAGCATTGAATCATGTACAGGAGATGATTCATTCCGGTGCAACAATAATTGATGTGGGGGGTGAATCCAGTCGTCCGTATGCCAAGGCAGTTAGCCTCGAACAAGAGTTAGAAAGGGTAATACCAATCATTGAGTCTATTGTGACACGCTTTAATGTGTGGGTCTCGGTGAATACATCTCAACCTAAGATTATGCAAGAAGCTGCTTGTGCGGGTGTGCATATGATTAACGATATACGTTCTTTGCAGATACCTGGTGCATTAAGTATGGCCGCCACATTAGATTTACCTATTTGTCTTACTCATATGCAAGGTGAACCTAATAATATGCAAGATTTACCTTATTATCAGGATGTCTTATGCGACGTAAAAACTTTTTTTGTTCAGCGCATCGCATATTGTAAAAGCTATGGGATAAAAAAATCACAATTATTGTTGGATCCAGGTTTTGGTTTTGGTAAAAATCTTTCTCATAATTATCAATTGCTAGCATATCTAGCAGATTTACATTATTTTAGATTGCCATTATTGGTTGGTTTATCTCGTAAAAGAATGATTGGTCAACTACTGAATTTAAAGGCCTCTCAGTGCTTATTGGGTAGCCTCTCGTGCGCTGTAATTGCTGCGATACAGGGTGCTCATATTCTACGCGTACATGATGTGAGAGAAACCGTAGAAGCACTACGCATTGTTGCGGAGGTAAAATCCGCAAGGGAGTGTAGAGAGCATCATGAGCATGTGTAAATATTTTGGTACAGATGGTATTCGTGGAAAGGTAGGTGAGTCATTTATTACTCCAGATTTTGTTTTAAAGTTAGGATTTGCTGCAGGGAGGGTGTTATCACAACATGGATCTAGGAAAATTATCATTGGTAAAGATACACGTATATCTGGTTACATGCTAGAGTCTGCATTAGCAGCCGGTCTTTCAGCAGCAGGTTTATCTGCAGCATTGACTGGACCTATGCCAACACCGGCAGTAGCATATCTCACGCGTACTTTTCGTGCTGAAGGTGGAATTGTCATTTCTGCTTCACATAACCCCTTTGATGATAATGGAATTAAGTTTTTTTCAACAGAGGGGAGTAAGTTACATAATGAGGTAGAAAAAGCGATTGAAGACACAATGGAAAAAGCATTAATTTGCGTAGACTCTGCTTCATTAGGGCGTGCTAGTCGCATTGTTGACGCTGCGGGACGATATATTGAATTTTGTAAGGGTACCTTTCCTAGTCAGCTCACTCTGAATACATTAAAAATTGTAGTTGATTGTGCTCATGGTGCGACTTATCATATTGCGCCTAATGTTCTCGAGGAATTAGGTGCTACGGTAATTCCTATTGGCGTTCAACCCAACGGTATGAATATTAATAAAAATTGTGGTACCACTGATCTGCGTCTCTTACAGGAGAGAGTGTTAGCAGAAAATGCAGATGTTGGTTTAGCCTATGATGGTGATGGCGATCGTATTATCATGGTTGATCATATGGGTCACAAAGTTGATGGAGATCAAATTTTATATCTCATTGCACGTGAACAGTGGCGTCAGAAATTACTGAGAGGTGGTGTGGTTGGCACTTTTATGACAAACAAGGGAATAGAATTAGCGTTGGCAAATTTGGGTATTCCCTTTGTACGGTCTATGGTTGGTGATCGTTATGTATTAGAGATGTTGAAAAAAAAGGGGTGGCGCATTGGAGCAGAAAATTCTGGGCATATCATTTTATTAGATAAAACTACTACAGGTGACGGGATTATCGCTGGTTTACAGGTACTTACTGCGATGCTTTTGGCGCGTAAGAGCCTGCATGATTTATGTAAAGAGATCATATTATTTCCACAGAGATTAGTGAATATTAAGTTGACTAGTACTAAGAATCCCTTAGAAGATTCTAGGGTAAAAAAAGTAATATCGGAAGCTAAAGAAGAGTTACATGGGACAGGGCGTGTGTTGTTGCGCAAATCTGGAACTGAACCACTAATACGCATTATGGTAGAGGGAGAAGATGAAAATAAGGTTAGTATCTTATCTCACTATCTAGCGAATGTAGTAAAAGAGTGTAATAATGAGAGTGCATAGGTGGTCAGTTGTATATTGTAGCTAAATTTTTGACTGTATGATGTGGTCTCATCGATTATATAGCTTAGTATTAAGAATACTATTTTGTTCGTTGGGATTTTTCTACCACCTAGGTTATCATATTATATAGCCACCCTTGATGGCTTTGATGGGAAATTTATTACATTAAAATGATAATTTACACTTAAATGTGTTTATACTTAATAAACGGAATTTTTTACACAGACTTTTTAGTAGCATACTGCTTGAATTTTTGATTAATATTTACGGAGTATTACTTTAAGGTGCAGCACGTATGGATTTTTTCTTATTTAAGACTTATGTCGATAAGTTAAGTTAGGAGTGATTAGAGAATAAAACCAAAAACCTTTTAACTAGTTAAACTCTTCAATTTATTAAAGAGTATTGGTATAGATTGGTATCTAGTATTTATTTTTGGTAAAGCTTAATAAAAGTCATGCCCATTTTTATCATTCAATGATATATATAATGTATCTGAGGCAGCAATGAATTAACGATAATATTTATGTTATTCAAAGTACAGATGAGTATATATGCATAGTGGTGTATTTTTTGACTATGTATTAAGACTTGATTTGTCTGATGAGTGTTAGGATATTATCTAATATTATAACAAAAATGTAGATGTTAAAGTAGAATAAAATTGCAGTTTTGTAACATTTGTTATAAAATTAATAGCAATATTTTATCAGACGATAAGGGCGAAGTCAAATGAGTTATAGGGTGTAACAATAAGAGATTGTTAATATATGTAATGTGATTTAAAGTAAGCGGTAAGAAAAAATAATACAAATGTATGATGTGTGTAAAGTATCGTATGTGAAATATAAACTCCATTTAGAGATATTTGATAGGGTAAGTATGTATACTGCTATTTTAATAGTGTTTTTAAGTATTGCTATAATCTTAATTAGCCTTATTTTATTACAGCAAGGAAAGGGCTCAATTATGGGGGCATCATTGAGTTCTGGGGCTTCTGGCACGTTATTTGGCTCTCACGGGGTAAATAATTTTATTACGTTTCGGATAATTCCACTATTAGCAATTTTGTTTTTTTTTCTTAGTTTAATTCTAGGTAACTTCAATAGTCATAAAAGCTTAAAAGGAAGTTCAGGGGATCACTTAATACACAGAGTGGATGTGCCAGCAGTAAGTGTTCCACATCATATACCGTCTTAGATCTGATAAGAAAAGCGATGTCTGCCTAATATTGATCTTTATACTATGAACTGCATTTAATAGAGAAATATTTGCTATTACCGTAACGCAACATAAATGTAAGAAGGTAGTATTTTTAATTGCCGTGGTGGTGGAATTGGTAGACACGCTACCTTGAGGTGGTAGTGCCCACAATGGGCTTACGGGTTCAAGTCCCGTCCTCGGTACCAAGTTAAAGTTTTACTTGCTTTTTGCTTGCTAAAATGTACAGGTAATGCGTATAATAAAAAAGCGGGATGGAGCAGTTTGGTAGCTCGTCGGGCTCATAACCCGAAGGTCGTTGGTTCAAATCCGACTCCCGCAACCACTCTCTATACATAAAAGCAGTTGTTAAAGAATAGCTTTTTGCATAAAGAACGCATACCATGTAGTTAAGGCAGAATTTTTTACGTGGCGCAAGATTGCTTTTAACGGGTTATAAGCGTTCATATGCAATAAACCTCGAAAAATTTCGGGGTTTTTTGTTATTCAAAAGAAGGATGATTGGGCTAGCAGCCCTTTTTTTATATCTTCCGATCTACAGAATGTATGTGTCTGCTTTAAAAGTATATGGAATACAGTTGATAGCTACATTCAGAAGTAGTAGTTTGATATTTTGCACTATGCTGCAGTATAACTGTACGATTGAAATTTTTTGAGTGTGATCTTTTTACATAAATGCCTTGTAGATCCTGGTTTTATTTAAAATACAAAAAAAGACATTAAGTGCATTATAGGAATGTGTAATGATCGGCACCTGCAAGATCTTTTGTTTTTGATGGATTTTAGTCTGCCATTTTGTATCTAATACTAGATACACGTTTGTGATTGTAAAGCTGATAAATTTTTTATAACAATCTCGTATTCCAAAAAACGGCAAGGGGTTTGTAAATTGCTTGCAGGCGATATGACGATTGTGTTGATGAAGAGTAACGATAAAGTATGCGCATTAAGTAACATCTAGAAAGAAAACGTGGTTTCCCACTTTTAAAAGTACAGATTGAGGCGTACTAGCATGAACAAAGAAATCTTAGCGGTTGTAGAAGCGGTTTCAAATGAGAAATCGCTTCCACGTGAGAAGATTTTCGAAGCGCTAGAGAGCGCACTGGCTACGGCCACAAAGAAAAAGCATGAACAGGAAATTGATGTACGGGTCAGCATTGATCGCAAAAGTGGTGCCTGTAAGACATTTCGTCGTTGGTTAATTGTGGAAAATGTGACTCAGCCTACCTATGAGATTACATTAGAAGCAGCACGATATGATAATGACGCTGTGTCTATAGGTCAATTCGTTGAAGATCAAGTTGCATCTGTCACTTTTGATCGTATTACGACGCAGACTGCAAAACAGGTGATAGTACAGAAAGTGCGTGAAGCCGAGCGTGCTATGATGATAGCTCAATTTCGTGAATATGAAGGGAAAATTATTACTAGCATAGTTAAGAAAGTGGCTCGGGATAATATCACACTTGAGGTGCGTTTAAATAATGATTCTAACGTGGTGGCAGAAGCAGTAGTTCTACGAGAAGATATGCTCCCTCGAGAAAATTTTCGTGTAGGTGATCGTATACGAGGGGTTTTATATGCCGTGCGCCCTGAGGCCAGGGGGGCACAGTTGTTTGTTAGTCGTTCTCGGCCTGAAATGCTTATTGAGCTGTTTCGTATTGAGGTACCAGAAATTGCTGAAGAGGTATTAGAAATTAAAGTAGCTGTTCGTGATCCTGGGTCACGAGCTAAGATTGCTGTTAAAACTAACGATAAACGTATTGATCCAGTCGGTGCCTGTGTAGGCATGCGAGGGGCACGCGTTCAAGCGGTGTCTAGTGAATTATGTGGTGAGCGTATTGACATTATACTTTGGGATGATAATCCTGCACAGTTTGTTATTAATGCTATGGCACCTGCAGATGTTTCTTCAATTATTGTCGATGAAGATAGTCATACGATGGATATTGCTGTAGAAGCTGGTAATTTAGCTCAGGCTATCGGTCGTAATGGACAAAATGTACGCCTTGCTTCTCAGCTAAGTGGATGGGGTCTCAATGTTATGAAGATTGAGGACTTGCAGGCTAAGAATAAGGCGGAATTATATGCTGCTATTCATACATTTACTAAATACCTCGATATTGATGAGGATTTTGCTACTCTTTTGGTAGAAGAGGGTTTTTCTTCTTTAGAAGAGCTAGCGTATGTTCCTATCCATGAGATATTAGCTATTAATGGTGTCAATATAGAAAGAGCAGAAAAGTTGCGCAACAAAGCTAAAATAGTATTAACTAACTTAGCGCTTTCTAAAACTGAGGATTGTAATGCCATGAAACCTTCTGAGGACTTATTAAACTTAGTCGGGTTAGATAGGGCGACAGCCTTTAAGTTAGCAGAAAAAGGAGTGTGTAATTTGGAAGATCTTGCCGAGCAGGGTGTGGACGATCTGTCAGATATTGATGGATTAACCGATGAGTTGCGGGCTGGTGAGCTAATTATGGCTGCACGCAATATATGTTGGTTCAGTTCCGACGCATAATTAACTGTAGCAGGAAGGAGCAGCATGACAACAGATGTGACTATAAAATCGTTGGCCGCAGAAATTGAGATACCAACAGAGCGCCTGGTGCAGCAATTTGCTGCTGCAGGGATACACAAGTCTGAGACAGATTTGGTAAGTCAGAATGAAAAAGAGACTTTACTAGCCTATTTAAACCATGATAATGGTAGCGGATCTAGTAAGTTCACTTTACAACGAAAGACACGTAGTACTTTAAATATTCTGAGCACCGGAGGAAAAAGTAAATCGGTGCAAATTGAAGTACGTAAAAAACGTACTTATATCAGAGGCATTCTATCTCCTTCTGCAAGTACAGACATAGTATCTGGTCCTGAAGAAGAAACAGTAATACTTCAGAAAGAAAAGAATATAGTAACAGGATTTCCTGATCGTCATGTTGAGAAAAGTGGTCAGAACAGAGCGCATCAGCATACCAAAAATATGTATATAGACACGGTTAAATCCGATTTAGAGCAGGTAGTTCATACTAAAGTGGTTAAAAAAACTAACATTAGTGCACGAGCAACTGATGAGGCTATGTTACGAGTTTCTCAGTCCGAGAAAGCTCGTCGTGCGGCGAAGTCAGCTGAATTAAAACGTAAGTCTGAAGAAGCCACATATAGAAAGATTGAAAAAGAAGCTAAGCGTGTAGCGGAAGCAGCACGTCAGATGGCGGAAGAAAAAGGCGCAGAATGGATGGAGGTCATTAAGGAGGTCGAAGACCCTAATGATTACCATGTCACTACTTCAACCCATGCACGCGCAGCAGAAGATGAAAATGATGCTCAGGTTGAAAGTGATCGCCGCAGCCGCGCTATGCGGATTACTAAAGTTCAGGTGCGCAAGAAAGGAAATAAACACGCGGAAGCTAAAACTGATCGTGAAGAAGCACGTGCACAGGTACGCGGTGGTAAGAGTGGAAAACGTAGACCAAGTTCTTTTCATCAGAGTTTTAATAAACCAGTTCAAGTGATTAATCGAGATGTAGTGATTGGTGAAACAATTACTGTTGCAGAATTAGCGAATAAAATGGCTGTCAAGGGGTCACAAGTTATTAAAGCTATAATGAAATTAGGTGCAATGGCAACTATTAATCAGATTATTGACCAGGACACTGCCCAGTTAGTGGCAGAAGATATGGGTCATAAGGTTATCTTGCGTCATGAGAATGCGTTAGAAGCAGAATTAATTAGTGATCGTGATACAGACTTACATTCAGAATCTCGCGCTCCAGTTGTCACCATCATGGGTCATGTAGATCACGGTAAAACATCACTATTAGACTATATTCGATCTACTAAGGTAGCTCGCGGTGAGATAGGCGGTATTACTCAACATATCGGTGCGTATCATGTAGAAACTGTCAATGGTATGATAACTTTTTTAGATACGCCAGGCCATGCTGCATTTACTGCGATGCGTGCTCGTGGTGCAGAAATCACCGATATTGTGATTCTAGTGGTAGCTGCAGATGATGGTGTTATGCCACAGACTATTGAAGCTATTCAACATGCTAAAGCAGCCAACGTACCGGTTTTAGTTGCAGTCAATAAATGTGATAAGTCAACATCCAATCCAGAGCGCGTGAAAAAGGAATTAACTCAACATGGAATTATTCCAGAAGAATGGGGGGGGGAAAACATATTTATTAATGTTTCTGCTAAAATTGGCAGCGGTATTGATGAACTTCTAAAAGCTATTTTATTGCAAGCAGAAGTGTTAGAGCTCACCGCAGTACGGAAGGGTATGGCAACTGGTGTAGTCATTGAATCATTTCTCGATAAAGGACGTGGCCCCGTGGCTACTGTACTAGTACGTGAAGGTATGCTCAAAAAAGGTGATATTGTTTTATGTGGTTTTGAATATGGTCGTATTCGAGCCATGCGTAATGAATTGGGTCAGGAAGTATTAACTGCAGGACCCTCTATTCCTGTTGCGATTCTTGGGATGTCTGGCATACCGATTGCCGGCGATACCGCCATAGTGGTACGTGACGAGAAAAAGGCACGTGAAGTAGCTCTATATCGCCAGGGTAAATTTCGTGAAATAAAATTAGCTCGACAACAGAAAATAAAATTAGAGAAAATGTTTGATAATATCATGGAAGGTAAGATTTCTGAGATGAATATCGTTTTAAAAGCTGATGTCCAAGGTTCGGTTGAAGCTATTTCCGAAGCATTGATTAAGCTATCTAGCCAGGAATTACAAGTCAAAATTATTGGCTCTGGTGTAGGCGGCATTACTGAAACAGATGCTACTTTAGCAGCCGCATCGAATGCTATTTTAGTTGGGTTTAATGTACGAGCTGATGCTTCAGCAAGACGTATTATTGATACAGAAAATTTAGATCTACGCTATTATTCTGTGATTTATCATCTGATTGACGAAGTAAAATCAGCTATGAATGGCATGTTGTCTCCTGAGTATAAACAGCAGATTATAGGATTAGCAGAGGTGCGTGATGTGTTTAAATCTCCTCGATTTAGTGCTATTGCTGGTTGTATGGTAACCGAGGGTACTATTAAACGTCATAACCCGATCCGTGTCTTACGTGATAATATAGTCATTTATGAAGGTGCCTTAGAATCTCTTCGTCGTTTTAAAGAAGATGTTAGTGAAGTCCGTAATGGTATAGAGTGTGGCATTGGTGTAAAAAATTATAATGATGTCCGTATAGGCGATATGATTGAAGTATTCGAGGTGCTTGAAATTCAACGTACGCTTACTTAGCATATTTGTTATGCAGTCTCTTCGTATAGATTTTATACGATAGCCTTTTCATGCGTTACCTTTCTTTTTAGCATATTGTGTAATTTACTGTGGTAGGGCATAGAAAGTTTATAAAATTACAATTTCCATAATACATATCAGGAAGTGTCTTTGACTGTTTATATGATTATATGGAGATAACTAATTTATGGCAAAAGAATTTACTCGCCTACAACGTGTGGCTCAGGCGATGCAAAAAGAGATTGCGATTATTGTACAATCTGAGATGAATGATCCGCGTTTAGATAAGATAATTACTGTATCGGGTGTCACTCTTTCTCGAGATTTCTCGTATGCAAAAGTATTTGTGACTTTTTTAAATGATAAGGATGAAGTATCTCAGAGCGAGAGCTTACGCATTTTGTCTGGCGCCGCCGGTTACATCCGCAGTGTATTAAGTCAAACTATGCGTTTGCGAATTACGCCTAGACTAAGTTTTTTCCATGATAACTCCTTCAGGGAAGGTGTGCGAATTTCTCACTTGGTTACTAATATCATTCAAAGTGATGAATAAAATTGTATGGTAATAGAAGAAAAGATAATTATATTTTGCGTGCTTATGAAAATAATTACTAATATACGGCGAAGTATTCATGGTGTATTACTTCTAGATAAGGCTTCTGGTACGTCCTCTAATCAGGAATTACAGCAAGTGAAATATTTATATCAAGCAAATCATGCAGGTCATACTGGCTCTCTTGACCCATTGGCGACCGGAATGCTCCCTATTTGCTTTGGTGAGGCCACTAAGTTTTCACAATATCTTTTAGATGCTGATAAAGAGTACCGTGTAATTGCTCGCCTTGGCCAGCGGACAAATACATCAGACGCAGGTGGTGTGCTATTGAGTGAGCGTCCAGTGAGATTTTCTTCTGAGAGACTAAAAGAGGTATTGGATAATTTTCGTGGAGAAATACAGCAAATTCCATCTATGTATTCAGCTATTAAATATCAAGGGCGAAAACTGTACGAATATGCACGAGAAGGAATTCATGTTCCACGTCAGTCACGGAGGGTGAAAGTTCATATACTACGATGCATGCGATATGAAGGGAGTGAACTAGAGTTAGAACTGCGTGTTTCCAAAGGGACATATATTCGTACCATTATTGAGGATATTGGTGAGCAATTAGGATGTGGTGCCCATGTGATTTATTTACGTCGCACACAGGTTTCTCATTATCCCAAAGAGAGAATGATCACCTTAGAATCTCTTCGGTTACTTGTTGATCAAGCACAACAATTTGGTTTTATACAACACTCTTTTATTGATTCACTACTGATGCCGATAGATAGCCCGGTATCTGTATATCCATCTGTTAACCTACAAAATGTTATCGCTAAGAACTTTAAGCAGGGTAAACAAATACGATTAACAGAGCTGTTCACAAATGGATTAGTGCGTGTAACTGAAGGTGAAGAAAGAAAGTTTATTGGTATTGCGAAAATGACTTGTGATGGGCTTTTAGTACCCATAAGGGTGGTTATTTAGTATTTTATAAGGTATGTTGTGTGTAATGTGTATGTATCGATCAGAAAAATCTACAATACAAGTTAGTGAAATATATAGTTGTAGGTTTGGAATGACTACTATCATCTGTGTTTATTTTATTTTTGTGTTCTTTATAGGTTATATGCGGAACAAGAGTCAGGGTTGAGAATGTCTCCTGTGGTATCCACTGTTCCTAAGTTGTAGAAAGAATAAAGTAGCAAAGACGTGAATAGGATAGGGATATATACAGAATTTGAGTGTTTTAATATTACTACTTTCATATTATAATAAATGCTCATAGGTTCTCCATATTAGTTACTTTACCATTTATTCTGAGAGGATTTATTACACTATATAGTGTCTATATTAGCACTATATATCTGCATGAATGATTTGTAAAAAGGGGTTATCTTATGTCTTTAAGCAATACAATAACAGCACAAATTATTTCTGATTTTGGTCGGAATTCTAATGATAGTGGCTCGACAGAAGTGCAGGTAGCTCTTTTAACCGCACATATTAATCACTTACAAGGTCATTTTTCTGTACATACAAAAGATCATCATAGCCGACGCGGTCTTCTGCGCATGGTATCACGGCGTCGTAAACTATTAGATTACCTTAAGCATGAAAAGGTGGTACGTTATACTAATTTAATTGATAGATTGGGTTTACGTCGCTAGCAATAGCCATTATGCTGATTGATGTGCGATGGTAAATTTTTGATATTAGTAGCTTGAATAGATTGATACACGAGGTGTGAGGATGTTTTAGAAAAAGATGAATCGTATGGTGCATGATTATCCAATATGCATACATATTAATACAGATTATAACTATTATAGTATAATTTTTAGTTTTAAAGATACTCGCAATTATAGATTTAGAGGCTGAGATTTACGAGGTAATTTAGGTGCATTATTTTCAAGAGAAAATAACAATGCGAGGCATCAAGACATGTTTTAGTAAAAACAGTAAAATATCTCAGGTTTAACATTAAGGAACTAATTTTGCTTACCCCGATTGTACATAAATTCCAGTATGGCCAGCATATGATTTCAATTGAAACTGGGATAATAGCGCGTCAGGCTACGGCAGCTGTTATGATTAGCATGGACGACACTACAGTTTTTGTAACCGTAGTAGCCCATAAAAAAGCAAAATCAGGTCAAAATTTCTTCCCTTTAACTGTCAACTATCAGGAGCGCACGTATTCTGCTGGCAGAATTCCAGGTAGTTTTTTTCGGCGCGAGGGGCGTCCAAATGAAAACGAAATGCTTACTTCACGTTTGATTGATCGACCTATTCGACCACTTTTTCCAGAGAGATTTTTTAATGAAGTGCAGGTGATTGCTACTGTAGTTTCTATTAATCCGCAAGTGAATCCAGATATTGTGGCAATGATTGGAGTTTCTTCTGCCTTAGCGCTTTCTGGGCTACCATGTAGCGGACCTTTTGGTGCTGCACGTATTGGTTATTTAAATAATCAATATGTTTTAAACCCTACTAGTGATGAAATGAAAGCAAGTAAACTTGATCTTGTGGTTGCTGGTACAAAAAGAGCAGTTTTAATGGTAGAGTCTGAAGCTGAGTTATTAAGTGAAGATCAGATGTTAGGCGCCATAGTTTTTGGACATGATCAACAGCAAATTGTTATTGATAATATTAATATACTAGCAGCGTTAGCGGGAAAAATGCGTTGGGATTGGAAACCAGAAGTATTGAATGATAGATTACGTCTGCATATAGCAAATGTAGCTCAACCTCGTTTAATAGAAGCGTATCATATCACTCAAAAACAAGAACGTTTATCGCAAGTTAATCTGATAAAATCTGAAATTATTGCAGAAATATTAGCAGATCATGATGGATTAGATCCAGAGATGATTAGCGATTGTCTTTATTCTATAGAAAAGAATATAGTACGTAGTCGTATTTTACGCGGCGAACCACGTATTGATGGTCGTGAAAAAGATATGATTCGCGCTTTAGACATACGAACAGGGATATTACCCCGTACTCATGGTTCAGCATTATTTACACGTGGTGAAACTCAAGCGCTGGTGACTGCTACGCTAGGAACTTCCCGTGATGCACAGAATCTTGACGAGCTAATGGGAGAGCGTACTGATAATTTTCTGTTCCACTATAATTTTCCACCATATTCTGTAGGTGAAATCGGTGTAGTTGGGTCACCTAAGCGTCGGGAAATCGGCCACGGCCGCCTTGCTAAGCGCGGCTTGCTTGCTGTGATGCCACAAGGTGATGTTTTTCCATATACGGTACGCGTGGTATCTGAAATCACTGAATCGAATGGTTCATCGTCTATGGCTTCTGTGTGTGGTGCTTCACTAGCATTAATGGATGCAGGTGTACCTATTACAGCTGCAGTAGCTGGCATTGCTATGGGTTTAGTAAAAGATAGCACGCATTTTGTAGTTCTTTCGGACATCCTGGGAGATGAAGATCACCTAGGTGATATGGACTTTAAGGTAGCCGGCAGTCGGGAAGGTATTACTGCACTACAGATGGATATTAAAATTGACGAGGGTATAACCCGTGAGATAATGAATACAGCCTTAACTCAAGCTAAGGGTGCACGGTTGCATATTCTCAGTGTTATGGATCAAGCATTAAGTAGACCTCGTTGTAATTTATCTCAATTTGCACCTCGTATGCATACGATACAGATTAGTATTGATAAAATCAAAGACTTAATTGGTAAAGGGGGTTCCGTTATTCGGGCATTAACTGAAGAAACTGGTACTAGCATTGAAATTAAAGATGATGGTACGATTAAAATTGCAGCTAATAATGACGATAAGGCTAAATATGCCATACGTCGTATTGAAGAGATCACTGCAGAGATTATCGTAGGTCGTATCTATAATGGAAAAGTGACACGAATTGTTGATTTTGGTGCTTTTGTCGCTATTAGTGGCACTAAAGAAGGTTTGGTACATATTTCACAGATTGCTGATAAACGTATTGATAAAGTCGCTGATTATTTACAAGTAGGGCAAGCTATTTTAGTGAAAGTGCTAGAAGTAGATCGGCAGGGTCGTGTACGTTTAAGCATGAAAGAGGCAGGATAATATATCAAGAGAGCTTATTTTGTAGAAATTGATATTAATTTTAAATATAAGCAAAATCACAATTTTCGTGATTAGCACAAAAGTATCATACTATGTATGATGTTGATTATTCGAGAATTGTACGATGATAGTAAAGATTTTTATATCAATTGTCTGACCAATCTGTAGTCTAACGGATAATGATATATGTATAACACCTTCTTCTGCTATATGAGCAATGGCATTTTCATTCTGTTTAGATCGACCGAATAGCGCAAAAGGGTTCCGAGAAAAGCGTGTTATATCTATTTTTATTTCAATCGCTTATATAGAATAATAAATTTATCGTATTAATTTATAGAGGATTGGTAATTTACAATTTTCTAAATCGTTCTATGATTTAGGTAGCTTTTTTATAAAAAGTGCGTAAGTTTTTCTTATGTGCACAATAGCTAAATATTGGAATGTAGAGATTCCTTAATGTCTGATCAAGATATATTCAATAATAGATTGTACTTATTTTGTTTTATTTTGTTTTTTAACACCTAATAGGAGTGCATTAGAACACATAGTTTTATATATGAGGTATATGCTCTCTATGAGATGGATATCTGATTATCTATATAAGAAGCAAGGAATCCAATGCCATTACATAGTAAGTAGTTTTAATAAATAACAGAGTTTAAATGTAATATTTAGCACAGCTAAATAAACACCACATTCTATGTTAAGTATTCGTCCTGTCGTGCAGGGAGCGTAAGGGCTTTTAAAGAAGCGTTGATGTTAATCATTGAATTGATCATAGATATACATCGATTTAGTATTTGTTATATTAGATCGACAAAATAGCATTTTTTAATAAATAATGAACATCACGATTCATAATCGTATTCTTTTTATTTTCCCGCAATTTCGGACAATCAGTATTGTATCGATGAGGGTTTCAGTTTATCAAAATCACTAATTTCAGCCGGTTCACACTTTTTAATGAAAATAACTAATAATTTTCACGACGAGTTATGTAGACTGGCCGATGCAAGTTAAGAGGCATATGTACTACATGACTAACACTTATACTACTTTTTCTTCTCTTGGTCTCAAAGAGGACCTACTTAAAGCTTTAAATGCTATGGGTTATGTTAAACCATCACCTATTCAATCTGAATGCATACCTCATTTGTTAGCAGGCCGAGACGTATTAGGAATGGCACAAACTGGTAGTGGAAAAACTGCAGCATTTGCTTTACCGCTAATACATAATATTATCTTAACCTTAAAGGCGCCTCAAATTTTAGTACTAGCACCCACTCGTGAGCTAGCAGTTCAGGTTTCAGAAGCAATAGCAGAATTCTCTAAACAGCTGAGAGGTCTTCATGTTGTAGCAATATATGGAGGGCAACGTTATGACATTCAGTTACGCGCTCTACGACAGGGTCCACAAGTTGTCGTTGGCACACCTGGTCGCTTACTAGACCACTTAAAACGTGGTACATTAAATTTAGCTAGTTTACACGGTTTGGTATTAGATGAGGCAGATGAAATGCTTCGTATGGGATTTATCGAAGATGTAGAAACTATCATGTCACAGATTCCAGAGAGTCATCAAACTGCATTATTCTCCGCTACAATGCCAGAAGCGATTCGTCGTATTACTAAACGTTTTATGAAAGATCCACAAGAGATACGGATTCCATCCAGCATTACCACACGTCCTGATATTAACCAAAGCTACTGGACTGTCTATGGTCGAAAAACAGATGCATTAACCCGTTTTTTAGAATCGGAAGACTTTGATGCTGTAATTATTTTTGTACGTACTAAGAGTGCTACCTTAGAGGTCGCAGAAGCGCTTGAGAATAATGGTTACAATAGTGCTGCACTGAACGGTGATATGAACCAAGCGTTACGCGAACAGACACTGGAGCGTTTAAAAGATGGACGCTTAGATATACTAATTGCAACTGATGTTGCTGCGCGTGGCTTAGATGTTGAGAGGATTAGTTTAGTTATTAATTATGATATTCCAATGGATGTAGAATCGTATGTACATCGTATTGGACGGACGGGTCGCGCAGGTCGTGCAGGTCGTGCTATTTTATTTGTTGAGAATCGTGAACGTCGTCTACTGCGTAATATTGAACGTAATATGAAGTTACATATTTCTGAGATAGAGCTGCCAAATAGTCAACTTCTTGCGCAGCGTCGCCTGGCAAGCTTCTCTAAAAAAGTAAAAGAACAGCTAGACAGTAGTGATTTAGAGAGTTATCGAATGCTACTTCCAAAAATACAGCCTACAGATAAAAGAGACATGGAAACGATAGCTGCAGCATTACTAAAAATGGCACAAGGTGAACGTCCTTTAATCATTCCTATCGATCCCCCAAAAAATCGTTTACGTCGTGAATATCGTGATCGCAATGATCGTCGGGGCGAGTATTTAGATCGAGTGACCCGGGATATAGAGTACTGTGGTCGTGAGCGTAAAGAAACTAGAGAAATGCAATTATATCGTCTCGATGTAGGACGGGACGATGGTGTTGAAGTACGTCATATCGTGGGTGCTCTAGTGAATGAAGGAGAAATTAGTAGTCGTGACATTGGTCACATTAAATTATTTAGCACGTATGCAACTATTGAATTACCTAAAGATATATCACAGACTGTATTACAGTATATCTCTCGAACATATATTTTAAATAAGCCGATTAATATAAAATTGATTGGGAATACACAATCGCGTTATAGCAATCGCAATAAAGCTCGGGGCACTGAACGTCAACTAGGGCCGTCCACTACCTTTAATAGGTTTCCTGTCTCGACCCACCATAGTAGTAATAGCAGTCGATATCTTTATGAACGTCAGGGTGAGCGTCGTTCTGGTGGTATCAATGAAGGAAGGGGTGCATCGCGTTGTCGTGAAAAACAAATTGACTAAGTAAGTATCAAGTATCGAAATTATACTGATTACACCAAAGTTTTTATAAAAATATTGTGAGTAAAAACTCAGGCGGTAAAAAGGTAATCGCCTGAGGGGTCTCTGATATAAATTAGAGATTTTTAGCGTGAATTAATATAATCAATAGCAGCTTGCACAGTAGTAATTTTTTCAGCTTCTTCATCAGGGATCTCAGTATCAAACTCTTCCTCCAAAGCCATTACAAGTTCGACTGTGTCTAGAGAATCTGCACCCAGATCTTCTACAAAAGAGGCAATATTAATAACTTCTTCTTCTTTTACTCCGAGTTGCTCGCTAATAATTTTCTTAACGCGTTCTTCTATAGTGCTCATATAGTTCCATTTCCTATCAAAACTCGCTTATGCGATGGTTTTTGTAGTGTATAAAATGTTAAAAAAGATGCAACTAAATTTCGGTGAGTTCAGGAAAAATTTTATTTTATTTTCGTACATTGTATGTGAGTAAGAGTGTGATTTTAGACCATTAACATTCCACCATTAACGTGTAGTGTTTCGCCAGTAATATAGGCAGCTTCATCGGATGCTAAAAATGCAACGGCATTAGCAATATCTTGTACTGTCCCAAATCGACCTATAGGAATCTTATCTATTACATCAGCTCGTTTCTTAGGGGTAAGAGAACGCGTCATGTCAGTATCAACAAAACCGGGAGAGACAACATTAACAGTGATACCACGAGAGGCTATTTCTCGTGCCAATGCCTTGCTAAAACCAATTAAACCAGCTTTTGTTGCCGCATAATTAGTTTGACCAATATTACCCATAGTGCCAACTATAGAACCAATAGTAATAATTCGTCCTGTTCGTTTTTTCATCATTGCACGCACTACTGCTTTAGATAAACGGAATACAGAGGTTAAATTCGTATTTAGTACATCATACCATTCATCATTTTGCATACGCATCAGTAGGTTATCACGTGTAATACCTGCATTGTTTACTAATATATCTACCTCTCCAAAATCATTGCGAATTTTTTCTAAAACTCCTTCAATAGAAGATGTAATCGTGACATTCAATAGTAAGCCATTACCATGTTCGCCTAAGTATTTACTAATAGCATCTACACCATTTTGAGTAGTTGCAGTACCTAGTACTTTAGCTCCGTGTGCCACTAAAGTTTCTGTAATAGCACGCCCAATACCTCGGCTAGCACCCGTCACCATTGCAATCTTACCTTCGAAATTCATAGTATGTATCCTTGTGACTGTTTTAACGCTGTAGCTAGAGTATCTGGATCATTTATTGATACTGATTTTAGAGTAGACACAATACGTTTTGTTAGACCTTGTAGAGTTTTCCCTGGGCCCATCTCTAGTAATAAGTTAATTCCCTGCTCTGCGATACACTGGATACTTTCTTCCCAGCGTACTGGTTGATACATTTGACGGATTAGAGCACTACGTATTGCACTCAATGATGTTTCAATCATGACGTCAACGTTATTAACTACTGGGTATATTGGAGTGTTGAACTGTATTGTTTTGAGTGTAATCTCTAGTTTAGCTGCCGCAGATCTCATAAGAGTACAGTGAGATGGTATACTAATCGGTAGTCTCAGTGTGCATTTAGCCCCAGCGGTTTTACAAGCCATACTGGTACGTTCGACAGCGGCTTTATGCCCAGCGATAACTATTTGATTGGGTGCGTTAAAAATTACAGGAGATACAATCTGACCATGTGCAGATTCTTTACATGCTTTTTCTATCACTGCAACATCTAGACCCAATATGACTTGCATAGCACCTTCGTTTTCAGGGTACGGCCTCTTGCATCAGTTTTCCACGCAAATCTACGAGTTTTATTGCGTCAGAAAATGATAGAACTTTTGCACACACCAAAGCACTATATTCACCTAAGCTATGTCCAGCTAATACTGTTGGCATATTTTTACTGTTTTTTTGCCAAATACGAAAAATAGATACGGAAGCTGCTAGTATAGCTGGCTGAGCGTGCCATGTTTGATTTAATTTTTCCGAAGAACCTTTTTGTACTAAATGCCATAGGTTATATCCTAATACTTCTGAGGCTTCATCAAAGGTGCTTTCGACTATATCGTTTTCTTCTGCTAAGTGTGCTAGCATTCCTATAGACTGCGAGCCCTGTCCTGGAAAGACTATTGCTAATTTTATCATGATTGTCCTATTAATTATGATATTTAATAACTAGAATCGTATTAAAGCGGAACCCCAGGTAAATCCACTACCAAATGCTTCAAGTAGCAATAGTTGACCACGTTGAATACGCTGATCTCGCACCGCCTCATCTAGTGCAGATGGAACAGAGGCTGCAGAGGTATTACCATGACGATGAAGAGTGATAATAACTTTATCCATATCTAACCCCAGCTTACAGGCAGTGGCGTTAATAATGCGTAGATTCGCTTGATGCGGTATTAGCCAGTCGATATCAGAACAAACAAGGTTATTCATTTGTAACGTTTCTGTCACGATGTTCGCTAGTTTAGTAACAGCTACTTTAAAAACTTCATATCCAGCCATGTTAATATAACCAGGATTTTTTAGATATTGAGGATTGGAATTAGCTAAAGTTAATAAAGGGCCATATGTGCCATCTGCATGAAGATGCGTAGAGATAATACCTTCTTCTGTGCTCGATCCTAGCACTACAGCACCAGCGCCATCTCCGAACAAAATAAGTGTGCTACGATCGTGTGGATCTAACATGCGAGATAAGACGTCAGCACCAATGACGAGTGCATATTTTACTGCATTGTTTTTAACATACTGATCAGCTACACTTAATGCATAAGTGAAACCAGAACAGGCTGCTGCTAGATCAAAAGATGCTGCATCATTAATCTCTAGCATTTTTTGGATCATACAAGCTGAGCTAGGAAAAGCATGGCTGGAGGATGTAGTCGCCACAATAATTAAATTAATATCATTATTTTTAATTCCAGACATCTCTAATGCGCGACTAGCAGCTTGAAAACCCATAGTGGCTACATTTTCATTAAGACATGCGATGCGTCTTTCACAGATACCAGTACGAGCTTTGATCCACTCGTCTGATGTATCTACCATTTTTTCAAGGTCTGCATTGGTCCGTATTTGTTTTGGCAAATAACTGCCTGTACCGATAATCTTTGTATACATGTACGCTCAGTCACTCTTTGGTAATAATACAGCTTTCAAACACGCAGAAATTCTTTCAGGGGCTTCCTGACGAACGACCTGCTCTGCTTGTTGAATGGCCGCTATGAATGCGCGTTGGTTCGCGGAACCATGGCTTTTTATTACTGTATTGTGAAAACCTAGCAGGCAGGCGCCATTATACTGGTCGGGATGAAGATAAGAGAATTGTTTTACTAAATATTTATGAAGCCCACGCGTTAGTAAACGCTGTTTCCATGTTTTTTCTTTTTCGGTTCTTGGTAGTTTTGATGTTGATAGAAACATTTTTAGTATACCTTCCATAGTTTTTAACATAATATTTCCCACAAAACCATCACAAATTAATACATCTGTATTACCACTCAGAATTTCATTAGCTTCAAGATATCCAATAAAATTAATTGATGTGGAGTGTTGTAGTATCTCTGCAGCTTCTCTAATTGATTTGAATCCTTTGTTGACTTCTGTACCTATATTGATTAGAGCTACACGTGGATATCTAATACCAAGAATATCTTGGGCTGCAACGGAACCCATGATTGCAAACTGCACTAATAAATTAGTATCTGCATGAATGTTAGCTCCTATATCGAGAACGATAGTTTTTCCTTTTTTTTGATTTGGTAACATGGTCATTAATGCGGGGCGTTCCACACCGCTAAGTGGTTTTAATAATAACTTTGCTAATCCTACCATTTCACGTGTATTACCAGCACTAACACATGCACATGCTTTACCTTCTTGAACTTGTTCTAGTGCTTTTCGCATAGAGCTACTATGTTTTCTGCGTAATATGGGTACATATTGATTATTGTTATGTACGTTAGACTTAACACCAATAATTTTCAAACGCTTCTGTAATATTGCATCTGTATTAGAAAGTGATAACAAAATGAGATTAGGGTCGCCTACTAGAAGAATACGTAGGTGTGGATTCGATGAAAGAGCTTGTAATGATGCAGGCACTGTAATACAAGGACCAAAATCTCCACCCATTGCATCTATTGCTAAAGTTAAATGATTCAAAATAACTCGGGAGCGAGTAGAATTAATTTAAGACCATTTTTTTTCCACAGTAGTAGCCATCCGCGGTAATATGGTGTCGACGATGTGTTTCGCTAGATATTTTATCTATAGAAAGTTTTGGTGTTCTGAGAGAATCATGAGAGCGACGCATGCCTCGTTTCGAGCGTGTTGGTTTGTTTTGTTGTACAGCCATAAATTCCTCTCCTCTTTTGTTGTTTGAAGTGAAAGTTGCGAATAGATAATAATCTTATGATATCTAATGTTCTTTTGTATACTATATGAGACTCCTGTATTTTGATATTGTATTTTTCATTTATATCTTTTATTTTAAGCCAGCATAAAGATTGTAGATTATAGTGGATGTGTGCGATCCACGCAGTCTGTACTGAATAGGAATTTCTTTGTATCAGAGATGATCAGGATGCACATATCATTGCACTTTTCATCTATTGCGCTCAGCGCGCTTCAGCATAAGACATATAGCATATGCATAATATTTATTAGATGCTTTTATGGATCAGGTGTAAAATTTTCTTAATTATATTAGATTGTAATCTTCTGATGCTAAGTATATGAGTATAACACATTATACTTTTGGGTTGTTATGGAAGAAAATTTATTGAGTTTCCATCCTGTTACTAAATGTTTATTAGTTTTTTAACCTATCATAAATCAAATGGTCTATCAATAGATAGTAGAAACAATGACGTTACGGAAATGTAAGCATATTGACTGCATGTATTGATTGTCCTTATATTTACGCAGAAACAAGAGTGCAATGATAAATAAGTTTAGTAATTATGTGATTGTCTGACAATATTTTCAGCATGTATATTATATTGACATTTTCATCAAGATATGTGTTTCTATTAAAATTACGAAGGAGTAGTGCACTAAGTTAGTGTACTATGATCAAGACTTACACTCTATAATATCATAGCTTCATCAGTGATGATATTTTTCATAAATTTATATATTTGCATAGAGATAAATATATCTAGTATAGATATAGTGAATAAATCATAGTATATTTTCACGTTGATAGAAGAAGTGATGATATGTCAGTCAATCAATGATTATATGTAAAATATACATTCGTTCTCCTTGTTAGAAAAATACTGAATATGCTACATGACAATATGCACCTATTGATAAGTGCAGGATGTTTATGGTGAGAAACAACAAATCTATTACTGAAGTATCATATAAAAGATGACGAAAAGATTAGATAACGATTCCTGTTGAGAGGAATCGGTAAGGTGTCTATTGATTGATTATTGTCGTTTATAGAAAATAGCGCATTAACTGTTTTAATACCGTCTATTGTAAAAGGTATGATAAAGTTTTTTATCTCTAAGTGTTTACTTTTTAGGCAGGCGCTATCTCTCTATCTATCACGATTTTATAAAAAGACGTGTTCGTTTATATGATATTTATTCTCATAATTCTGCTATTATAGTCTATCAATTATTAGTTGATCCTTTATTTTTATTTAAGTTAATACTAAAGGATATTAGTATATGTACATAACATATATATCTGTATGATGTATCGAGATAGAATATTTTCTATTACGGCAATTTATGATGATGTATCTTCGTAGAAGTAGTGAGTTATATGATACAGTTATTGAAACAGATAATTAAATATTATAATTGAGTCCGCGCCTCTTTGTTACTTGTTGTATAAGTATTTATCATATAAGCATGTTCTTCTACTTTTTCCCTAGTATCTTAATTACTTTTAAAATAACGCATGATATGCATCTCCTCTATGAGATAGAGTAGTGAATCAAGACATACAGAAGAATATTGAGATATATTGCTCAAGACTACATGTAATTATCTTACGTTCTTTTTTATATTTATGGCTAAACAAGCAATCTTTGATCTTTTATTGGAATATTTATATCTTATTAAATCCACACTCAGGATGATGTCACTATATATAGAATATATTTACTATCGTTGTGACTATTATGCGAAATATATCCTATAAAGATTTTTAAAAAATCTAGGACCAAGGACTTATGATTGTCATACCTTCTTATAGTCGCTGCTATTTTTGGTCATACGGCATATGAGTCATATTGGTTCTATCATTTGATTTTTTAGCCAAATTGTGCCATAGGGGTGTAGTGAATATTTTATTTTTTTGAGATATTTAATAGTAAACGAATGATATAAGATGCTTGAGATAGTGGTACTATTTGCTGTTTGCCATTACATAAATTCTTAATAATACAATGATGGTGGGCAATTTCAGATTCCCCAAGTATAAGTACAAAACGTGCTCCATATTTATGCGCCCGAGAAAATTGTTTACGAAAATTTCCACCGCCAAAATTTTGTATTATTTTTAATTCTGGCAGTTCATTCCGTAGATTTTCAGAGAGAAGTAGCATGGCATGTTCCGTGCCTTTACCGACAGCAATCAAATAGAGATCGATGCTTTGAGGTTTTGTTATTTCTGGAAATGTCTTTTGAACTAAAAGAACTAGGCGTTCTAGGCCAATTGCAAACCCAATAGCGGGAGTATGCCGTCCACCTAATAGTTTGACTAAGCAGTCATATCGTCCACCAGCACAGATTGTACCTTGAGCACCAAGACTGTTAGTAACCCACTCAAAAACTGTGTTATTATAGTAGTCGAGACCTCGTACTAAACGTTGATTGACATGATACGAAATACCAGTTATATCTAATAATCGACATAGTTTGTTGAAGTGTTCGTATGATTCATCATCCAAATAGTTCTTGATGGGTGGAATATTATCCAACAATGCTTGTATAGCAGGATTTTTAGTATCCAACACTCTCAGTGGATTAGAATACATACGACGTTTACAGTCTTCATCCAATACTTGTACATTTTTTTCCAGAAGCCTTATGATAGCATGGTTGTAATGTTTTCGTGATTCTAGTGATCCAATAGAGTTTAATTCTAAGTGTATACAGTCGGAAATACCTAATATTTTCCAGAATCTAGCAGTCATCATGATTAAGTCTGCATCAATATCTGGACCCTGTAAACCAAATATTTCAGCACCAATTTGGTAAAATTGTCTATAGCGGCCTTTTTGCGGCCGCTCATAGCGGAACATAGGGCCCATATACCATAGACGTTGTTCTTGGTTATATAGTAGTCCATTCGAGATACCTGCGCGTACACAGCCTGCGGTGCCTTCTGGGCGTAGAGTGACGCTTTTCCCACGACGATCATTAAAGGTGTACATTTCTTTTTCAACAACGTCAGTGATGTCACCTATCGCATGTGTAAATAAGATTGTTGGTTCGATCACAGGGAGGCGAATTTCACTAAAACCATAGCTTAATAATACTTTTTTTATCCTGTTTTCCACATATTGATAGACAGAGGTATCTGATGGTAGATAATCATTCATACCACGAATAGCTTGGATAGTTTTCGTCACTATATATCTTCTCTTGCGATCAAATGGTCTGAAATTTAGGCTCAATGAGAGCACATAGTTGGTTAGCATACAATATAAAAATCATACCTTTTAGTGCTGTTACTATACTTGGACATCAAGAAAGCAGAAAATATTGTTTTTAGCCGTGTTTTTATTTTTTGATATTAATACAAGGAGGTCCCTCTAGAGTCTTGATTTTAGTACGAATACGAGCCTCCAGCTGATCAATAATCAGATTATTATCTAGACGATCCGGTAATTGAATACCATCTTCATATACACCACTACTCTTCTTTCTGCCTGTAACAGCAAGATCTGCAATCTTAGCTTCACCTGGTCCATTAACCATGCATCCCATTATGGCAACATTCATCGGCGTCATTACATCCTCTAGTCGTTCCTCTAATGCGTTGACTGTACCGATGACATCAAATTCTTGACGTGAACATGTTGGGCAAGCAATAAAATTAACGCCCCTTGATCGAATACGTAATGCATGAAGAATGTCAAAACCAACCTTTACTTCTTCAATTGGATGAGCTGCTAGAGAAACGCGTAATGTATCACCAATGCCTTCTAATAGTAGTAAACCAATCGCAATGGCTGATTTTACTGCTCCAGCGCGTGCATTTCCGGCTTCTGTAACACCGAGATGCAGCGGTTGCCTAATCTGTTGTGCGATGAGACGATAGGATTCTATGGCAATAAAAATATCAGATGCTTTAACACTGACTTTAAAAGCATCAAAGTTCAGTTTGTCTAAGTGGTCAATATGGCGTAAAGCTGATTCTAGCAATGCTTGTGGGTTGGGTTCTGGATATTTTTCTTGTATATTTTTTTCTAGTGATCCACCGTTGATCCCAATGCGAATGGGAATATTATGATGTCGTGCGCAATCCACAACTGCACGAATACGAGATTGATTGCCAATATTACCTGGATTAATACGTAGGCAGTCCACCCCATACTCAGCCACCCTGATAGCAATACGATAGTCAAAGTGAATATCTGCAACTATGGGGACTTGAACTTGTTTTTTGATCAAACGGATAGCTTCTGCGGCTTCCATAGTAGGTACTGATACTCGTACAATATCAACACCAAGACGCTCTAGGTCTTTTATTTGCGTGACAGTTGCTGCAACATCAGTGGTAGCAGTATTAGTCATAGATTGAACAGTAATAGGCGCATCGTTACCTACAGGAACCTTTCCAACATAAATACGTGTCGATTGGCGACGGGTAATAGGTTCTATATGATACATATTTTCTCCACAGTAACTTATTACTCGATATAAATGTATGATATGGTTCTTGAGGTTAGATGGGTACAGTTTTTGACTTAAATATATATTATGTCACTTTAGTGGTAGTGATTGCGCTATTAGCACGCTCAATATAGATTGGTTGTGGCTGCAAGTAACATAAATAGGATAACGCGTATATCTAAGCTCGATTTTTCTATTAACATATAATATCATATATAATTTTTCGTTTGTATTGTAATTATAGTTTTATGACAATAAAGTACTGTCAGGTATCAAAAACTCTACTTAATGTGTAATAAATTTTTATGCATAATCTACTTCATTCAGAATATGCGCGCAATATATGTATGTTGTATTGAAGTTATAAGCGAATAGCATTTGATAGTATCATTGTCTGAGTGCGTTCTAGCAGAAGAAGTGCTTTTACTTTTAATAATCAAAAATAATTATGTCTTTACAGACATTGAGCTATAAAATTTCACTTTTTCTCTTTTTTTATATTTGTAATATTTAGGCATAGTATGAGTACATTACATTATTTACTATGGTATCCATGAATGAAAATATTTTATTTTTCTTCGTTAGAGGATGTACATATCACTCGTCAGAGTATAAAAGATATATGATACATTATGTCCAGGTACTGTGATTACCATAACTATTAATGCTTGTGTGTTTTGACTGCCGTGTATGGATCATGTACTAATACTACATTACTTTGATCTGTTATACTATTTTGCCACCACCACATGACAGTTAATCCAATTAAAAATAATAGTATAAACCAGGTAAAAATAAATAAAAGGTTATCTTTTTTATTTTTATTTTTACCCAATGAATAACTTTTCATAATGGCCACTTGTGGATCGGTGATCGGTGTGTTTTGAGCCAACATTGATCTTAATTCTTTTTCTGGAATTCGCACTAAACGAGCATATGAGCGAATATAACCTCGAAGGAAGGTAGATGCTAGTGAGGTAGGCAAGTTATCTTCTTCGATATCGCGAATTATAGATATTTTTAGACAGAGACGATCAGCAATGTTTTTCTGAGTTAGACCTAGATTTTCACGGGCATTGCGCAGGCGTTCCCCTGTGGAATTCATGTTATTATGTATATCTCGAGTTTTTTCAGTATTCATGAGTGAAAAATGCTTCTACTGTATTCATAGTGGAAAAGTTTAAGTTAGTTTGTACATATAGTAAAACATAAAGATCCTTTTTTCGTTCGTGAGGAAGAGTCTTTAGTGAACTATGATAAATTCATTAGGATAGGAATATGACTATATATCTATCGTAGATTTTATTAGCCATCGAACACTCTGTGTTTTATATGTTCTTATTGTATCATAGAGTAATAATCATATGGGTGTGACTATTATGGAGTAACTTGCACAATCATATGCATTATGCTGGTGTAGATATACTAGATACGCTCTAAGCCATTTTACAAGTCTTACATATTATCAGATCAGAATAAAATCAGCAATTTACTATATCGTCTCTATTTGAGAGGATCTTAAACTGTAATTCTAGTGCATTATCTTTGCTCAATCGTGAGATCATGCATTGTCATAACACCTTTACTCAGAATGTAATATTATGTATTAGCTATAAGTTAATATTGCATGTATATTTTATATTTTGTCCATACATGCATTATAATCATATTGATCATAAGGAGTTCCTTGTTTTAGTTACGAGTCTGTTAGTAAATCTATCATATTTTATCATGCTCTATATTTAAGGCTTTTTTCTATACACAAGAACGATTTAGTTCATTATTCTGATATATTTAGTTTTCTAATTAAATTAAATAGGATTATGATACCTCCTATAGAGTCCAAGCATCTGTATTGACATTCGTTTTTATAGTGGTTGCTAGTCATGGATATACTGTCTTTTTCATATCACGTTCAGTATGGTTTATGATACTTCCGGTTAATTGTCCGCAAGCAGCATCAATGTCAGCACCGCGAGTTTGTCGAATTATAGTAGTAAAGCCATATTCCATTAGGATTTGAGCAAAAATATTAGTACAGTTGCTTGAGCTACAGGTATATGATGTTCCAGGAAAGTAGTTCCATGGGATGAGATTAATTTTGCATGGAATATTTTTGAGAAGCTTCGCAAGTTGGTGTGCATTTTCTGTGCTATTATTAATGCTATTTAACATAACATACTCAATTGTTACCTTTCCTTTATTAGCGCGAGATTTTTTAATGTAGCGCTTTACTGATGCAAGTAAATCTTCGATATTATATTTTTTATTAATTGGCATTATTTGGTTACGCAGCTCGTTATTGGGCGCATGCAGGGAAATGGCTAGTGCCACATCTAGATTTTCTCCTAGTTTATCTATTGCTGGAACAACACCTGATGTGGATATAGTCACTCGTCGTTTTGATAAACCAAAACCATAATCATCTAACATAATTTGGATGGCTGATGTGACATTTGCAAAGTTTAATAGTGGTTCGCCCATACCCATCATCACTATATTAGTAAAAGGACGCTTTCTTATACACTGAGTGGTGCCAATGATTTTGGCTGCACGCCATGCTTGACCAATAATTTCCGATACACGTAAATTACGACTAAAGCCTTGCTGTCCTGTAGCGCAAAAGGTACAAGCTATCTTACAACCAACTTGTGAAGATAGACATAGCGTTGCACGATCTTTTTCTGGAATATATACTGTTTCAATCTTCTGGTTACCGACCGTCATGGTCCATTTAATAGTGCCATCTGATGATTTTTGTTCTTCTGTTACTTCAGGTGCGTTAATTTCCGCGATTGTTTTTAATTTATTGCGGAATGGCTTGCTAATATTCGTCATATTATCAAAATTACAGCAGTAAGCGTGGTAGATCCATTGCATGACTTGCTCGGTATGAAAGGATTTTTCACCTAAATGATTAAAAAATTCACGCATTTGTGGACGATTAAGATCTAAAAGATTAATTTTTTCTTTGCTTTGTGTAGTCTGTATATGCAATGGATACCATGGCGTAAGTGTTAGTGTGCGCATAAATAGTGTTCCATATTATATTAACTAGTTATACCGGTAACCGTAATCTACCATCGATGAAAAAGTATAATTTATCGGTAGTGGTCATGCGGAAGATCATGTTATATTTTATATATATAGAATTGATTACGAAAAAATATTTAATAGATATTCATCCTATTTAATTCTTATACATGAGACAGGTTTTGAATAGGCTAGACTAGATTGGTAATTATTGCATAGTATTTGCATCATTATTAAAGACCATGTAATAGATTATAATCGTTATTCCAGCGCTGCAAAGAAATGTTTTGAGTTATAACATCTTAATAATATAACACTTTTTGTAATACCGTCTTTCTTTTCTTTGCAGCTATTAAAGATGTATTATTGAGCACAGTACTTTACTGTTACTTAATTTATTTATATATAAAATATATATTGAAAAATGCTATAGCATATGTAGTTTCATGTGAAAAGGTACTTCTGATAGTAGAGAGAGCGTGTAAAAGTTCATAAATTATATATTATTGGATTAGGAAATCTCTTTTATGTCAGGAGGCATGCAGTCACTAGATCGATATGTGAATTAAAAAGTTTTAAAGAATTTGTGTTCTTTCGTGAATTGATAGAATGCCATGGCACATAGATCTTGCGATTAACGCAATCGTGGCAATATTTCGTGATTTTTAAAGAAATAATTAATTTCGCGGGTAGCTGATATTGCAGAATCAGAACCATGAATGGCATTTTCAGTGATGTTATTTCCATAATCTGCACGGATTGTATCAGAAGCAGCATTTTCTGGATTCGTAGCACCTATGTAGTTTCGAAAATCTTGGATGGCATTATCTTTTTCTAGTATAAAGATTGTAGATGGACCAGAAGTGATAGATTGAATTAAACTTTTAAAGAATGGTCTTTTTTTATGTTCGGCATAAAATTCTATAGCTTGTTCTGGGCTAAAATGCACCATTTTCATAGCAATTATTTTAAATCCCGTGCGTTCTAATCGAGTAAAAATTTCACCAATAACATTTTTTTCTACTGCGTGTGGTTTGATTATCGATAACGTACGTTCCATCATCATACTAACCTCTAGTGGAGTATCATTTATTACTTTCGTATATGTATTATATGTCTTATGGATATATCAAATTAAGTAAGTTAAAATATATTATTTCAGGATCAGAAAAAATATCACAATATAAGGCATAGTAAATATTTTAAAATAAAGATGGAAAGTTTCTGCAACTCTTTTCCTATATAAACAAATATCCATTGATAGATAGTTTGTTATTGCATAGCTGCCCCGTGCTTGGGTATGTGTATTGACATACTATTAAAAATAGAAGATGACACTCATCCATTCCGCGAGTGCTGAGTAAAATATCACATTTGAATAAGATTTTTCATGGTAACAAGCGGATTAGTGCTTTGTGCGTAGTCTACGTTGTCCCAACAAAAACCAAATAATCTCATAAATTCTTTTTTATATCCATGCAGATCAGTTATAGTATGAATGTTTTTATTATTCACACTATACCAAAGTCGAAAAATTTTTTCTTGAATATCGGGGTTTATTTCTTCATAATCTGCCCTAAGACGCCCTGTTGCATCTATTATAGGTGTGGTATTATATACACTATTTTTAAATAATCCATATATTTGTTCAATACAGCCTTCGTGTGTACCTCTTTCTTTCATTATCTTGAAGAGCAGTGATAAATAGAGAGACATCATTGGAATAGCAGCGCTCGCCTGAGTCACTACTGCGCGAAGAACCGCTACACGTGCATCGCCCTGACAATGCTCCGCAAGAGTATGACGAATTAATAGAGCACGCCTATCTAAATCCTTCTTTGCTGCACCAATTGAGCCGTTCCAATAAATATCATGAGTAATTTTCCCACCAAGATAGGTGAATGCAAGAGTTTTAGCCCCTTTTGATAAAGCATCTGCTTGTAGAAGAGAATTAATCCACATTTGCCAATTTTGTCCGCCCATTACAGCTACCGTTCCATCAATTTCTGTTTGTAAAGCGGGCTCCAAGGAAATATCCACTACAGTCTCTGTATCTGTATCTAGTCCCCTTGTTTTTAATATTTTTCCGATTGGTTTTAAAGTAGCGTGAAAAATTTTTCCTGTTTGTGGATGGGTACAGCGTGGTGCAGCTAAACTGTAGATCACCAGATCTACCTGTCCTAAATCTTTTTTAATTATCTCAATAGTTTTATTTTTGACAGAATTTAAATATGCATCTCCATTGATATTAGTTGTGTAGAGGCCTGCTGTATTAGCTAGTTCTTCAAATGTAGCAGCATTGTACCAACCTGCGCTCCCCGGTTTATGCTCTCGACCTGGACGTTCCAAGAAGACCCCTATAGTACTAGCTGCGCATCCAAAAGCAGTCATAATCCGAGAGGATAACCCATATCCTGTGGAAGAACCCACTATGAGCACTCTTTGAGGTCCTGATTTGATTTTTGGTTGAGCTATTACGTATTGAATTTGTTTTTCTACATGAGCTTTACATCCCTTAGGATGCGATGTAGTACAAATAAATCCACGCACACGCGGTTTAATAATCATATTTACCTCCATAAGACATATTGCGGTTTATTTGCATAGTAATAGGATTTTACAAGCATGCATAACGTAAGTTACGTGTTTAATTAATGTTAAGTATCGTAATATCATATAAGAATATTTTTATATATGTATGTATTGCAATTTAACGATTAAACAACGGAGATATTCAGTAGGATACTATACAGTATTATCATACTATTATATTATAAAATTTGGATTTGATACGTGCCACCTTACAGAAGATAAATAAAGTTTTCATTATTGATGAAAAGTTATTAGCAAGTGTATGAAGTATACACATAAGAGTATGACATACCCACATATTAACATATGTAGCGTTTTGTAGCAGAGGGGTGCATTTGTAATATTCTGCAGAAGGAAATTAGGTAATATCGATTAAATCATATTATTGAGAATTAGTTAGTAATAAACATTACCTAGAATTAGGTATGAAGTATAATTCATGTGTAATAATAGATAGATATTTGAATAGTTGTATTAATAATATTTTGTTAGGATATGTAATAAAATTTTTTAAATTTTAAGTGTGGTGACATACACATACAAGATTTTGTGATATATTGATATAGAAAAATTCTTAGTGAGTCTTTTGTGTTGGTAATGGTATGTTCTTTGCTTTATTCCATAGATAAGTATAAGGATTATCTGAGACTACAGCTCAGATAGTGTAAGACTACAGTGCATCTATTGTATATGATGACAAGTGTTTGTAACATTATAATGTTACTTTTGATGTTTTGAATCAGCATTAATAAATTGCAAAAGCAGTAGTTTGTATTTATTTTAATTAATCTGATATTACTTAGTTTGTGAGTAATATGATGACAGCATATTAAAGCTGACTGATAAGCCGGGTTCTGTCGTGGACAGTCATTCATCTAGGCCAGTAATCACTTACTGGCTCAAGCAGCCTACCCGAGCTCTGTACGGGCCATACTTAATGAGCTCCTATTTGGCCTTGCTCCGGATGGAGTTTACCGTACCACATACTGTTACCAGTCGTGTGGTGCGCTCTTACCGCACCATTTCACCCTTACCTCACCTGCTAGTAGACGAAGCATCATCTATACATGCTATCATATAGGTTATTGGCGGTTTTTTTTCTGTTGCACTTGTCGTAGGCTTGCGCCCCCCAGGTGTTACCTGGCATCCATACCCTATGGAGCCCGGACTTTCCTCTCTAGCATAGCTCTTCTGTAACAAGCAGGAGTTACGCTAGAGCGACTGTCTAGTCAGCTTTACAGTAAAGTATAGCGAGTTTTTATGGGTTTGTCACGAACTATAGTCTTTATACTTGGCGTGGCGTTATGAGATGACTGACCTTAGGAATATTTTATTAGATATATAAGGAACACTTATATTATCTTTCACTATATCTATGTCTCTATCTTTTACTATTTTGTATCAATATCATTGACTATATTGATATTGTACTTAAAGGTAGTGAGATGTAAAAAGAAAATCATATTTCTTTTAGAAATGTTATATTGATTGACATAGGGTGTTCTTCATTATCCAATGGTATTTATAAGATATGTTTTTCGCTTAGAGTGGTAAGAGTGTGCTAAGGCTACTATAATATGTAATAGGATAGGTACCTATATATTAAATAGATTTATCCAATCTTATCTTAATACATAAAATTTCATGAGAATTCCCATAATGGTGGATAAATTATCTTCTTTACGGGCAGTGAGTACTATTGTGGCTGATACGGGAGACATATCAGCAGTAACACGTTATCAACCTCAAGATGCAACTACCAATATGTCGCTAATTTTAAGTGCTGTAAGGTCTTCGGTATATAATCATTTAATACATTCTTCTATTATGTGGGCTCGTGCACAAAGTTATAATAAAGAGAAACAGGCGGCATATGCCGTCGAGTATGTAGCTGTACAGCTTGGGGTCGAGATTCTTCAGTATGTGCATGGGTGTGTCTCGACAGCTATCGATGCACGTTTTGCGTATGACACAGAAAATAGTATACTGCAGGCACGGAGATTAGTAACTCTGTATAACGATCACGACATTCCTAATGAGCGAATTTTAATTAAGATACCTGCAACTTGGCAGGGTATTTGTGCTGCGGCTCAATTAGAGCAAGAGGGTATTCGGTGTAATTTGACTTTGCTTTTTTCTTTTTCGCAGGCTCGTGCTTGTGCAGAAGCTGGTGTGTTTTTAATTTCTCCGTTTATAGGTCGCATTCTTGATTGGTATCAGGCTAATACTGCTATTAAAAAGTATACATCTATTACTGATCCTGGTGTGCTATTCGGGAGAAAAATTTATACATATTATAAGCAATATGGATATAAGACCGCAGTCATGTGTGCTAGTTTTCGAAATACCGATGAGATTATTGCTCTTGCAGGGTGTGATCGTTTAACCATTTCCCCTAAGTTTTTAAAGGAATTATCTGAAACTAAAGGATATATCACCCGTACACTTTTTTATAATGGTGTGCGGCAGGATCAGCCTAAACCGATCACTGAAGGTGAATTTTTATGGCAGCATCATCAGGATCCCATGGCGGTAGAAAAATTAGCAGAAGGTATTCGTCATTTTAATATCGACCAAAGAAAGTTAGAAAAGATGTTATTTGATTTAATATAATCTAGCATCGATGTATTATTTTAATATATAAGGATTCTTTTAGATGGTTATGGGTATGTTGTGTTGAACATATATAATTATATATCTTTATGTAATTAAATACTAGATATAATATGGTATAACATATATCACTGGTTAGTGATTGTGTTAGGAATGTTTATATAGCGCATAGAATAAATGATTAATCAAACAGACATGATATAAAAGATGTTACGGTATTGTACGTATACGTATAGCACCAGCACGACCATACTATTCTAGTATTTTCTAGCAAAGATTTAAAGTGGTTAGCTGGGTATATTTTTATGTATTCTATATCTTGTATAATTAGAAGTAAATCATACGCATATTGTCAAAAGATACTCTATCTTTCATAAAGCACTTAATTATTTTATAGTTAACTATTCACTAGCACCATTAAATCCAGTGCTCTATGATAATGAACCTTATAATTTGATGTTTGGATATCATCTTTATGTACTATTTTGGTTCTTAGAAACCTCGATAAGCTTTAAGGGATATCAATAAGGGTGATAGAAAAGAAAATAGCTCTTTAATAGAACACAATACGGAACACTATAGATATTAGAAAATGTTCCATAAAGAAAACATTTATATTAAACACATAGTTGAGATCACTGATATAGTTTATAGTTTTCAGCGTCAGTGACACATGATGTAATCGTAGCTCATCAATATATCATCACAACATTGCAAGAATTCATGTGCGATCTTATACCGGGCCTATTATAAAAGTACTACTTTTCAAGAAAACAACCGTATAATAGTGTTGACTATAATATTTTTTTAAATACAAATTTAACTACAAAAATAGAATTCTTGCATGCATTTAACTGTGTTTTTAGAAAAATTTTTAGTATTTTGCATTCGTTATATAGCAAAACTCTTGTGGTAGACAAGTAAAAATTTGTCATGATCTTACAGTGATATTGCATCACAATAATTTATTGAATCATCGTATCGTATTAGATAACAACTCATTTAAGCATGCATATGAAAGACTGTGATATAAGATTCTCATAAGCATAAATATATATTGCAAATATAAATTAAATTTAATAAAGCTGCGAAAGCCCACAATTATACACTAGAGTTTCTCTCTAATGCTAACACAAAGAAGTAAAAGAGGTATGAAATGAATCGCGCTGTGATTACTGGCTTGGGCATTATTTCTAGTATTGGCAACAACCAAGCAGAAGTGCTAGCATCTTTACGTGCAGGTCGCTCTGGGATTAATTTTTCACAAGAGCTAAAGGATTCTGGGATGCGTAGTCATGTATGGGGTAATATTAAATTATCTAAAAAAGATATCGCATCACGTATTGAGCGTAAATCTTTACGTTTTATGAGCGACGCCTCTATTTATGCCTTTTTGTCTATGCAAGAAGCGATCCAGGATTCTGGATTAAGTGAAGCAGAGTATCAGAATAATACACGTGTGGGGTTAGTGGCTGGTTCAGGCGGAGGTTCTCCATTTTATCAGGTAGCTAGCGTAGATGGCATGAGATCCAAGGGTTTACGAGGAGTAGGTCCATATATGGTAACCAAAGCAATGGCTTCTGGCGTCTCAGCGTGTCTAGCAACACCATTTAAGATTTATGGTGTAAACTACTCTATTAGTTCTGCTTGTGCCACCTCTGCACATTGTATTGGTCATGCTGTTGAGCAGATTCAATTAGGTAAGCAGGATATTGTTTTTGCTGGTGGAGGTGAGGAATTATGTTGGGAGATGTCGTGTGAATTTGATGCCATGGGTGCGCTCTCAACTAAATATAATGAAAAACCAGAAAAAGCATCACGGACGTATGATGTGGGGCGTGATGGTTTTGTCATTGCGGGTGGTGGTGGTATGGTAGTGGTTGAGGAACTCAGTCACGCTATTCGTCGTAATGCTCATATTTATGCGGAGATTATAGGTTATGGCGCGACATCAGATGGACTAGATATGGTGGCTCCTTCCGGAGAAGGAGCAATGCGTTGTATGCGCATGGCTTTACAGGGGGTATCTTCAAGGATTGATTACTTAAATACACACGGAACTTCAACATTGATCGGCGATGTAAAAGAACTAGATGCCATTCGTGCTGTTTTTTCTGAGTATCAACCAGCTATATCTGCTACTAAAGCAATGACCGGTCATTCACTAGGCGCCGCAGGTGTTCAAGAAGCTATTTATGCACTACTCATGCTAGAATATGGTTTTATCGCACCAAGTATTAACATTGATATACTAGATCCAGCAGCGGAGGGGTTAGACATTATTACCTCTACCTCTCAGCGTTTATTAACTACAGTTATGTCTAATAGTTTTGGATTCGGCGGTACTAATGCTACATTGGTGATGTCTAAATTAGATGATATAATGCAAAATTAGTTTGCGTGATGTCATGCAATCAATTCAATGCCTGTGGTCTTTCTTCGATATTAAATAGCTCAAGATCATGAGGAGATTATGCATGATATGTTTGGTCTATATTAAGTGATAAAAACTTTATTGTTTAGATATTATAATGATATTTAGTTCATATAGCAGAGATTGCGGATCAGGTTCTTAATGTGAACTTTACCTACCGTATTAAACTAAAAACATTTTAGGAAGAATTTTTAATATATATTTAGTCTGGTGGCGCTAGTATGTTGGTCAATATTCCATCTTTGATGAATGGATAGTATATTTTTAAGGTGTTATTGAGTTTATATCTCATAGTGATACGTATTAGCTATGTTCTTGATTAATTCTATTTTACAGAAAGATACTAGCGTATATTGCGATTTTTATCGGTATAAAATCTTTTTTAGTTTTGTCAAATACTTTAAGATTATCAGGGATTCTGTACATGTAAGGATTTTATGCGTATTGGTTGTTGTATCTTTTGTGACAAGCATGGTTTTAAAAGATATGAAAGATAAAGATACACGATACAACCATATGTCACAATTTGGTAGGTTGTGGTAGATAGGATTTATCAGTCCGCTATTCTATACATTAGTCACTGTGTCTATCATTAAAAGAATTTAATAAAAAGGTTCTAACATTTAGTCTCTAACACACACTACCAGTGTAGTGCTAATTTTACAATTGTAAAATTTTTCATAAAAGATCAGTTTTTATGTAGTTGTACTCAACATAAAGAAAGAAGAAATATGCTGCGAATTTTTCTGTGAAGTATTATGCATAATCTGAGCTTGATACCGCGATTCATGCATTCTAATAGCGATATCAGCGAGATAATGTAAATATATTTTATTTTATATTTTTTGCAGATATACAGTTTAGAGACTAAAGAAAATATTTTTATATCGCAGAAAGTATAAAATGGTCTTTTTACCACATAGTACTTTCTGATTTTTTATCATGAATAATTTTGATCTAGGTATAGTAATATAATTAATAATTATTGCTAAGTGTTATAGAAGGACGACATATCTTAGAACTGTACTTGTACTGTATATAAGAGGGTAAATAAAAAGCATAAGAGTGAGAGACTTAAAGTGGTAATCTGTATTTAGAGGTATGATATATAATGCATACTACAACAATTCTTAGTACGTGATGTCTTTTTGTTAATTTTTAATGAGATGTTGTGTTTATATTGTATAGAATGCATGTGGAAATTATCATATTACATATGATTCTAGTATGTGCGTGACCAATAAGAATTTAGTGCATTTATTTGCAACAACATTTTATATCTTTCAGAAGGGCACAAAATCATGCTTGCTGTATTGCGCGTTTTTGTTGTGATTATTTATTCAGTGCTGGTGTGTATTTTTGGTTGTATATATTGTTGTTTTTACAAACCTCGAGATCCGCGGCATGTATTCATTTTTAGTCATTTATTTGGTCGCCTGGCACCAGTTTTTGGGCTAGAGGTGCAATTACGTAAACCAGCAGGATTGCAAGATTATCAAAATGCGATTTACATCTGCAATCATCAAAATAATTTTGACCTTATTACCGCATCTAACATGTTGCAACCAATGACTGTTACTGTGGGAAAAGCAAGCTTACTATGGATACCTTTCTTCGGGTTGTTATATTGGTTAAGTGGTAATTTTTTAATTAATAGGAAGAATTACACTAAAGCGTACAGTACTATGATGGGGTTAGTATCTCAATTTCAAAAAAAGAAAATATCGTTCTGGATTTTTCCAGAAGGAACACGTAGCTATGGACGTGGTCTCTTACCATTTAAAATGGGTGCATTTCATGCTGCTATAGTTTCTGGTGTTCCCATTATACCAGTAGTAGTATCTAACACGCATCATAAAATAAAACTTAATCGATTCCGTAATGGTTTAGCGATTGTTGAAATGCTACAGCCAATTGATACAACTAGCTATCATAATTACTCAGCACGTAAGCTGGCCCTACATTGTCGGGAGCTTATGCTAGCCAAGATAGATGCATTAAATGCTGAAGTGACGATATATGAAGCAAATTGGCGTCGCATTCCTTAAATACATTAAAAAGTAATATTCTTAAAGAGATGTATTAATATCAATAAGAGAATTAATATCCCCACCGATTCAATGAAAACTCTATTAATACACACTAGATAACATCGTGCTTTTAAAACATGATCTTTCTATTTTTGTTATAATGAGTCACAGTAGCGCATGCCACAGATCATAATTGGTGATTGTCATATATTGGCAAAACGAAGATTATATAAGTAGAATTTGATCATTGTTGCTTTTTTGCACGAAATAATAGTATACATATTGTATTTTACAAGAAATTGAACTTTTTATACGCAATCAGTATGTATTCAATTAGTAGTAATGTTAATTTATCGTTTTGGTGTAAAGTTTGTATAGAAAAATATTACTACTATATGATTAGGTCAGTACAGGTTATGGAGTATTAATACATTTCTGATATAAATATTTTAGAGTTCTATATATATGATGTATATATAGGTAGCTACATCCTTCTGTAGGAGTTGGATATCTTATGTTTTCAGTGAGATAGAATAGATTCTCACTTGAATAAATCTTTTATTGTTCTAGATCGGAATATTTTATGTACCTAGAGTAGATAAAACTTGTAGTGTGTTAAGTATTTTTAGCTCTATTTTTAGATTGTGAGTCTGTCTAGATACGATTTTTTCATTTTTTCAGTCATATTTGTAATGGATATATTACCTTTTGATCACGATGATATCAATATTTTTTGACACTATTATAAGACGTAATAGTATTTCTTAGTATTCTTTTTGATATCAAATGATTATAATGGTCTTGTTTTTTATATCGATACTAATAGATAAGTTTTTGCATCACTCAGAAGGATCGGTGATATCGCAATATTGCTTCGACTATCGTTGTTATTAATCTATCATCCTTCAATATTTCATGAATAAAAATAAACGAGAAGAGTAGATAAATTATAGTTGAGACATTAGAACAAAACAAGATCATATATTTTTCAAGAAAAAATACTATCGTAAATTTCACAGCTTCGATGCATTTCTCTTTAATGGTATTTAAATGAAAGTATCTATCTAATAGATGCTGGTATTAGAGGTCATCACGAGTGTCTAGTCTGAATACTTTATAAAATATACATTTAGAACAAATATATATTATAGGTAGATGCTAATAAATATCAGGTAATGATTAGAGTTTGTTCATGATTTATTTATGATATTATGATTTATGCTTTTTATTTATATTCTAGAATTTTGTTCTATCTTATAAATACAAATTTAGTATGATGTAGTAGTGACGGCATTACTATGTTAATAGATCCTTGTCTTGCAAGACGCAGAGTATACTTAAATATATATTTTCCAGCTTATTATGCAAATTAATTATTATTATATAATAATATATTTATATATAATAATGGTTATGAGAATAATTATTATTAATACTCTTTAACTAGTATATTTTGTAATTTATACTGTTTTAACATTATTAGAAGCTTTAGTTTATCGTATAATGTGTACGCTTGTTTTTTGGTTTTTAGATTTTTTATATTATAGTACTACTTAGACATAAACTATTATGTAATTAGTAATATTGAAGAATTTTGATTTTTTTAAAAAGTGCCTGTCATTTATGGATAGAGTGTTAAGCATTTTACTTTGAGTAGTAAATTGCATAGGGACATTACCTTGAATAGTAAATAGAGAAAATACATACATACGGTTTTTGTATAAGAGTGGAATTTTAAGACAAGATTTAGAGTTAATAGCAGCATATTATTTAGTGAGTATTTTATTACTGTATGTAGTACACTACATTAGTAGATAGATATCTATTGATATATAATCAATATTAAGCATGTATGAGATAAATAATTTTTTAATTTAGCATTGATTCATATCATTCTGATAAAGAAACGCAGAATCAATAGTATTGATTACATCAAGAATAAAATATTATTTTTATTCGTATATATGACTTTAAGTCATCATCTTTAATTATTACGTATTTTTATTGATTTTCTTTGTACATGATCGGTAAAATATTATCTTATATGACTGATATTGAATAATTTTATACAAAAGTAATTTATATTTTATTTTTATTTAAAGTACTATATTACATGTAACATAAAACTAATAATATTTTATTTTTATTTGGTGTTATATTAAATAATTTTCTTATATTTAATTAAAATCAATTATATAATAGATTATTAATTAGTAATTTATATTTATTGTATTATATATTATGATGATTTTATCAGTTCATAATTTATTCGTATTTTATATCAATGACTATATAGTCATTTACTAGAATTGGTAAAAAATAACAGGTCAAAGTTGTATCAATTATTAAATAATATTTTAGGTATATTTTTCTGTCAAAGAGTAAACGACATCTATAATTTGTTCTACAATATATTACTAATGTATTTATTCTTATAAAGAATATACTAGTATGATCCCAGCATATGTCGCGTTAATGTTTTTAGATGTTAATAAAATTGAGCCGCTTTTTAATAAGGGTAAGAAGAGACCTTTGAATCACTCTATCAATATTTGTATATATTTTATACCTTAAAAGGAAATGTAAGAATAATGAGACAATATCATCCTATACGTCGAGCATTGCTTAGCGTATCTGATAAGGTCGGTATCCTTGAATTTGCCAAAGGGCTCTCTAACCGTGGTATTGAAATATTGTCTACTGGAGGGACCTCTCGTTTACTATCTGCTTCTGGTCTATCGGTTATTGATCTTTCTGATTATACTAATTTTCCAGAAATGATGAATGGACGTTTGAAAACACTGCATCCTAAAGTACACGGTGGTATTTTAGGGCGACGTGATCAAGACCATCGTATCATGACAGAATATGGTATTCTACCTATCGATCTCGTCGTTGTAAATCTTTATCCTTTTCATACGATAACATCACATGATGCTTGTACTCTCAGTGATGCAATAGAAAACATTGATATTGGCGGTCCAACAATGGTGCGTGCGGCTGCTAAAAACTATAAAGATGTTGCTGTGATAATTACCAATCATGATTATAGCCGCATTCTTTTAGAATTAGATCAGAATGATAATGCTCTTACAGAGCATACTCGCTTTCTTTTGGCAAGCAAAGCATTTGAATATACTGCCTTGTATGATCATACGATTTCAGATTACTTCAAAAACATATCTTCAGGACATAAGAAAAAAAGTATGGAATTACCAGAAGAACTACCACATCATCTGCATTTAAATTTTACTAAAAAACAGAATATGCGCTATGGTGAAAATAGTCATCAGTTAGCAGCGTTTTATATACAAGATAACATCGTAGGATCATCAGTATCTTCTGCACAACAAGTACAAGGTAAATCTTTGTCATATAATAATATAATTGATAGTGATGCTGCCTTGGAGTGTGTAAAAGAGTTCAATGACCCCGCTTGTGTTATTGTTAAGCATGCTAATCCTTGCGGTGTTGCTTTAGGTGATACTATTCTGGATGCATATCAGCGTGCCTATCACGCTGATCCAGTTTCTGCTTTTGGGGGTATTATTGCTCTTAATCGTGATTTAGATTTCATTACTGCGAAGAAAATTATCAGCCAACATTTTGTAGAGGTCATTATTGTTCCTTTTGCGAGTGACGCTGCTTTACAAGTGATCGCTACTAAAAAAAACATACGAGTGTTAATTTGTGGAACATTGCAGAAACGTCCGATAGGCTTAGATGTAAGAAGTGTAACAGGAGGGGTGCTAGTACAAGACCTCGATGTTAGGTTGGTAGGTGAAAATCAATTACGTACTGTAAGTCAGCGTGTAGCAAGTAACCAGGAAGTACGTGATGCGCTTTTTTGCTGGACAGTGGTAAAGTTTGTCAAATCTAATGCTATTGTTTATGGATGTAATACCATGACAGTGGGTATAGGTGCAGGTCAAATGAGTCGTATTGATTCAGTACGGATAGCCGCTATCAAAGCGGCTAAAGCAGGATTGGAGATTTCAGGGTCTGTTGTGATGGCGTCGGATGCTTTCTTGCCATTTCGTGATAGCGTTGATGTTGCTGCTGACATGGGGGTAAGATGTATCATCCAGCCAGGCGGCTCTCTTCGTGATAGAGAGATCATAGATGCAGTGAATGAACACAGAATGGCAATGATTTTTACAGGTGTGCGTCATTTTCGGCATTAATAGAGATCTAATAGGTGTTATTTAATAAAAACGCATAATATTTTTATATTGATGTGTTTATATAAAAATATAGCGAGAGATGGTCATGTGAGTAATGTGGAGTCTGTACCACTTTTACTTCAGGCGTATGAGGGTATTTGATAGAATCGTGATAAGTAGTTAATTAGAACAGATTTTAGCATACGCCACTATTCTTAATCTCCATGTAATGTGTTAAAAATATACGATGTTTGCATATACTATAATTCTATATTTGTTACTATCATTCATAATAATTTTTATACACATTAGTTTCAAAAAGTTGATAATCTTTAGCGTGTATTAAGTTCAATGCATGGTACAAAGACAGATATCATCAGAGATGAATGAAGCATCGGCGATGAAAGAGAGAATAGTTGATTAGTAAGACTTTTGCATGATGATATGATCGTATTCACTGGATGAAGTAGAATCATTCTACGCTGTAGAGCTATATAATTACAACGAGTGTAAAATGAAAATTTTAGTAATTGGTAATGGTGGTCGTGAACATGCATTGGCGTGGAAAGTATCTCAATCAAAGTTATCCACAAGTGTATTCGTTGCTCCAGGTAATGCTGGCACTGCGCTCGAGCCCATGATAACGAATATATCTATTCCATGTCATAATATTCCAGCATTATTAGACTTTGCAATGACTAGGCAAATAGATCTCACTATTGTTGGTCAAGAAGTACCATTAGTGAACGGTATAGTAGATGTTTTTGATAATGCTGGATTAAAAATCTTTGGTCCCACTAAATCAGCAGCATTGCTAGAAGGCTCTAAAGTATTTGCTAAGGATTTTTTACTACGACACAATATTCCAACAGCCGAATATCAACATTTTACTGAAGCAGGATTAGCATTAAGTTACATACGTAAAAAGGGTGTACCCATTGTTATTAAGGTAGATGGGTTAGCTTCTGGAAAAGGGGTCGTTGTTGCTAGAACATTAGAGGAAGCAGAAGCTACTATTAAAACTATTTTAGTAGATAATGCATTTGGAAAAGCAGGTCGTCGTATTATAGTAGAAGAATTTCTCGAGGGTGAAGAAGTTAGCTTTATGGTTATGGTAGATGGTAAAAATATTTTACCTATCGCAAGCTGTCGGGATTATAAGCGTGTCAGTAATGGTGATATTGGTCCTAATACTGGTGGCATGGGAGCGTACTCTCCAGTTAAAATAGTGACAGAAATAATGCATCAGCGTATCATGGATGAAATTATCTTTCCCACCATACACGGGATGATTTCTGAAGGTTATGTCTATACTGGGTTTCTTTATGCAGGTTTAATGATTAATACAAATAATCAAATTTATGTGATTGAATTCAACTGTCGTTTAGGCGATCCCGAAAGTCAACCTATGCTGCTACGTTTACGATCTGATTTAGTGGACCTATGTCTGGCGGCGTTAGAGGGAAAACTTAATCAGAAAGAAATCCTTTTAGATCCTCGTCCAGCAATAGGAGTGGTGCTAGCTACTGATGGCTACCCTGGAGTCTATATGAATGGTCATAGGATTCATGGTTTACCACTGTCTCTTCCAGGAGTAGACTGGAAAGTTTTTCATGCAGGTACTGCAATGCAGGATGGAGTGATAGTAACAAATGGTGGTCGTGTAGTATGTGTTACGGCATTAGGAGAAGATTTTACAGCAGCGCAAAACTTTGTTTATAAGTTAGCTAGTAAAATTTCTTGGAGCGGTAAGTTTTTACGTACGGATATTGGGGATAGAGCTATCCAATGTACATAGTACATTAATTCTATCTGTATTTTTTCAACAATGTATCACTACAAAAATGTGATTTATATACGATAATTGTAGAGACAATGTCTTATAGAGAATATTGAGGGTGGTGAAGTGATTTATTTTATAAAATTTATTATCCAATAGATATTTTATTGGCATCTAGAATACAAGAAATATCATATAATTATTTTTTAAAAATAGGATTTTGTCTATGCGATGGCATTGTTATGCCATGTATATTTAATTTCACATATATTAGTAGAAGCTAATACTTCTTAGATATTGTTATATATTGATTAATCAATAAAATTTATATTGTATATAATTTAAGATAAAGACTGCAAGTAGCGACAAAAAATTTACATGTGTTGTACATGCGCATTTATATCTTTATTACTAAACTATCTCGTTATAATCTTTAAATAGATATCACATATAAATGTGATGTTATTATATGCATAAGATAATAAAGTAATATGTTTCATGATAGAATGATGGTGATCATTACATCCCTTCTAAGTGCTAGATTCAATTACAATTGCATAAATATTTACCCCACTTATAGAATGTTGCGACCGTAGTATATTTCGCGCATCTCTTTCCACAATAGATTAGTAATACGTTTGTGTTCTTTTGCACAAAGATCTTCCATTTTGGTATTAAAAAGATAATGCTTAAGGTCAAATTTTTTCAGAATCATTTTTGTATGAAAAATATTTTCTTGGTATAGATTAACATCTAGCATATCATGCATAGCTTTCATATCATCTGACATAAAGTTTTGTATTGAGTTGATTTTATGATCAATAAAATGTTTTATCCCGTGAACATCACGGGTAAATCCACGTATGCGATAATCTATCGTAACAATATCAGATTCGAGTTGATGAATTAAGTAATTTAGTGCTTTTAATGGTGAAATGACACCGCAGGTAGATACTTCAATGTCAGCACGAAAAGTACAGAGTCCGCCTTCAGGATGACTTTCTGGATAAGTATGTACACAGATGTGGCTTTTATCAAGATGTAAAAGAAGTGAGTGCGGTAATGGACCAGGATTTTCAGATATATCAATATCGTGTAGATCTATGAGCTCTTCGCTTACTAACATGGTGACGCTGGCGCCTTGTGGTTCATAGTCTTGACGTGCAATATTTAGTACATTGGCACCGATAATGGTGCAAGTTTTGCTTAGAATTTCTGTTAATCGAGTGGCATTATACTGTTCATCAATATATGCAATATATCCATCGCGTTCTGATGGAGTGTTAGCGTAACATATATCATAGATACAAAAACTCAGGCTTTTGGTTAGGTTATTAAAGCCATGTAGTTGTAACTTTTGCAATTTTATTTTTCCTTAAATCCCAGTGAGTCTTATAGCATATTTAATAAATATTGCGGTAGTGCAAAACTATTGGCATGGATTGCTGGATTATAGTAACGGAATTTTAATTTTTCCTTTGCACAGCGATCTTTTGCAGTTAAGATATCTGTTTGATTGAGATAGGGGTAATTACTGGCTAAAGCAAAGATCATAATACCACCATAGTAAGTTGGGATAGCAGCTTGGTAGAAGTGTACGTTATTAAAAGAATCCTTTAATTTTTGATAGATCTGTATTGTTTCTTTATTTTGTAAAAAAGATACGCCATTTTGTGATGCAAAGATTCCATCATCATTTAAGCATTTTTTACATTCCTTATAAAACTCTATACTAAATAGATTTTTTCCTGGTCCAGTAGGATCAGTAGAGTCAGAGATGATAACATCAAATTTCTGATTAGTTTTTTTCACAAAATTAGCAGCATCATCTAGTATCAGTGTTAAGCGTGCATCTTTATAAGCACCGGCGCTGTGATTTGGTAAGTATTTTTTGCATAGTCTTATTATCTGTTCATCTATTTCAACCATTGTGATTCTTTCGATCATTTTATACCTACTCACTTCACGTAGCACGCCACCATCTCCACCACCAATAATGAGCACACTTTTTGGTGCGCCATGAGTGAGAAGAGGGATATGCGTGAGCATTTCATGATAGATGAATTCATCAGATTCTGTTGTTTGTACTATGCCATCTAGAGCCATAATATGACCTAGGGCATGATTTTTAAAAATGATTAGATCTTGATGTTTTGTTTGAATGTGACATAGGATGTGATCAATCGAAAAATACTGCCCTAATCCAGAATAAAGTTTTTCGTGCCATATATTATTAGCGGCCATTTATAATTTATCCTTATCGTATGAAGAGTATGGAAGGTATTCATTGAGTACTAAGAGTTGAAAATGAATGGATTTATATACATGTTGACTAACATAAGTACGCATGAATGTGTTTTTAATATAAGCAATTTTATTGTTTTGTACCTTGGATCTTATATATCTAAACATTTCTCTTGTGTGTTATTTGTACTAATGGCATTGTAGTAGAAATCTTCACATCTCTTGTATTTTAGCATATGACATTTAATTTTATGCAATACTAAGAGCTATATTTATAACAGTTTATCCTGATCGTTAAATTATACACAAAGATTGTGGGGTTCATAAAGAATGATGCTGCTCTCGCGGGACATTTTGATTTATTTTTCTATAGTTATTGAATTTTATATATTTATTTAGATCATTATAGATGGATAGGAAGGGCTCTTTCTCTACAAGACCACTTTTTTAATTCTCTTTTTGTGTGAAAGACAACACAGTGAACATAAGAGATAATAGATGTTATGTGCATAGAATATGTGATCAACATGCTGTACTCTTGAAAAAAGAGGAATGATAGATATATCAAAAGTATACATTATACAGTACAAATAAATTGTACTTATGTTATGCATATCTACGAGAACATCTATTCATATTTTTTATGGAATGTGATATAGATTACATTTCTGTTATATAGATCCGTATCTCTATTCTTTTTGATATCAGCGCTTATACTACAAATTATAAGTGTGGATGATGTGAGCGTCATATATCGTTCCTACATCCTCAAGTTAGTATATATATACATTGCTAGTATTAGAGGAAGAGAAATATTTATGATAATTCTTAATTACAACATGAACATATTGATAGTCTTTTACTACATATAGGAAAATTTTTATTAATAAAAATTATTTTACACTATATTATAAATCCGTTGTGCTTACTATTATATTACACGCATTCTTTATTTGACTTACTATACTCAACAGTAAGTACAGATATTCTCTTGTCTCGTAGAGTATTACTGGGCGTAATACGATAGCTATCACGCTGATAATCTAAGGTTAGATAGTGTTTTTATATTGTCTATTTCAAGATGGATTGTTAATGGAGTTGAGAACACTGGGAACTTTCTATATTAAAAGTATATTCGTATAATAACCATAAAGTTGGCATAGTACAGTCATACTGACATGCAGCATGAGCTCACTCGCTTGTGTATAATTAACATATGGAAGTTGATCGATCATAATGTTTTCATAAAAAATAACAAGAAGGAACTGGACGGGCGATAATGCTACGAGTGTCCATTCGTATTGCTTCAATAGTTACTTCTATAATGTCTGTGACACGGTAAAGAACTATATTTTTAATTTTTACGACGCCGTGGTCATGACTACATATAAGTTCTTTTCGTATGTGATGTATAAATGAAGATGGAATGAAAGCTACTGCTCCATTTTCTTGCAAACGAATGCGTACGCCGCCTCTAGAGATATCAATCACTTCTGCATTAAATTTTTTTAAACTACCAACTATTTTTTGAAAAAAACGTAAGTATAACCAATCATTGACTTCTCTTTCAGCCATACGATGTTGTCGCCGACGTTCGGATATTTTCAGTGTTAGAGTGTCTGTCGGACAGATACCATCCTCACCTTTGATGATAGCTTTAAGCAAGCGATGGTTTACCATATCACCGTACTTACGGATAGGAGATGTCCAAGTAGCATAAACTTCGAGGCCTAGGCCAAAATGTGGACCTGGGGTAGTTTTTAGTTCCGATAAGAGCTGAAAGCGCCGTATACGACTGCTTAGAAATTGTGTGGGCTGGGAATCTAACTGACGGCGTAAGATACGAAATCCATCTAATGTGGTGATCGTAATTGAATCAGTACTTATACCGTAATTAGCCAGCATTGCAACTGCTTTTGCAGCATGTGTCTGATCAAATCCAAGATGTACATTGTATATACCAAATCCAAATTTATCACGCAATAAGCGAGCAGCGCAGGTATTTGCGAGAATCATAGCTTCTTCAATAATGTGGTTCGCGACACGTCGAGGCTCAGAAATAATATCCAACACTTCACCTTTTTTACCTAATAAAAAACGAAACTCTGGACGCCCTTTACATAACAGGGCGTTTTTTTGTCGCCATTGGTTTCGTGTTATGCATAGGCGGTTTAGAAGAGTCAGCTGTTGAGCAATGATTACATCAGGTGGTTGCCAGTGACTTTTTTGATTATCTTCTAACCAATCAGATACATGGTTATAGACTAGTTGACATCGAGAGGTGATCCATGCAGCAAAGAATTGTACGTTTGTATCAGGTACACCATTAGAAGCGATTATCACGCGGCACGCTAATACAGGTCGTTTTTTTTGTGGGCGCAGAGAACAGAGGTTGTTGGACAATTGGCGTGGCAACATAGAAATATGCAAACCAGGTAAGTAGTTAGTAAAAGAGCGCTCAGAAGCCACTTCATCAATCATACTATCAATAGATATGTAGGCGGTAGGATCTGCAATAGCAACGATGAGTTGGAGACGGCCATTGCCGATATCTTCTATATATAATGCATCATCAATATCTTCAGTATGAGCGCTATCAATAGTAATAAATGGAGTTTCTGTAAGATCGTGACGCACCAGTTGTTCATCGAGCATTTTTTGCGGCGTCTCTAGCTCTGGGTCTGTACGTGCCAGATTATAACGCGCAAGTGTGACCCACCATGGAGCAAAATTATTTGTATTAGTAGTAATAAATTCAGTGATTTCAGCGCAGAATATGTGATTTCCATTAAGGGGGTGATGGTGCATCTCTGCCACTGCCCAGTCTCCCTCTTGTAACGTGGATTGCGTAATATTCTTACTGATATTACATGGAATAGCTTGTTTAAGCATGGGTTGGTCTGGTATGATGAATATCTTTTTGTTTTTTTTCTGGACTTGTCCAATAAAACGTGTTAAGAAGGGTTGGATAATCTTTTCTGGATGGGCAACCTTGCGCTCTTTATCATTCTGTACATGATTTTGAATTACGGCTACCACTCGATCACCGTGCATAACTTTTTTCATACATTGAGGTGGGATAAAGTAACTTTTCTGTGTGTTGACCTCTAGAAAACCAAAACCTTTTTCATTTTTTTTTACTATACCCTCCACATATTCAGTGTGAGAGCGGAGTGTATTTTTTAAATGTATGAGCGCTGGGTTATTTTGTAGCATGATTTTAATATATTTGAGTTATTAGAAAAAGAAAATAGTATTAATTTTTAATTATCGTTAATTATTATCGATTTTTATTTTATATGTATATTATCATATCTTTTATTTCAAGAGTGTAAGAATATATTATTTTTTTGTTTTCTTCATGTCTTGTACAGGGTAAGGCTATTAAAAAAATTTTCATCATCATGTACATTGCAGATAATATGATTAAATTTTTAAATGTAAGGTTATAGAAATAAATGATAGTATGTTTATGTGTTCAATAAAATCGAGTACTTTTAGATAAATAATATTTTGAATATTTTCATATTAGTGGTAAGACTAAGATAGACAATAAAATTAAACACCTTATAATACTACGGATGAGAAATATTATGCTACTTCTAAGATAGTAGTTTGTGATCTCTTTTAGAGTTCACTATGTAGTAGATAAAATATTTTTAGAAAAATTATAGTTAGCACCATCGTGTTTTTGCGTTTTTTTTATTTTAAAAACATTATGTTCAATATAGAAACAAGCAGAAAAAATTATTTATATACATGCTGTGTAGTTGATTTAAGATTAAAAAATTAAAAAGTATAGCTATATTTGTTCGTTAATATTATTTCATGATATCATGAGTATGATTATAAGTATTCAGTATTACGAAGAACCATTATTTCTGTGTACAGTTATGGCACCATCGTACTTCACTTCAATAATGTTCCTTGCCTCAGCGGTTTAAGTGTGACTTATCATGAGGCTAAATCATCCATAGGGAGCTAATCTATGCGTCATTATGAGATCGTTTTCATGGTGCATCCTGATCAAAGTGAACAAGTATTTAGTATGATCGAGCGATATTCAGATATTATTACGTCTGCAAAAGGTCTAATACATAGACTGGAAGATTGGGGTCGTCGTCCACTAGCTTATCCCATTCATAAATTACAGAAAGCTCACTACGTTTTGATGAACGTAGAGGTGTCGCAAGATATTATTGATCATCTAGAAAGTCAATTTCGCTTTAATGACTCCATTATTCGTACTATGGTAATGCGCATGAAGAAAGCAGTGACCGAACCATCACATATGTTAAAAGTAAAAGATGATCGTAGGGAGCGTAGAGAAGATTTTTCTAATGAAATATCTCATGATATAGATATTTGATATACCGAAGAGTAGTAATAGTGTGTGAAAGCTAATTGGAGTATTTTGTCTGGTGTAGTGCATAGAGAACCCAGAAGGATCGTTAGCCCTTCTGGCATCGTACACTGTCAATTTTTACTAGAGCATCATTCGGAAAATATAGAAGCTGGTTGTAATCGGCGAGTTTGGTGTTGGATGCCGGTGGTGATGAGCGTTCCAGTACCACAAGAGATGCCTGAATTTATTATAGTGGGTGCACGGTTAAGGGTTTATGGTTTTCTTTGTTGCCATAAAGGTCGTAATGGATTACATAGAATTGTATTACATGCTAAAAATATTGAACTTATAGAATCTGGAGATATAAATGGCACGTTATTTCCGTCGTCGTAAATTCTGTCGTTTCACTGCTGAAGGAGTTCAAGAGATTGATTATAAAGATATCTCTATGCTCAAAAATTATATTACAGAAAGCGGGAAAATTGTACCAAGTCGAATTACAGGGACACGCGCAAAATATCAACGTCAGCTAGCTCGCGCGATTAAACGAGCGCGTTATTTATCCTTTTTACCATACACTGATCATCATCAATAAATAACTACACCATATATTAGCCCACTTGAAGAGGGAATGTGTTTATGCAAGTGATTTTATTGGATAAAATAGTAAATTTGGGAAGTTTAGGAGATCAAGTGAGTGTCAAAGCGGGATACGCTCGTAATTGTCTAATTCCTCAAGGGAAAGCTGTAGCGGCTACGAAGAAAAATATTGAATTTTTTAAGGCACAACGTACGGAATTAGAAACAAAAGTAAGTAAAGTTTTAAATGCTGCTTATGAGCGCGCTAAGAAAATGAGTGATTTAAAAAGTATTACGATTGTATCTAAAGCTGGCCATGAAGGTAAATTATTCGGCTCTATTGGTACGCGTGATATTGCGGAGGCTATGATACAATCTGGTGTTGCAGTAGAAAAAAGTGAAGTACGTTTATCCAATGGCTTGCTACGTACAGTTGGTGAGCACGAAGTAGGTTTTCAGATTCACAGTGAAGTATTTGTTAAACTTACACTAAATATTATACCTAAAAATTAATTGTATCACACAATGTGCATAATATTTTTTTTCGAATACCTATAAAGTGCAGTAGAAAGCATTTTTATACAAAAAAGAAGTGATACAGTAAAGTAGCAGTACTACTAAAATAGTATAGATAGTAAAAATTTTTACTTTCCGTAATATTCCTTTATTTAATAAAGGAATAAGAAATTGTCGCGCGACAGATTGGACAAAAATTTTAGAATGTATCATGCCACAACTGCAAGAAATAAGAAAATAACATGATATATCATGTATGTCAGATCAGAGCGTATAAACAAGATGTATAGAAAAATTTCTTGATGTTATTTTTGTATTAGTGATGAATGCACATGACAAAACGGCATAATTTAGATGCGATATGATTGCTGCTATATCATGTCTTTATGTATTTAAGATAACTATACTATATGTATAGTGTATCGTAATAGATCCATCACTTATATTTTGTGATAACTATTCCATGTTGTATAGATAGATATCTACTATGGATTTGTTTGCGACTATTGTAGTCATACAGTCCATATCATTTATATTAATACATCATTTATAATTAATACATGGCGGAACGGACGGGGCTCGAACCCGCGACCCCCTGCGTGACAGGCAGGTATTCTAACCAACTGAACTACCGCTCCTTTCTATCTCATACATCATAGGTTGGATTTAGTGTTGCGTCAATAATTTTTATATCAAATCGTTGATTTTTGCATTATTTATAAATATGATGGCATCTATTCTCGTTATCTATCAGTCTAATGTGAACGCATGCTCCGGTATTATAATTTCTGTGTCACATCTTTACGGTCCCACAGGCATAAACCATGTTGTTTTTGGATTAGATTAAGTCGCGTTCTATGTTCTTGTATTTCTTCCTGAGTGGCACGCAGAACATGTATATTAGAGGATGTACGAGCTGTACGATGCGTAATTTCACCATATAGTGAGTTTTGATTTTCTCCTTGCATGGATAAAGTGAGAGTAGTCTGCCCTCCGGTCATGGCCAAAAAAACTTCAGCTAAAATTTCTGCATCGAGGAGTGCACCATGTAGTGTGCGTTTACTACGGTCTATCTGATAACGTGTACATAGTGCATTGAGATTATTTCTTTTGCCAGGAAAAAGCTTACGTGCAATCGATAAGCTATCTGTTATTTTACAGATTTTTTCAATTTTTTCAATTCCACGGTGTAATCTAGAAAATTCATAGTTAATGAATCCAAGATCAAAAGCAGCATTATGCATAACTAGTTCTGAGTCTTTGATGTAAATAAGCAATTCATCAGCAATACATGAAAAAGTTGGTTTATCTTGAAGGAAATGATTAGAAATTCCGTGTATGCGAAAGGCCTCTGCATCAACTTGGCGATCTGGTTTAATATAGGCATGGAAGGTATTTTTAGTGAGACGTCTGTGAATAATTTCTACAGCTCCAATCTCAATAATACGATGTCCCTCATGGGGCAGGCCAACGACATTCATACCAGTCGTTTCAGTATCAAGGATAATTTGGCGCATAACCTTTTCTCTCTATATAGGACATATTGATATTCGCTTTAGCGTGGTACTTTATGGAGTTTACCAGAAATGTGTAAAAAGGTAGAAGTTTTTACTGATGGTTCATGTTTAGGCAATCCGGGGCAAGGTGGTTATAGTGCGATCATACGATATGGAAGTCATGAAAAAATCTTTAGTGCAGGTTTTTATCTCACTACCAATAATCGTATGGAAATAATGGCAGCGATAGTAGGATTAGAAGCGTTAAAAAAACCTTGTGCAGTAGTGCTGAGCACTGACAGTCAGTATGTTAGACAGGGGATTACGCTTTGGATCTATCATTGGAAAAAAAGGGGATGGAAGACTTGTCACAACAAAGAAGTAAAAAATGTGGATCTTTGGCAGCGTTTAGAGAAAGCATTAATTTCACACAGAATGAATTGGCAATGGGTTAAGGGCCATGCCGGTCATAGAGATAATGAGCGATGTGATGAAATAGCCCGCACTGCAGCTGTTAATCCAACTATGCATGATGTAGGTTATCAACCGATATCTATATACTCCGCATTATAAATAATACATAAACATAACGCATAGGTAACGTTAGATGAAAAATTAATAGTTGTGGAAATATATAGTTTTTCCTGGTCTGTATTTACGGTATGATGGGTGTAGCTATAATCTATATTTTATTTATATATATTGAGGAGAAATCTTGAGATTTGATACTATTTTATAATAGTAAATACATGATGATGGTATTGTTGCGCTTGTTATGAATTTACATTTTTACGTTTAGACACCTCTGTATAAACATGAAAATACAGTACATGTTTTGAGTATTTGAAAGCTAAAGATTATTTTATTTTTTTAGAATACTATATACATATATAGTATGGTACTATAAGGCTTATAAGTAAGTATTTACAATTTGTAAAAGAGTATGACATAAAATGTGATTTTAAAGCATGCTTCACAATTTAGGTGTAATCAATCTCACTCCTTCTGCTTAATATAAGATATCAGAGGATCCTGAATAGTATCAAGAGGATTCTTAACTATACCTTAGTGTTATATTATCACCACTGTTTTTCATAAACATTGCAATGGAATATAGACACGTAGTATAGATAGCATCATGCTATAGAGCATGCATGCTTGAGTATTGCATGGTGAACATATCATGAATTCAATGAATATTATCCTTACTAGCATACCTGCTTTGAAGGACAACTATATTTGGTTTTTAAGCAGGAGTGATGGGCAGTGTGTAGTAGTGGATCCTAGTGATGCTGCTTTAGTTCTACAGTTGATAAGAAAAAATAACTGGACACTGCGGGCAATTTTGTTAACACACCACCACTGGGATCATGTAGCAGGTGTTCCTCTGCTATTACAATACTATCCCAATATTGTGGTTTTTGGACCCAAAGAAACACGCCAGTGCGGGTCTAATACGTTTGTGTACAACGGAGACAATATTAATATTTTAGATCTTACTTTTAACATATTTTCGACACCTGGGCATACTTTAGGGCATGTAGCATATTTTTGTCATCCTTACTTATTTTGCGGAGATACACTATTTTCTGCGGGTTGTGGTAGAATATTTGAAGGGACAGCCCAGCAAATGTTTGAATCCTTAAGAAAACTTAATCAATTACCAGGTGATACATTAGTATGTAGTGCACACGAGTATACCTTATTGAATCTTTCTTTTGCTCATCAAATTTATCCGCATGATACAGAAATTACAAAGTACTATCGCTTAGTACAAGCATTACGTGCACAAAATAAAACCACTTTGCCGACACGGTTATCTCATGAACGTAAAGTTAATGTTTTTCTTAGAACACACGATGTTGAATTACAAAACATCATAAATATAGATAAGACTCCATTAACTGAAGATAAAATATTTGCACTATTGCGTAGAAAAAAAGATGTTTTTAAGTGATTAGCATTAATTTTCTGAGGTATAAGAAAGATCTTATGTTATGAGATGAGTGAATGTAGTAAACGTCGGACACGTAATACACAAAATATATCATGGCGCACAACCATAGGGTGGTTGCTATAAGATTACATGCCATATCTATATTATATGGCATATCATCTCAAGAGTGCGATGTTTTATTCTTGATCCCTATATTTTCGTAACAACACTTTCATTTTCCATAAATATTGTGTTTATCGTGTTTATATGATAGAATATTAGTGTTATGATACACCTTTATTTTCTTTATCGCCTATCTTAAAATAGTCATTTTTTTTAAAATCACCTAGTAAGTTACATTATACTATTATAAGTTTTTACTCTTATGATGCTAGATACAATTATATTAGCATGATCGTGATCTATAAAACTACAAATACAATATATACTAAGGATGGTATTACACTTTTTTAGTGTATTTATATGTGTATAGAATTTGTATTAGCGATAGTATCTCTATACAGACTAACAAAAATTGTATCTAGTTATAAAGAGTCATGCGCTTTAAAGCGATGATCATTAAACGGAGTCTATTTTTACACATTACCTCGGAATAATGATGATGTCGAAATGTGATACTTTATTTTCTGAACTTATTCTAGAACCCAAGGATTGGGTATTTGACAAGCGGGTTGTTGATGTTTTTCCAGACATGATCCAACGCTCTATACCTGGTTACAATAATTTGATCTCCATGATTGGAGTTTTAGCTAAAAAGTGCGTGAAAAGTAATTCGCAGGTTTATGATCTAGGTTGTTCTGTGGGTACAACTACCCTAGAAATTTATAAAAATATTACCGTTAAGGGTTGTAAAATTATTGCTATCGATAATTCTTCAGCTATGGTTGAGTGTTTGCGTCATGGTGTCAAGTCTTGTATTAGTAGTGATATTTTAGTAGAGGTTTTTGAGGAAGATATTCGACGGATTTCCATTAAAAATGCTTCATTAGTAATTTTAAATTTTACATTACAGTTTGTAGATCCAAAAGAACGTCAACAATTGATAAATACTATTTGGCAAGGTCTTAATGCAGAAGGGGTGTTGGTTTTATCGGAGAAATTTCGTTATTTGGATTCAAATATTGAGGCTTTATTGGTCAACATGCATGATAGTTTTAAACGCCAAAATGGTTATAGTGATATAGAAATTGAACAGAAACGTCGTATGTTAGCTAAAGTTATGCTTATTGATACTCCGGAAATGCATATAGAACGGCTACAGACTGCTGGTTTTAAGCATTATACGCTATGGTTTCAGTATTTTAATTTTGGCTCTGTAGTAGCAGTAAAATAAGGGTTACGTTAGTGGATTTTTCTCATTTTTATCGTATTGTGGCTAATAGCCCTCTTCAACATTGGTTGAAAACCTTACCAGCATTAGTCGAATCTTGGAAGAATAAATTGTTATCTATAGATTGTAAACTTTGGGAGTGTGTAGTGCACAAGTTGCCTATTATAACCCCAGAGTTTTTAGATCTATTACATGGTATTGTTGCTGACCATACTCAGATTACAATACGTCAGCGTGAAAGCATGGAACAATTACTCCGTATTTTGATACCATGGCGCAAAGGTCCTTTTGTGCTCTACAATATCACTATTGATAGTGAGTGGAGATCCGATTTGAAGTGGGAGAGAGTCTGGCCTCATATTTCCCCCCTCGCTGGACGTATTGTCTTAGATGTAGGTTGTAATAGTGGTTACTATATGTGGCGTATGCTTGGCCGTGGTGCACGCCTCGTAGTAGGCATAGACCCTATGCCTCTTTTTTTATATCAATTCGAAGCAATCCGTAAACTATTAGGTAACGACCAGCGCGCTCATGTAGTACCTCTAAGTATAGAACAGTTACCCCCTCTGCAAGTTTTTGATACTGTGTTTTCAATGGGCGTTCTATGCCATCGTCGTTCTCCACTCGATCATTTGTGTCAACTGAGATCACAATTAGTCAGAGGGGGAGAGTTGGTCTTAGAGACATTGGTAATCAAAGGAGATGAACAGAGGGTTTTAGTGCCTAGTAAGCGTTACGCAAAGATGCGAAATGTATATTTTCTTCCATCTAGTCAGGCGCTTAAGTCTTGGATGGAAAAATGTGGGTTTCATAATGTACGTATTGTTGATTATCATACTACTACTGTCAATGAACAACGGCGTACAAATTGGATGCCAAGAGAATCATTGTCGCAATTTTTAGATCCAGAAGATGATACAAAAACAATAGAAGGTTATCCTGCCCCACAACGTGCCGTATTAATTGCTACTGCAGTTTCATAAAGATTACTACCGCCCTCATCATGAAGAGATATATCAAAATAGTTTTAGTTAAGAATTGTATTAGAGTGGTAAATCTTTTTCATATTGATCGTTCTTATTTGGATTGCACATCAGTATTTACTTTTGCCACATGAAGAATACATAAGATTTTTATATGCAATAGGGTACATGATTAATGCACGACCGCAAAGAATGTATTTTAAATTTCATGGTAGCAGTGGTGTATGATTGTATTTTTTGACATATGATCTAAGGTTATTTACCGAGAAGGTAAGTATGACGTCTCTAAGATCAAAGAGGCGTGGTGATAATAAATTAATAAATGTTCTATTTTAATATATATCATCTGTTAAAAGAGAGATGAGAAGTCGTTTCAGTATAAGCATATCAAAAAATATCAACAATGTTTATACATATTACTTACTGTGTAAGACCACTGTGTGTTATAGATAATCTATATAGTAGGATATATACGTCTTGAGTGTTTCATATATTATACAAGTGTGTGATATATGTACATGTATCACAAAAGAATAGCAGATATGATCTTTTTTAGATTCTGAAGGTATAGAATTATAGTCTTGAGAAATACAATATACAAGAGATTATTTTTAATGGGGATGTTGATATTTCATAGGAAAGTTATCTTTGATAAGTGAAGAATTTCTCATATGGTGTGCTCTAAGAGGTTTGATTTTTGAGGTTTGCGTTGATCTCATATGAGATTTTCTTCAATCATGCACAATGAAGAATCATGTAGGTGCAGAAAACGCAGCAACTTGTTATTAGACCTTCTATGACCAATGCTATTTTTCATTTGTATGATATGAGAGCGTGATATGTGATATGATAATTAATTAGTATACATTATCTAAGAGTGCAGAATATATGGTAGTTTTTGAATTCTTAATTGACTGGCTTCATCACCATACACACGTAACATATGATTTTTTGTGAGATTTTTATTGAGAATAGCTTGTATCCAGATGCTAGAGTGATCTATTTTACACACGGCAAAAATAGTACCTATTCGCCTCCATTGCTCATTCATGTTGATTTCTAGTGTATCGTTAGGCTTTGGAGTGATTTGAGCTGTCCCAGAAAGAGCATATAATGCGCGCTTATTAGTATTGCGAAATGTAGCACGCGCCACTACTTCTTGTCCTATATAGCATCCCTTTTTAAAGTTAATCGCTCCTAGAGCGTGTAGGTTTGTAGCTTGTGGAATAAAGCGACCACAAGTTTCAATATCGATAATAGGCAAGCCTGCTTCAATATCCAATAGCATCCACTGCGTGCTATCATTAAGTTGTGCATGATTTTTAAAAATTTTAATCATTACAGAAGCATGAGCTGGTGTTACTATGAGTATAAATCGCTCAGTAGGTTTCGAAAACCACAGTAGTGTGTGAGATTCATTCTGAATAACTGGTGATGTAGAATTGGGTAGGAAGTCGAAGCAGTTCGATAATGCGTTTCTAGCGTTAGCACCAGCTACACCTAACAGTATAGATTCATTATCTACAGATAATACAACTTTTGAAAAGATTGCATATTTTTGTAGTTCATGGACTTGCTTATCCAGTAAGCTACGGCGTGTAATATATGTTAACTTGTCACCTCTGTGAAATAGACAGAGATTACTCCACATTTTCCCAGAAGGATTACAGTGCGCGGCAAAACTATATTGCGTTGGTAGTAAATTCGTCACATCTGATGTGACTTGACCTTGTAGATAACGCACACGATCATCACCACTAATATTCACTAAAGCCCACGCATCTAGTGATATTAAAGTTAGCGGTAGCCTGTCCGATTCCATTAATGTTTGAGGAGGAAAAGGAAGAGTTAGCATAATTTAATCCTATATTAATCTATGTAGAGTCATGTTTGAGACTACGCTTTTTATTTGTTTTGAATTACCATGCTACATGAGTAATATAGCCTGGATATGCAAGTCATCAAGATCATAACATTGAATTATGCATGGGTCTATTTCAGAATGAAGATGCCATGGCTCTGATATATGTTCTATATTTGTATTCACGGCATGAATATCGTGTATACGAGACATATTGGGATTATATATGTATTTTACATAAGTGAATATATTTAATCATACCGTGAATCAATAATAAGTGCATCCTGATAATAGGTAGGTTTTTCTGCTGCTTTTTATTGGATGCGCTATGAAAGGAGATGGCGCTATATTCATATAAAGATTGTGATATTACCACATGTAAGCACCATCAAGCATTTTGCGATAACTTTCTTCAACGGATAAAATATCTATTTCTTTTAAGTGAGTATTGTTACCTAAGATATAAGTTGTTATATAAAAATCTTAATATACATGAAAGGTAGTTAGGATATATATGTATCGTCACCAGTCATTTTGTTACTAGTAAATTTTTATAGATATTAATGGGATAGACGACTCGGTGCATTTATATATGGGTTTTTGCCCTCTTTGAATTGTAGGCGAATTGCTGTTCCTACCAGCTTTAATGACCGTCTAAAATAGTTTGTTAAATAGCGTTTGTAGCAATCTGGAACGTTTTTCACTTGATTACCGTGTATTATAATAATCAAAGGATTGTATCCTCCAGAATGAGCATATTTTAATTTTATGCGCCGGGCGCGTATCAATGGTGGTTGATGTTCATTCGTTGCTTGATGTAAGATACGAGTCAACCTAGATGTATGAATACGGTGTGTGGCACAGTTATAAGCTTCAATAATAGATGGAAATAAATTTTTTACACCGTGTCCATGTAAGGCAGAAATAAAATGAATACGTATATAATTAATAAAACCTATACGACCCTCTACTATTTTTTTTATCTCTTTACGACGAGATAAGGTGAGGATATCTGATTTGTTCAGTATGACGATTAATGATCTTCCACTGCTCAGAATAAAGCTAAGCAGTGATAGATCTTGATCGGATATTGTTTGCTGTGCGTCAATAACAAGCATAACTACATGAGAATTTTCGATCGATTGTAGTGTCTTAATAACGGAAAATTTTTCAATAGTGTCTTTTGTTTTTCGGCGTTGACGTACTCCTGCGGTATCAATTAAAATATACCGACGGGTATCGCGCTCCATCGCAATATAAATACTATCACGTGTTGTACCTGGAAGTGCGCACACTACTACGCGATCTTCGCCCAGGAGGCAATTAGTGAGTGTTGATTTACCAACATTCGGTTGACCAACAATAGCTATCTTAATTTCCACATCTATGGCATTTAAATATTCTCTTTTTTCTTTTTTAATTAGCTCAAGGCTACTGTTTTTAGGTGTGTATGTTATAAGATCTTTCGGTGTTTTGGAACATTCTTTTTTAGTGACTTTGTGATTTTGTAAATCATGTTGCCCCTCCTGAATTTTATTCATATAAGGCGATAATATTAACTCCATCAGGTTTGATAGACCGTGTCCATGAGACGCGTCAATAGGATAAGGCTTACCTAAGCCTAATGACCAAAATTCCAGTAATGAAGATTCTACATCTAGGCCTGTAATCTTATTAACTACAAGAAATACTAACTTTGTACTCACACGTAGCTGTTGAGAAATTATTACATCTTCTGGAAGTAGACCAGCACGGGCATCGACGATAAAAAATATTATATTTGCGTCTGCAATAGCCATCTGTGACTGTTTCAACATAGAAATAGAGAGATTGCTGGCGTTATTGTATATACCACTAGTATCAATGCAAATAAACCTGCATCCTGACATATTAGCATGACCATATTGGCGATCTCGAGTCAACCCAGGAAAGTTTGCCACTAACGCATCTTGTGTCCGTGTGAGCCGATTAAAAAGAGTGGACTTTCCTACATTTGGGCGCCCAATTAATGCTATTACAGGTACCATATAAAACCTCTATATTTGGATGAGTCTTTAGTTATGCAGATGTTTACGCTATCTAGAGAACTCGTTTCCATTATTATTAGATAATGGTGAAGCAGGGAATGGTTATTACAATTTTTTATTAAGTGCTTATGAAATATATACAGTTCATGAGGATATATATTATATAAAACTCTCAGAGAATGAGAGAGTTCTGAAACCTACTGAGACAATAGAAGAATTTATATAACATATGATATTAATTAAATATTTCATCTGAACAACACACTAAATACTTATATATCACTCTCTGGAGTGTGTTAGCAGGTTTGATATCAAAGATAATATATTGTTATATTGTATGCGGTGTCTATTTTATTTTTTGATATGCACCTATATTCATCGCGATAGCATTATTCTATATATAGAAAGAAATGCGTTTCCACTTTTTGTAATAAATATATTTATGATAATAAGTTAAGATACAACATCACTCTTAGTGAGATAACATTTACGTGTGTATTGTATAAATATTACAGGTATCGAAGATATTTATGTTTTTAATAATACAATAATTTTCGATTTTTTATAATATCTATATCGTACTATATATCGTATCCTATTTAATAATTGATTAATGGTATTTTACAGTGCTATTTAATGGTGGAGTATAGACAATTAGGTGTCTTTTTATGTAGAAAATATTATATTTTTTGATCCACATCATAGATTTTATATAATGTATTGAGGATAAGGATGATGTCTATGCTATCAATATATTAAGTTCATATGAACTGTGCTCGTAATTATTTTTAATAAAATAAACAAGAGCTATTAGATAGTTTTGCCATGGGATATTATTCACTTCATGTTTAAAAATATTTTTTATAAAAACTTCTATAGAAAACTAGTTTTTGACGCACATAATAATCTTAATAAGGGTTTTATATAAACTATGAATGATTGAACGTAATGCATTCCTTTGATCAATCTCAGCATAGAGTACTAATATGTATTATAGAGTACGAATATGTATTATATATATTTAAAAAACTTTAAGTATAGTATACATGATGTCTAAATAATAGATAATTTACTTATTAATAAAATAATGATACAAACGATAATACTGATTAGATTATTTATTTTTATCATTAAGATTCGGTACTTTTTAAAAAATGATACCTGTGTTAGCGTAGTATAGTGATACATGCACCATGATAAGAGAAGGTTTTGTATAGCATAACATGCTATAACTTAATATAATAACACATTACATAACATGTATATTCTGATTTTCTATTGTAATCACAGGATGTACAATCGGAAGCACTAGATTTAATAAACAGTTTTAAAGGAGTGGCCATGCTAATCACGGCAAGTGCATTATACCGTGACACGGGAAATTTTTTCCGACACCAATTACTCAACATTGCGTTAATAGCGGTGTTTACGTCATGTGTGATGATTATAGTAAGTAAAATTTTAATGCCATCTGTTGATGAGATGCAAGTGTTTGGAGATGATTTGTCCGTAGGTGTGACCAGAAGTCTCCTGGATATAGTGCGTAATATGTCTCCGGAGCAACAAAAGATTCTTTTGCGTATTTCAGCTGCTGGAACTTTGTCTTCTCTGATAGGAAATGCATTATTGTTAGGTGGTATGTTAAGTTTAATTAAATTCGTTTCATCTGGCAAACAGGTCAGTGCATTGCATGCTTTTATCGCATCATTGCCAGATTTGATAAATCTGTTACCCCTGACTTTTTTCATGATGCTTCTTATACAGATTGGTTTCATGATCTTAGTCGTACCAGGGGTGCTGCTATCGGTTACTCTAGCTTTATCGCCCATAATTATTACTACTGAAAAGGTTGGAGTTATTACTGCCATATACACTAGTAGCCAGATTTGCTGGAGTCATGTTAAGCTCATCTTTCCGGTTGTTATGATATGGATTCTAGCCAAAATCTTGATTCTAGCATTAGCCTCAGTACTTGTAAGAGTACCCACTGATCTCGCTATATTATTACTTAATATATTAAGTAATTTTGTTTCTGCTGTATTAATTATTTATTTATCGCGTTTATATATGCTATTGCATTGATGTATTTTTATACGTTTGATAAGAGTGATGTTATTTGTGATAAGTAGTACCACTATATATATGCAGGATTACTGAGTTTACCTATGATTGGATAACTTGCATGAAACAATATCTTGATATTTTACCACTTTTTGTGTTTTTTCTTGCCTACAAGACATATGATGTTTTTATTGCATCTGGCGCCTTAATGCTTACCTCTGCTATGGCCATCTGTCTGAAGTTTTTTGTTTATCGAAAGTTAGATAAGATATCTATAATAACTTTTATGTTAGTTATGGTTTTAGGGACCTTAACCATTATTCTTCATAATCCTGATTTTATAAAGTGGAAGGCTACTATTATTTATGGTTGTTTTTCTATATCGCTATTTTTCAGTCATTTCTTTATGTCGTATTCTCTAATCCAAAAGATTGCGCACACAGACGTTCAATTACCAGAAGTTGTGTGGCGTCGTTTGAATATTGCGTGGGCGACGTTTTTTCTTTTCTGTGGTATTGCTAATGTTTATGCGATATTTTATCTTTCACAAGAAAGATGGATAGATTTTAAATTTTTTGGGTTAGGTGGTCTAACATTTCTTTTTGCTTTTTTGAGTGGCCTGTATGTATTGCATTTTATATCTAAAAAGGATGATTAGCAGCACCATATAATAGAATTTTTATTAGGATCCAAACTAAGATATAGAAGTTATTGACAACCTGATCAGGGTATATCATGAAACAAAACTTAAGACAACCATTGGGTGAAATAGTTTTACGGACTTTGGCCATGCCATCAGATACCAATGCCAATGGCGATATTTTTGGTGGATGGCTGATGTCACAAATGGATATTGGCGGTGCTATTTTAGCAAAAGAGATCTCTATGGGACGTGTAGTGACTGCGAGTATTGAGCGTATGACTTTTTTAAAGCCCGTCAGAGTAGGGGACGTTGTCACTTGTTATGCGCATTGCATACGAACTGGTACTACCTCGATTACTCTTCAAGTTGAACTATGGATCAAGAAAGTATCATCCAAACCGTTTGGTAAACATTATTGTAGCACTGAAGCTCTATTTATTTATGTTGCAGTTGATGGTGATGGCATTCCACGGTCTTGGCTAAAAGATAAAAGTAATTTGATGACTTAATAATGTAAATATTATACATCATTGCAGCTTTTATTATGCAATAGGGCATATAATAAATTGTTATAGAACACATGTGGGGATACATTACACGATCTATTTAGGCGCTAACTGTATGCATGCTATGCTCTTCGAGGGATACTGAGATTACATTATTTGTACTGATATCTATTTAAGTATCTTCTAGAAGGGTGGTTAGGGTTTACTATGATAGTAGTGTGGTGTTATGTACGATTATGCTTGGGTATGGCTGCGTACTTAATGCATACATATTTCAAACTGCGGTTATTCAGTTATCTATATTCTGCCAATATCAGTCTCTCATACTTAGAAGTCTTAACCATACGTTGTGATAAGGGTGTGGTAATTATCGAGGAGCATGGATTTGATCTAGTGCAGTTTAGATAGTATCTACGTTACATATACATGATATTTTAAGCAATTTATTCAATTTGGTGCTTTATATATTATATTTGTCTCTTTTTTAACTTATTTGATGGCGCCATTTCGTATCGAGTTGAATATCATTGAAATATTAAACATTTAATTTGAATCTGTGAATTTCTAGGTATTTTATTTTTTATATGACGCTTAATGTTGGATTACTGATACAGATATTCTTATAATTTTTCTAATGAGTCTTTTCGAATATTATTGTATTGTATAATATATTTTATACCAGATATAATTATTATATCCTTTATATATATGCAGTAAGAGCAACACCTTGTGATTAAGATCGATGACTAAGTCTACTTAGTAGATTACGGGGAATATCATCATAGATCGTCTCAGTGATGATGAGTGGAGATAACTTATATAATTTAGTAATTATAATATATGTAAGAATTTGCAAGGATCATTGTAGTGATGTATATAAGAGATAGTGTTTATAATATCTTAAATGCTGCCACTATTCACACTAGAAAGAGTTCAAAATAGGTTAATAATTATAGATTACCCAATGATATACTCACACCATTGAAGTGAGGTGACTCATCGATTCATCTAATGTTTGCATGTGCACAATGAACTATCGACATAGATTTATTTAATATAGTGAGATTATGTATAAATGTTATAAAAATTTATAAATATTTATAGGGATGTGTAGCCATATACTTCATTACGATCTTCAATAGTCTTCATGTATTTTTATCATACTTTATTAAGAGGTGCGTTTCTCATCCATATATTAATGGTATTTAATAATCAATAGTTCATTATTTATAACATAATATTCTTGATAAGAAGACTAACCACAAATAATATTTTATATGGCAGGATAAATGAAAGAATTATCATATGTTATAGAAAAATGTGATGTGATAGAGCAACGTAAAAGCTTAGATCAGGCAGTTAAGATAGCGCTTGAGTTAGTCGAGCATCACTGTGATGAAGCAGATGTTGTTATTTTACAAACTAGTGGGCTTAGCGTGAAAACTAGTTTTGGTACAATAGAAAATATTGTATTTAATAGAGACGTTCAACTTTGCCTTAGGATTCTTAATAAAAATCATGCAGGTTGCGTGTCATCTACTGATATTAGTGTAGCCGCTATTAAAAATGCCGTGCAAAAAGCGTTAAATATTGTGCGTTATACCTCTATGGACCCATATAGTGGGATAGCAGATCGTGATATATTAGCATGGAAAATTCAAGATCTAGACCTATACCACCCAACAGAAATAGATACTGAGTATGCTGTAAAATTAGCTTCTCAAGCAGAGAAAACAGCATTAAAATTCGATCCACGTATTATTAATACTGAGGGTGGTTTTTTTGATAGTCGAGTTAGTGTTAAAGTAGTTGGTAATAGTTACGGTATGTGCCAGGGTTATTGTGCTACTATGTATTCATTAGCGAGTGGTGTGGTAGCTAAAGATAATAAGAGCATGGAGAGAGGTGCTGCGTATACTTCATCGCGGGCAATAGAAGATCTACAGTTACCCGAGTATATTGGCGAAAAGTGTGCACGTCGTGCTTTATCACGTTTATCACCACGAAAAATACCCACAATGACGGTACCTGTAATGTTTTCAGCAGAAGTGGCCGTAGATCTCTTTCATGCATTAGCTATGGCCATTAACGGAGCTTGTGTTTATCGAAAATATACCTTTTTACTCCATTCGCTGGGAAAACAAATCCTACCTAAATGGCTGAGCATTGAAGAGCACCCACATTTATTAAAAGGGATAGGCTCCGCTCCATTTGACAGTGAAGGTGTGGAAACTCAGCGACGCAAGATTATTAAGGATGGTATTTTACAGAGCTGGCTACTCACTAGTTATTCGGCACGTAGACTGGGCTTACAAAGTACTGGTCATGCAGGTGGTATTTATAACTGGCTTATCGTTAGTCATACACTAGATTTTAATGACATGTTACAGCAAATGGGGCGTGGACTTTTTCTTACTGATCTGATGGGATATAGTGTAAATGAGATGACAGGAGATTACTCACGTGGTGCGTCAGGTTTTTGGGTAGATAATGGTGTAGTTCAATACCCAGTTCATGATATCACTATTGCCGGTAATCTTAAAGACATGTGGCGTAATATAGTATCCATTGGTAACGATCTTGAAAAACACAGCAGGATACAGTGCGGATCTGTTTTATTATCTTCTATGAAGATAGGTGGGGAGTAATAGTGTGTGTCTTGATAGCTTAAAAGAATACATGTATTCATGCTTTACGTACTGCATAGAAAGAGATTATATTAGCCATGAATAGTATTAATATGGCAAGTATCACATGCACTGTATACTTATGTATACTGTATACTTATTTTATTTCTTCAAAGATATATCAAAAATTAAATCAATTTTTATTTTAGCGCACAAGATAGGTTGTATTCTTACAAGGCATGTGAATATGTAGCAGCGTATAACATTTCATATGAAATTATTGATATCTATGGAAAAGTGTTATATCACTCAGTGATATATTTTTAATGATTTATGTCTATATCGAAGATAGGGATTCTATTTGGAAAAGTATAGATTATTCGTAGTACGTCACAAGCGAAAGCCGAAAGGGAACAAGGTTAGCGTTCATATTTAGAGTGGTAGCATAGGTGATTGAGTGATTTGCCATATATTCTAAGACTATGCGATAGTATAGTCTATGTGTAGACGGTGAACCATAATTACAGGGCTATGTATGGTGTGAATTAATAGTGCTAGTATTGTGTTGATGGGAGACAGGTTTTTTGTTATTGCGTGTGTTAAGAGCTACTATATCTTATTCGTATCATCTATCAGTAGAGCTAAACAACATGCTGCGTATTTTATGACATTATTTTCATAGACTATATTATAATATAATAATTATAGATCATATATATAATGTATAGAAATATACATAATATTCCATAAAAGTAATTTTACATTTTTCACAAGAATTCTACATTTTTATTTTTTAAGAACTCTATTTTCTATATATCGTCGTACAGGGAAAAGAAGATTACACATGGCATATGCATTGTCTTGGCAAGATACCTTATCGGGTGAGAAAAAAAAAATTATTTTAAGAAACTTATGAATAAGGTGTATTTAGAAAGGAAAAGCGGTAAAATTATCTACCCGTCTGCTGATGTTATTTTTCATGCTTTTCGTTTAACTGATCTATGGAATGTAAAAGTGGTTATCTTAGGACAGGACCCTTATCATAAGCCTAATCAGGCACATGGATTAGCTTTTTCTGTATTACCTGGTGTAGCTATTCCGCCTTCTTTAAAGAACATCTATAAAGAATTGATCAGCGATATTCCCGATTTTCGTCCACCTCAGCATGGTTTTTTAGAAAATTGGGCTCGACAAGGAGTGTTTTTGCTGAATACCATTCTCACTGTAGAAGCCGGAAAGCCCCGTTCCCATGAAAAATTTGGGTGGGCTATATTTACAAATAAAGTGATTTTTATTGTTAACAAGTATTGTGAAAATGTAGTATTTCTTCTCTGGGGTGTTGAGGCTCAGAAAAGGATTAATTTAATTAATCATAGGAATCACTGTGTATTATCTTCTGCACACCCTTCCCCACTGTCTGCCTATCGCGGATTTTTTGGTTGCTCTCATTTTTCTCAAGCGAATAAATTCTTAATGAGTATAGGCAGAAATCCAATTAATTGGACACCTTAGTTTTTTATGACAGTGTGTGAGATGCATTAATATTGCGCGTATCATAAGCAAACGAGTCTTCATAATGGTATATTTATTGAGCTATCGCAGCTCTGAAAAATATTTTTATGGATCTTAATTCACAAATGCCAAACAGTAGCTAAATGATATAGCTACTGTTTTAATAGGTCGCTTAATCACTAATCTATTTATCTCTTTGTGATCAGGACAAACTATTTCTACCTTTAGAGACAGACACCATTGCAGGACGCAAAAGACGACCATTGAGGGTATAGCCTCGTTGCATAATTTGAATTATACAGTTAGGTTCGACATCCTCTGATTCTAGCATAGCCATAGCTTGATGCACTTCTGGATTAAATGGAACGTGAATTTTACTAATAGCCTCGACGCCAAATTTTTCGACTGTGGTGAGTAATGACTTCATGGTTAGATTGATGCCTTCAATCATCGCTTCTAGTGCAGGATTACGTTTGTCAACTATCTCTATTGCTCTTTCAAGATTATCAATTACAGGCAGTAGTTCGTTGATAAACTTTTCTAGGGCAAATTTATGCGCTTTTTCAATATCTACTTTAGCGCGTCGTCGGATATTTTCCATTTCCGCCTGAGCGCGAAGTTGTGTATCACGCGCGCTATTTTTGCATTGAGCTAGTTGAAATTCTAATGCAGAAAGACGTTTATCATGTTCGCTTTCTACTTGTGATGCTTCTTGAAGCTGCTCATCGATTTGTGTATCTACAGGTTTCTCTGAAACAGATGGGTTTTGTATGGTATGTTCTTGACTACTCATGAATTTCTCCGCGTGTATGCATATTCACTTCGTTAGTTCATTTATTATTGGGGTCATCAGCATAGTTTCAAGAGAGCTATAATTGTTAGAGAAGTTTATCTTACAAGGAAAATAAAGAAAATGAATAAATCTTTTAATTGTATTGGTATTATTGGACACCCACATCATCCCACCATGTGTCATACTTATAAGCTTCTTTATCGTTGGTTAGTAGAGGCTGGATGTCAGGTAATTGTTGAGAACAAAGTTGCAAGTGAGTTATCTATGCTAGATAGCATACGAACTGGGACGTTATCGGAAATTGGTTGTACTGCTAATTTAGCAGTGGTAATAGGTGGTGACGGTAGCATGCTAGGTGCTGCACGTAATTTAGCACGATATGATATTAAGGTAATAGGGATCAATCGCGGAAAGCTTGGATTTTTGACAGATCTAGATCCAGATAATTTAAAAACACAGTTATCAGAAGTGTTAGCTGGTAATTATATTGTGGATAAACGATTTTTATTAGAAGGAAATGTTGTACATCCATTAGGTTCTCCGTGTAACGAAATTGCGATGAATGAAATTGTAGTGCATCCTGGTAAGGTAGCTCATATGATCGAATTTGAAGTGTACATTGATGATAATTTTGCATTTTCAGAGCGTTCAGATGGTCTTATTATCTCGACACCCACTGGCTCTACAGCGTATGCTCTGTCTGCCGGAGGTCCTATTATTACACCGTCTTTAGATGCGATAGCTCTTGTACCAATGTTTCCACATAGATTATCAGCGCGTCCATTAGTGATCAGAAATAGTAGTAGTATTGTTTTACGCTTCTCGGATACGTGCAGCAATCTAAAGGTTAGCTTTGATAGTCAAGTAGTCCTACCTGTGTATAAGAACGATCACATATTGATCCATCGTAGTGATTATTTTTTGAATTTAATTCATCCTAAAAATTATAATTATTTTCATATACTTAGTTCGAAGTTAGGATGGTCAAAAAATTTTTTTTAAGATCTCCTTATGTGACGTTTGATTGAGATGTACCAGAAGGAAGCGGAAGACTGATGGCCATGAGGTCGCAAATCCTCCCTGATCATGTGTGCATATATTTATCACGAGAAATACTTGTATTTAGTGTGTGAAGGATGGGTACATAAATTCTTGAAAAGTCAGAAATTTTTCAGTTAATTTTGCTTGCGCTAATATTGCTTCTATTGCTTGCTCCTCCAGAGCAGTGTTACGTATATTTTGCATGAGGTCAGAATTGTTTTTATAAAACGATATAACCTTTTCTTTATTTTCATAAGCAGAAGCTACTTCTTCGATTAACGCATTGACGTGATCTTCGTTAGTTTTTATTTCATAAGAGTGAATGATTTGACCAAAAAGTAACCCTACTAGCATATACTGTTTTGCTTGTTCTACTAATACCTCATGAGGTATTGTTGAGTCTGTTACCATCGCTGTACTACTATTATTATGTGTTATTTTTTGTTTTAATAGATCTAATTTACTATTTACTATATCTGCGGGAATCTCAATATTATTCGCTTTTACTAACCCATTAATGACTTGTAATTTAATAAAGTGACGCACAGCATTTTTCAATTCACGTTGCATATTTGTGTGTATTTCTGCTCGTAAAGCATCCAAAGACCCTTCTTTTATACCAAATTGTTGTATAAATTCTGCAGTTATTTCTGGTAGATGACATACTTCTACTTTTTTTAGTATAATATTAAATTGCACGTTTTTATCTTGTAATTTTATTATTTTATAGTCTTTTGGAAAGGTAACATCAATCATAAAATTCTCGTCTGCTTTGTGTCCAATTATTCCTTCTTCAAAGGAAGGAAGCATATGACCATTTCCTAGTATTAGGATAACATTTAATGCGTTGTTACCAGTAAAATCTTCATGCTCTATCGATCCGACAAAGTCAAATGTCACACGATTATTAATAGCTGCGGCTTCGTGGGTTTCTGTCCAAATAGCTTTTTGCTGACGCAGCATAGATAACATTGCATCAATATCAGCCTCAGTAATGTTAATAATTGGTTTGTCAATTTCTATGCTTTCTAGTCCCTTTAGTTCAATATGTGGATATACGTCAAATGAAACAGAAAAAATAACATCTTTACCCCAGGTATTTTCTTGGATCTCGTATGTTGGGGCGCTAGATGGATGCCACTTCTCTTGTGTTATTGCATCAATAAAGTAGCGTGGCATAAGATCATTAAGGACATCTTGGCGAACAGAAGTGCTATAACGTTGTCGAATAATGTGTATCGGAGCTTTACCTAGACGAAACCCGTCTATGCGTATTTTTTTAGCTATCTTCAGTAGTTCATTTTTTACTGTGTTATCAATTATGTCATGATCAATTTTCAGTATTATATTTTTTTTTAAATTTTGTGTTTTTTCAATTAAAACTTTCATCTGATTACCTCACAAGTAACATGATGTTTTTACTGTAGATACATTTCCCAAATGTAATAGAAGTGACTATACAATAAGAATATTTGTACTATATTCTCTACTAATAACGTACTTTAAATAAGTTAAATATTCTACAATATTTGCATATGATAGATATCAATCTTATATTGGTCAGGCCTTAATGCCTAGCACTAATATAATATTATATATAATACTTTTTTGATATTTAAATACAATTATGATCACATCATGCAAAAAAAACGCTAGGAGACTATCTCATGTAATTAAAGTGATTTTGATATTGAAAATCAATTGATATTATCGTGTTTTGACACAAATATCATATAAATAGGGTATCCATTAATATACATGTATTCTCAATATAATTGCATTTATATAAAGTGTATAAAACTATATGGCGTTTTCTTTTTAATGATATAGCGGATATCAGTAGTTATTTGTATAGAGTGGTTGATGATTTATATGCATGAGATATATAGACTTATCAATATTACAGAGATGTAATTTACACTGTCCAACAGTGTATGAAATGATTTAATCCTCTATGCTAGAGCTAGAGCTACAGTTAGTATTATTGCATGGGTGTCTATCTAATAAGTATTTTGTTGTTGCGATCGATGAGACAGTAGATATTCATTCTATATCTAGGTAATTAGATATTCTAAAATACTTAGAAAGATCTCTTATATTGAACCGCATGGTAAAATGTGTTGTGATGGTGTGTCGGTAAAAATCAATACCCCCTCATGGGGGTATTGATGCAGATATAACTTAATTTGATGATGGAATTCCAACATCTTGTATGTCTTTTACTTCAATTTCTACACGTCTATCTGGTGCTAAACAGACAATTAATGCCTGGCGATCATTCACAGACTCACAAGTATGTGCCGATACAGGGTTAGACTGACCCTCACCGCGTGCAGTAATTTGGTCAGAAGGAATACCTTTTTCAATTAAGTAGTCTACGACTGACTGACTACGTTTTTCAGAAAGTTTTTGATTGTATAAATTAGAGCCAATACGATCACTATAACCAACTACTACTATAGATGCATCTTTAGTATCTAAATTACTCAGCTGATTATATAACTGATCTAAAATCTTTTGACCATCCGCAGTAAGAGTAGTTTGATTAAAGGTAAATAATACATCAGATTTTAAAGTAAAATGATTATTCTCTGAAATGGAAGGTGATCCAGCAGAGACTACTGTGTCTGCTTCATCCTGACCAAAATGATAGGTAATCCCAACGTTCAATAAGCTGTTATCAGGGCGTGCACCCACAGTATTGGCATCTCCAATATTATTAATCCATTGATAATCTAAGTGAGTAGTCCAGTTTTTATTGATCGTGTATTGAATGCCACAACCGACGAGAGGTGAGATCCCAGTGGTCTTCGAATGCATGTGTGGATTGGTTATATTAGTCTGCTTAGATTCTGCATGCCATGCCATGCTACCTAGACGAGTATATACGTCTATGTTGTTAGCCAATTGGTAATTAAACTTAGTTGCTAGTTGAACGCCTTGAGCCTGAAAAGAACCGTGAGTAACAGTACCTTTATTAGGCATACGACCTAACCAATTATATCCAAAATCAAAACTTAGACATGGAGTGGCTTGATAACCAAAAAATACACCAGAGCCGAATTGGCTTTGATGAGTTTTGCCATCATTATTTTGGTAATTATTGCCATAATACTTTGTGTCATCGTAATGAGACAAGCCCATCTGAGCGCCAGTATACCAGGTATTTTCTTTAGGAGTAGCTTGCGCTACTGTAGCGAAACTAGCTAGTGCTACTGCAATTGCGATAGCTGTTTTTTTCATGTTTACGCCTCGTTATTATTAAAAATAGACTATATTCTATTTGTGATCTTTTGCGGTTGAATCTTTTACCGGGTTATTCAGGTTGATGACTAACTTTCCATGGAATGGAAGAAGTTGAGACCCTCACCTACTAAAGTCTACAACGTACTCAAAAACTTACAAGCATGTTATTACATCGCTTGATAAATTAACAGACAAGATACATACGATGGTAACCCCTTAGTTTCATGACCTTGAATAAGTGTACAATGATATTCATGGAATTATTAGCTTATGATGTTAATTATTTTTCTTTTAGTTGAGAGAGTTGTTAGGCGACTTTGTTGTTGAGTAATAATATGTATATTTTTGAGGATATTATAGATGCATATTCTCCTTACGGTAATGCTGGATAGTATATGCACATGATACATTATTTGAGTGGCATACATGCTGTTTTTTATAATATCTCAAGAATGGTGATATACCAGAGAGTAGAAGTATAAATACTCTACGTAATATAATTAGAATATTGAGATTCAACTCATAAAAAATTTTAAAGAGTATATCAGATAAGTGTTTCTAGATCTGTACAGATAGTCATAAAATCATCAGAATATTGATGTTATCATCTATGGTCTTGAGAGGTATTGCTGCTAATATGAGTATCTGATGAAGTTCGAACGGGGTCTAGAACAATCCTCTGTATGACGAGAATAATCATTCTAAGGTAACGTCGATCTTTTCTAGGCAAACCGCAGTCTATAAATGATCATAGTACTGTAGAAGCATGTAACGTAGATTTGATATCCACTACATCACAATTAGATGACAAAAGGCGTGATGGAGATTTTGTATTTTAATAAGGATATAATATTAGTGTAGTATCTAAATAGTGTGTTTTAGGGGCGTGTATAGCAATGTAAGTGTATTTTGTGTTGTATTTTGAGCGCTATGCTTTTTTATAGAGCGTTGACTAGAAACTACATAGTATAATTCGAACAGAGATATATCTCTGTCTGATATATTGTATTGATAAGAGTATATAAAAGAAGGCATTAGACAGAGAGCTGTTTCGTGCTTCCATGATTATGGGTACAATAGTATGTAATCTACGTATCTTCAATCATCACCATGTACTATATGTAAATTTTAAATCAATGAGTGTTATAAATAATCGTAAGATACCTGATGAATGTTTTAATATAGGTAATATAGTATATAAAAATAAAGAGCAGTCAGAATATTGAGTATTCAATGAATAGAATTTTCTCTGAAATATTATTGCGGTTTATTTATATATCATAGTATTTTTATAGCGATATTTTATACAGTTTCTAAGGTATTATACGATATTAGTTATTTGTAACCGCGTAGCTTGTAAAAATCTTGAACTGTAATCACCCTAGAGCATTAGATATATCGTTTTTATAATATATGGGTATATGATCAGCAGATAAATTAAGAGAAACACCCATGCATTCTGCATGATATGGATTGCATTAAGATATCTTTCCACGCTGTTTCTGACTTTACCCTTTTAACTTGAGAATACAGTTATGCTGACTGCATTTAAACTAGATAACAGTCGTCTGTGTCGACTAGTATTGGAGGATCCTCATACCAGAGATAACCTCAATGATTCCATTTGGGTAGACCTCATTGAACCAGAAGAAATTCAACGTGCGCGAGTGCAAAACGTATTAGGTCAGGTTTTAGCTACTAGTCCGGAGTTAGAAGACATAGAAGCTTCAGCGCGTTTTTTTGAAGATGAGGATGGTCTACATATCCATTCTTTTTTCTTGTATGAAGATTTTGATGATCACGCAGGTAATTCTACAGTTGCATTTACTATTCGTGATGGACGTCTCTATACATTGCGTGAACGTGAGCTTCCAGCATTCCGGCTTTACCGTATGCGAGCACGTAATCAAACTTTAACTGATGGTAACGCCTATGAGATCTTGCTAGATTTATTTGAAACTAAAATTGAACAATTAGCCGATGAAATTGAAAATATTTCCAGTCATTTAGAAAAATTCAGTAGAGTGATAATGGAGGGTAAGCAGGGTGATGAATTTGACAATGCACTTTCAGCTTTAGCAGGGCAGGAGGATGTGGGTTGGAAGGTGCGTCTCTGTCTGATGGATACACAACGTGCATTAAATTTTTTAGTACGTAAAACACGCCTTCCGGATCATCAGCTAGAACAGGCGCGTGAAATTTTACGAGATATAGAATCTTTATTGCCACACACTGAGTCATTATTTCAAAAGGTCAATTTTTTAATGCAGGCAGCTATGGGTTTTATTAACATTGAACAAAGTCGTATTATAAAAATTTTCTCAGTAGTATCAGTAGTTTTTTTACCACCAACATTAGTAGCCTCTAGCTATGGGATGAATTTTACGTTTATGCCGGAGCTTCAGTGGAGTTTCGGGTATCCATCTGCCATACTTTTGATGATTCTTGCTGGGTTGGCACCGTATGCATATTTTAAACGTAAAAACTGGTTATAAGATGAAAACGATCTCTTTTTTTTCTTGATATCAGTATGAGATGATGTATAGCTCTTGTGAAGAAAAGTGCTCATTGAACCTCTATCTGTATCCTATGTGGAGGGGGTCTTATTATGCGTTATATTTTTAATGTATTTTCTTCATGGATATAGCTAGATCCTAATGCGTGCAAGAATATTCAAGAAGAACATTTAGTCATCAAGGATAACAGTGATTGCAATTGTTATTATATCGATATGAGAAAAGTATAAAATGTTCACGCGTGTTCGAGAGGGGTAGGTAACAATAATTATGTTAGGTAGCGCAGATTTCAGTGGATACACGTAATTCTTTTGGTATATCAAATATTATATTTTCTTTATGTCCAATAAGCTCAGTGGTACATATACCACCGAGCTGAAGTAGTCTCTGTGTCACGCGCTGTACCAGAATATCGGGTGCGGATGCGCCGGCAGTAACACCAACACAGCTAATATTTCTGAGCCATTCTTCTTGAATATCCTCCGCAGTATTAATTAAATATGCTGTTCTTCCTTGTCGTTGAGCTAGCTCTGCGAGTCGATTAGAATTAGAAGAGTTTTTTGAACCAACTACAAGTATTAAATCCGCATGTTTTGTTAGGTCATTGACCGCTTGTTGACGATTTGTTGTAGCATAACAAATGTCACTTTTACGCGATCCAATAATGTGAGGGAAGCGAGCATTTAAAGCACGAATCATATGGATGCTATCGAAAACTGATAGTGTTGTTTGTGTCATAAAGCGTAAATTATTTTCATTTTTAACACGGAGAGAAGATATATCATCTTTTGTTCCAACTAAATACATTCCACCATGTGGATTGTCATATTGCCCCATGGTACCTTCTACTTCTGGGTGACCAGCGTGTCCAATTAAGATAGCTTCTGCGCCTTCTCGGCTGGCACGAGCAACTTCCGCGTGTACTTTTGTCACTAGTGGGCAAGTAGCATCAAAGATCATTAATAAATTGCGTTGCGTTGCTTGCTTACGGACAGTCTGAGAGACACCGTGTGCCGAAAAAACGAGAATTGACCCTTCTGGAACTTGATCTATCTCTTCAATAAAAATCACTCCTCGTTCTTGTAATTTTTTAACAACGTAAAGGTTATGCACTACTTCATGGCGCACAAAGATGGGTGCACCGTAAAGCTTCAAAATTCGTTCAACAATATTAATAGCGCGATGCACGCCTGCACAAAACCCGCGTGGGTTAGCCAATAAAATTTTCATCGTTTCTCCTTGGTAACGATGATAGGATAGTCCTGAGATATCTTAACATATTCACAACATTAACCTACCTGGTATGGATGAAATTGACGACAGATTATGTGCAATAAGAGATCATCTATTAATGTTTTATTGCATTGTCTCCCGTTAGTTCTACAAATAACTACTTATTCTTCATGCATATCTGTAGATAGTGAACAATGCGGTAATGTAATTTAGTTTCTGGCATATTTCAGAGGGACAGCAAAAATTCTAGTATCTTTTCTTTATTGAGTATACTCTTTTTGAGTATGATTTGGATACTTCAGTAGATTAAGTTAGAGCTTATTCGCCATTTTGTATGTAAGATCTTTTTTATATGAGATATTAGCATATATAGATAGTATTATGTGATCGCATGGGAACATATAGCGCATATTTCTTATACACTTTTTCACAATACTTCATTATTAAAATTACAGTTTGTTGGAGTTGTTATTATGAAATATTTGTACGTTTTATTGCAGAATAAAAGTTGTCATTATCGTTTATTGTAGTGTTATTAGCGGCTATCCGCTATTGCGATTTTCGATTATATGATCATATAAATTTCTCTGTATTTGGAGGTGTACATATTATATTAGTGTATTGTACATACACATATTATTTATATAAATTGTATATTTGAGTAAAAATATTTATTAGCATGATTTTGTATCGTGCACAGAAGAAATGGTACGAAACTTTATCACAACATCTGTAATCTTCTTTATGCATCACCTACATGTTACGCTATAGTGATCTAGATCCTCGATAATATAACTATTCTTTTATTATGGTTTTTATATATGAATACAAGTATTTCTTCTAGTCTGATAACTAATAAACCAACGTATTTTGTACGCGTGTGCATTTTGTACTCAACTAAAAATGTGATTATATAGTATAAACAAGCTCTATAATATCCTGAGATATTCAGAGTAAATCTGAAGAAAGATGTCTTTTAAGATTTTTGATTCTTATCAGCCTTAGGAACTATTACCCCTTTTAGTAGTACAAGGAAAACTCCAATACAAATTGCGATATCAGCAATATTAAAGGTAGCAAAATGCCAATTAGTCATATATAAGTCAATAAAATCAACAACAAAACCACGGTGTATTCGATCGTATAGATTCCCTAATGCTCCACCTATTAATAAGGCATGTGCACAATTATGTAATTTACTCCTAGGTTGACTGTAATACATATTAATCAGTAATATCATCAGAAGAAAGCTAGTGATAGCGGATAAGAACCAGCGTTGCCATCCGTCTTGGTCAGAAAGAAAACTAAAAGCTGCACCAAAATTATGAGCATAATAAAGGTTCACACACGGTATGATAGATATTGATTGATGAAGTAGTAGATGTGTAGTTACCCATTTTTTACTTAGAATATCAAGATTGAGTACTATGAAAGATATCCATAACCAACGCAGTCTACAAGATCTTAAGTCTTTATGTATCATACAAATTTACGTTCCTCACCATGCCCAAATATATTAGCAATGCAGCGGTTACAAATGTCCTTGCATATATGATTATAGCCAATATTTTTGGTATAGTGCCAGCATCGCGGACATTTTTGAGTGTTTAGTTTTTTTAAAACAATTTTGACATGTTTAAAGAGAGTACTTTGATATGCATCTTTCGGTGCATTGGCAATATCTAAGACTTCCGCTCCAGATGTAAGTAAGAGAAAACGTAATTCATCACGGAGGTTCATTAATTTCTCTGCCAACTGTTGATTGACGTAGAGTGTGACGCTGACTTCTAATGCATTTCCTATACGTTTAGCAATACGTTCCTGTTCAATTACTTTATTCACCTCTCCACGTACTGTAATTAATTCATCCCAATACATATTATTCATTATCTCATGATCAGAGAGGCTGAATAATTCATTAAACCATTCTTCAGTAAATACATATTGCGCTCTTTTTCCAGGTAGATAATGCCATATTTCATCTGCTGTAAAAGATATAATCGGTGCTATCCAGCGCACTAAAGCTTCAGAAATATACCATAATGCTGTTTGGCAGCTGCGGCGCGCCAAGCTATCAGCTTTAGCTGTATATTGGCGGTCCTTGATAACATCAAGATAAAAGGCTCCCATTTCAATTGAGCAAAAGTGCATGATGCGCTGTACTACTTCATGAAATTGGTAGGTCTCATAGGAAGTAATAATAGCATTTTGCGCCTCTAAAGCACGTCCGATAGCCCATCGGTCTAATACGAGCATGCTTTCCTGACTGACCCTATGTGTAGTGGGATCAAATCCAGTAAGATTAGCTAGGAGAAAACGTGCAGTATTACGGATACGACGATAGCTATCAATAGAGCGTTGTAAAATTTGCTCAGAAAAAGCAATCTCTCCAGAATAATTAGTAGATGCAACCCATAAACGCAAAATATCCGCACCAACTGTGTCGATAATATCGCGTGGGCTTACAGTATTATTCTGTGATTTTGACATTTTGCGTCCTTGACCATCCACTGTAAATCCATGAGTAAGAACCTGTCGATATGGTGCTATACCTTTCATGGCCGTAGATATAATTAAGGATGACATAAACCACCCACGATGTTGATCGGATCCTTCTAGATAAAGGTCAGGAATATGACCACGATATTCAGGTAATGCATCAAGAACTGAGTAGCTGGTAGAGCCTGAATCAAACCAAACATCTAACGTATCCGATACTTGAATATAGTTTTTAGCATCAGACCCGAGTATTTGAGAAGGATCTAAATCCCACCATGCTTGAATGCCATTCTTTTCAACAAGCTTCGCAACAGTTTCTAGGATGCCTAGGGAATCAGGATGTAGTTTTTCAGTTTGTTGATGAATAAAAAGTGCCATAGGTACACCCCAAGTGCGTTGTCGTGAAATGCACCAGTCTGGACGACTCGTAAGCATTGCATGCATCCGCTTTTGACCCCATCCTGGAATCCAGTATACGTTTTGTATCTGTTGTAAAGATTTTGCGCGTAGCCTGTTTTTGTCCATACTAATAAACCATTGTGGGGTGACACGAAAGATAATGGGACTTTTATGACGCCAGCAATGTGGATAGCTATGCTGAATTTTTTCTAAGTGGAGTAGTGCGTGATTTTTACGTAAAATTTCTAGAATGATGGCATTGGCTTGAAAAACATTTATACCATCTAATTTAGAGAAAATTCCAGACCGATAACAACCGTCTGGTCCTACTGGATTAATAGTTTGTATGGCATATTTTTGACTAACATCGTAGTCATCGATACCATGATCAGGTGCGATATGTACTATTCCTGTACCCGTATCTAAGATGACATTCTCATTTAAAATAACAGAAGGGATGTATGTGAGAAATGGATGTTGGAATTTAATACCTGCAAGGGTTTTTCCTGGTATATTTCCTAGTACCTTCCATGTCGGTATCCCAATACAATTCATAACTTTATCAACCATATCTGTAGCGAGTATGAGCGCCCGGTCTATGATCTGGACTAGTTGATAACTAATTGTTGGATGTACTGAAATAGCACGATTCGCAGGAAGAGTCCATGGAGTGGTAGTCCATATGACTAGTGAAATTGGGCCATCCACACATGCATTATGAAATTTTATTTGTATTTCTTTTTTCTCTATGGCATTAAATAGAACCATGATAGATGGAGATGTTTTATCATAATATTCTATTTCAGCGTCTGCCATAGCAGACCGACAATCTAGACACCACGGTACGGGTTTAGTACCTTTATAAAGGTGACCATTTGCAATAATTTTTCCAAGTGCTCTAATGATATTGGCTTCGGTATGAAAGTTCATTGTTTGATAAGGATGATGCCATTCACCGAGGATTCCAAGTCGGACAAACTCAGATTTTTGTGCGTCTATCTGCTGAGAGGCATATTGACGACATGCAATACGAAATTCTGCTTGACTAATTTGTATTCCAGGTTTACCAGAGGTTTTCTCTACTTTGTGTTCTATTGGTAAACCATGGCAGTCCCAACCAGGTATATAAGGTGCATTATAACCCGAGAGGTTTTTAGATTTAATAATGATATCTTTTAAGATTTTATTAACTGCGTGACCAATATGAATATTGCCATTAGCGTAAGGTGGTCCATCATGTAGTAAAAAGGTTTTTTTACCTTTTTTTGATGCTCGTATCATATCATATAGTTTATCATCATACCAACGTTTCAAAATGCGAGGTTCATGTTTAGATAAACGTCCCCGCATCGGGAAATTTGTTTTTGGTAAATTCAAGGTTGTTTTATAGTCAATCATTAGATTTCATATTCCATCTTAATTAGCATTCTTGAATGACAATTTAACATCAAACGCAAAACGAATATTTTTATATTACAATGGTATCGATAAAATCGTATAGCGATGAATTGTAAGTTATGTGGATGAGATATATTAATATATACAATGTTATTTGAGCGCTGTTGTTTGATCAGCTCTACCATAAAGCGTTATTTGCTTTTTATGAAAATTTATATATGGGACCTATATATTTTCAATAATCTATCTCTGCTTTATTGAGATCATTTGTAATATACTACTTTTATTGCTTTGTGTATGAATTGTATTCAATTTATACATGTTTTGGAAAATATCTTGAAAATTTATCTCTTTGAAAACAACAATAGCAAGATGATACTCATATACTTGTCGCTTACTGTGCATGTATGAAATGTATAAACATACAGTAGTTACAGCATAAATCGCCTAAAAATACAATAGCATATACTATAAAATAGTATACGTTTCTGCCATGACTTGTACTGATTAATCTAAGACAATTCTGAATGCCATAGTTGTCTTATGTTATATCGGGTGAGAATTTGTTTTCATATATTATGCAACTGAGTTAATACAAAAATGATGATGGGAGACAATATGCATACTTACATAGTACATAGTTTATCACAATATATATTCTACGATTAGATCAAATGGCCAGGTCCGTTTATCCAATATAGGTTTTTGTGTCGAGTGGGTAGGTAGTATATAGCCACATAGTGTGGTTATTATGATATTCTAATATCTATAGATCTTGTAAACACAAAACCGCACGAAGATAACATTTCTCTTTATGTTGAATACCGAGACCTAAGTATAGGATGATCATATAGTTAATACACAAAATATACATTAATTTACATTCCTAATGATGATACATAGTCGATGTTATGCAATATTTTTAGATGTTTATTCTGTAGATATGGTAATACATAAATATTTGGACAATATCATTGATAAATGTGTGTATTAACATTTTGCTATTGCAACCGATGTTAATATTATTCGATTGGTAATGCTTTTACTATAACTAGAGTGATGAGAATAGTTTGTCGTTGTTTATATACAGTAGGTTCAATGATTGTGAATAGTTTTTTGTGGCATAATTAATTTTTGATGATTCTGTTGTATGTTTTGTTCTTTTGAGTGCATTTTATTTTGAAAAGAAATGTGATATTTGTCGAATGTGTCATTGTAGTATACGACATGTATCTAAAGGATTGATAAGTAGAAGGCATATAGGTACAATAATCTTCTTGCATGTATTGGACTGATATTTATTGAATGGACAGTAAGGTTTTTCTTATGTTTTTTATTACATCGTGTACTATATGTGTATCTAAATTTATCATGTTGGTGAATTTTAGAAATTTGTTGACAAGGGTTATGATAAAGGAAATAATTTTCTAAAATTTTATCATACATAGTATCAATATTTAGGAGTATAATTTTGGCTAATATTAAGTCAGCTAAAAAACGAGTGATTACGGCTGAAAAACATCGTAAACATAATGCAAGTCATCGCTCAATGATACGTACTTTTATCAAAAAAGTTTATACAGCTATCGTTACCGGTAATCAAGAAGGTGCCAAGAGTGCTTTTCATGCTATGCAGACACTTATAGATCGTCAAGCTTCGAAAGGGCTTATTCATAAAAATAAAGCTGCACGACATAAAGCCAATATTAGTGCGAAGATTAAGAAAATGCCTGTTCTATAAGATGAATGAGATGATGAATGTAGCATGGTTGATTATCAATCTTATATTTTATAACTTCAGTTTTATTTTAGAGTAACAGTTACTTTTCGGTAGTTATATTACTGTATTTGCAAGATTTCATAGTATTTCATTAATGTGCACTTATACCTTTACCGAATATATGCGTCCATATTCTTACAGATTCTTATAATCGGTATATGTTGTATGCATAAAAGATGACTGGATACTTTAACATTCATAAATAATTCACACATGTCTTAAAGGTGAAGTATTACACGAGTATGCATCCTTGATATTAGTAAGTAGATGTTACTAATATATGATGTCACATCAATAACATGATTAACTACTTCTACCTCTCTAAAAAAATCTGCATAGAATATCAATATAATAGATTAGGCATGTGGCGCTATGTAGAATATGACGCATGACATAATATATGATAGTCAATAATATTGGAGTTTTTTAAAAAACAAAGAGAAGTTTTTCTCATCTTACTATTTTGGATACATGACGATATTACGCTCAAACATATTATTTTGTGGTTTTATTGAGAGCCTATGACTTCAGTCGTAAGAAACAAAATCAATGAATTTATTATAAGATACTACATAAATCAATACAAGGGAACGTTCACACAAAATACTGTAATGTTAAGTAATGAGTTGACTTATATAATAAGAATATTTTGCTGCCTCAGGGAAAATTATTAGTGGTTGGTTCAGTGTTGAAAATTATAAATATATGGAATAATTATCTTCCTTTATCATTTATATGATGCATGGGAGAATTTTGTATATCTTTATTTAACCACCTTCCTAGATCTATGAGTTGACAATGTTTTCTACAAAAGAAACGCCAATTATTTTTTGTTCCAGATAACACTTATACAGTAAGTGGGACAATACACTTTTTTATATCATTCATAATGATAGATTGTACGTAGAGTATGGGTATTGACCAGGCGACTGATAATGATTAGTAATGATAGTTTGAGTATTAGCAGAATTTTGTTTTTTCCATATTACAGTTCGTAATATTTTCATCTTAACTCAGAGATTTTCATTCTCATGTTTTAACATTTTGAACTAATATACAGATGCAGACACCATTATGCACCTGTATTATCCTAGATAAATAATGCATTAATATTCTATTATATAAAAATATATACTATTCAATATTATTGAATAGTATATATGGGATAAATACTATTGAAAAGTATCTTTGGGATTCCCTTCAAATAAAAAAGAGATTATAGATTTTTCTTCTTTTCTCGCTGCTCATAACTATTCTATGCCATCTTTGATGGCTATCTATGTCATATATTCGTGTAGTATGCGGTTATATCGTATAATGATACGTACCACCGCACCTTTAAAGATTGCTTTCTTTCTTCTCTTCAGTCATTTTTAAAATTTGTGAAGGATACCAATGCTGTCAATAATATGCGACCATACGTGCATCCAACTGTTTAGTTGCATAGAGAAGAGCTTGAATTATATTTCATATCCTGAATATTCAATATATCCATGGTGCTAATATTATGAGAGAAATCATCAGCTAGTGAAGAAAAATCTGTTATTTTATATACGGTATAATAATGCCATGACTGATTTCGAAATATACTTTCTTACCACAGTGAACCTAGACAATGACTATTTTATAAATAGTAAGCTCCATGACTATCAACGGACGCTTTTATGTATCATGCAGAATTCTGCATTTTATAATCAACATATGACATGTGAACGTACACTAGATTGTAAGATAGATGATATCTTGGAGCGGGAAACGAGACTTGAACTCGCGACCCCGACCTTGGCAAGGTCGTGCTCTACCAACTGAGCTATTCCCGCTGATGTTGTTTGATTATACAATATCATAATTATAATAATAACTACATTATATATAATACAAGCATTATTTTTTTATACAACCTTTTTGTTTCTTTTCCATCTTTTAGGTATCGAGTTATGTCTTATTTGTTGTGCAATATTACATCGTATTACTGATTGGATCAGTAAATATGATTATCCTGTATCACTCTAATCAATTATGGATGCTTAAAAAACTCCTTTGTCGAGAAATCAAAGAGAAGCCTTTGCATAACCCCTTGTGCCCAGAAGTAGTACTAGCACCAAGTTCCAATATTGTTCAATGGTTGAAAATATCGTTTGCTGAAGAATTTGGTATTTCTGCTAATATCGATTTTCCATCATCTGAGAATTTTATATGGGATATGTTGAATCGTGTGTTACCTATGTGCTCCAGGAAGAGTGGTTTCAGTAGACTTAGCATGCGTTGGAAGATGAGAGCTATTTTTTCAAGTTTACTGTTAGATGAGCGCTTTTTTATGCTTCACCACTACCTCATTGATGATAAAGAAAATCATAAATTATTCCAGCTGACATCATGCATGGCATCTTTATTTAAGGAATATCTTGTACATCATCCCCAGTGGTTATATCAATGGGAGCATTTCCAAAGAGAAGCAACGTTAGGAGAGGCTCAGATGTGGCAAGCACCACTATGGATTGCATTAGTGGCATATACTTGTCAGATAACAGGACAAGAATGGGGTTTTGCTGATCTTTTTCAGAAATTTATTTCTATTCTTAAACATTCAATAATTTGTCCGCCTAACCTTCCTGAAAGAGTGTTTATTTTTGGTTTGTCAACACTACCTATATCTTATATAGAGGCGTTAGGCGTACATATAGATGTACATATTTTTTTTGAGAATCCATGTCGTTATTATTGGGGTAATATCAAAGATCATGTATCTTTAACTACAATACAACATCATCACCGTTATCACTATATAGATCATCATCCAATGCCGCAATTTCGTGATGCAGAGAGTGTTTCTTCTTTATTTAACACGGTCGGTGAGCAGAAATTAAGCAATCCTTTATTATCTTCATGGGGTCAAGCAGAGAAAGAGAATCTTTTTTTTGTTGTGCAGAGTGCAGCTAAAGAAGTATGCGCTTTTATCGACATGGATCCCTGTAATCTTTTACAGATTTTAAAGCGTGATATATTAGAACTAGAAGATCACTCACTTCTTGGTTTGAAACGTAATGAGACAATGGATAGTCGCGGGAAGCGTGTGATATCTTTAGATGATTGTTCAATCGAGATCCACTTATGCTGTAGTTTATATCATGAAGTGGAAGTTTTACAGGATCAATTGTTAGCGATGATGGTAGATGATCCAGCACTGACAGTTCGAGATATTATGGTGATGGCTGCAGATATTAATCTTTATGTACCTTTTATTGAAGCTATTTTTAGTCCCGTAGTATCGGGTCGAGGTTTACCATTTTATATTTCCAATAATCAGCTTATCCAAAATAACCCATCCACTAAGGTTTTCCACATCTTATTGCGTCTACCAGAAAGTCAGTTTACAGCTGAAGAAGTGCTGGCTTTACTTGAATTTCCTGCCGTTGCTCAATGTTTTGGTATTAATAAGGAGGGTTTATTATTATTACGTCGCTGGATACCAGAGTCAGGTATACGATGGGGTTTAGATGATCAAAGTATGCACGATTGTGATATAGTTATCACCACTCAGAATACTTGGCAGTTTGGATTAACTCGCATGTTATTAGGTTATGCAATAAATAGTGAAGCAGGCGAGTGGAATGGTATTTTACCTTTTGATGAGTCTAGTGGATTGATTGCAGCACTAGCAGGGAATCTTTCTGAATTTATCATGTGTCTGAAGAAATGGAGAAATCGTTTAATAGAACCGTTAAGTTTAAGCAACTGGTTACCTATATGTCGTCATATTCTTGATGATTTTATAAAGAAAAATGCAGACAACGAACAAGAATTAGCATTTATCGAAGATCACTGGAATAGAGTGATTAATCATGGAATACAAGCTTTGTATCATGACACAGTACCATTATCTCGCCTTCGAGATGAACTTGATCTGTATTTTAACGAACAATCGATAAGAAACCCTTATCTTCCGGGAGCTATCAATTTTTGTACTCTGAGGCCCATGGCCTGCGTTCCCGTTAAAGTAGTATGTTTATTAGGGATGAATGAAGGGGTATATCCACGTACTATATTACCACTGAGTGTGGATTTAACACATGACAAAGGGGTGCATACACACACACAGAAGGATAATAATAGTTATTGGAATAGTGAAAAATACACTTTTTTGGATGCTCTACATAAAGCGAGCAAAAAATTTTATATCAGTTATGTTAATAAATCCATACATGATAACACAGTATGCTATCCATCACTTTTAGTGAGTGAATTAATGGAATACATTAGCTATAGTTTTGTTTTATCTCAGGATATAGAAAAAGATATTGCTAGTAGTTCTGTTGCGCTCACCAAACATTTGCAACATGTACATCATCGCATTCCGATTGCCCATCAGAACTTTTTTGATTGGGGTCAATCATGTGGAGTGTGTTCTCCATGGCTCCTTGTTAGTCAGACAAAAGACCCCCTTTATCATAATTTGAGTCGTATTGCTTTGCAAGAGGCGACCACTAAATTAAGCATAGATACGTTAATAAATTTTTGGCGACATCCAGTACGACGTTTCTTTCAATTGCGTCTTAATACTACTTTTGAGAGAGATACCATCACTGTATCTGATACAGAGCCGTTTGTGGTAGATAATATTACTCGTTACCAGGTAGATAGTCAGTTGTTACAGGCTCTTATGAATCAAAAGGATGAATGGTTGCTGTATAATCGTTTTAAAGCAGCAGGCATACTGCCCTATGGCGCGTGGGGGAAAGTATTTTGGGAAGAAAGAGTCACTGAAATGAGCCATCTGGCTGCCAAAATAGCTCCACATTATGCACCTCTACCAAATAGAGAAATTTTACTAAACATTAATAACTCACTATTACTTACTGGTTACTTAATGCCAGTTCAGGATCATGGATTATTACGCTGGCGTCCTGGAGTCTTAAATTTTAAAGATGCATTAATACTATGGTTAGAACATTTAGTATACTGTGCCACAGGTGGAAGTGGAGTAAGCCTCATGTTAGGTTTAAAAGATAGTTTGTGGCGTTTTTTGCCATTATCTGCCGATGTAGCTACAAAGTATTTACTTCATTATATTAATGGATATCTATTGGGAATATCTGCTCCTTTATTGCTGACGTCTTCCGGAGGTGCATGGCTACAGGCATGTTTTGATAAAGATCGATGTATGATAAAATATGATGAGAATACACAGAATCAGGCACGCAGGAAGTTACTACAATATTGGTATGGCACTGATTACATAGGCGGTGAGAAAGACGATATTTTTCTACAGAGGTTATTACCACACCTAAATGCTACTAATATCAAGGATATGATGCTGGCAGCAGAAAATTGGTTAACTCCTATTCTACAACACCATCAAATAGACTCATGTTAGCATATAACATAATCAATCATTTTCCATATGATATATTGTCATTCATGCCATATAGTTTTTATTATTAGCCCGATGAATTTTTAATCATTGGGCGCATGATTTATATAGCAGGTCTTCTAATAAAGCATACCTAGATTTAAAATATTGTCATTTTGCATGTACGGAGCAAGCGCCCACCTATAGATGGGCCGGTTTTATCGTTCTAAATAATAGCATACCTCTATTTCTTATACTAAAGAGCAGACAGGTAGGTCATTGATGTTTTAGTTTATTAAACACTGTAGTATAGTTCGAATTCCACGGGATGTGGGGTACGGTATACATATTCCATTTCTACCCTGCGTAATTGAATATAAGCTTGTATGGCGTTGTCGGTAAATACATCGCCACGAGTTAAAAATGCATGATCTTTCTGCAAGACAGTAAGAGCTTCGTCTAGTGAACTAGCTACTTTTGGCATGATAATTTCTTCGGAAAATGGTAGCTTATAGAGATTTCTATCCAACGCTTCTCCTGGGTGGATTTTATTCATGATGCCATCTAATCCAGCCATGAGCATCGCAGTAAAACATAAATATGGATTAGCTGCTGGATCAGGAAAGCGTACTTCAATTCTGCATGCTTGCGAGTTGCTAACCACCGGAATACGGACGGAAGCTGAACGATTACGAGAAGAATAAGCAAGTATCACCGGCGCCTCGTAGCCTGGTACTAAACGTTTATACGAGTTTGTAGTTGGGTTAGATAATGCATTAATTGCTTTAGCGTGTGTAATGATTCCGCCAATGTAAAATAGAGCGGTTTCAGATAGTCCGCCGTATTGATTACCAGAGAATATATTAGTATTATTTTTATATAAAGACATGTGACAGTGCATGCCAGAACCATTATCACCAATGATGGGTTTAGGCATAAAAGTAGCAGTTTTCCCATAAGAGTTAGCGACATTGTGTACTACGTACTTATAAATTTGAATTTCATCTGCTTTTTTAGTCATAGTATTAAAGCGGGTAGCTATTTCATTTTGACCTGCGCTAGCTACTTCATGATGATGCGCTTCCACTACTAAACCCATATTTTCCATCATTAAACACATAGTAGAACGGATATCCTGTGATGAATCAACTGGAGGGACAGGAAAATACCCTCCTTTAAGACAAGGACGGTGTCCTTTATTGCCACCGATGTATTTTTTGCCAGTATTCCAGCAAGCTTCAATATCATCAATAGCAACATATGAACCAGAAGCGTTGCATTGAAAACGAATATCGTCAAACAGAAAGAATTCAGGCTCTGGACCAAAAAATACAGCATCTGCAATACCAGTGGTTTTTAAAAAATCCTCAGCGCGTTTAGAAATAGAACGTGGATCGCGGTCATATCCTTGCATAGTGTTTGGTTCTAGAATATTACAACGAAGAATAAGGGTGGGATCTAGAAAGAATGGGTCAAGGACAGCGGTGATAGCATCTGGCATTAAAATCATGTCAGATTCGTTAATATCTTTCCAGCCACTAATAGAAGACCCGTCAAACATTTTCCCTTCTTGAAAGAGGTTCTCATTTACTCGATGGGAAGGGATAGTCATGTGCTGCTCTTTACCTTTAGTGTCAGTAAAACGAAGGTCAACAAATTTAACTTGATGATCTTGAATCATTGACAGAACATATTCAGCTGACATATTTAACTCTCCTAAATTGTGTTAGATTTTGATCTTTTAGGGTCTTACTTGTCTATTTCTACACGTATCACAATTATCATTGTGAATATTACATGGATATCTGTATAGACAATAGAATTCATCCTTGGATAGATTGCATAAAATGCATGCCAATGTTTTTTGGGTCAAGACCTACTATAGTATTTAGTTCCTTTAGAGAAGTTTCATTATTGATTTTGCGTCATTTATCCGTCAATAAAGAGAGTTCATGGTACAACCATCCCTCTTGGAATATATTATGGCCAAGCCACAGATACTTTAGTATATCATTTTGCGGTAATTTTTTGATGAGCGATGATGATCAATATCACTGTGTATACTTGTAACTAGATATTTCTCTATAACTTATGGAGACAAGCACCTGCTTTCCAACTACGGGGTGTAGCAATATTATAGACCTATCTATCTGAAGCATCATCAACTCCTACTTAATAGTCATAGTAATATTGGGAAATCTATGAGTATTTATTCTTGTGTACTTCCAGCAATATCCTCTTGAGGATGTTGCTTGGAATTTAGAAGAATTAGATGTTATATACTCTGTATCCACGAGCCTTGTGTCATTACAAGTAATTACAGAGTATTAGTTTGTTCTTTTTAATGATTGTATTACTCTTCGAGACCAACTGAGTTTATTGACTGTTATTAGAATGTGTACTAAAAGAAAGCATAGATAAATATAATCAACATGAAAAGATATTCTGTATGTAAGAGGGTGGGTTGTTTGTGATGATTCCCGATAGATCGTTTGCATTGACGACGTTAATTGTATTTGTCATAATTTATTGCTAGCTTGTTATAAACATTAACGCATGATTATAAATATATATATCTGATTTTTTTAAATCCACTATATCAATGCATTTTCCTATGGATCAATGAATGATCTCTAAGCGCATATAGTTTTGTGTATATAATGTCTCATTGGATATTTCACTAACTAAAATAGAGATCATTATACTGGGTTTTTGATCTACAACGCTTGCACCTCAAGACATTGATATTATTTGCAGGTGATAAGATAAATCTTATGTATCTTATGAGATACAGTCTGGTAGTATACTTCTTTTTCAAGGCTATCATTTTTAAAATATTAAGAGCAGTTTGCTTCTTGCATATCGGTATGTATATTTTATATAGCTCTATGATGTATGAGATAAATACACTTATGTATGATATAATATCCATATACCGTATATTTGAAGGGTGATCGATTTCTAAAAAAACAAAATATATAATTAGACATTATACTGCATAATCAGACAATGAAAACATTTTTATATTGGTGTTTATTTTATAGAATTTGGCAGTATGTTAAATAATAGGTTAAAACTATTGTATCTAGTTGTAGTGCATAGGAACTAATTATACTTTTGAGGCATGTGAATATAGCATAATATATTACTGCTAATATCTGAGGAAAAGATGTGATTGAGAATTTGCGTAATATTGCTATTATTGCCCATGTTGACCACGGTAAAACTACGTTGGTCGATCAACTCCTTCTACAATCTGGCACTTTTGATGCTAGAACTGAGGTGACTGAGCGTATCATGGACTCCAACACCTTAGAAAAGGAGCGTGGGATTACGATTCTTGCAAAAAATACTGCCATTCAATGGAATGGGTATCGTATTAATATCGTTGATACCCCTGGCCATGCTGATTTTGGGGGTGAGGTTGAACGTGTTATGTCCATGGTTGACTCTGTCCTGTTAGTAGTGGATGCGATTGATGGGCCGATGCCGCAAACACGTTTTGTAACAAAAAAAGCCTTTGAAAATGATCTTAAGCCAATTGTCGTAGTGAATAAAATTGATCGTCCGGGTGCTCGTCCCGATTGGGTCGTAGATCAGGTTTTTGACCTCTTTATTAACTTAAATGCCCATGACGAACAACTGGATTTCCCAGTAGTTTATACGTCTGCTGTAAACGGTACGGCAGCATTAGACCATCGGGATATAGCGGAGAACATGACTCCTTTATATGAATCCATTATTAAGTATGCGCCTCCACCACAGGTGGATGCAGACGCGCCGTTTCAGATGCAAATATCTCAGTTAGATTATAATAACTACGTTGGAGTCATTGGGATTGGTCGCATTACCGGTGGTAATGTGAGACCTAACCAGAATGTTTCTATTATTGATAGTAATGGGAAAACACGTAATGGTAAAGTGAGTAAAATACTGACCCATCTTGGTTTAAAGCGAATAGAAACAAATAAAGCTGAAGCTGGTAATATAATTGCGATTACTGGATTAGGGGAGCTGAATATTTCTGACACCATTTGCGATCCACAGAATATGGTAGCACTACCAGTGTTAAATGTCGATAAGCCAACTGTGAGTATGTATTTTAATGTCAATAAATCTCCATTTTGTGGAAAAGAAGGTAAGTTTTTAACTTCACGTCAAATTTTTAACCGTCTTCAAAAAGAGCTAGTACATAATGTAGCATTAAGAGTAGAAGAAACTGATGACACTGATACATTCCGAGTATCAGGTCGCGGTGAGCTACATTTGTCTGTATTAATTGAAACGATGCGTCGTGAAGGGTTTGAACTATCAGTGTCACGCCCTAAAGTTATTTACCGCAATATAAATGGTGGCATACAGGAACCATTTGAGAGTGTGGTAGTAGACATTGAAGAGCTACATCAGGGAGGTGTGATGAAGGCTCTAGGTGAGCGTAAAGGGGATGTAAGGGGTATGGTTTCTGACGGTAAAGGTCGCATTCGTCTTGATTACTGCATCCCATCTCGTGGTTTAATTGGTTTTCGTACCGAGTTTATGACTTTAACTGCTGGTACAGGTCTTTTGCACTCCACTTTTAGCCATTACGATGATGTTCGTGTAGGTTCAATCGGGCAGCGTCAAAATGGTGTTCTTATCTCGAATGGGCAGGGGAAGGCAGTCGCGTTTGCTTTATTTAATCTTCAGGATCGTGGTAAATTATTTATTGGTCATGGTGCTGAAGTATATGAAGGGCAAATTATAGGTCTACATTCACGCTTAAACGATCTCACAGTAAATTGTTTAACTGGTAAGAAGCTGACCAATATGCGTGCTTCTGGCACCGATGAAGCACCCACTTTAGTACCGGTCATAAAAATGTCTTTAGAGCAAGCTTTGGAGTTCATTGATGATGATGAATTAGTAGAAGTGACGCCACGGTCTGTGCGTCTTCGGAAACGATATTTAACAGAAAGTGACCGTAAACGAGCTAATCGTCAATCTCTGAAAGTTTCATGATATAAGCGGTGAATGATTCTTAATTTTTAGTATCCAATACTACTAATATTTGGATATTCGATATACCATTTAAAGATGATTGCGGTACTATGTACTATAGTACATACTCCATTTATATTTCACGTCAAAGCATCTTTGTTTGGTGATTATCATCATGATGTATCATGCTTCGTATTTAACATGTTTTAGTAGTTTTTCTGGAAGAGCAAATGGTTAGACACAGGAGTTTTTGTAGATCATTAGACATTACAAGAATGTTAACTTTCATCTCTGCTTATCTGATATGATCATATTTCTCTTAGGGAAGACTGTTAGGTATATCGTTTTTTCCAGGTGTGCAATTCTGATGTTTTATATCTTTAAATATCAGAAGCGAGGTATCATGTACTATTACAGGTATACATTGACACTACCTTGGATAACAATAAATAAGAACGCCAAATATTATATGACTAGTATATCTTATAAAAATATTTTAATTATCACGAATTGCATTTAGGCAACTGATGCAAAGGTCTAAGCAGTAGAACCCTTACACCTCTTCTAGTGAACATTTCTTTGATTGAAGTAGTTTTGGATATATGTATTCTATTTTTCAAAAGGATAGAAAATATCACCTTTAGTATGGAACGATACGTATAACACGGTGTGTGGTCCGCTAAGATGCTCATGTTTCTGAATTCTTGCGTGACTGATAGATCATCAGGAAAGACTATACGATATTCTATCGCAGTAGGTTTTAAGTATAGATATGATAGGTTATAATCTTTTTGGGACCTCCAAAACATGAATTATCGTAGCAACGACATATAATATATAAAAATATTAGCTATTTTACTAAATGTGATGTTCTGGTAGAGTATTGATGAGATCATGCATGGATGAAATCCGTGCATGATCTTCAACTTAAGTGATACAATTATTAATGGATGGGAGAAAAAGCATGGCTAGTCGAGGGGTAAATAAAGTCATTTTAGTGGGTAATCTCGGGCAGGATCCGGAAATACGATATATACCTAATGGTAGCGCTGTTACAAATATCACTTTAGCTACTTCTGAAAGCTGGCGAGATAAGCAAACTGGAGAGACAAAAGAAAAAACCGAATGGCACAGAGTAGTGCTCTTCGGTAAATTAGCTGAAGTAGCATGCGAGTATCTTCGTAAAGGCTCTCAAGTCTATATTGAAGGATCCCTACAGACACGTAAGTGGACTGATCAATCTGGTATTGACAAATATACTACGGAAGTAGTGGTGAATGTTGGAGGAACCATGCATATGCTGGGTGGACGTGCCCAAAATAATATAAGCGATAATAGTGGATGGAATCAGACAAAAGGTGTGAATCCATTTAGTAATGATACGACTTCAGCTCGTCTAGTATCACAAAAGTCTCAGAAAGATAATATAAGCACTAATAATGAAGCATTAGTTGATTTTGAAGATGACATCCCTTTCTAGAGAGGCTCAGAGCGGATATATTTGATTATGCAGTAAGTATGATATGAGGGGCTATTATAACCTATATGATAGTCATCACGTGTATATCTAAAAATATTAATTGATAGATACTATATAATACAGTATTTTGACGAAAATATAACACGATACATCATCATATGACACTCAATATAATTATAGTGCATATGTTACGATGTATAGTAGAAGCACAACAGATATATTCACACTTACCGTTTTAAGCATTGAGACCAAAAGGTATTTATATCCCCTTACTAATAAGAAAACACTTTTATTATAATTAAAAGCTGTATATCTTGTATTTAGCATATCTCATTACTATAGTAAAACATATTATGATAGAATATCGTGTAGTCTTTCCTGATGATCTATCAGTCACGCAAGAATTCAGAAACATGAGCATCTTAGCGGACCACACACCGTGTTATATGTGTCGTGTCATACTAAATATTGTGTGTTGCTATTTTAGAAAGGATAAGATGTACATATCACACAATATTTGGATCGAGCAAGTATATTGCTCTATGTATTTTTTACAATGAGTGTTTTTGAGTATCGTATTATTTAATTGGTTTATGCATACCATCATGTAAGGACACAAGATCTGTCAATTACGATGCTGTAGGTGGATTAATTATAACTGAACTAGATTTCTATTATCATTTTGTATTAAGATTGGAATATATTCTTTTTATTTAATGAAGGTAATAGTGTATTATAACAGAATGATTCTGTGTCTTAGCAGAATAAGCGGTAGAAGAATACAATATAATACATATATGAGAGAAAGGAACGACTTGGTATGTACGAACTTATATCTGCGTGTCTTAGTATAAGTGATACCATTCTGCTGATATAAGTGTTGATTTATCATAGTGATCGATGCATGCAGATATGAGATGATAATCTTGGTCATATACGATAGTTGATCTAACGGCAGAAGTCAGATAGAATTATAGGCATAATGATTATACATACTTTATATTGTGAAGAACAAGAATGTATCGATAAACTCTACTAATGTCTATATAGAAGAAATAATATAACTTCATAGAAGTGGACTAAAAAAATAAAATAATCGCTCTACAATGCGCTTCCAATATGCGCGTTGCAACCAGCTATGAGCATCTATTAAACATGATTGAGCGATATACTGATTTTGAATACATGCTAGTTCATTGCCAAATTCATGATTATCAATCACTATGGTAATCTCAAAGTTTAACCATAAACTGCGCATATCCAGATTAACTGTGCCAACTAAGCTTAACTGGCCGTCAATTAAAATACTTTTACTATGTAACAGACCACCCTCAAACTGATATATTTTAACTCCAGCTTCAAGTAGTTCACTAAAAAATGCCCTACTAGCCCATCGGACTAGAAAAGAGTCATTATGACGCGGGATGATAATATTGACATCTACACCACGATAAGAGGCGATACAGATAGCGTGTAATAGATCATCGCTAGGAATTAAATAAGGAGTAGTAATGATTATTTTTTTTCGTGCTGAGAACACTGCGATTAAGATTGCTTGATGGATCATATTTTCTGGTAAACCTGGACCAGATGCAATGACTAGAATAGTATGATCGTGGTTTTTCCGTAAGAATGTAAGGTTATCATTAGGTGGCGGGGGTGAAATGCGTTTTCCAGTTTCCATCTCCCAATCACCAGAATAAATAATCCCCATTGTAGCGGCAATCGGACCTTCCATACGCGCCATTAAGTCTACCCACTGACCAACCCCTGTATGTTTCTTAAAAAATCGAGGATCTACTAGATTCATACTACCGGTATAGGCAATGTAGTTATCAATCAGAACTACTTTACGGTGTTGGCGTAAATCCATTCTTCTCAAGAAAATCCTAAGAAGACTTACCGGTAGTGCTTCAACTACATCAATCCCCGCATTTCGCATGAGATTAGGCCATTCTGTACGGAAAAATTCTACACTACCGGCAGAATCCAGTAATAGACGACAATTCACACCGCGCTGTGCAGCTGCTATGAGCGCCTTTGCAACCTCGTCAGCTTGCCCACCTGGCTGCCAGATATAAAAAACCATTTCAATATTATGACAAGCGTGTTGTACATCATAGACCACCGCGCGTAGTGTATCATGACTATTAGTCAGGAGTTTTAGTTGATTACCTGTAATTCCTGCGATGCCTTGGCGGTTTTCACATAGTTGAAATAGTGGTTGAGCGAGATCACTATTTTTTTTAGAACAAAGGTGTTGGATGGAGTGTAAATTCTTAAATAAAATAACCATCGAAGGCCACATATTACGCGCACGCTCAGATCGGCATTTACCTAAGTGTAATTCTCCTAGGGAGAGATAGGCAATAATCCCTAATAGTGGTAAAATATAAATAATTAGTAGCCAAGTCATAGCAAAAGGCACTGAACGGCGCTTGAGTAAGATACGAAAAGTTATGCCGGCAATTAAGATCCAGTAAGACATTACTAGTAGCCAGCTAAAAATAGTGTAAGAAGTGGTCATCAAATCAATAGTCCTGTTTACGGGCCTATGTTGACTATATGAAATAAACTAGAATTTTTAATAAAGGTGGCCCACAGTAGAATCATTATAACATATACTCAGGGTGTTGTTATTTAGGCTACTTCTTTCATTTCAATCTATATAATATAGTTGTTATCAGGATTCCGTCGCGTTTTGTTGTATATGAGGCACTGTTTATAGTGACTAAATAACCGTGTATATTAGCCATGTAATACGGTAACTGTCATGGGTGTATATGTTGAATATTAGTTGTATCAGTTGATTCATTATAGTGATGCTTAATCTGGTAATAGCTTATGTGTATTGATATTAAGGTTGAATCATCAGTCGTTTCGATCGAATCATGTATGATATTCTAAGCGTTATATAGTGTTTTATGCACAGTGGAAGATTGGTATTCTAGACATGTGCCATTATTGTATTAAGTGAGTGATAACCTATGCTGTAGTAGAAATTATATACAATTAATGGATGTAACAATGATATAAAATATTATATAAGGGTGTCTGTCATTATAGCACTTACTAAAAATATTTAGCCTGATTAATTTTTTTCTGTCACCATTGTGTGTTAGCTTGATAAGAATAAATTATTTTGCCGGTGAATCATATTGAGCATGTTAGTCTATGAAAGACTATTAAAGTACGACTCATTATCTTGGACCTGATTGCAAGATGCAATGTTTTAAAGTCAGACAATAACATGTCTATTATAATTTATGATAGAGGGTTATGATGTGATCATTAGGGCTGTATCTATTAAGATAGTTCTAGTAAAATATTCATTCCTACTTACCACCTCAAAGAGTATAGACGCTCAGTGCTATGGTAGTTATTGATAGGGTGCGCTAATTACATTGTCAGAAAAAGGACAGGTTTTGAAATATTTTCTTATTTTTTTAGTGATAATTGTGATGCTTGTTTTTTCTATTATTTTAGGCGCTCATAATGATCAAGTTATCACTTTTAATTATCTAATTGGTCAAGATGAATTCCATATTGCGACTTTATTAGCTATAGTATTTTCTATAGGATTCTTTCTTAGTTGGATTATTTGTGGCATGTGTTGGTTGCGTGTTCGTGTTTCTTTAGCTCACATGAAGCGTAAAGTAATACGATTACAGAGCCAGCTAGAGGTGAAAGAAAACGCTATACTCACTTCAAAAAATCTATCATTGAGAAATCATAGTTGATGTTAGAAATTTTCTCCCTCTCTCTATATCTTTTCATTTTAGTGTGTAGATCAGCTGTAGTATCGGTATCATTTAGGGATTATAGTATGTCCAAATTGTTTTGTGATATTATGGATGATTATGTATATTGTAAGATTCTCAAGGTCAATCCCTCTATCATGGCAGATGTCATCAAAAATAGTATGAGACTAGAAGGTTTTTTTGCTCTTGAGATATTACATAGTGCGCGTGAAAAGATGAATTATAAAATTTATGGTTAATAGAATGTTTATAACTATTTCTCTCATCATATGAACTTATTGCTTAATGAATGAGCAGAGATCATATGCGCGTAGTCACCGGTGAGTGTCATTTTTGTAGAAGATACATATAACAATCAGGAAAGAAAAAATTTTTACATCAGTGCATTAAGATAGTTTTTATTTATTTTCTAGAAAATTTCAGAGGGGTTGTGTGCTATTGATATAGTAGAAGAATGGGTGTTTTATACAATATTCCGATGTAGGTAGATGTGACAAATATGTACGATAAAAAGCATTCATAGTAAGAGGTAGTTATGATCTTGTTATAGACAAGAATTTATAGCATTAGGCGATCGGTATATATTATTAGGATGCTTAAATATTCATAAGTATTTATGGTCTACATATAGACAACTCTAATATTGTTATTTAATACAGAAAAAATTCTATGTGATTATCAAAAAGATACGGGAGTGGATGGATTGGATCTGAAGTATACTAAAGTATTTTTAGTGAGATGTATCCTCAAAATAGGATAACTATCTTAGATCATTTATAATAATATTTATTCAGGATGGCAATAAACTTTAAAATATTATATGGCTATCTTAGTTACATTTATTGAAGTTTTACGGTCATGACTATTACATTTCTTGTAAAAATTCCAATATGTCTTCTTTATTGCGAATGGGTTTTCAAATATCTGATAGGTGTACCAGTATTGATCAGAAAAGATGTGGACAGTTTTTAACTAGCGTACAATCTATAATTTGATCAGATCAAAACATACATATTCTATTCTTAAATATTAAGTCAACTATTTATTTTAAAATTGATAACTGTAACCTAATAAGATAAAATAGCAAAGCATCAGATGATTGTATGTTTCTGCATGATAGGTGTGGTGTTTGTTCAGTTAGTGATGAATTGGATCATGGACGCATCTTTGATATTTTTGGCTGTTATGCTATATGTGCTTTTATACACTATCGTGTGTTTTTAAAAAGTTTAAATGATAGATATATCTTTATTTTAGGTGATATTTTCCAGGTATTCAACTGCTTGATATTGCATACTTGGTGTATAATTCTAAAAATTATACGTAGTGTTTGAAAAGAGACCTAGGTTGTGTCTTTATTGACGAAATTTAATACTCATTAACATGTTATATATACATCATATAATGATGCTTTTGTGTCTTTTGGAAAAATAACCTATTCTATAGATGCGATAGAATATTGAAGAGTATTGTATCAATATTATTAATGTATATTTTAAATACACATACTGAGAATCTTGATAGTGGAGTGGTGAGATGGAAACATAGAACTTGTCATATGAGAATGCACCTCTAGCTATATGCCTTTTACATAAGGCGTGCATAGATCGTGCATAGATGATAATCTACATACAGTGTACCGGTATGATAAACGATAAATATGATGGAGTATTTTACTGTTTTTAATATGTGTAATGTTTATATAGATGTGCAGATTACAGTTATTTATTAACGGTTCTGTCTTTTTATAATCTATAATAATATCTAGTGTGTGACACACTAGATATTGCGTAATTTACTTTATGGCACTAGAGGTGTTATAGCGCTTCGATAGTACGGAATTTCTGCATGCCATCCATGAAGATTACCTTTTCTTAAGACAGTCAGATTATAGCGCGAGAATTAAATTACTTAATTGTACTTTCTAGTATTGCAGATAGAGAAATTATTTTAATTTAGTGCTTGCTTTTAATAAAAAATGATAGATAATATTTTAGATAGTATTTAATTACGTTTTATGGGGGATGTATGACCCATTCTGCAATGGTAATCTATAAACCCGGTCAGGTCCGGAAGGAAGCAGCCGTAATAGATGATTCATGTGCTAGGATATGGTCAGCACAGCCCCCTCCATCTTACTATATTGGCATAGATCAATATATATTACTATTTTAATTATTATTTCATACAGAAAGATAATCGCTTTATATCTTAAGTGAATACATACATTTCGTATATTACTTTTTAATAGTCGCAGGGCTAATGATTTTATTATACATGAAGCCTCAACTTGAGGTGTATTTATGATGATTTTATCTCATTATTTAATGAATATATTTGACAGTATTCTTCGTATACTAAATATGTTGAGGTGTAACTTTAAAATAACTCTTATTCTGAGTGACGTATATTGTTAGTATATTGTAAGCAAAATGCATCCATCTGTGTGATTTACGTTCTAATAAAACTCAGAAATCTTTATATATTTAAAATAATATGTTCTTATATACATTTACTTAAATTACCAAGATTTTAAAATATCAAACTATTTGTCATGTGCTAGTGTGTATTGTACATGGCCATATCCATTACTGTAAAGAAAATTTGGTATGGATAGGTTTTGTTTTTATAGAGATTTTATCTCAATAGTTAGGACAAAACTGTTTATGTAAGTTACTTTTTACGTTTTATCCGCTTTGTAGGGGGATAAATATATTTATATTATCTGCATCGATTGCTCCCTGTGTTTACATTATTATGTTGATGTGTTCAATACACATCACAGATAAGTAAAATTTATATTCTCTGCAATATATTTATACTCTATCAGTATCAATATACTTTTTAAAAATGTTGTCTTTTGACAGCGTTTATACAATTGTTTGATAGTTTTGTGCAGAGTAGTAACTACCTTCTTTATTTTCTCATCAACGATGAGAGTATCGTATTGTATACACCGTATGCTTTTTTTTACTTGTGTGTAATGAAATGATTCGTGATATTTTGTTTTATGGAATGAACGACAAAAAGATAGTTAATTGCAATACTTAATTACTTCTTCATTTCATGGAGCCTATATAGTCGTTTATCTTTTATTTCAATTTTTTTTTGGAATATCCTAGAGCGTCTTGCTTCATTTATAAAGTGATGGTTGTTTAATATTTCCAGTGCTTCTTGTGATAACTGAGTGCGATATTTTGTAGCTAAAGATAGACCAGTGCTTTTCAGACCTTGTGATTTGAGCTTGTGTAAAAAACGAGCTGAATATGTTAAATCTGGATTCTTAAAGGATGCCTTGAGATGTTGACAGACATGCTGGTAATGAGGTATTTGACTCAGACTATCTAGTGTTTTGGCGATACGATTTAAGTCGTGCAATAGACGATGACCTATTTCTGATATTGAGTATTTCGTTTTGCCATAATCCATATTAATGGTTTGTCCAAATTTACGGCCTTCAGTAATCACTGCATTCCAATTTTGACGCGTAAAAGCTAATCCCATGCTATCTATGGATGGTGAATCAGCAAGTGCACACCAAATCAAAAACATGTCAAGAAAACGTATTTGTTCTGATTCAACCCCGATAGGTGAAAATGGATTAATATCTAGTGAGCGTACTTCTATATACTCAATACCCCTACGTTGTAACGCATCAGATTGAGATTCACCAGATAATGTCATGCGCTTTGGTCGTATCGGTATGTAGAGCTCATCTTCAATCTGCAGTATATTGGTATTTAGCTGTAGCCAGTTACCATTTTTGTCTTTTATTCCCATCGCCACAAATTCTTCTGAAGGAGTTTGAATCGCGGTTTTGAGACTAGATATATACTCTGATAAATTGTTAAAAGTAATGTCTAAGCTACTTTCAGACCGATTTATATATCCTAGATCGCTCAGTCGTAATGAGGTTGCGTATGGTAATGATAACATATCATTTTGACTGCGTTCAAATGGTAATGTACTTTCGCGACCGTTCATAAATGAGGGACAAATTGCTGGAGAGGCGCCAAAAAGATATGGGATGACCCAGCCAAGGCGATAATAGTTACGTATTATCTGTAAATATCCTTCAGAAATGGCTTCTTTGCCATCCTGTAAATTATATACCCCGGCCCATTCTTTCCAGAATGATAGCGGTAGAGAAAAATTGTAATGTATACCTGAAATCATTTGTATTAATGCACCATAGCGATTTTTTAATCCTTGACGGTAATGTGTTTTCATTTGACCAATATATGACGATCCATATTGCGCAAGTTGTATTTTTTGATTTGGGTGTATTTTGCATGGCATACTCATTGGCCACATAAGCTCATCACCTAATTCATTAGAAACATAACGATGTATATCGCGTAAAAAAGTTAATAGATGATCGATATCATTATAAACTGGCGTAATGAATTCTAATAATGCTTCAGCAAAATCGGTGGTAATCCACTGATGAGTTAAGGGTGAACCAAACGATTTTGGGTGCTGTGTGGTTGCAAGAAATCCATCAGGTCTAATACGCAGGGTTTCGCGTTCAATGCCGCGACCTATACCTTTAAGGCAGTTAGGATGAGCCTCTAACCAGAAAAGAGCGTCTGATGCATTTGGGATCACATTGACCTCCCGCTAAGAGAATTTTATTTTAATAAAACATGATATGTATCATACCTAAAATATCATGCATATGATAACGTAATGTACGGTATGACAAATAACTACTAATGATAGTGGTTCGATAATAGGTTGTATTCAATTGTTTAGAGCATTGCGTGTGGTCATACAAGGTATTATGGTTGTGATAATAATGTGATCAAATCATATAGCCTATACGGAAGGGTACCTAATAACTATTTATACAAAGGCAGGATACTGATATGTATTTCGTGATAATACACGAAAATTCATGACCCCAGCAGGCTATTTAATGATCTGACCAACTATATAGTGTATCGGACATGACATGTTGATTGGTCTTAATTTATATTGTTTATGATTATAATCTCTACATGAAGTGCGCCCAGATAAATGATTAAACTATTTCTTTACCTTATACTTCAGTGCATATTTTTTCTATAAAAAGATAAGAAGTGCTGCATAAGATAAAAAGAAAGTAGCGAATGTCTACAGAAAATAAAATCTATCATACATATGTATATGGGATAAAAGATTATGTTTAAAATATCTAGTTTATCACGATAAGACCATATTGGTTTATAATGTAAATCAGTATGTTAGGTTAACTCTATATCATGTCTGATACACGAACCTTAAAAGAATATTTTTATGTATTAAAATTATTTAAATATTATCATTTTTAACATAAAATATAGTTTAATGGGTAAATCTATCTTATAGCACATGATATAGAATGATATTCAATATGTATATTATATTTTGGATGAACTTAGTTAGATTAAAAATAAATCTTACTAGTGTATGCGATCTTCATAACAATATACATTATGTATCTTATGATTTTGCTGATGGTTTATTAATAATATAAAAGAGAAAAGACGCATCCTGTGATATTGTCAACATGTAAAAATAATTCGCATCACAAATATCTTGCACAGTTACCGAAAATTGCGCAATCAGTGATTGGTTTTAATACATTATTTTCACCAGCTGAGTTTTGTCATACCTTGCTGGAGAAAATTTCTTCTGCCACACATCGAATTTATATTGTAGCACTTTATTTGGATAATGATGAAGGAGGTCAGGCGATTTTTTCTGCGCTATATGCAGCAAAAAAAAAGACACCTCATTTAGAGATTTGTATATTAGTAGATTGGCATCGAGCACAACGTTGTCGTTTTGGGGCAAAAGCCGGAATCACTAATGCTGATTGGTATTATGAAATGTCTAATCAGAATCTTCATGGTGCTATCCCTGTCTATGGAATTCCTGTTAATACTAGAGAGGCTCTGGGTGTGTTACACCTGAAAGGGTCTATTATTGATAATACTGTGCTATATACTGGTGCTAGTTTTAACAATGTGTATTTACATCATAAAGATACATATCGATATGATCGATATCAGTTGATTAGAAACAAGGTGTTAGCGGATACAATGTTGCATTGGATTAAAACAGGTCTTTTGCAAGCTCCAGCGGTTCATCGTTTAGATCGGTTAAAACGCCCTCAATATTCTGACATCAAATATATCACTCGAAAATTTCGAAAGGAATTACGCCGGTGTTATTACAAGGTTAGCAGTAGCGGTACTAATGACAATCTTTCTGTGACCCCTCTTCTTGGTTTAGGCAAACACAGCATTTTGAACAAAACTATTCATCATCTTATGCTATCTTCTCAATGTATGCTGATGATTTGTACTCCTTATTTTAATCTTCCAAAGATTTTAGTTCGTAATATTGTCTGTCTTTTACGTCAAGGAAAGATAGTGGAGATTATTGTAGGCGATAAAACTGCTAATGATTTCTATATTCCAGAAGATCAACCATTTACAATGATTGGTACATTGCCGTATTTATATGAGATGCACCTCCGTTGTTTTCTTAGTCGCTTTCAGCATTATATTAATAATGGACAATTAATTGTACGTTTGTGGGCGGATAGAAAAAACAGCTATCACCTTAAAGGGATTTGGGTAGATGATGAATGGATGATGCTTACAGGTAATAATTTAAATCCACGTGCGTGGTGTTTAGATTTAGAAAATGCGGTCATTGTTCATGATCCTATGAGACAACTTTTAGAACAACGCACCAATGAATTAAAGACTATTCGCCAACACACCACTTGTATACAGTGTTTTCAAGATTTAGAGAGTGTCTCAGATTACCCCGACCCGGCACGAAAGTTAATTTGTCTTTTGCGTCGTATGCGTATAGATCGACTTCTTCGCAGAATTCTTTAGAGAGAGTGTTTAGAGATATTGTGATAAAGCAATTGATCTTTTGTTGCTCTATGATGTTGCTGGTAGCATCCTAATAACATGTCATAGAAAGATTAATGACCTCTTCAAATTAAATATGACAGATACCATCTATTTTAATAGATTGATGTATATAGTCTCTTACATGGAATCTACTTAAGTTGTATATGCAGATATGGTTTTTTATGGGTTGTTGACTAATAATGGTTATAAAGATGATGGTGGAAGACATTACTCGTCATCTGCGCAAGCAGAAGAGCATCAAAGGGTCGATTAATATGCCATGAAAATTATTTATTTTTCTTTTCAGAAAAATATTATCTGACGAATACATTGAAAAAGATATGCGTGATTCACGTAGTTTTTTATTTGTTAATCGTGCTGTTTAAAAATATTAGTTAGTATAAATTTTTTATTTCAGTAGAGCGATTGATTAAGAATGATCGAAGGGGTGTTCTTATAATAAATAGATTCTAATGTTTCATTTATATCCTGGTGTTACTATCTAATATATAATGGTTTGTATGCAATGGTATCCATAAAGTAATATACAGTATGTATTTTTTTTGAAATATAATTGTGTAGTGTATAATTGTAGATTTTTTTTAAGGTAGATTGGGGTTGTGTAAGAGGATAACACTGATGTGTTATACAGAGAGCCGCATAGGTACAGATGCATGTATTATTTTTGTTTTTCGGAAGTTTTTAAGAGCTTTGCGCACGTTATTTTCATAAATTATTTTCAGTTAACAGAAATAACTGAATAAGTTATTGATTGATCAGACTGCTAGTATGCGTATGCATTCTTGGTAAAATGAATTATATTTCAGTGCACACATGGAATATACGATACAATGCATCAAAGAGCATACACATATACTGCTAGTTTTAACGATACTATCCAGGATCACAAACACATCTATCTAATAAGATTATTGATACAGCAATATTGCGAATATCATATATATGACATCAAGAAAATGATATAATAGAAATATTCTATTAATATTATCACTACAGTTATGAAAATAGAATATATATTGAGGTTGGATAGTGTTAATAATTACATTATCCCGCATGAGTGAGATGGCGAAAATATAGCGCGGGCATAAGAAGACTGACTATAAGAATCTTACAAGCTGCACATATTCTCTTTGTTGCTTATTAATCATCCCCTGAATAATATTTTTAAAGGAGTGAGTTATTGTGAGTGCAGTGTGTGAGGCGTTTGAGATGATCAATGAGCGTGTAGTGATGCTTATTCATCAGAACTTTGTAGATGTGTTCATACACAGAATCACCATTAGTATATTACAGACAGCCACTTGAACAGATTTTGAATAGTATTTATCATATGCATGCCGTGGTATTTAAAAATAAGATATAAAATAGCAGTGATAATGAGTATATATGTGCAATAGTGATAAAATGTAGTTATATTAACTGAGTTGTTGGTATCAAATATCTAGGTGAATAATGTGCTGGAAAAAATTAAAGTATTGTTTGCTCAAAAGATGCAAACACAGATTTCAGCAGAAGAGTTATTACCAACTATACTTCAAAAAGCAGCATTAATTATTTGTCACTCTTTACTCAATGGTAATAAAATTCTGAGTAGTGGTTCGGGTTTTTCTAGTGTTCATGCGCAATATTTTACAGATCACATGATGCATGGTTTTAAGAATGAGAGACCTAGTTTGCCATCTATTTCTGTTAGTGTGAAGAGCCTATTCTTACCTACAATGAATAATGATCAGGGATTCAATGATATTGAGGCGAAACAGATACGAGCATTAGGTAAGAAAGGTGATGTTTTACTCGCTATTTCTACGTATGGTAATTGCGGAAATATAGTGAAAGCTGTAGAAACTGCAATGAAAAGAGGTATGATCATTGTTGCTCTTACGGGTCATGCGGGAGGTGTTATTGCCAGTCTTTTAGGTCAGCAAGATATTGAAATTCGTATTCCTTCAGATAATCATGCAAGGATTGAGGAAATGCATATGTTTATCGTCCATTGTCTATGTGAACTCATAGAGGACGACTTATTTCCAAAGCACGGATAGCACAGGAAACCACATGAAGACAATATCGATGTGTATATTCATGTTAATTACATTAATATTACCTAGTTGTATAGCGGGGATTCTTGTTAGTGCTGCGGTGGCCACTAAAGCTATTACAGATCCACGTACTTTGGGTACTCAAGTGGATGATGCAACTATAGAGATGCATGTGACGAATGCATTACACGCAGACCCACAGATTCAAAAAAATACACATATAGTCATTACTGTCTATCAGGGTAAAGTATTGCTTACGGGGCAAGCACCAGATATGCTCTTATCAGAGTATGCACAAAATATTGCTACAAGTATTAATGGTGTGCGTGAGGTGTATAACGAAATCCGTATCACAAATCAGATTGATATAAGTCCTGCATCTTCTGATCTTTGGATTACTGCTAAGATACGTTCACAACTATTATATAACGATCAGGTAAAATCCTCACACATTAAAATTCATACTGAAAACAGTGAAGTTTTTCTGCTTGGCATTGTCTCTGATAGAGAAGCTGCAATTTCAGCAGAGATCGCCAGTAGGGTTAGTGGTGTGCAGCACGTTACAACAGCATTTACTATCCTGCAAGAATGATTATCCAATATGATGTATATCAATATACGTGTATGTGCATTACAATGATGCTTATTGATGCATTATGTAATGCAATTTATCATGCAAATGTTCGCATTATTTTCTGCATATTAGCAGCAATATTATACTGCATGTAAGATCAGAATTGTATATGAGATTGATTAATGTACACACCGCTGTTCTAGAGAGAAGAATAGTCGTATTACAGGTTTATGTGTCAATCATAACCACAATATGCTTCTATATAGCCACTTGGATGGGTGCATGATACACGTATATTCGCTAGTTAGCCATTAGTGCGGATAACATATAATACATGAGCGTTTTTAATAATGCTTCGGGTATCCTCTAGATAAATTTTATTTGGTATAGACTCTAATAAAGAGATGTACAATATGTGTAAAAAATATTTTTTATCTATTAGGTAATATTTTCATGCATGAAAATACATAATCTATTATTGTGATATCGATTTACATATTATATTAAGCGCGGATGTAAATAATGTATTCATGCTTTTATTTTTCAATGATTTATTCCGTATAAGAGCATATACACATTGACGTAATATTATAAGATATTTTGTAAAATGGATAGATTGAAAAGATTTTTAATTAATGTTATGCAGCTTATATATCATATTTTATATACACATAACTTTATGAAGATAAAATTAAAGTTTTATATATTTTTACATACTTTTTCTGTCATAGATTACAGATTTTTGTTAAAATAATCGATTATATAGTATCGAAGTCGTGCATCAAAGAAAAATTATTATTCAGTCTCTACTTTATAGAAATGAGTTCATATGTTAAAAGTAGAGTGATCTTAGTGAGATTAATTATGAAATACTGATTTGAGGAATTCTTGTCTACTATCGTTATTAGTCTTAAACAGACCACCAAAAGCAGTTGTAGTGGTCGTACTAGTAGTATCACGAATACCGCGCGCCCTTACACAATAATGGATTGCCTCAATAAATACCGCTACATTCTTTGTATCCAGTATGATCTGTAATGCTACTAGGATTTGCTGGATAAGTCGCTCTTGTACTTGCGGACGAGAAGCAAAGAATTGTACAATACGGTTAATTTTTGACAATCCGATGACATGGTCTTGTGGTATGTATGCCACTGTAGCTTGACCATCAATCATAATAAAATGATGTTCACAAATGCTGGTAAGATTAATATTACGTACTGTGACCACTTCATCTACGTAGATTTTATGTTCGATTAAAGTAATTTTTGGAAAATTAGAATAATCTAGACCGGTAAATATTTCATCAACATACATTTTTGCAATACGAAGTGGTGTTGCTGCAAGACTCGGGTCTTCTAGATTAAGATTCAATACATTCATGATTGCAGTGATGTGTTTAGCGATGATCTTTTTGCGGTTGACATCATTGATTTCGTATTTCTGGGGCTGTAATGGAGTTTCCAGACCACAGGATACTAATCCTTGATATACACGCGTGGCTTCTGGGCTCCAATTATCTCTTTCCATATCTGCATGTTCCGAAAGATGAGAGTGTTATATTTTCATTATTGATGTTATGTGTTTTTTGCATTAGGGTGCCCCATATATTGATAACTCACCTTTCTTCATGCATATGTATAATAAGGTATGCTGATACATAATCTTTGAGTTAAGAAAAATACAAACCATTTTAATGATTCTATGGATGCGCTATTGTGGTACACAAAAAGATATAATCTAGTATATATATGTAATATTATCATCTATACAATACTCAAATGTTTTTACGCACCTTAAGAATAACAAAAGATATTTTCCATAGCAGTACTATATAATCTAGTGCATATAGATTCTGTAGGAGCAATATGCTATTAAATATTTTGGAGAGCATCGTATAATAAATAGTAAAAAGTTAATGGTATTCTGAGAACATTATGTACCGACGATATTACGAATGTATGGAGAACCAATCAGATGGATATTACAGATAAATCACGTATTCACTTGGCCTGCTATCGTGGTATGCGTGAATTGGATCTATTACTTATCCCGTTTTTTCAGCATGAATTTGATTCTTTAAGTATGCATGAAAAAAATCTCTTTGTCTACTTATTAGAGAGAGATGATCCTGAGTTGTGTCATTGGCTGATCAGTTCCAAAACACCAGAGGATGCTAATATAAAAAAAATTGTGGATAGGATTCAAAATAGCAACAAGAAGCGAATGTCGCAAAAATAAATCAGTTATAGCGTTACCATTCTATCTTGCATTTTATATCTTACATTCTATCACTAGTACGTTATGATAATAACGAGATTTAATTGATAGAATTGCATTCTTAAAACGGTTTAAAGAGATCAAGGGATACTCTTATCAGAAGATAAGCTAATTAACATTGTAGCGACAGAATATAGCATTCTAATTCTCATAGTGATTTATGGCTATGACACATTATAATCTATAATCAAGTATATAGTAGATAATGAGAGTCATGCTATGTTTTATAACTACAGAATATTTATAGTCTACAGACTTTACAATATTTCTACCAAGGGGGTGGAATATAGAATACCATGATTTCTATATTTTCACTGCTACTTACTGGTTACTACCTTATTATATCATCATATAAAGTGATATTCGTTTTTGATGTATATATTACCATAAGTATAATCTCATTATTTATGTGGCCGAGCCATCGTAGCAGATTAAGAGATCATCTTGCATGATGACCTAATAAAAATAGTGACTGCTTATAGAACAACCCATATAAGAGCAACTTACTAAAATAAATTACGCTCTGCATGTTGAGGGTATATGTTATTTTTTCCGACATGAATGGGTTGCGGAGTGACTGATGGCCACAAAAGAACAAGGGTTGATGTTGAGCTTCATCTATGCTAAGGAGGTGAGATGACTAGTAGTTAATATCATATCATATAAAAGTATTAATATATTTTAAAGAAAGAGTGTGGTTATGGATAGCGTTCTTTCAGTGCTATGAAGATGCGTGTGTATGATTCATTTTTCACGATAAGGTCGTGCCTAAAGGTAGTAGTTCTTAGCTACACAGTTTAATTTTAATATGGTTTGTCATCTTCGATGTTTAAAGCTTAATGGACTCTTTGTAAAAATTATGTTAGCACGTATTGTGCTTTAACCTGTGGAGATAAATGTATACTGTATGCTCTTAATAAGAAACAAATGGAGGTCTGCTGTTAAAAGATTAGAGAGAAAAACTGATTTGTGTCGAGCACAGTGCATAGTAATCACATGTGTGATCTACAAGTAGATAAGATGTATACAGAAGCTTCATTGAAATTATGTTAATGATAAGATCATATTATGCATGAAATGTTGTACGTACTAAAGTAAATAATATAGTCACCAGTATGCTATGGTCATTAAATTTTGTGATGTTCACCACCATCATTATTGCGCGGGGAAATACTTTTTCAGAAGACATGCTATGTGTAAAATTCAATGGAATATCGATGTTATTGCTATGAGAGTTGTAATATTATTGCTTTTCTGTTCAATCATAATTACTTCATTATCAAGTAAGTTTATAAAAGAAATAAAAAATAATGGTAGGTGGTATATTGTTAATATAATGATGACAGGATGCATTATAGAAAGCATTAAAGACTGCAAGTACTGGAAATACAAGATAAGTGGACATCAGTATTTCTTTTTTTTCCATGGTTTCTAAAAAGTAACAAGCATCAACTTTACTAGTAATAGTATTGGAGAATATATTAGAAAAATTTTTGATCGTTTCTGGGGTTTTTATAAGTAAATTATGATTGAACATAGCGATAACAATTATTACAAAATACGGTTAAAGTATTAAATAACTCATAAAATAAGTAAAATAAGGTGTGGCAAAGGCATGAGATTGAATCTCCTTGAGAAGCTTTTATAAAAATATCATTATATAGGTGTTATAGTTTTTTTTTATCCTACAGTTACATTTATTTTTATAATTTATGAAAATTGTTATATATCGTAGAGTACGGTATTGAAGGAACTTCAATTTACTAACTTGCAAGAACTGTGATAAATCAATTAAATATTCTTCATCATTAAAATAATTAATCTAATAATAGAGTATAATATATCTATAATCGAGTATAATATATTTATTAAAAATTCATCAAAGTAATGTGATATATATGCAATAATGTGTAAGGTCAATGTCTTTATTTTTTGAATAATTAAAGAGAAACATTTTGTATTTTCAGTGAGAATGACCCCGTGATTTATAATAATATTAGAGAATATCACTCTATACGTGATCTATGGCTATTAGTCTTGGTTTTCTTTAAAGATTTCAATCTAGAAAATAGACATATTTATTATGAAGTATCCAAGGCTATTTTTATTATCAGATAACACTAACATAAGATTGCACATATGTTTTATATTAAGCAGAATCATGATATTGAATGTTATTGATATTGATAAGATGTAATATTTAAGATATCTATATAAGATTTGAATATAAGATAGAAACTGTTTATATACCTATATTGCGGTATTGATTCTAACTTTAATAAGTGATTGGATATTTATGCTATAGTCAACAGTATTAGAAAAAATATAAAAATTTTACTCTTGCTAAGAGTGATTAACTTATCCCATTATCTTGGTGGTACAATTTTGGTCGGAGATGCAAGATTTGAATATTGGCAGTATTTGTGTTTGAGCCGCATCACAAGAGATACATAATGTATATATAATATGATATATCAGCTATATGAAAAAATTTTTCAAATTTATCAATGCATCTAAAGATTTGGAGTACATGATTAAGGAGTGATAAAAATATACACTAGCAGTGCTTGTATGCATTTTGTTATCAATAAAAAGAGCGTTTACTCAGATTAAGATGCTATATATTATGACGCAATATATGATTATATTTTGTACAAAGAGATATAAGGCTGATTGTCATCAGCAATCATTTCTATATTTTAGTAAAAAATATCAAAATATGCATTTTGATGTGCACATTCATTTGTAATTAAAAAAGTTTTTTCTCTTGAGAAAAAATATCTTGTATCTCAGACTACTGAGGTAGTGTGCGTCTTGTATAATATTGTCGCTCGTTCCAAGGTGTTACTCTCGAAAATAATTGACTTAATCGAGCCAATTAGCATAATGATGTCACTCAATATCCCAACCTTGATAACTTTATTTCGTGTAATCTTAATTCCATTTTTTGTATTAGTTTTTTATTTACCGTTTCAGTGGGCACCTTTAGTATGTGCGCTAATTTTTATTTGCGCAGCAGTTACTGATTGGTTTGATGGTTTTCTGGCGCGCCGCTGGAAACAAACAACACGATTTGGAGCTTTTTTAGATCCAGTAGCTGATAAAGTCATGGTTGTTATAGCACTAGTATTAATTGATGAGTATTTTCACTCTTGGTGGATTACCTTACCAGTTTCAACTATGATTGCCCGCGAAATTATTATTTCTTCTCTTCGTGAGTGGATGGCAGAAATAGGTAAACGTAATAACGTAGCAGTGTCATGGATAGGTAAAATTAAAACTGCTATGCAGATGTTAGCATTGTTTGCTTTACTCTGGCGCCCTGATCATATAGTCGAGGGAGCAGGCATAACAGCATTATACATTTCAGTAGTACTTACCTGTTGGTCTATGTTACAGTATTTACATACGTCACGAAGTGACTGGTTGAAGCGTGAATCAAAGTAACTTAAAAATTATAACACGTATTTTCATGATGAAAATTGTATTGACTCTTAGCGTAAGACAAGTACAATATCGTGGATTAACTCTACTTTTAATTCTAATAGGGACTCCTATTTGATGATAGATATCGGTGTATCTGTGTCTTTTTAAGAGAGAAGGTTCTGATACTTTGTTATTAGAGTAAAACACGATATATTATCAATATAAGAAGGTCATATTACTACGAAGTATTATACAGATATGCAGGCGCGTTGGCAGAGTGGCCATGCTACGGACTGCAAATCCGTCCACCTCGGTTCGACTCCGAGACGCGCCTCCAGTATATAATCAGCCCGGGTGGTGAAATCGGTAGACACAAGGGACTTAAAATCCCTCGGCTTATAGCTGTGCGGGTTCAAATCCCGCTCCGGGCACCACTTCTAAAAGAAGATCTATAATAAGAAAACGTGTAAGAATACTATAATAATATTACTATATTTAAGAACATAGTAGTATTTATTCTGTTCTAGAACACAAACCCCTATCATCTTATATTTTTGAGGTGTGAGGTGTAGAGACAATGCATGAGACGAAGTCTATTGTATGTTTGAGGAATATTCTGATAGAAGGTATAGGCAGAAAATAATCACTGTGTTTTATATTTTTGTGGATAGCATTGTTTGGTGTGACTTTTGAAAGGTCATTCAATATGATGCATTCTCTCTGAGAAGAAGGGAATTTATTTTAACGTGATTTTTTAATACTTTAATTACAAAGTAGTAAGGGGTATATTTAGAACATTTTATGATGATTTCACTCTACTCAAAGAAGATTAATAAATATTACAATATTAATTTTATTGCAAGATGTGATATAGATTTGTACGATATATGTGTAGGATGATATAATGGTTTTATTACGATACTTCTGTTTGATAAAAAATCACAACAAGTATGTGAGGATGGTTCAGGTATCATCTATTGTTTTATTTTTTATAAAATACCAAAAATGATATTTTATAGAGTCATACTCTAGTACTGAACATTTAGTCCATAAACATAATAGATTATCTAAAAGATCAATTGAATAGAAACGATGTATAACTTTATCTCTCCAGATAACACTAAATACATAGTACAGTATATATGATGTGTGAAAAGTATAATATACCCGTATATTGATAAGATATACTGTCTAAAATAGAGTTTTATCGTTGATATATAATAAATTTACTGAACTTTCTGAAATACGAATAAGGTACATTTCAGAATTTCATAAAGGTTATGTACTATATATTATTCAACAGATAGTACTGTACAATCTTTAGCTAATTTTTAACGCACTATTGACTAGGTCAAACAATTCATATGATATTGAGAACATCAGTCATATACCATATTCTACATACAGAGTTGCCGGTGATCTGCTTGTATTTAATATGCATTGTGCAGTATGTGCTACATGCACCATATGATTTCTTTATCGAAAACCAAGGTGTGCGATGACTAAACGATTGTAGTATATAAATAATTTTACTATGCATGTGTATTTTTTATCATATGATGTTTTGTATCATCATGCATAGAGCCATCAAGGTTTAACATTGGAGTGCAGCAATGATATTTGTTAATAAGGTTTATCACTGGCAAATATAATATGATTTCTAATGGTTATGAATTGTGCATTAGACATTAGAAGACAATATAACTTTATTGATAATGTACCATTCAATGTGCATATTAGGTTTTAGAGTGTTGCCTAATTACAAAAACGTTGACATATAGAAGTTTTTACGGTTAAATTAATTACTATTTAGCCCGAATAGCTCAGTTGGTAGAGCAGTGGACTGAAAATCCCCGTGTCCTTGGTTCGATTCCAAGTTCGGGCATCATTATAATACTTTTAGAACATTTAAGACATTTGTTTTGCAAGATATATTCGTAGAATTTCTAGTAAGATACAGTTATATTTTCTGCATATAACTCATATAATTTTTCTCGAAAAAAAGCATACAAAAATAAAGGAAAATATGTATATTCTTTGTGGTATACCAACATTTTACATTTATATTGTGTGTATATGATGGACATTTTGCAATATGTTATTATGCATATGTTGATTGTTTAGCCTGTCGTATATAGATTACTTTAAAGAAATTTAGTGTCATCAAGATTTATGTGAATGTAACAGGTATAGATTCAAGTAAAAATAGATTAATATTTTATACTATGTTTTTTAACAGATTAGATGAATCTATAGTATATACACAAGGCTTTCTTTGAATATAAATCATAAGACATTGTATGAGTTATAAAGGTAAAATGTTTTTATTTTAAGATATGATTTAATCATTATGACTGATTTAGAATATTTAAGATAGTATCAATACAGTAGCATGTTATTTCATATTAATGATATTAATATAAGCTATAATATTTTCGTAATTTAATGTTTAAGAGACCTCAACATAACAGAGATCTAATATGTTTAGAATTTATGCTGAAAATCGCCAAAAGAAAGGTACAGGTGCAAGTCGTCGCTTACGCAGAGTGGACAAATTACCTGCAATTATATATGGTGGAAAAGAATTGCCCACTAGTATTATACTAGATCAGAATGCTATTATGAATTTACAGCATAAAGGGGTTTTTTATACAACAATTATAAGTATTATTATCGCAGGTACAGAAATTAATGTGAAAGTAAAAGCAGTGCAGAGACATCCATTTAAACCAAAGCTTCATCATATAGATTTTATGCGCATTACATCAACGATGTGCTGATGCAGAATCTCTACATTTACAATAATAGAATACAATTATACAAATTATGTGATTAGAGAAAGTATTGATTATTGTTTGATATACGTAAATATACATAAAGATATGTTTCATATAAAACAGCGACCTGGTTTTCCATATACATTGCTTCTTTTATACCATAAACTATACATGGATGATCGGGAAAGGTTTATATATTGATACTTCTATCCAATAATCTATTATACCATGATTTTTAATGTATATGCCATCACTTAAATTTTAAGTGCTGTGCGATATAGAATTTAAAATATATAGTGATATAACTAAAAAAGTCATTTGGAATGTAATGGATGTTGTATTATTATGCCCTCCTAATTATAAATTAATATTTTAAGTATTGCTATTATATGGCGTTCATAATTGTTGTACTATCAACTTCTATATTTTTTATTAAAAAGATTATAGAGAGGTAATTAATAGAATGAATGTTTACCATGGTGGTGTTCTGTTATATCCTTCACTCCTTTTAACTCTGGAAACTTGTGTAATAATTCTTTTTCTATGTTATTTTTGATAGTAATATTTACCATTGAACAACCATTACACCCCCCGCTAAACTGTAGGATGGCATACCCTGTAGTTGTGATCTTGCTTACAAACACTTTACCGCCATGTTGAGATAATTTGGGATTAATCTCCACTTCCAGCAGGGCGTTCACCCGTTCAATAAGTGGAGCGTTATCATTAATTGTGTGTGTTCTTGCATGAGGCGCCTTGAGTATTAGCTGAGCGTCAAGTTGATTAACAATATAGTCAATTTCAGAATTGTGGAGATAAGGGGCACTGATGGCATCAATAAATACTGATAACTTACTAAATTTTACTTCTGTATCAGTGACTGTTACTTCATAAGGAGCGCAGTAAGTTATACCACATTCTGCATTGTCTGTACCAGGATTGAGAACAAATACACGAATCTGAGTACCGGCTTCCTGTTGAGAAAGCAGTTGTACAAAGTGTTCTTGAGCTGTCTTGGTAATTGCGATCATTATTAAATCTCCATCATAGATTGTCGTCACTATTTATCATATGGATATCATTATATCTCTTAGAATTGATTATACACAGTATATCTTTGTGTGGATTTTAATTAATATTTATAGCCTGGATCAATCTTGATGATTTTATGCTCTCAGTACATGCATTGTTAGTATAAAAACACATTCGAGACCCATGCATATCAATGCTTCCTGTAGAAAAAGAAATAATTTGATGGGATATATATTAAAATAAAAAGATATTGCCTGTATCTCAATAGGAGAGTGCATGTGCAATACGCATGATGTACTCATGCAATACTCTTCTTTCTGACGAAGATGACATCTTCTTGTTCAATCAATCACTTATTATCAATGCAGAGGTAAGGCACATAATTATATGACTCATGTATAGATTATAGACAAATTTTTTGTGACATAGTAATACAGTTACATATTATGAGATATTGCATGAACTATTATAATTATTTTTTTCTTGATTAATTTAAAATAGTTTATAAAAATAAGAACGAAAGAGATTGTATCAGATGGATAACATAGAATGAGTGGAACATATAATAATTAATACAGATCTCGGGGTTACATACATCGATCGTATCTTACGATAGCCTAGAAATAAGCTATTTGACATCAAGTATATAAATATCTTTATAATGGATGAACGGTGAAATTACTCATGACTATCAGTTGATGATCTTTCAAAATTTTTCAAATGGTTGCAGCAATGCGTAAAGAACTATCACGATGTAGTGCGATATACTCGCATATTAAAATGCTTTATTCTGCGAGAAGCATTACATGTGTATATACAGAGACTTTTCCACACAGTATATTAGCCAGTAGTCACTTTGCGTAATATGTAGGTGTAGGTTTTATGTAATACACTAGCTTTTAGATGATCGAAAAATACCAAATATTACTATTCTTGATGGAGGTACATTAATAATATATAGATAGTTTCTAAGACGTTGCAATACACAAGCTGCTATTCAGCATAAGAAGAAAAAAGTTAAAAAAGTCTATTCATACCATTTAAAGCTGCCACCCGATATGCTTCGGCCATTGTCGGGTAGTTAAAGGTAGTATTTACAAAGTACTCCAGTGTATTACCGCCATTTTTTTGTTCCATAATAGCTTGTCCAATATGAATAATTTCAGCGGCTTGTTCACCAAAACAATGAATACCTAAAATCTCTTTAGTTTCCCGATGAAATAGGATTTTTAAACTACCTACATTCATGCCGACGATTTGTGCACGCGCAAGGTTTTTAAACTGTGCTCGTCCTACTTCATATGGTATCTTCATTTCTGTTAGTGCTTGTTCAGTATTCCCAACAGAGCTAATTTCTGGGATAGTATAAATCCCAGTCGGGATATCTTTAATTAAATGTGTTTTGACCGTACCTTTTGTTATAGCTTGTGAAGCTAGACGACCTTGATCATAAGCTGATGAAGCTAGGCTTGGGTACCCAATGAGATCACCTACCGCATATATATTCGGCTGTTCTGTTTGATATAAGTGATTTACTTGTAACATTCCACGAATGTCTGCCTTAAGACCAATGTTTTCAAGTAATAAGGAATTAGTATTACCAGAGCGGCCATTGGCATATAATAAACACTCTGCTTTTAATTTTTTACCTGATTTAAGATGTACAATGACACCATCATCTACTCCTTCAATTTTTGAAAATTCTTCATTTGGGCGAATCACCACCCCATTGTTCCAGAAATGATACGAGAGTGAATCTGACATTTCCCTATCTAAAAAAGCCAGAAGGCGATTGCGTGTGTTAATTAAATCAACTTTTACCGATAAACCTCGAAAAATTGATGCATATTCACAACCAATTACTCCAGCACCGTAGATAATAACGTGTCCAGGTTTATGATGTAAAGTTAGAATAGAGTCACTATCGTAGATACGGGGATGTGTAAAATCAATGTTTGGTGGATGGTAAGGGCGCGAGCCACAAGCTAGAACAAATTTATTAGCTGTTAATCTTTCCGTGCTACCGTCAGGCATAATTAGTTCAATGGTATGTAGATCAAGAAAAGAAGCATCGCCTTGAAAAATATCACAATGATTTCGCTGATAGAAATTCTGGCGCATATGAGCTTGTTGGTTAATCACGTTTGTAGTATGATTTAGAATATCCCTTAAAGAAGAATCTATTAGTCGCATCTGATGGTTATATAGAGGGCTTTGATTAAACTCAATCATTCTACTTACAGCGTGGCGTAGTGCCTTTGAAGGGATCGTGCCCCAGTGTGTGCAACCACCACCAATATTATGATATCGCTCAACTACAGCAATATTAAATCCTTGTTTAACTAATCCCATGGCAGCACCTTCTCCACCTGGACCAGAACCAATCACAATAGTATGGTAATCATAAGGCGTCTTCATACTCACATGTCCTATACTTAGCATTATTATATCATATATCTTAACAGATTGTTAGGAACTTCCTAGCTCTAACTGTATGTGATGCTGTGAGTCACTCATATATCAACTGAATCAAGAGGAAAATTGTATAAGAAAAAAGATGATATAATGAAATTATTTTTTATTAGTGTATGGCTGCATATAATAGAAGAGATATAGAAAGCAACACAATCCTAAGTTTGGTAAATATATGCAGATAATACATATTATAGTGGGGTTACTTATGATTTAAATACAGTTTTCTATATATTTTCAGTGTCAGTTTGAAATTTCCTTTTATCTTAAAATATAGAATTTTTAACATCATTGTATGGTGGTATTTTATATAGTACAACTATAAGGAGTGCGGAGAGATAACAATTGTTTTTTACTATTCAGACTTTTAAGTTTTGATGATTATCTATATTTGCATGATGTAAAAGAATTAAAGGTATTCTTGATATCATTTTTGAGGTATAAATAAGTATTTATATAATTTTTGTGGTTTCTTTTTGATACTTCTTATGTTTTGTAAAAGTCACTTAAAAATAATCTTTGACTCTTATGGGGAGTGATTTTATTAAATGAATAAAATAGAGACTGAATGGAAAATTATATATGCTCTTGCATTAGCATTGTGCTTTATAAAAGAGAGTAGTAATATTAGAATCTTCTATTAATTATAGTATTCTTATTAGTTCATGCTTATCTTGTAAACATACAGCAGAAATTAACCTTTCCTCGTATAAGATAGCATAATTTACTATATAGCAAGCATTTTATAGGCGGACCAATAAAGTGATATGTAAAATATCTTGTTACATAGGGGTTTTAATATAGAGAAAAATCATATAGCATATATTGCTGAAAATTTTGTATACTCAATCGTGCATATTGTTAATTTCTAATAAACTGATCACTTATTTCATCTGTGTTTTATTAACACCAATTGCGATGTTATGTGGATTACAAACGCTTTACTCATCCCAAAAATCATAGAGTTTATCTTCATGTATTATTATTTTTCATTCATGTGATTTGATTATCTTGATAAGAATGATGGGATAGCGTATAGACAAAAGAGTATTCATGATTTATCAACACATATTGCTGTGCACGATAAATCGTATAGTTTTTTTTATTTAAGGCTAGAATCATTTATTTTTTTGAATGTATTATCATTTACATAAAAAGAGTGATGTAGTAAGGCATTTCACTCGAAATATCATGATGCAGTCTGTGTATTTTTTAATAGTTTTTTTTGACGAGATTAAAGGAAAAATATTTGTTATATATATTTAAAGGGTATGATTATCATCATCTCATAGATCTCAACAGTATCATGAATACGTATATATTTTTTGAACAAAACTGCAATATTTTCAAAAAGATGATAGTCAAATGTTAGAGTATAATGTATATGAAATACAGCATCACAGTGTATAAGATACGTACTTGTTTTTTCTTGATATACTGTAATATGATTAGACCATCTCAATAGAGCTCTCGTACATAGAGATGTTTTTAAGAAAATTACGAAAGCGCAGGGTATACGTGAATGTGATGCACGATATCACACATCTGAATAAGAAAAATTTAAAAGAGTGTATAATATAAAGAATATTTTATTAAAAATACATGATATGAGTGAATGGGCGTAATATTATTACTTTTTAGAGTATACCTTAAAATGTATTATTTTCTCATTATCAGTCTTTCAAATTTATACATAGCATACTATGCGATGATATTGTATATATATAAAATAATGGTTTTTGCATTACTATGCGTAGGTTACCGAGAGAACGAAAGATATATTTTGATACATTTCCAAAGATAGCTAATAAATATTTTTCTATCTTCTGATATCATTGATTCATTATCATATTATTAATAACATATTATATGTTGAATATCTGATTTAGGATCATTATTTTAAATGGACTGTAGACAAGTGATGCCATAGGTATGTATATATTGTTCCGAGCAAAAGATATTTATACTCTTATGATAATCAGAGAATACAGACTATAGCAGGTATAATCATTACATATGAAGATGCTTCTTGTGCTCTGATGTATGACATTATCTAGAGTAACTAATCATACATATATTCCACCAGTGTGGGGTTGTCGCGTATGACTGTTTTTGAATATAAAAATGGTATGTACTTCCAATGATACATAGATGACTCGTAGTTAATGCTATATGAGTGAGTTTATAATATAAGAAGAGTTCGATTATAAATAAGTGAGAGCAATTATTTTATGGATGACCATAGGCAAATAACATTATTACACACTGATGTGTCAGAGCAGTTTGAGTAATCAGTGTTTCTTTGTTCTTACCACGGAATGTATTTTCTAACGTAAAGAGTATTATAGATGTTTAACTATACAGATGAATGAGGATCTATGCAAAGAGCCTCGAATTTTGATAGAGAATTAATGCTTCCTCGTTATTGGATTACGTGGTTTGGTATTAGTATTTTGTTTCTTATCGTTTGTCTTCCATATCCACTCTTATATAGGTTTGGAATCTGGATTGGGCGTTGCTCTATGTTTTTTATGAAGCGCCGTGTTTTTATTGTACGTCGTAATTTAGAACTCTGTTTTCCAGATATGGATAAAACTCATTTAGCGCAGAGTGTTAAGAGTAATTTTGAATCTTTAGGTATGGGTTTACTCGAAACTGGTATGGCTTGGTTTTGGTCTGATCGTCGTGTAAAAAAATGGTTTAGTGTTAAAGGGCTTGAGCACTTGATAGCAGCCCACAAACCTAACCGCGGGATTCTCATGATCGGTTTACATTTTATGTCTCTTGAGCTAGGTGGGCGTGCAATGGGTCTATGTCATCCTATGACAGCTATATACCGTCCTCATAATAATAAATTAATGGAGTGGGTGCAAACTAAGGGTAGATTGCGCTCTAATAAGGCTATGATTAATCGACGAAATTTACGGGGTGCCATACATGCATTAAAATCTGGTGAGATTGTATGGTTTGCTCCAGATCAAGATTATGGAGCCAAGGGTACTGTGTTTGCCCCGCTTTTTTCGGTTCCCGACGTAGCTACCACTAGCGGTACGTGGGTTTTAGCTCGCTTAGCTCAACCAGCATTAATGACTGTAGTATTTTTGCGTAAAGAAGATCAAAGCGGGTATGAGTTATTGATTGAAAGAGAGATTCAAGATTACCCGTTAGACGATGAAATGCAAGCGGCTAGATATATCAACAATATAATTGAAAAGGAAATCATGCGTGCTCCCAGTCAATATATGTGGTTACATCGTCGATTTAAAACCCGTCCAGCAGGGATGCATTCGTTATATTAAGTATGTATTTTAGAAATAGTGTCGTTGTATTATTTAGCAGTGTAATATATTGTAGAGTACAATAGCATTGGGGGTGACTTATTTCTCTTTTATTGATGACGCACGGGCTTATAATAATATGTTAACTGCATTAAGAAATAATGGGATATGTATAAATGAGAAAATATTATATAATCATGTCAGGGCTGTAATGCACAGGGTAAGTGATCTTATCAAAGATAGATGCATTATATACGTGAATGTACCATTTCTAATCTTTTATCTTTATGACTTAGGATTCTAGAAAATAGACATCTCCGATAATAATTGTAGACAAAGTCTAATTATTTTATAATTAATCTGATGTAAATGATTTTTAACTTCAAGTTATTCATCATTATATTTTAAGAATGTATAGAAATGTTAATTTGTATAAAAATTATAATCTAATTTATTATTATATTTAACATTATACTCTAAAAAATAAAAGTTATTACAGCATTCTTTTTAATATATATTTTTTATTTCAGTCATCAATTAACATAAGAACGTAGTCACAAATGTTGAGAAAGCTTTAGTAGCTTGGTGTTTGAATTATGTAATTTCTTTAAAAGATTGACGTGTACTATCAGAATATATGTAATATACATTCATAACTTTTGGAGGTATGATCTTTTATAGGAAATGTGGTATGACTTTTAAGTGGTACGATACATATATGGTTCTCACAAATACCCTAGGTGCATAAAGATATGCATAGCATTTTTATATTCTGACTTTAATACATATGAACTGACTAGCCACGGTGTGATAGAGAATAATAGTACGATGTTTAATAAATCCCCTATTACAACGCGTTAGATAGACAAGGAACGAAAAAATATGCAGAAATTATTATATCTATAGGTTGCTAATGTCGATTTTTGGTATCGGGACTGATATTGTCGAGATTGTACGTATAACCACAATCATATCTCGTGTTGGTGATCGATTAGCACAGCGCATACTCAGTCATGCGGAGCTTAGTCAGTATCACTTGCATTTACGGCCTGAGCGTTTGCTTGCTAAGAGTTTTGCGGTGAAGGAAGCGACAGTGAAGGCATTTGGTCTTGGTATGCGCGGTGGCCTTGCATTTAATCAGATTGAAATACATCATGATAGGTTAGGTAAGCCTTATATATGTTTTTTACAACATGCAAAAATTATGGCACAAGATTGTTCTATCAGCAATGTATCCGTTACTCTGGCTGATGAAAGACAATATGTTGTAGCTATGGTTATTATTGAGAATTAAGTACATACACTTAATATACATATGGTTATACAAAATATTCTTTGACGATGACATGCATATTTTATAGAAATTATACGTAGTGATACTTGCCAGTGGCAAGTATGAAGGTTTTTGGATACATACAATTTGTAATATACCTACTGATAATACGTTGCCTTTTCTATGGGTTATTTCATATAATATAAAAAAATAAAGGAAATTTACAGAAGAAGATCTATTATTATGATCTCTATCTATCGTGATATTCTTTATCACTATAGTGTAGTATTTTTTATTTTTATAATCATGAATACGATGATTACTGAATATATATATTTAGATTGGTAATCGTAGTGATATAAATAAAAAAGATTATGTTATTTTTGTGATGATGAAGATTTATTTTTACAATATCTAAATAGTATTTTGTGCATTTAAAAATCTATCAATCTGGTTTTATAACCAACATATGTTCTTTTTATAGGGTGTACATAACACTGTGATCAATCATTTATTATCACTAATGAATACAATACTATATTAATTAAAAATTTTGATTTTTGTCGTGAATAATTTTTGGATCAATCTTTCGTTTGAATTTATACTCACCAACTATCATTCCTATGATAATTAACATACCACCTAGCAAGGCGCGCGATGATAAATATTCTCCCGTGATGTGCCCACATACCCCAGCCCACACTGGTTCACCCGCATAAATGATAGTAGCACGTGTGGGGGATACGCTACACTGAGCCCAGTTCATTGTAATTTGAATAAGCGCACTAGCAATGCCTAACCCAATGGTACTATACAGTAGATAAGGTGTACATGGGGGTATCGGTTCGCTATTCAGGAGCATACAAAGAAAACTAGATAATGAAGCTACTCCCAGTTGTACCACGGTAATGCGCTGTACGTTAACCTGATTAGCATAGGTGCTAATGAGGATAATCTCAGCTGAGATAGCTAATGTACTGAGTAAAGTAGCTACTTCACTTTTATTGAAAACTAGAGGTCCACTATGAGGACTCGATAGTAGAAGCAAACCGCTAAAAGCAAGAAGTACCCCCGTCCAGGATAATAGATGTGGTCTTAATCCAAGAAATATCCATTGTAATAATGGTATTAATGGTACATAAAGTGCAGTGATAAAGGCAGATTTACTACCAGTAATAGTTTGCATACCGTAAGCTTGTAAACTATACCCACATCCTATAGCTATTCCGACTAAAATACCGGCTTTAATTTCTCTCAAAGTGATCATTCTGAGCATGCGCCATGACATCAATACCAGTATAAGTGTTGCTATAGCAAAACGTACTCCGATAAACCAAAACGGTCCACTGATGGTCATGATATGATTGACGATAAGAAAACTACCCCCCCAAATCATAGTAATGAACATTAATACTGCTTCAGGGAGTTTCAGTATAAATTTATAACTTGAGAATACAGATGACATTATCATCCTATTATATTTAAGTGACTGTATTAGATTGTATCAGTAACAATACACATACCATTGCTGATTATTATTTTTAATATATTTTTTCTATCTATCAGAAAGCATACTGAGAAGATTTCTTATTATTTGTGCCTGCTATATTTTTTAATCTGCATAATTAAATATATTATCTATCCGTTTCAGAAATTTCATGTTGTAGTATGTTGTTGGTAGGAGTGTCATCTTATCTCAATTTTTGATTTGTTTTCATAGAATATGCTCCCTAGTTTTTTATCAAATCTAGTAAGTATGCTCATTCTTATGAGGATTTGTACAAAGAATGTATATTCTGCCTGATGAAATCATGGATTGTCTACTTATAATTATATGATTGCTTAGCATCGTGGATGTTATTGAGACGATAGCGACCTTTAGCATCAAAAGCATGATAGATGTTAGTATATATTTTAAGCATACATGATCAGTAGACAACCTATCTTAATATCGAATCATTATAATTATATAAGAGTAATCATTATGTTGATCATATGGTTTCATAGTATCACTCGATGCATTAAAAAATAAATTATTATTGATAATAAATTATTTCTATAATATGTATTATCGTTGGCATTAAGAGAGAGAAGAAGATAAGCCTCATTATCACGCTAATTTTTGAAGTTTTTATCCTACATTCTCTTATAGAGCTCTTTTTAGTACACAATGTTGATTGTTGGATCATCAAATGATTTAGGCAATCAGGATTTATGATAGCCAGAGAGAACCCTATCAACCTAATAGTAACTCCTTATTTATTCGCAGACTATGTAGATGATTTATGGCTTTGAGACGATTTTCCTTTAACCATATTGCAGTACAAGATATAGCTGTATAAATGGCATGATCTATAAATTGTTTTTCTTGTTTTGAGGGCGAGCTAAGTACAAATGTGACTACTTGATTTTGACTTCCAGGATGTCCTATTCCAATGCGTAAACGATGAAAATTTGTGTCATTACCAAGACTTGTAATAATATCTTTAAGGCCGTTATGCCCACCATGGCTACCATTTTGTTTAAATTTAACCACACCTGGTGGGAGATGCAGTTCATCATGAGCAATCAAGATATTCTGAACTGGAATCTTATAAAAGACTGCCATGGAGGACACAGATTTCCCGCTATTATTCATGAAGGTTGTTGGGATTAATAATCTTATATTATGCGTACCTAGTTTGAAAAGTGCAGTATAGCCAAAGAATTTTTTTTCTTTTATTAAGATTTTATTATAACGCTGAGCTAGCATAGAAATATACCAAGATCCAGCATTATGTCGAGTGTTGGCGTACTCCTCTCCAGGATTTGCTAGGCCAACAATTAATCTGATGTTATTCATACTTTAGGGTGCCCTTAAGTGTTATGAACAATGTTGAAGATTATTGTAAATATCAATGATTTATAGATTATTTGTATATACGTTTGGTTTTTACCAGGCACGTTTTCTCTTTTCTTTTTTAGCAATTAGACATTATTGTTCTCTTTCTCAGTGTAGCTAGCATGGTGTAATATATCAATATATATCGATATCTGTCTACATATGCGAATTTAGTATAAAAATGCTATTATGAATGAAAGTCATTACATAAAATATATTTTAATACTTAAAGATTATAAGAAATATACCGGTGCTTTGTGCATTATTATAATCTATACACATTCTGTATTTGACTACAGATATATTTTCTTCATGATATTAAAGTGTTATATGCTATGATCAGGGATATATTATTCGTATGCACTTAAGGAAGCTGTTTACAAAAAAGATATATTGTTGTGTTTTAGTTATAATGTAATAAAATTATGATTGTGAATACACCGGGGTGTATGATCATACATAGATACTAACTATCAATTGTATTAATTAAAGTTATTCATTGGTCTGCAGTAGAATTTTCTATAGTGTAACAATACTTTTAGGTAACATTTTGTTTGATAACATGAATAAAAATTCAGACTAGGCATATCAGTGGGTTGAGCATGTGTGTATGCACACCATGTTCTATCAGATTTTTGTGCATCATATAGAGTTTGCGATTATCAAGGTTTGTAGGTGTACCTTTCGCGATCAAGATGGAGTGATTAATTCACCATGTGCTGTCTGAGTATTTTTGAATCACTGTGTTTGCAACCATTCTTTAAGAACTCTGTGTAGATCTTCGGTCATTTTATTTTGCGATTGAGTGGCGTCAATTTTTTTTATTCTATGATTTGTCTTAACCATAGTTAAATAATAGTTACGAACACAGGTAAAAAAATGCAATGACTCTTCTTCAATACGGTCAAGTTGACCACGTTTTTTGATTCTTTGTAAGCTGATCCTAGGGGTAATATCTAGATATAAGGTTAGGTCTGGGGTAAAGTTACCAATAACTTCTTTTTTTAGGCGGTATATAAAATCATGGCTAATTCCACGACCTTCTCCTTGATATGCCTGGGAGGAGAGATCATGGCGATCTCCAATAACCCATGTGCCACGCGTTAATGCTGGTTTAATGACATTCTCTATTAATTGTATACGTGCGGCATATAGCATTAATAATTCAGTGTAATGTATGATCTTTTCGTTTTTTGTAACCTCTGTTTTTTTGATTAATTGCCGAAGTTTTTCTGCCAGTGGTGTGCTGCCTGGCTCACGAGTGTATATAATTTTATGCACACCGTGTTTTCGTAGTGTAGCAGCGACTGTATGAGACGATGTAGTTTTACCAGCCCCTTCTAAACCTTCAATAACAATAAACTTACCCTTCACGATCTATCTCTTCTTATCTTGGATTTAATCTTGAACGATATCTGTATGATCAATAGCTTCTTTTAACTATATGTCAATATCAATACACTCTCTGTTCTTATGCTGTAATTTTGTAACATAATGTTTAATGTTCTTGCGTGATTATACTATTTATTAAGGAAAAAATAATACTATTATGTTTTTAGCTTCACGAGAAGTATACTGTGATCTATTTTTTGGTATGATTCTGGTGTCTATGTTCACCATCATTAAGATGATTCATCCATGAAATTACCACAAGAAAGATCTATAAGATTCATGGCAATATCATAGTATAAATGTATGGTTTTAGATAGGTGTGGTATGGTGTAATGTGCTTACATTATCATTGGTAAATATAGTATATATTAGTTATTTGTCACAGCGAGCAGGAAGAACGATTCAAATGATCAATATATGATAATTATTCATATCCGTATATCAGATTTTTATGGCACATGGATGTATTGATAGTTTATATATAATAACACAAACTGTATTTTAAAGGGTATACTAATACAGTATATGTACTGTAGCTTATGTGCTAATCTAGTCTCGCATCAGATACACAATGCTGGGTTTTTATTTTATTATTATTCTTAAATATTTCCTGGTCGAAACAGTAACTCGATTTTTTAATATTTCTTGGTCGTTGTGTATTATCTTTCTGAACCATGTCGCGATATTAAGTGCTTAATATCGTTTTTTTCTTAGAGGAAATATGATGGTTAATCTCTATTGCAATACTAATGATAACGACCAGTATTGTGACTGGCAGTTATCTAATACTGGTGATACACTAGAATTACTATTCTAGTGTATCTTACTTATGCTGATCAGTAAGAATAATTAAGATGTATTTTATTTTAGCATTAATTATAGTATCTATAAACTCCTTAATGGATCTATCATTCATGGTAATGATAGCGATCACTTGTCGTGATTATATTATAACCATTTAGAAAGACCTATATGCTATGTATCCTTAATCATAAAAATTTTTTTAGCATCGTTAGGTGATTATGTCATTAGGTATATAGTAACATTCAATAATTTTACGATACTGATGCATTCTTTATATATGATTGCTGCATTTTATTATAAGATATTTTCAGAGTGACTATTTGCAGGAATTATTTATTTTTCAACAGTTATTGCATAATGCTTTTTACGGAAAAAATATAGTGTGGATTCCACGAATTGATGCATATGAACTGATAGTACAAAATTGTTTCCTGATAATGAATGATATAGGCTATAAGTTTTAAAAGAATTCAAAGATATATTATGCATAAAATAATGTATTAGGATGTCATTCATAATTTTATACTCTCCATACAGAACGGTGAACAGAGTTCATCATTTGTTCGCATATGTATAAGACAAGACTACATGATAGATATAAAACACACTGTTGAGATTGTAATTGTTGGTGGCGGTATGATAGGCGCTGCTTTAGCGAGTGGTTTGGCGAAGCACGGGTTTGAGGTGGTGGTGCTTGAGCAAGCACCACCACCGATGTTTGATCCGTTGTCGAACCCAGACTTACGAATATCAGCAATTACTGCCGCCTCAGTGACTTTCCTCAAAAAGCTAGAAGTTTGGCCACGTGTTCTTGTTATGCGTTGTGCACCTTATCGCACACAGGAACTTTGGGAGTATCAAATAGCTCGTGTTAGATTTGATGCTCAGTCACTTGGTTTATCTGAGTTAGGTTATATGGTGGAAAACCATGTATTAAAATACGCATTGTCGCAACAATTACACCATCAATCTGTACCAATTTTTTATAAAACACGTTTAATAGATGTGCAGAAGAGAAAAGATACTTGGAATATCATTTTGGATGATGGTACCAATTTACAGGCACTTCTCGTGGTAGGCGCAGATGGTGCGCATTCACAGGTAAGAAAACTAGTAAACATTGGCTGTTATAGTGGGCAATATACACAATCCTGCATGCTCATTAGTGTGTACTGTAATTATCATCCAGGAGACAGTACGTGGCAACAACTTACACCTCATGGTCCTCGGGCTTTTTTACCACTTTTTGGGTGCTGGGCCTTACTAGTTTGGTATGACCAACCCGCGCGGCTTAACAGCCTACAGGGGCTAACAATGACGCAGTTAAAAAAAGAAATCCAGATACATTTTCCTAGTCGTGTGAGAACCGTCACACCATTGGCGACAACTGTGCTACGATTTTATCGTAGTCATGCTAAGCATTACATATTAGCTGGACTAGCATTAGTGGGCGATGCAGCACATACGTTGCACCCATTGGCAGGGCAGGGTGTTAATCTTGGCTATCGTGATGTCTCTGCGCTCATGGAGGTTCTCAGAGAAGCGCGTCAGAACTCGGATCAGTGGGCTTCTGTAGAGGTATTACAACGCTACCAGGACAAACGAAAAAAGGATAATTACCTGATGCAAAATGGGATAGATCTATTGCATGTTGCTTTTAGTCATAAATGTTTACCATTAAAAATGGTACGTAATGCAGGATTAATAATCGCTGATCGTGCAGGGCAGTTGAAAAAAGATATGTTATCTTATGGGTTAGGGTTGTAATTTGTGGTGATGTATGGATACGTTAAGCAATCAGGGTGAGTCAAAAAGAGACTACACAAGAGTAGATTTTATTAATTGTAAATGATAGATGACTTTTTAGTCAACTGTAGTAAATATTTTTTGGAAAATAAATGATTTTTATTAAGATAAATGTATAATTTGTGTTGCATATTCTATGCGGTTTTTTTAAAATAAGATGTACTAAATGCCGGTTTAGCTCAGTTGGTAGAGCGACTGACTTGTAATCAGTAGGTCACCAGTTCGATTCCGGTAGCCGGCACCATGAAGAGCTCATGAAGATTATTGGTGGGATTCCCGAGCGGCCAAAGGGAGCAGACTGTAAATCTGTCGTCATAGACTTCGAAGGTTCGAATCCTTCTCCCACCACCACTTAACTATGATCTGTACTTAGTATTTATTAGTATAATGTGTTCTATTTCATTTAGTGATATAATATAATATATTGATCTTGGAATACTCTTAGGTTCTATGCCGCAATCTATAATTATATCATATAAAATATGTTTTTTATTCTATAAAGTATAGAATACCCCCATACCACCTAGTGAGCATGAGCTAGATCGTACATAGAAGTTTTTAGATGCGGACATGGTATAATGGACATTACCTCAGCCTTCCAAGCTGATGACACGGGTTCGATTCCCGTTGTCCGCTCCATATGATGCTGATATAGCTCAGTTGGCAGAGCACATCCTTGGTAAGGGTGAGGTCCCCAGTCCGAATCTGGGTATCAGCACCACATAAATACTCCAAAATATTCAAAAATAAATTATATAAATCACGGATATACATATCATGTCTATATGACATTTTGTGACATGTCCTTGTATCCTTCTAGATTTTATAGTTCATAGAAGCTGTAGTATTTTCATGTCATGTTATTCGATAACCTTTTATATTTCATGTTGTTTGGAAAAAATAAAACTCTAGTGCCTATCTACATCAATAGATTAAATGCCAATGTGCAGCTCTAGAAATTCTCATTGTAATTTTCGGTTTTCTAGGAAAATTTACTCTAATAAATAGAGCCTGAATATTTTTTAATTAAGAGTTTTATAAATACTCGTTGAGTATCTGCCCATAGGTGATACAGATACTCTGTTGTAGAGACCACATCTGTGTACTAGATGTTCGGTGTATATAGTATAAAGAGTAAGAGCAGGACTATTTTCATGAAGAAAATAGTCGAAGATCTCTTTTTGTCAATAGATCAGATATCAGAAAAAAGTGAGGTAGAAAGATATCTTTCGCCAGATGAGGGAAGAACGACCACAATATTTTTTGATATAAAGTTTTTTTCTTTTTGTATTTTGAGTGCAGCAGAGAGAGCTGCACCGGAAGATATACCAGCTAAGATGCCTTCTTTGAGCATTAATAGGCGTGCAGTAGAAATCGCTTCTTCATTTGTAACAACTATGACACGATCTACAAGGTTAAGATCAAGATTTTTTGGAATGAAGCCGGCCCCAATACCTTGAATTTTATGTGGACCTGGTTTTATTTCTTTTCCCGCTAATGTTTGAGAAATTACTGCAGAATCAATTGGTTCAACTGCTACTGAAATGAGATCTTTAATTCCTTTAGTGTGTTTTAGGTATCTCGTGACTCCAGTTAGAGTGCCACCGGTACCTACACCAGAAATAAAAACATCTATATTTCCACCGGAATCTTTCCAGATTTCTGGACCTGTGGTTTTTTCATGAATTGCAGGGTTAGCTGGATTATGAAATTGTTGTAGTAAAATACATGCTTCCGGATGATTATCGACAATTTCTTCTGATTTACTGATAGCACCTTTCATTCCTTGGTCACCTGGAGTTAATATTACATTAGCCCCCAATGCTTTTAATAACTTTCTGCGTTCGATACTCATCGTGTCTGGCATAGTTAGCGTTAAGCGATATCCACGTGCGGCTGCTACATAGGCTAGGGCAATACCTGTATTGCCGCTAGTTGGTTCTACTAACTGCATACCCTTTTTAAGAATACCACGATTTTCTGCATCCCAAACCATATTAGCGCCCACGCGACATTTTACACTAAAGCTAGGATTGCGCGATTCAACTTTTACAAGAATTTGTCCATTACCAATGCGGTTCAATCGAACCAGGGGAGTACGACCAATTGTGAAAGAATTATCTAAGTATATATTGCTCATAGTGTATCCATATTATATAAAAATTGATAAGTTATAATAGTTAGCATAGCTGGTTTTATGATTGTTGCAAATGTACACAACGTATGTATTAACAGCAATCAATAACACAAAGATTATTTTTAATGAAAAGATTGTCTTAGCATGCACAGAAATTCTATAATCTACATATTTTAAAAAAGTATATTTTAAGTACAGTTAGCAAAAGATCATTAAGGTTCCGATGACAGCTGCGGATATGCACAAGTTATGCATAGTTTATAGGATACGGGGAGATATGAGACTAACTGATAGCTTCATGCCATCGGATTTTTATTATTCCCTCAATTAATTCTATAGTTTACTAAAAATCAGAGGTAAAAATGTTAGCTTGTATTAAGCTTGCTTTAAATTATATCTTGCCTAAGCAAGCTTTGACTGAATTAGCAGGATGGTGTGCTGCAAAACGTTTTGGGTGGCTTACAAAGGCTGTAATTGATCTATTTATTTGGTATTATAAAGTGGATATGCAGGAATTTCAGAAGACTGATACTGCTATGTACAATACTTTTAATGATTTTTTCGTACGCCGTTTGCGTGATAATTTATATCAAATTAAAAGTGATTCAAATGTACTGGTTTGTCCTGCGAACGGTGTAATTAGTCAAATTGGGTTAATTCAGGGTGATCAAATTCTACAAGCCAAAGAACATTCCTATTCGCTTTTATCTTTACTGGCTGGTAGTTATGCTATGACAAAGTTGTTTCAAGATGGTGTGTTTGTAACTATTTACCTCTCTCCAAAGGACTACCACCGTGTCCATATGCCATGTAATGGAGTATTACGCGAGATGATTTATGTACCTGGCGATCTCTATGCATTAAATCTCTTTATGAGACAACGCATTCCTAATTTATTTGCGCGTAATGAGCGCTTAATTTGTCGTTTTGATACTCCCTTTGGACCCGTAGTACAGGTTTTAGTAGGTGCAACTATCGTTGGTAGTATTGAAACTATTTGGTCAGGTACTGTGACGCCGCCACGTCAGGGCATTATTAAATGTTGGAATTGGCCACTTACTCATATAGACAATGACGTTATAACTTTAAGAAAGGGAGATGAAATGGGTCGATTTAAACTAGGTTCAACCGTTATTACTTTATTATCTTCTGGTAAAATTACACTCGATTCTAGCCTTTGTGCAGGTAGTCAAGTTCGTCTTGGGATGCCTTTAGCTATAAGAAGCGAAAACAGAAAATCTACAGGCGATTAAACTTAACTAATCATGTGATCACTATGCTCTACCTGATTCTTTCTATTTTTTTAGGCTACATCTCTTTTCATCCAGTGCATGATTATAATGCACGAGATGTATTAAAAATACCGCAGGGATATAAGGAGATACAACCTTACATAAATAGTATAGCCCAAAACATATCGCATTATGATACTAGATCTGCATCGTTTTACTCTGTCAAAGAATATATGCAGTGGATAAATATAGCACGAGAATGTCGACAGATAATCGATAGTCTTCCTAGGAAGTCTTATGAATTATATCAGGAGATTTTTACGAAGAAGTTATCATATCATTCAGCATATCGTAAGGTAACTACTGCTGCGTGTCAGAAAGACAGCGTGAAAAAGAGTAACAAAGTCATAGAAGAAGCATGGGAAGTCCGGGAAGATGATAATTGTGCTGACAAGATCAGTTATTTGTTTTTTCACCTCTTAGAAAACCCACTTATAGTACATAAAGTTTTTTACAGACAAAATCGTCCATTATACATACAAACTCCATCAACGAATATAAACAAAAGACTGCCATTCATACAACAACAAAAAGAGTTGAATGCATGTCAAGCCTTGATCGGTGCACTGTATTTAGAGAAATTGTCAGTTTGTCATAGATCAAGACTTGCACGGATGTATTTTGGGGTTCATCTGTGGCAAGTCGATGATCAAGATGGTATGCCGCAAGAATTACGCAACGAGCGGTATAGCTATAAACAGCATGTAGTAAAGACATCTTTAGCTATGTATGAACAGCGAGAAGAAGATGTGCAGGATATGCCAGACGCGATTATTGAGCAATTTCGTATTAATCAAAATCTATTATTAGAACTGAAGCAACAGGCTTTACGTATGGATCTAGTGGCTGCTCAGCAGCGTACTGCCGCTGAAAAAACCATTCAGGTTCGTCAGGCATTACGTACTATTTGTGAACAGTCCCAGTGGCTGGGTGCCTCTAATGTACTTGGTGAAGCATTAAGGGGGTTAGTAGCACGTCTGCCTAAGATTATCAAACCACAGCAATTAGACAGAGAAATGGCTGAGTTACGTGCTAAACGTTTATACTATTCTGATCTATTCGAGCAGAAATTTTCCTTAAAAACAAGCGGGTATCCTACGCTAACAAAAGAACAAGAAAAGATTTTTTCAGTGCAACTTCAGACTCAGCATCAGCTTGTAACTGAACTGTTATCTGGTTCTGATGTTCTTACTTTAGAATTAACTAAATTAAATGTAGCAAATAGTCAATTAGTGGATGCACTGAATGAAGTTAAAGATGCCACCCATCGTTATCTATTTTGGACACCTGATATAAATGCAATAAATTTTAGTTATCCTGGTGCATTGTTAGATGATCTAAGAGTTTTGTTGTCATCAGACACATTAGGTCAGTTAGGTAAAGCGATTTTAATGATGTTCACGAGCCAAAATACACTCCTACCTTTGTGTTTATCTAGCTTATTAGTTTTCTTTAGTTTGAGCTCATATCGTCATTTTCGTTATTTCCTTAAACGTGCATCCAGCAAAGTAGGAAAGGTGACCAAAGACCAATTTAACCTTACAATACGTACTTTATTTTGGTCTATTTTAATTTCATTTCCATTACCGATGCTGTTAGAAGCACTAGGATATGGTCTGCAGAATGCCTGGCCTTACTCTATTGCAGTGGCTATGGGAGACGGTGTTGTTGCTAGCGTACCATTGTTATGGGGCTTAACAATTTGTAATGTTTTTGCGTGTGAAGACGGTCTCTTTACTGTGCATTTTCGCTGGCCAAAAAATCAAGTGGCACTTGCCGTGCGTTGTTGTAAAATATGTATCTGGATGATAGTTCCTTTAATCATAATGTTGATATCTTTTGAGAATTTTTTGGACCATAAATTCTCTCCCACACTTGGTAGAATGTGTTTTATTCTAACTTGTGGACTCTTAAGCATGATAGCAGAAACACTGAAACGCGCCGATATTCCTCTATATTTTAATCATCGTGGGAATATTTCTCATGTCATGAATAATATTATTTGGAATATGATAATTATCATTCCAGTAGTGGCTATATTAGCAACATGTATTGGTTATCTAGATACTGCGCAAGCTTTATTAGACAGATTAGGGACATCACTAGCTATTGGATTTGTTTTTTTAGTTATTTATCATATTATTCGTCGTTGGATGCTTATTCAGAGGCGTCGGATTGCTTTTGATAGAGCGCGCGTACGCCGTGCTGAGATCCTTTCTCAACGTGCTCGTACTGACGACGATGCAGTATTTCTTCATAAGGGTGTTGGTGATCATGTGGAAATTGAAGAACCAAGTATTAATTTAGACTCTATTAGTACACAGTCACTCAAACTAGTACGCTCGTTGCTTACTTTAATTGCTTTAGTTTTTATTCTTGCTTTGTGGTCTGAAATTCATGCTGCTTTTAGTTTTTTAGAAAATATTCATCTTTGGGATGTCAGTAGTATAATGCATGGTATTGATACCGTACAACCTATAACACTTGGTTCAGTCATGCATGCTGTTCTTGTGTTTATCATTACTACTCAATTAGTACGTAATATGCCTTCTTTCTTAGAGTTAGCGCTCTTACAACACTTGAATTTAATGCCAGGTACAGGGTATGCTATCACTACTTCTAGTAAGTATTTGATTATACTGCTTGGCAGTTTAACCGGTTTTTCATTAATCGGTATCGATTGGTCAAAATTACAGTGGCTTGTTGCTGGTTTAAGCTTAGGATTAGGTTTTGGGTTACAGGAAATTTTTGCTAATTTTATTTCAGGTTTAATTATTTTATTTGAAAAACCGATCCGTATCGGTGATACAGTCACTATCCGTAATTTGACTGGAAGTGTAACACGCATCAATACTCGAGCTACTACAATCACGGACTGGGATCGTAAAGAAATTATTGTGCCAAACCGGTCTTTTATTACTGAACAGTTTACTAATTGGTCACTTTCAGACTCTGTGACGAGGGTAGTATTAAGTATTCCGGCATCGCTAAGCGCTAATACTGAGGAAGTGACAAATATTTTACTGAAAGCTGTAGAACGTTGTCGTTTTGTATTAAAAAATCCACCACCAGAAGTTTTTTTAGTAGATTTACAACAAGGTCTGCAATTATTCGAGCTACGTATTCATGCTGCAGAGATGGAACACCGCATGCCATTACGTCATGATTTGCATCGATTAATATTGTTAGGTTTTCAAGAGCATAACATAGATGTGCAATCCCCAGCATTACAGGTACGCATAGAAGGTCTTCGTACTGAAGTAAATGTATGTGTTAAGTAGAATATGATGTATCTCATACGTATTATGCTATTTTGCGTATACTACAAATATAACGCGGTGTGAAATATCATTCATACTGCATCTCATTGATGAATAGAAGCTATTATTTAATATTTTGATATTTTGATATCTAGAGCGTTAGCAACGATCTACTGCAAAGGCAATTACATCACTGATCTGATCCACCTCTAAAGCGAGCATTACTAAGCGATCAACACCTAGTGCCACGCCAGCGCTCTCTGGCATACCATAATCTAGGGCGCCCACTAAATAGGGATCGATAGGTTGCTGTGGTAGCCCAGAGGTAGCGCGTTTATCATTATCTCTTGCGAAACGTTGAAGTTGTTCATTGCTATCTGTTAATTCATGAAACCCATTAGCCAGTTCTATGCCATGAAAATAGACTTCGAAGCGTTCCGCAATGCGGCGATCATATTTATTTATAGTGGAAAGCGCAGCTTGTGCAACAGGAAAATGGTAAATGAATGTTGGGTTTTCTGTGCTGATTTTATTTTCTATTCCACTCACAAAAAGAAGTTCTAACAGCAGATCTCTATCTTCTTCATTTTGAGATACGTTACCAACACCTAATTGATCTGCTTTTTTTTGTAGCTGATGAGTATCTGCTAAGAGCGGATCCAGATTAAGATAACGTAAAAAAACTTCTTGGTATGAAAGAAATTTTGCTGGTTTACACTGCAGTATGTACTGTAACAGTTCGTTTACTTCATCCATTAAACGATACATATCATAGTTTGGCTGATACCATTCTAGCATTGTAAACTCTGGATTATGGTAACGTCCTATTTCTTGATTGCGAAAGCTACGGCACAATTGATAAATTGGGCCACTACCTGCTGCTAATAAGCGTTTCATATGATATTCAGGGCTGGTTGTTAACCAGAGTTTGAGTGCTTGATTTTCTTGCTCTCCCGGTCGTAAAAAATATGTTTGAAAAGAGGAGATATGTACATCAGTGACAGTTGATTGACTAAGTGTAGGAGTTTCTACTTCTAAGACTTTACGGTCAGAAAAGAAACGTCGGATTTTAGCGATAATGCTCGCACGTTGAAATAAATTCACAATTGAAGCATTTGGATGCCAGGTATCCATTTTTCTATATTTACTCCATTTTTGTTTGATTGAATTAGTGTATTTTAAGACTCAAGGGTATGACATCACAAAGCGGTGTCTTAGATTTCGTATAGTGCGGAGTATAATGCATACGATGACGAGTTATCCAATATGGATGATGCTTGTGAAAATATATTACTACATTATTATTGATCGATATGATCTAACAGTAATAGCTATAAGGTTAAAATATTTATTGAGTATGATTGTCACATATCAGATGCAGGCTACTATTGTACGGAATGCTGTATTTTTTCTATAAAACGTACCTAATATTATGATGTTATTTTATAAAATCAAATGAACATAGATGTGTTTTATTTAACATAAAGCAGTGAATAATAATGATTATGCAGTGCATATTTATCTAAAATGTCTTTTTAGAAACAGTTATGCGTGTGATGACGACAATCATATCAGAATATCACTGTTACTTGATTTTTATTTGGAATTCCATGTAAAGATTTATTGTATGACTAATTAGAGATAGACATATTTATATCCCATAATGTTACATTTTATGTAAAAATCTGTAGTAAGAGATATATGATTTTTTTGTGTTTAAATTTCTGAGAATGTAAGATACTTGCAAATACGGTAGTTTCCAAATTGGAATACAATTCAGAAGACATAGAATATTTCCAAAACTATATCAATTTAAATCATATGAGCTTTGACTGAATGAATATGAAGAGAAGGGTATTTATATAAAAGCATTAGCTAGAGAGCTAAGATATTTTTTAGGCATAAATATATTATTATTTTTGTATATAGAATAATTTTCTAGATATGCATGTGTTTAATATAACATATTACATCATTAATACTTACCACAAACTTAGGTATAACATGCTGTGTTATTGATGGAAATGATTTTATAGAAAATCATATAGATGATTATCATCATAATGATGTCATCTTTATGTGCTATATAGCATATGACAATGCATTACAGATGTATCTGTATTTTTATGTGTATAAGTCGATGTAAACACTGTATCATTTGGAATCAGTTTTTTATATGAATAATATGTGCTACCTAGGCGAGATTGAAGGTATTTTGGTTGATTATTTCCATTTATGATAATATTTTACTATGTAAATAATATTGGATATGGGGTCTGAAGGTGTTAATACTGCAGCGTGTTTACTGAAGGGTTTGATTATTATGGGATATGATTTGTCAAATTAGGTGCTAGGTTATTGTCTGTTTTTACAGGCTTACGTATTGTATACTGTACATAGCTCGCGAAGTCTTAATTACATTACTATAGACTGTGTGATTATTACATCTGTTACTATGATATAATAAATATTATTTAGGTGTCACTTTTAATAGCTTTATTTGTATAGTGGGATTATAGGTAGATTATCTCAACTGCGATGCTTAATTAGTGTGGGCAGAAATAGAAAAGTGTACTGGTATGCTTGTTTTTTCTGTAGAAATAATTTTCTATTCATTCGACTGATCTATTATCATATCAAAAATCTCTCTACTTGCATGCTACATACTTACCATAGTGGTTAATTTTCGTTAGAGATACCGCTTCAGGAGTTATTGATTTTAAAAATGATTTTATAATGTATTTTAGTCAATAAATTAAAGAATGATATCAAAGTACAATCACTGGTATGTGACGATTCTATTCTTTTTTTTGTGTTCTTCTCAAGCAGCTGATCTACTAAAGATAGATATTTCTAATAGTAGACGTTTAGCACAGGTGAGACTGGTTTTTTCTACGAAACCAGTCTATGTTATGTTCCCGTTACATCAACCCGATCGTATAGTTTTTGATATTTATCATAGTACTATATTATGTGGGATACCACATATTTTCTCTCAGAAAAATATTCTAAAATGTATACGTGCTAGTGCGCAGAAACATACCCGTAATATACGTCTTGTTTTTAATGTAAGCCACAGTAGGACAATAAAAGTATTGAGTAAGCCTATTGGCACTCGTTATCACGTTTTATGCACTATTTCTCTTCCCCAGCCTGTGCCGAAACAATCTATTCATACTAAGTTTTCAAAGATGTCGATGATTCATAAATTGAGTATTATGCGTCCAAATAAAAAGCATGTTAACTCCCCCCTAAGAAAGATAGATACAATACATCATCCTTCTAGTTTGAATTGTACAAGGAGTAAGATAATAGTTGCTATTGATGCGGGGCACGGTGGACAAGATCCTGGGGCTATTGGAAGGGGGGGGTCAGAAGAAAAAGATATAACTATTTCTATTGCTCGTAAACTAAAAAAATACCTAGATTCCGATCCTATGTTTACAGGGGTTATGACTCGTTATGGGGATAATTTTATTTCTGTTCAAGCGCGTTCGGAAATAGCTCATAAGAAAAAAGCGAACATACTTATATCAATTCACACAGATTCTGCGCGAAATTATACAGCCGCTGGTGCATCCGCATGGGTTTTATCTAATCGTCGCGCGAATCATGAAATGGCAAATTGGTTCAAAAAACACGAGAAGACGTCTCAGGTTGTAGGTAAAACTCACCATTTTCTGCTAAATAATGTTCCAACTGATCGATATTTACATCAGGCTTTACTTGATCTACAGTTTAGTCACTCACAGAGAGTAGGGTATGATGTAGCTGCTATACTTCTTTCTCAGTTACAGAATATTTGTACTTTACATCATCGAAAACCAGCGTATGCCAGTTTTGGTGTATTACGCTCCCCATATATTCCGTCTCTTTTAATTGAAATAGGTTTTATTAGTAACCCAACAGAAGAGAAACTTCTTGGTAGCTTGGCATATCAAAAGAAAATGGCTCAGTCTATATATCAAGGTCTTCATACCTATTTTGTGTTAAACCCACCATTTTGTACAAAAAGAAATAACGTACAACTATTACAACCTATGGCAAGAGGGAGAAAAGGTCAACAGTTAGTAATTATGAAAAAAAAACCTCCTATGACTCACAAATATCACGTCATACAGAATAGTAAATATTTAGTAGGTATAGCTTCTGACCATCAAACGCAGACCGCTAATCATCGATTAATGCAACCTGTAAAACGTTCCGCTCATGTGCACAAGATACAACGTATTAAGTAAAAATACAGAGAGTAATGTATACTTTTAACCAAAGATTCTGAGCCTATCGTTTTCATTTCGTAGAAATTATATGTATGCAATACATGATGCGTATTAAAGAGTGAATAGTATAAGATGATAGGTGATTAGAAGAATTCTTGGAGACCTCATACGTTGTGATGCACCACTCTCTTATAGAGTATAAGAGGATCATTGTTTATTTACTCACCCTGCGTCTTGCAATTAGAATTGAAAATATGTGATAAAATGTACAGTTTATGAACGCTTTTAGAGAGAGGTTAGTCAGTTTTTATATTCTTATACACATGCAGTATTGTTGCTTGATAAAAGCATGCAATAAGTATATATCATTGCTTCCGTAAATATATTGTAGAAGAGCTATAATATTACGTATTAGATGCTATCTAGCACTGCTCCGGTATAGTATTTATTTTTTTTCGTTCAATATTGAGTGGTATATATACTCGATTTATGTGCTAGATAATTATTATAATTACACGTATAGGTTATTATATCGTGATCTTGTTTTTAACTATAATATGCATCCTAGAAAGATATATTCTGTATATAGAGCATCTATGATATGCAATAACAGAAAAGGATAAAAATATTACATGATAGACGATCTAAGCGGAAACTAGAAGTTCTGCTGAGCGTATTACTTTAGTAATTACTGATAAATTATGCATAAGATTTACATGAAAGGCTATATGTAGTGAGAATACTGCGCTTTGTAATTTTTTACAAGTGATATGCATAAAAAGAGCATATTTAATTAGTGATTGTTTTGTTATAACTACTAATCTGTTATGAGCAGCAGTATTTATAATGGTCTTGTGTGGTATAGATAAGAGTACAATAGATGGTCAGTGTATACTTAGAATTCATTTTTCTAGAACATGGGATCTCTATGTTTAGATTTATCATGAATATACAGGATCTACAACTGTTGCGACTCTGTTTGCCACTATGTTATGGGTGTCAAAACAGAAAATGTGCGTAATATGACAGCGATAGCATGAATAATTGCGTAGTTAAGTGTTAAAATTTGAAGGTGCATCTTAATGCTGTACGACTACACTAAGAATTTGTATCTAAAAACTATTTGGAGAACAGTTTCTGTTGTAGCTTTTGATTCTGATGTCACATATATAACGTTATAGCATACATATATTCAATCATTTTCGTGCTGGCGCTTAATCATTCAATAAAACCTGGTAATACAGACTATATAATAATATCTTGTGATGTAAAATGTATAACGTCGCTATATAGCTGCATGTATCTGGTATAAATGTCTCTTTAATAATAAGTAATTTATATTATTTAAGTTAACAATTTTACAGTATGTTACAGAACCTCAATGGCATTGCTCATATTGTATGTACAAGTGCTCAAGAATTAATAAAAAGATGTAAAATATTAAGATAGCCGAATCGGTTATATCCTTTAAATAATAAAAATTAAAAAATGATAAATGTGTTTACCAATGCATAAAAAATTTATCGATGCATCATACCCAATGGCCATTTTTTTAATGGGTCCGACTGCATCGAGTAAAACCAAACTAGCGTTAGCTTTACGTCAGATGGCTCCAGTAGATCTTATTAGTGTAGATTCTGCGTTAATCTACCGAGGTATGGATATTGGAACGGCTAAACCTTCTATGGATAAGGGTTCTCCTATATCTCATCATTTGTTAGATATTCGTGATCCATCAGAGGTGTATTCTGTTGCTGAGTTTCGTCGTGATGCTATAGAAGAAATGCAGAACATTACACAGAAAGGCTGCATTCCTCTACTGGTTGGCGGTAGCATGCTTTACTATAAGACTTTGATGGATGGGCTGTCACCTTTGCCTAGCTCGAATCCAGCAGTACGTCAAAATATTCAGATCACAGCAAAAAAAATAGGCTGGAGAGCATTGCATGATCAATTATGCCATATAGATCCTGTTTCAGCACAACGTATTCATTACAATGATTCACAACGCTTATCTCGCGCACTAGAGGTTTTTTTTATTACTGGTTGCACTCTTACCGAGTTGATAAAAACGCGAAGAGAGCCATTAGCCTATAATATTTCTGCATTTGCCGTGGCACCAAAAGATCGTTTACTTCTTAACCAACGGATTGAAAGACGTTTGAGTCATATGCTGCAATTAGGATTTGAAGAGGAAGTGCGAGTATTGTTTAAACGGGGTGACTTAGACTCTAATATGCCTTCTATGCGATGCGTGGGATATCGTCAAATGTGGTTTTATTTATCCGGGATAATTGACTATCCAACTATGATTTATCAAACTGTCTGCGCCACTCGGCAATTAGCTAAGCGACAGATGACTTGGCTACGTAACTGGGAACAAGAGATACACTGGCTGGACAGTGATAATCTTGATATGGCTTTGAAAACAGTGTTAAAGGTTCTTAATACACAGATAAAAAATAGTGTTTGCGTAAAATAACATAGTGTTTATAAAAGACCACTGTATGATTTTCTGGTGCATCATTAGAGTTTATATATAACAGGTAAATTAAGGAAACGATACAATGTCCAAGGGGCAATTATTGCAAGATCCATTTTTAAATGCACTACGTCGTGAGCGAGTGTTAGTTTCTATTTATTTAGTAAATGGTATAAAATTGCAGGGTCAGATAGAGTCATTTGATCAGTTTGTTATTTTGTTGAAAAATACAGTGAGTCAAATAGTGTATAAACATGCCATTTCTACTGTAGTGCCAGCTCTCTCTATTTCTTACCATCATAATAGATAAAAGAGACCAGTGATCTCATTATTTGAGAGGTATGAAGAGGTCTTCTTATGAAGTCAAAAGAGTATCCTGTGATGGCATAATATACACATTATATACATATATACATTAAATATGTTCTGCAGATACAGAAGTATAATGTTAAATCTATATTAGAACAGAGCAATAAGATATCATAACAACCCAAAATAATTCAGAATAATCGCACATTACTAATGATTATTGATATGTTATGTATATAGTGATCATAGACAATGGACTGCCCGATTCGTACTCTATATTAGAAATCATTTATTTCTATATTGGACTGAAATAGAATAATGTAATTTTATTACACTCAATATTTGGCATAAAAACTTAGTGTTATTGCAATATTACGGCATCATTATAACAAGATGTATGTAAACAAATATACATATGATCTTGTGGCAATAAGGAAGGTATAAGTGATCAGTGGTATTTGTAAAAATACATCTAGTCAATAACTGATAGAGTAATAGTGTATAGATTGTACTAGCCTATTCTACAGGTTTTTATGAAATTTCATTAACCTCAAGTAAAATATATACAAGGTGTGTTAGTATATTTATGCGAGCGATCTATGAATGCTAGATGGTCTGCCTGGTCTAAGACATTATGAGTGATGAACTATGTTATAATGATGTGTATTTAATCTTTGTATTGGGTTCTGTGTATGTAATGTTACATGAGCATAGAAGTATATATTGCACAATTGTATGTATGTACTCAGACATCAAGATGAAAAGAACATGCAAGTAGGTTTTTGCTTCTTATGATGGCATTGTAAGACATTTTATACATTCAAGATAAAGATTCCTGAGTTCAAAAAATTTGGAATATCACGTACTCATGGTTTTGAGTAGGAGTATGCATTTTCCTTAGTTGGCGTCTCAAACTGCAAAAAACAGTTCATTATTGTAGAAGTAATATTTGATTATAGCATTAACCGCATATATATATTTTTTTGAAGCATTGTATTAACTTGATATTTTTCTATCCACAAATATTAATGTATAAAATCATGAAATGGAGTATAAGCATGGCCTGGAATCATCCTGGAGACAACGGACAGGACAATAATCCGTGGGGAGACAGTCATAATACAGGTGGCAATTCTACAGGAAACAATAAAGGAGGGCATGAGAATAAGGCGCTATACTGGGATGGTTTTCTCCGTAAGTTAAGCCATAATATTATCAGGCTTGGGGGCAACAAGAATAAAGGTGATAATAAAGAACCTCCTGTGATTGGAGCAGTAGAGCGTTTTATAGGAGTCATAGTTATAGTTTTATTATTTTTCTGGGTAATGGCTGGATTTTATACTATAAAAGAGGCCGAAAGGGGTGTGATTACGCGATTTGGGAAGTTTAGTCACATAGTGTACCCAGGTTTGAATTGGAAACCAGTTTTTGTGGATAATGTGCAAGCAGTTAATGTTGAGGCTGTGCGTGAACTATCTTCTTCTGGAACTATGCTCACTACAGATGAGAATGTAGTACGTGTAGAAATGAATGTACAGTATCGAGTCACTAATCCAGAACGTTATTTATTTTCTGTAAATAGTGCTGATGATAGTCTTATGCAAGCTACTGATAGCGCTTTGCGTGGTGTTATTGGGCGGTTAACTATGGATCGTATTTTAACAGAAGGTAGAACGGTAGTACGCAGTAAAACACAAAGTGAGTTAGAGGGCACTATTAGTTTATATGATATGGGTATTACTCTCCTTGATGTTAATCTACAAGCCGCGCGTCCCCCGGAAGATGTAAAAGCAGCGTTTGATGATGCTATAGCTGCCCGTGAAAATCGTGAACAGGTGGTGCGTGAAGCTGAAGCGTATGCTAACGATAGATTACCACGTGCGCGTGGTGACGCGCAGGGTATTTTAGAAAAAGCACGTGCTTACAAAACACGTGTAACATTAGAAGCACAGGGTGAGGTTAACAGCTTTGCACGTATTTTACCAGAATACAAAGCAGCACCACAAATTACACGTGAGCGTTTATATATTGAAACCATGGAACGTGTTTTAGGTCATACCCGAAAAGTATTAGTCAATGATCAATCCCATAATCTGATTGTGCTACCTTTAGAGCATTTAGCAACTACACAGACCAACGAAGACAATAATAACATACATCATCAATACAGTAGTAATAAGTGTCAGGAGATGTCGTCTTTAGCAGGGGTAAATAGTAGTAATGGGCAAACTGTCAACAATCATAATAGTACTAAAACCATCCAATCGAACGATGTTATAGATGCTCGTCGAGCGAATTCACACCGTGTACATACTTTGATGAGTAAAAGGGAGGAGTAGTAATGATGCGTAAATCATTGATATTTGTGTTTATATTTTTAATATTAATAGGCTCTTCACTTTGTATTGTACAAGAGGGTCAGCGTGGTATTGTTATGCGATTTGGTAAGGTTTTACGAAACTCTGAGGGCCAACCATTAGTATATATGCCAGGTTTACACTTTAAAATTCCATGTTTAGAATCAATGAAGCTATTAGATGCCCGCATTCAGACTATGGATAACCAAGCAGATCGATTTGTTACTAAAGAGCAAAAAGATCTTATTGTAGACTCATATATTAAATGGCGTGTAAGTGATTTTAGTCGTTACTATCTTGCTACTGGTGGTGGTGATATCTCGCAGGCTGAAATATTACTAAAACGTAAATTTAGTGACAGATTACGTTCGGAAATTGGTCGCCTGGATGTGCAGGCTATTGTTACTGATTCTCATGGTCGATTAACCACTGATGTACGTCATTCCCTGAACACAGGTAGTGCCAGTATAGACAATTCTGAAGAAACCTTGATGTCATCATCTGATGCTACCGCACATCATGAAGTATCTTCTATTAATCCAAATAGTATGGCCGTATTGGGTATTAAGGTTATCGATGTACGTATCAAGCAGATTAACCTTCCTACTGAAGTGTCCGATGCTATTTATGCACGTATGCGCGCCGAACGTGAATCTGTCGCTCGTAGCCAGCGAGCGCAAGGTGCAGAGGAAGCAGCAATAGTCAGGGCGCAAGCAGATTATGCTGTGGCGCGTACTCTTGCAGAAGCGCGTCGTCAAGCTTTAATTACTGAGGGTGAAGGAGACGCAGAATCTGCTAAGCTTTTTTCTGATGCATTTAGTCAAGATCCTGACTTCTATGCTTTTTTACGTAGTTTACGCGCTTATGAAAATAGCTTTAAAACTCAGCAAGATATAGTAGTATTGAGTCCGCAGAGCGATTTTTTTCGTTTCATGAAGCGTCCTGATATTGCAATACGATAGGTGTGTGTCTCCTATCTCTTTTCTTGTTTAAATGATTGAAGTGTTGTTTCGTGTTAAATATTATGCAAGTTTAGTACATCAAGCATATTAAAATAGCCTGCTTTATGAGATTGCAACCATAAAGCTGCTCTTAAAGCACCTTTTACAAACGCTATGCGATTTGACACTTTATGACTAAGCTCAATGCGTTCCCCGATATCTGAAAATAATGCTGTATGTTCACCAACAATATCCCCAGATCTTATTGCAGTGAATCTAATTTTTTGTGCCAAACGTGGAGCCATTGAGTACTCATCAGAATATATTTTATGTTTATTAAAGTCCCAGTTCAATGTTTTCGCAATAGATTCTCCTATTGCTAATGCGGTGCCAGATGGTGCGTCTATCTTATAACGGTGATGTTTTTCTATAATGTCAATATCCGTATGTTCTCCAATTACGTTTGCTACTTTTTCTGCCAGTTTAAGCATTATAGTAGCTCCTATACTGAAATTAGAAGAGCATACAATAGCTATGTCTTTTGCTGTATTTTTTATGATCTCATATTCTGTTTTGTTTAATCCAGTGGTGCCTATTATCATTGCTTTGCGGTATGTTTTACATAATGCAAGATATTTCAAGGTGCCTTTCGGGTGTGTAAAATCAATTAATACATCAAAGTGATCCACTAGTAGATCACTTTGATCAGTGATAATTACACCTGTAATACCACAACCTACAAGCTCACCTGCGTCTCTTCCAATGAGGGGAGAGTGTTTTCTTACTATAGCGGCACCTAGAGTCATATCTGGATTTTGTATAGTGGCTTTAATTAATTTTCGCCCCATGCGTCCATCTGTACCGGTAATAGCAATGCGAATCTTTTTTTGTATAATAATCAAATGCTCCTCCTTAAAGTATGCATATCTTATGAGTGGTTTGTGTTTACAATTGTCCTCTTATTATGAGTCTTGACTACATTTATCAGCAGTACCAGCATTAAGCAATTCAGTTAAACTAGCAGCAGCTGAGTCAGCAGTAATATGCTGTATGTGAGGTGTGTTGTTTATTTTGTTTTTTCGTATACGATCTTTGTGATATGAATATCCAGTACCAGCCGGAATTAGTCTGCCCACAATAACATTTTCTTTTAAACCACGTAGTTCATCATGTTTACCTGCAACAGCTGCCTCAGTAAGCACTCTGGTAGTCTCTTGAAAAGAGGCTGCAGATACAAATGACTCAGTGGCTAAAGAGGCTTTAGTAATACCAAGTAGATTACGTACGAAAGTAGCGGCTGTTTTACCACTAGCTTCTAATGTACGATTTGCAATTCTAACACGAGAGAACTCTAGTTGCTCACCATTTAAAAAGTCAGAATTTCCTGGATGGTGGATGGTGACCTTGCGCAACATTTGACGAATGATGACTTCAATATGCTTATCATTAATTTTCACGCCTTGTAAACGGTATACTTCCTGTACTTCATTAGTAATATAACGCGTTACTTCATGTACGCCCCTTAAACGTAAAATATCATGTGGTGACTCTGGTCCATCTGAAACTACATCTCCACATTCTACATGCTCACCCTCAAAGACATTTAACTGTCTCCATTTTGGAATCATTTCTTCGTATGGGTCATTTCCATTGATTGGTGTAATAACCAGGCGTCTCTTACCTTTTGTTTCCTTACCAAATGAAATAATACCACTAATTTCTGCTAAGATTGCTGGTTCTTTTGGACGGCGTGCTTCAAAGAGGTCCGCGACACGCGGTAGCCCACCAGTAATATCTTTAGTGCCAACCGATTCTTGCGGTACACGCGCTAAAATATCTCCTGCACTAATTTTCATTCCGTCTTCTAACTGAACAATTGCTTTCCCAGGGAGAAAGTATTGAGCAGGTATATCAGAACCTGGGATCATGACATCTTGCTTTCTGCCATCAATCACTTTTAGTGCCGGACGTAAATCTTTACCGCCTGTAGTACGTTCAGCGCTATCAAGTACTACAAGAGAAGATAGACCAGTTAACTCGTCAGTTTGACGAGTAATAGTAAGACCATCCAATATATCTGTAAATCGGATAAAACCGCTGACTTCAGTAATCACCGGCATAATATGCGGATCCCAATTGGCTACTGTTTCTCCTGCAAAAACCTGTTCGTGAGCATTTTTCGCCATGGTTGTTCCATAAGGAATTTTATAACTTTCTTTGGTTCGTCCAAATTCGTCAATTAATTTTAACTCGGTGTTCCGTGAAGTAATAACGAGCTTTCCCTCTGAGTTTGTTACTGATTTGGCATTAATTAATTTTAAGGTTCCTTTATTTTGTACCTGAATACTTGACTCCGCTGCTGCACGTGATGCTGCCCCTCCGATATGGAAGGTGCGCATTGTGAGCTGTGTACCAGGCTCCCCTATAGACTGAGCTGCGATGACACCAATAGCTTCACCTTTATTAATGATATGCCCGCGTGCTAGATCTCTTCCATAGCAATGCGCACATACTCCAAAATCAGTTTCACAACTGACTACTGAACGAACTTTAAGACTATCTACTGAATACTCTTCTAATATGTCGCACTGTTGCTCATGCAACAGAGTATTACGTGGTAACAGGATCGTAAGAGTTCCTGGTTGTAGAACATCTTCTGCAGTTACGCGGCCTAGTACACGTTCTCGTAGTGGTTCTTTTACATCCCCTCCTTCAATGACGGGGGTCATCAGGATTCCTTCGTGTGTACCACAATCATCTTCAGTTATAATCAGATCTTGCGCAACGTCTACTAGGCGACGAGTAAGATATCCGGAGTTAGCGGTTTTCAGCGCTGTATCTGCTAAACCCTTGCGCGCTCCATGTGTAGAAATAAAATATTGTAGTACGTTCAGGCCTTCACGAAAATTAGCAGTAATGGGTGTTTCAATAATTGAGCCATCTGGCTTCGCCATCAACCCTCTCATTCCAGCTAATTGACGAATTTGTGCTGCAGAACCTCGTGCGCCAGAGTCAGCCATCATAAAGATATTATTGAAAGAAGTTTGATGTTCTGCTACACCATGACGATTCATAACCAGTTCAGTAGAAAAGTTTTCCATCATGGCTTGAGCAACGCGTTCATTAGCTGCGGCCCAGATATCAATAACTTTATTATAGCGCTCTCCCGCAGTTACTAAGCCAGATTGAAATTGTTTTTGTATTTCAGCAACTTCAGTTTCTGCCTCATGGATAATATCTACTTTTTTCTTAGGGATAACCATGTCATCAATACCTACAGATGTTCCAGAGCGTGCTGCATAGGTAAATCCAGTATACATAGTTTGATCTGCAAAAATAACTGTTGGTTTTAATCCTAGAATACGATAGCAGGTGTTGAGCATTTTAGAGATAGCTTTTTTACCTAGCGTTTGATTAACAATAGAGAAAGGTAAACCATGAGGGACAATCATCCACAAGATCGCTCGACCAATAGTAGTATCTACTATACTTGTTTTCGGTATAAGTGTATGTTTTTCGTTTTTTTCATATTCAGTAATGCGCACTTTGACGCGAGCATGTAGTGCGGCGAGGCCTGCGCGGTATACACGCTCAGCTTCTTTTGGTCCTCCCAATACCATGCCCTCACCCTTAGTGTTGATACAGTCTCTAGTCATGTAATATAAACCTAGCACAACGTCTTGTGACGGTACAATAATGGGCTCACCGTTTGCAGGCGATAGGATGTTGTTAGTGGACATCATTAGCACACGTGCTTCTAGCTGCGCCTCCATAGTAAGAGGTACATGCACTGCCATTTGATCGCCATCAAAGTCAGCATTGTATGCTGCACAAACTAACGGATGTAACTGTATTGCTTTACCTTCAATCAGTACTGGTTCAAATGCTTGGATACCTAAACGATGCAAAGTTGGTGCGCGATTTAATAACACTGGATGTTCACGGATCACTTCATCTAAGATATCCCAGACCACTGATTCTTCGCGCTCCACCATTTTTTTAGCTGCTTTTATAGTGGTAGCTAGACCACGCAGTTCTAATTTTCCATAGATAAATGGTTTGAATAACTCTAAGGCCATTTTTTTCGGCAAGCCGCATTGATGTAGATGTAAACATGGCCCTACAGTGATGACTGAACGACCAGAATAGTCCACGCGTTTACCAAGCAGGTTTTGACGAAAACGACCTTGCTTACCTTTTATCATATCTGCTAAAGACTTGAGAGGACGTTTATTAGAGCCGGTAATCGCACGACCACGCCGTCCATTATCTAACAATGCATCAACGGCTTCTTGTAACATACGTTTTTCATTACGTACGATAATATCTGGGGCTGCTAGATCTAATAGACGTTTTAGACGATTATTACGGTTAATAACTCGGCGATATAGATCATTTAGATCGGATGTTGCGAAACGTCCACCATCTAATGGTACGAGAGGGCGTAAGTCAGGTGGTAACACTGGTAAGACATTCAGGATCATCCATTCTGGTTTATTACCAGATTGGATAAAAGCCTCAAGAAGTTTAATTCGCTTAGTTAGTTTTTTTCGCTTAGTTTCAGAGTTAGTTTCGTGTAGCTCAATGCGTAGCTGTTCACATTCTTTATTTAAGTGTATATTTTTTAATAAAATTTGGATCGCTGCCGCTCCTATTGTAGCTTCGAATTCATCACCAAACTCTTCTAGGGCATCTAGGTATTGTTCTTCAGTGAGTAATTGGTTTTTTTCTAGATTTGTCATACCACTTTCAGTTACAACATATGATTCAAAGTACAACACCCGTTCGATATCACGTAAAGGCATATCTAATAGCAAACCAATACGCGAGGGAAGTGACTTCAGGAACCAGATATGCGCAGTAGGTGAAGCTAGTTCGATGTGCCCCATTCTTTCACGGCGAACTTTAGTCTGTGTGACTTCCACACCACACTTCTCGCATATTACACCACGGTGTTTTAGACGCTTATATTTACCACATAGACACTCATAGTCTTTTACAGGACCAAAAATTCGCGCACAAAAAAGACCATCTCGTTCAGGTTTAAATGTGCGATAGTTTATCGTTTCTGGTTTTTTTACTTCACCGAAAGACCACAAACGTACGGTATCTGGTGATGCTAAGGCAATTTTGATTGCGTTAAATTCTTCAGTTTGAGTTTGTGTTTTTAGTAATTTTATTAAGTCTTTCACGTATGAGCTCCCATCAGGTAGAACTACTCAGATATGCCTAAAGTTTCCTGAGTACACCGTAACTGGTACAGCAGATTCCAGTTAATTACTCGTCTTCGAGATCAATGTTAATACCTAGAGATCTAATTTCTTGCAAGAGGACGTTAAAAGATTCTGGCATACCTGGTTCCATCTGATGGTTGCCATCAACAATATTTTTATACATTTTTGTACGACCATTAACGTCGTCAGATTTTACAGTAAGCATTTCTTGAAGAGTGTATGCGGCGCCATATGCCTCTAGTGCCCACACTTCCATTTCACCAAAACGTTGACCACCAAATTGTGCTTTACCGCCCAAAGGTTGTTGCGTTACCAAACTATAAGACCCTGTTGAACGTGCATGCATTTTGTCATCAACTAAGTGGTTAAGTTTTAACATATACATATATCCTACAGTAACTTTACGTTCAAATTTTTCACCACTACGACCATCAAACAGAGTAATCTGACCAGAAGAAGGTAGGCCGCCTAGTTTTAAGAGATCTTTAATTTCGCCTTCTTGTGCACCATCAAATACTGGAGTGGAAATCGGCATCCCATTTCGTAGATTTTCTGCTAAGCATAATATTTCTTTATCTGTAAAGGTATTTAAGTTCACCTTTTGTCGTATATTGGTGCCAAGGTTATATGCTTCCTGCATAAATTCACGTAATCGAGAGATCTCTACTTTTTGTTTTAGTAGTAGATTAATATGATTTCCAATCCCTTTTGCAGCCATCCCAAGGTGTGTTTCGAGAATTTGACCAATATTCATACGTGATGGCACGCCGAGTGGGTTCAGTACAATATCCACTGGAATACCATTTTCATCATAAGGCATATCTTCAATTGGGTTAATTTTAGAAATCACACCCTTATTACCGTGACGCCCGGCCATTTTATCACCAGGTTGAATTTGACGTTTAACAGCTAAATATACTTTAACGATTTTTAGTATGCCTGGTGCTAGATCATCTCCTTGCGTAATTTTTCGTCTTTTATCATTTAATTTTTGTTCAAAGTCATTTTTTAGTTCATGATATTGTTTAGTGAGCTTTAGAAACTGCTTATTTTGATCTACGTTTGTAATGCTAAGTTCTAACCATTTAGACTTTGGAAGGTCATTAAGAATATCCTCTGAAATGCCATTAGATAGAAGAAGCCTTTGTATTCTGTAAAAAAGACTGTTTTCTAGTATTTTTATTTTCTCAGAGAGATCTTTTTGTGCATTTTTTAGTTGTATTTCTTCAATATCCAAAGCGCGTCGATCTTTTTCTACACCATCGCGAATGAAAATTTGCACATCTATAACAGTGCCAGACATACCGTTCGGTACGCGCAGTGAAGAGTCCTTAACATCGGATGCTTTTTCGCCAAAAATAGCGCGTAGTAATTTTTCTTCAGGCGTTAATTGAGTTTCGCCTTTTGGTGTTACTTTTCCAACAAGAATGTCTCCACCACTCACTTCAGCCCCAATATATACGATGCCAGATGTATCTAGTTTAGACAGTGCAGCTTCACCTACATTTGGAATATCAGCAGTTATTTCTTCTGGGCCTAGCTTGGTGTCACGTGATACACAGGCTAGTTCTTGAATATGGATGCTAGTAAATCGATCTTCTTGTACTACGCGTTCGGATATTAAAATGGAATCTTCAAAATTATATCCGTTCCATGGCATGAACGCAACACGCATATTTTGACCCAGTGCCAATTCACCTAAATCAGTAGCTGGGCCGTCAGCAAGTACATCACCACGTTGAATGATTTCACCGAGACTCACGCATGGCATCTGGTTAATGCAAGTATTTTGATTGGAGCGAGTATATTTTGTTAAGTTATAAATGTCGATACCAGCTTCGTTCGCATAGATTTCATCTTCATGTACTTTAACCACAATGCGTGAGGCGTCTACGTATTGAATCTTACCACCGCGTTTTGCTACAGCAGTAACGCCAGAGTCAACAGCAACGGCACGCTCCATGCCAGTGCCTACCAGTGGTTTTTCAGATCTTAAAGTTGGTACTGCCTGGCGTTGCATATTAGCACCCATTAATGCACGATTAGCGTCATCGTGTTCTAAAAATGGGATTAATGAAGCACCAACTGAAACTATTTGTTGCGTAGAAACGTCCATATAGTTAATTTGATCGCAGCTAAATAAACTAGATTCCCCATGACTACGGCAAGTGACAAGAGCATCAATAATATGGCCTGAGTCGTTTAGGTTTGTATTGGCTTGTGCGATGACATAATTACCTTCTTCAATGGCCGAGAGATAATGAATTTCATTGGTTACGATGCCATCGCATACTCGACGATACGGGGTTTCAAGGAAACCATATTCATTAGTTTGGGCATATACTGATAAGGAGTTGATGAGGCCAATGTTTGGACCTTCTGGCGTTTCAATGGGACATACACGACCATAGTGGGTGGGGTGAACGTCTCTTACTTCAAAACCTGCACGCTCACGTGTTAGCCCACCAGGTCCAAGAGCGGAAATACGACGTTTATGTGTAATTTCAGATAGCGGGTTATTCTGGTCCATGAATTGAGAGAGCTGACTAGATCCGAAAAATTCTTTAATAGACGCGGAAATTGGTTTAGCATTGATCATATCTTGAGGCATTAAAGTATCTAGATCTCCCAATGAGAGACGTTCTCTTACTGCTCGCTCTACACGTACAAGACCAACACGAAATTGATTTTCAGCCATTTCTCCTACAGAACGAATGCGACGATTACCAAGATGGTCAATGTCATCAATTTCACCGATACCATTACGAATTCCGATGAGTTTTTGTATTACTTGAATAATATCTTCTTTATTCAAAATACTAGAACCTACGAGTTCCTCACGTTTTAAAGAGCGGTTGAATTTCATACGACCTACCGTTGATAGATCATAGCGTTCTTCAGAAAAAAAGAGGTTCTCAAATAAATTATGAGCTGCTTCATGTGTAGGAGGTTCGCCAGGGCGCATCATACGATATATTTCTAATAGAGCACTCATACGATCATACGTAGGATCAATACGCATTACTTCAGATATGTATGGGCCATGATCTAAATCATTTGTAAAAATTGTTTCAAGTTTTTTATGTTCTGCTTTTCGTAATTTTACTAATAAATCTAATGATAAAGGCGTATTGGCTATAATGAGGATCTCACCAGTATTAGTATCAATATAATCTTGAGAAACGATTTTGCCAATGATGTACTCAGGTGGCACGGGAATATAAGTCACACGATCTTTTTCTAAATGACGAATATGACGTGCAGTAATACGGCGTCCTTTTTCCACGTATATTATGCCATTTGATTCAATATCAAAAGATGCTGTTTCGCCGCGTAAACGTTCTGGAATGAGCTCCATTTGTAGTTGATTATCATATATATGATATACTACTTTTTCAAAAAAAAGGTCAAGAATTTGCTCAGTATTATAATCGAGCGCCCTGAGGATAATGGTAGCAGGGAGTTTGCGACGTCGATCAATTCGGACAAATAGATTGTCTCTTGGATCAAATTCAAAGTCTAACCATGAACCACGATAGGGAATAATACGTGCATTATAAAGCACTTTACCAGAGGAGTGTGTTTTACCTTTATCACTATCGAAGAATACACCAGGGCTACGATGAAGCTGCGAAACAATCACTCTTTCTGTACCATTGATGATAAAAGTACCATTATCAGTCATGAGTGGGATTTCACCCATGTATACTTCTTGCTCTTTGATGTCTTTCACGGTACCTTCTGGGGCTTCCCGTTCATAGATAACCAACCGTAGTTTTACGCGTAGCGGGGCAAAGAACGTGATACCTCGAATTTGGCACTCGTTCACATCAAAGATAGGCTCACCTAAACAGTAGCTGACATATTGTAGCTCAGAATGAGCGCTATAGCTTCTGATAGGGAATACAGAACGGAATGCTGCTTCCAAACCATATTGACCTTTCGGATCTTGCTTAATGAATTTCTGGAAAGAGTCAATCTGGATGGAAAGGAGATAAGGAATGTCCAGAACTTGTGGACGCTTACCAAAATCTTTACGAATGCGTTTTTTCTCGGTATAGGAGTAAACCATAGGGTTCCTCAGCTTTCTAAAAATAGAACCTTGTTCTCCATCCATGGGAATAGTTCTTTAATGCTGTTTGAATTATCGAAGTAGTGGATCACTTGTTGTTCATATCTTCTTTTGTTGAGGCTTCAATTATTTATTTTTTGCAATTGAAGTTAAGCTTGCAACAAGGGACAGACAGGAAGATAGCCAACGACTAGTAGCTATAAAGCATCATTGATTGTGCATAGATAAAATATATTGGTGGGTCACACATGATCAATGATAAGTGTGTGTTATATTATGATCTTGTTTCAACCCACAAAGTTATTTTATCTAACTTCTATCACTGCGCCTGTTGATTCTAGTGTTTTCTGTAAGCTTTCAGCTTCATCTTTTGTAATACCTTCTTTTAAAGAAGCAGGTGCAGATTCAACTAGATCTTTAGCTTCTTTCAGTCCTAATCCAGTTGCACTTCTTACTGCTTTAATTACAGCAATTTTATTAACACCAATCGATTTAAGTATGACGTCAAACTCAGTTTTTTCCTCTATCTCTTCAGGATCATTCGTAGGACCTACCACAGGATATGCAGAAGCGGATACTCCAAACTTCTCTTCCATGGTAGAGATTAAGTCAACAATTTCCATTACAGACAGAGCTGCAATGCCTTCAATAATTTGGTCTTTAGTGATTGACATCTCAATATTCCTAAATGCAGAAAGTAATTGATATATTTCAGCAAATGAGCGACATCGCAACATGTGCCTATTTAAGCAGAAGTAGCTTCTCTGTGATTACGCAAAGCAGCTAAAGTGCGAGCCAGTTTTCCAGCAGATGCTTCTTTCATGGTTGCCATAAGGCGTTGAATTGCTTCATTATACGTTGGTAAGGTTGCTAGGCGGTCAATTTGATCCGCACTTATTAGTTCACCTCCAAAAGCTGCACCTTTAATATGAAAGTTAACGTGTGTTTTCGAAAATTCTTTAAAAAGACGAGCAGCAGTACCTGGGTGTTGCATAGAATATGCAATTAAGGTTGGACCAGTTAATGTATGCTGAAGGCATTCAAAGGGAGTGCCTTGCATAGCACGACGTAACAAGGTATTACGAATAATGCGTATATGTACGCCCATTTCGCGGCTGTTTTTTCGTAATTCCGTAATTTTATCTACAGTAATACCACTAAAATTTGCGACCACCGCCGATAGCGCGCCCTTCGCTATTTTACTGGCTTCCGCAACAATCGCTTTTTTATCTTGAAGATTCAAAGTCATTAGCTCGTTCTCCTGGGTTAGGACCGGGATTACCCCAAAACTCATATCTTACCTTATCTGTTCTAAAAAGATAGGCATCGATGCTTTTTGCGAAGAATCAAGCATGTTTTAGATGAAAAGGTTTTGATGTTTTTTCACTGTTGATACAAACGATAAATGTTAAATACAAGCAAGTATATATCTGGTGTTTGCATCTCTTATTATATTATAAGTCCTATAAATTAAGATGATTGTTACTTAAGATACCAGATCTCTATGACTTATACGACACTCCTACGAGTACAGGGTTATCAGTAGAATTATAAAATCAATCACTGTATGTAGGTGAATGACATTGAGACAGATGAACGGAATCTGCCTTACTCTATAATTTTAAATTATTTTATGTATATTAATCAACATAAGTGAATGGTATGAAAATACGACTGATAACACACTCAAATATTAAAATATAGGTTATAGTGCAAAAACATTGGTTTTTTTGAAGCTTAAGATTAAGTCATGCACGCGCTTAGACTGGCTAAATCCACTGCGATACAGGCTCCCATGGTACTTGAAATACTTACTTTTTTAATAAAGACACCTTTTGCTTGAGGTGGTTTGGTTTTTTTTAAAGTAAAAAGAAAGGATTCTAAGTTTTCTTTTAATTGATCTACATCAAAGTTTGCTTTACCAAACGTGATATGCACAATTCCGTTTTTGTCATTCCGATAACGAATCTGACCAGATTTAGCATTTTTTACTGCTTCTGCTATATTTTTAGTAACCGTCCCCACTTTTGGGTTTGGCATCAGACCGCGTGGTCCAAGAATTTGGCCTACTTGGCTTACAAGATGCATTGAATCTGGAGATGCAATAACAACATCAAAATTCATTTTTCCTTTTTTGATCTGCTCTACTAAATCTTCCATACCAATAAGTTCAGCGCCAGCATCTCGCGCGGCTATAGCATGGTCTCGGTTTGCGAACACCGCTACTCGTATAGATTGACCAGTTCCATGAGGAAGCATAGAAGAGCCTCGTATGTTTTGGTCTGATTTGCGTGCATCAATGCTTAAATTGATTGCTACATCGACGCTTTCTATAAATTTAGCGGTTGCTTGCTCTTTTGTGAGAATCAGTGCTTCGCTAATATTGTATAATTTATTTTTATGAATTTGTTCACGTATAGCACGCATACGCCTAGTCAGCTTAGCCATTCTACCCCTCCACCACTAAGCCCATAGAACGAGCAGTACCCTCAATTGAACGAGTCATAGCTTCAATATTAGACCCAGTCATATCTTGTGCTTTTGTTTCTGCTATCATTTGTATTTGAGCATGTGACAAAGTACCAACTTTATCCTTATTGGGTTTACTAGAGCCGGATGTAATACCAGCTGCTTTCTTCAGAAGTATAGCTGAAGGAGGTGTTTTTGTGATAAAACTAAATGAACGATCGGCGTAAACAGTGATCACTACTGGGATTGGTAAGCCTTTTTCGAACGAATCCGTTTTAGCGTTAAATGCTTTGCAAAACTCCATAATATTTACGCCTTTCTGGCCTAGCGCCGGCCCTACTGGTGGGCTCGGGTTTGCCATGCCAGCTGCAACCTGCAGCTTGATATAGGCTTGTACTTTCTTAGCCATCACGAATGCCTCAGATAAGGTGATAATTTTCTTGAATTTGAATTGTTTAAGATTTTATTTGTTATGATCAGATCAGTTATCTCTTAGCTGTCTTAGAAAGCATCTCTAATTTCGATAAAGATGGTCTCTGTCGAGAGTTAAAACATGTTAAGCATATACATAATTTAAGGTATCAATTATCTTGTATTTTAGAAGTAACATAACAACAAATATAAGCAATGTAAAATATTCAGGTAGTATATATTTTATTATGAGGTTTCAAAATACGACGATTGTGACAATATACTATAATTAATTAGTTTAGCACATAGGCAGTTTAAAATTATACACCAATTGTATTGGTGCTCGCAACGCTAATGTTAATTATGATACTCAGAATAAAATTAGTGAGTGTGTAGTCGTGTCTTACGATACCTACATTAGGTGAGTAATTTTATAGTATGCGATCAATAATTATTATCCTTTTTCAACTTGAGCGAAATCTAGCTCGACAGGTGTGGCGCGGCCGAATATAGATACAGAGACTTTTAGGCGACTTTTTTCGTAGTCAACTTCTTCTACAACACCATTAAAATCAGAAAACGGACCGTCATTTACACGTATCATCTCCCCAGGTTCAAATAACGTTTTAGGACGTGGTTTATCTCCAATCTGCTGCAATAATGCAGCAATGGCGTTAACTTCTTTGTTGCTAATTGGTGCTGGATGATCAGAGGTTCCACCGATGAAACCCATAACTCTGGGTACGTTTCGTACAAGATGCCAGCTAGTATCGTGCATAATCATTTGTACTAATACGTACCCTGGAAAGAACTTCCGTTCACTTTTACGACGTTGTCCACGACGGATCTCAACTACTTCTTCAGTAGGTACCATAATATCGCCAAATAATTCTTCCATATTATGTAGTTTAATATGCTCACGTAGTGACTGAGCCACGCGACTTTCAAAACCGGAAAACGCTTGCACGACGTACCAGCGTTTTTGGGGATTTTTTAGCATCTTAAAACCTCAGTCCAGTAATAAATGATACGAGGCGGACTAGGATACCATCCAAACCCCACAAAATCAGCGACATAATCGCAGTAACAACAGTCACGATAAGCGTAGTATGTAAAGTTTCCTGACGAGTAGGCCATATAATTTTACGGACCTCAGTGTACGATTGCTGTACAAAAGTCAAGACTAATTTACCTAGTGTTGTTAACAGAGCTAAACTAGCTGCTGCAATTATTAAGATCATGATACAAAGTATATGCAGTGGTAATGGAATATCATGATACCCAATAGTGCCTGCGACAGCTATTACAAGCAGGATTACTGCCCCTAACCATTGGTATATTTCTGATTTTTTCTTTTTTTTTTGAAATATTTTATAGGAATTCATAAACAAGCCTGTTGTCAATAAACTAAAATAACAATGTATATAAATCAGATATATTCCATCGATCATTGTTGTAATGATTGTATTTCGTGATCTTTTTCACGATATGTAAATGTTTACGGTATGATGCTATCATAATCTGATTTTGCAGTATGATGATACTGTAGTACAAAAAAATAAAATAAACTATTCTAGTTTTTATCTTTTGTCAAATGAATCAAAAATGAAACAGTATTCGAATGGGCGAAGTGAGTCCCCTGTATAAATAGTTATGCTTTCGTGATAAGTAGAATGTTAAGAGTAGGTTAGCGCCAGCATAGATCTGAAGTGGAAAGAGCTTATGATAGCAAGTATTAATATAATATATAGTGAGGTGCTTGTTTCTGTTTTTTGTTTGTGTCGATAGCACGATATAGTATCACGATCATTTCCAGTACGAGTATAGTATTATACTAGAGATCTTACATAAAAATATGTATTATATAGAGATAAGTCTGTCACGAGAATTACATTCTATTGCTAGTTTGAAATATTTCTGATGATTCTGTGGTGTGAGGTCACTGGGAGTATCACCTACATCAACTTGACTTAATTATATTTTAATATATAATATATAATATATATTTTATGATATGTAATGACATAGTTATGAGCATGAAATTATGATTCTGAATAAAATCTATACAGTGTATGTAGTTTATTAATGATTAGTTGAGTAGTTTAGTTGATTGTATTAAATTATCACATGATTATTTTTATGAAAAACATGTGCAACATCCTGGGTTATTATAGTAATTTATATTGAAAACTGGGTTATTATAGTAATTTATATTGAAAACTATGTATTATTATATAATATTTATGCTCTAGGATTTATTTTCAGTATTTGAATATTTTGATAAAATGCTTTTAGAGTATTGCTCACGATACTTGTATAACAATTATATGAAACATGAGGAATCGTGTAATGGTTTATGGAGAATCCAGAATGCACTGCATTGAATTTTATCGTCGGATTATTAGTTAATATATTCGTCCTGTCTGTTAGGAACATAAAAGTTGTATTACGGTATACCCTTCTATGAGATGGTATTTTACGTACAATCATGACACATCCCGCCAATATATTATATTTATTTTTTAAGCTGGACTTTTTCCCTCAAATAGAATACCACAACAGTATGCTTGATAGATAGGTAGTATTTTTCTTAAAATAATCACTGATAAAATATAGCAAGATAAAGGTAAGTTTATGATTTCAGGTATTGTGATATTACCAATGATAAAGTTTGGCAGGGCATTGCTTGTAAAAGAAGAAGAGATAGTCATTACTGAAGAGAAAATTCTTACCGATCAAGTTAATCAGGAAATTCATCGTTTTCTTGATGCTCGTAAAAAGTCTTTTCAACAACTTACAATGATTCAAATGAAAGCTCGTGAAGTCTATGGAGAAGAAAAAGCAGCCATCTTTGAGGGGCATATTATGCTGTTAGAAGATGAGGATATGGAGCATGACGTTGTTTCCTTGATCAGAGATGAATTAGCTACCGCGGATTTAGCGGTTTATACTGTAATTAATTCTCAGGTAAAATCTCTAGAAGAGATAGATGATGAGTATCTAAAAGAGCGTGCGTCTGATGTGCGTGATATTGGCCAACGTCTTCTAAAAAATATTTTGGGTTTAAATATTATTGATTTTAGCTCGATTGATGAGGAAGTTATCATTATTGCTCGAGATCTCACTCCATCAGACATAGCTCAAATGAATGTGAGAAAGGTGCTAGGTTTTATTACCGATATGGGCGGAGCTACTTCCCACACCTCGATTATGGCTCGTGCATTAGAGTTACCAGCTATTGTAGGTACTGGGAATATTACTAGTAAGGTTAAACATGGTGATTTCTTGATTTTAGATGGAATACACAATCAAGTGCATATTAATCCGGATCCAGAAAAAATTTCAGAGCTGAAATTGCTAGAAAAACAGCACAACATCGAGAGACAGGAGTTATTACAACTCACAGGGTTACCAGCAATCACTCTTGACGGTCATATGGTCAAACTCTGCGCAAATATTGGTACGATACGTGATATTGCAGGTATAGGGTATTACGGTGCAGATGGGGTGGGTTTGTATCGTACAGAGTGTTTATTTATGAACCGTCAATCGTTACCTAGTGAAGAGGAGCAGTTTCAAGCTTATAAATCAGTGGTAGAGGCATTGGGTGCTCGTGGTGTCATTATTCGTACGATGGATATCGGTGGGGATAAAAAAATACCATACATGAATCTACCAAGAGAGAATAATCCATTTCTTGGTTGGCGTGCTATTCGTATTTTAATGGATCGCTCTGAGATGTTAAAGTCACAACTACGTGCGATCCTCCGCGCCTCTGCTTTTGGTGTCTTGCGCATCATGTTTCCTATGGTGATTTCTGTGGAGGAAGTGCGCTTTTTAAAAATACAACTTGAAATTGTAAAAGAAGAGCTGTCTAGGGAAGAAAAAGCATTCAATAAAGATATTGAGATCGGTATCATGGTAGAAACTCCAGCTTCTGCGGTGATTGCGCATCACTTAGCCAAAGAAGTTGATTTTTTTAGTATTGGTACTAATGATCTGACGCAGTATACTTTAGCGGTAGATCGTGGTAATGAATTAATATCCCATCTCTATAATCCTCTGTCTCCTCCTGTTATACAGTTAATTAAGACTGTGATTGATGCTGCTCATGCTGAAGGTAAGTGGATAGGCATGTGCGGTGAATTAGCAGGAGATCCGCGTGCTACATTATTATTATTAGGGATGGGACTAGACGAATTTAGCATGAGTGCTATCTCTATTCCACGTATAAAAAAAATTATTCGTAGCTGTGATTTGCACAAGGCTAAAAAATTAGCAGTACAAGCACTAACTCAATCTACGGCAGATGAATTAATGCAATTAATAGATTCTTTTCTTGTAGACAAAAAATAGACTGTATATATGAGATGCCAGTATTATATTAACCAAAAAACAGACATGCAGCCTCTTGTCGTGCACAACAATAATGCATCTAAACTATAATGATTTTTCAGGCATATATATGATATGAGATCTCATATAAGAATCTATCAGTGCTGATGGTATGAAGATTTTTGCAATGTGTTAGATAGTGTATAATATCCAAGTGCATATGTTCACATTAATCTACGCCTGGATATACAATCTGAGCGTAGCGCGGATGTTCTACATTTTGAACAATACTGATGATGGACTTTATTTTATTTCTCTCATTCTTAGCATGTATCATTCATTATATATAGAGATATTTTTTCACAATCATGATATTACGATTAATGATAGGAAAAGAAATGTAAGAAGGTTACAAATAGATCAAAGAATGATGATACTCATCAGTAATCCATTATTTTGTAGTGAATTTAATATAGTGTATTACATCGAATGATTATTAACGAGAAAGAAAATCATCATAGAAGGTCAAATAGTAGTAGTATCTTGTAGATAAGATTTCAGATTGAGAGTGCAACATTTAGTTTATCATAATTTTTCCTTATAATGTTGGGGTATTTAATGAGAGATAGGGGTATAATTCTTAGTTGCTGACGTATTATATACCTGCCAAGTGGCGAAGACCACGAGTGAACAGCCCCTGCCGGTGAATGACCGATTAACTCGCTATTCTGGTTCTTTAATTTTGTCTGTAGGTAAAAAGTTTGTAAGAAGCGTTTAGACCACTTGATGGTACAATAATAATACAGTATATGCACATTAGTATTAGGTTTGAAATATCATGAAAAATATTCTTTCTATTCAGTCCCACACTGTCTTCGGTCATGCAGGTAATGGAGCTGCAGAATTCCCCATGCGACGACTGGGTGCTAATGTTTGGCCACTTAATACTGTTCAATTTTCTAATCATACGCAGTATGGTCATTGGACTGGCTCAGTGATGTCAGGAACTCATTTAATAGATATTGTTCGCGGCATTGACGATATTGATCGCTTAAAAACTTGCGATGCAGTGTTAAGTGGATATCTTGGGTCAGCGGAACAAGGAAAAGCTATACTGGAAATCGTACGTATGGTGAAAGAGGCTAATCCTAATGCATGGTATTTTTGCGATCCTGTAATGGGGCACCCAAAAAAAGGTTGTATTGTTGCAACTGGTGTTTCTGAGTTTCATGCTCATTTATCGTTACAAGAAAGTGATATTGTAGCACCTAATATTTGGGAGCTCGAAGTGCTTAGCGGTAGTGGTGTGCTAGCTAATGTTGAACAAGTTATTGCTGCTGCGCATGCTTTAATAATCAAAGGACCAAAAGTTGTGTTAGTCAAACACCTAGCTAATGCTGGTTATCGCAGAGATAGGTTGGAAATGTTATTAGTAACGGGTGACCAAGTATGGCATATCGATCGACCACTGATAGACTTTGGTGTTCGTCAACCCGTAGGAGTAGGGGATTTAACCAGTGGATTACTTTTAGTAAATCTTCTTAATGGCTTACCTTTACAGGCAGCAGTAGAGCATGTAACAGCCGCTGTGTATGCAGTAATGCTGAAAACCCATCAAATGGGAGAATATGAACTACAGTTAGTCGCTGCACAACAAGCCATGGTGGAACCACAACTACAATTTAGTGCTGTGCAAATCGCATTATTGTGATGTCATCTTGAATGGAAATATATGGCTTAAATATATTGCTGATTCTATACATTACGAACTGAAATATTATTATTCCATTATATAGAATGGTTAAAAAATACGTAAATATGCGTCCTAGGACTCGTTTTATTATGGCATCATATTATGGTGGTAATACCATATAAAGTTATCGGGATATACGATAAGAAAGCAAGATATAAATATACTTTTTATACTTGAGCTGGGTTTATAGATGTTTCTTACATTTGGCAATCTATAGGGATACAGAGTGCCTCTTTATTCTGTCTTCAGTTCAGGTCGTTAAACTATGGCTGACAAGTTGTCACATCATCAATGCGTTATCGTAGGTATCTCAGGTGCGTCCGCTTCAGGGAAAAGTCTAATTGCTAGTACGCTTTATCATGAAGTTCGTGACCGTTTTGGTGATGAAAACATTGGAGTAATTCCTGAGGATGCTTATTATAGAGATCAAGGTCATCTCACAATGGCTGAGAGAGTTCACACTAATTATGACCACCCAAATGCTATGGATCACAGCCTATTGTTACAACACTTACAGATGTTAAAAGCAGGGCTTGCGATTGATTTACCGGTTTATAGCTACACCGAACATACACGGACTCAACAAACACTTCATCTCAAACCGAAAAAGGTTATTATCCTAGAAGGGATTTTATTGCTTACTAGCGCTAAATTGCGTCAGGAGATGAATTTTTCTATCTTTGTAGATACATCGCTTGATATTTGCCTTCTGCGACGCATGCAACGTGATGTTAACGAGAGAGGGCGCTCTATGGATTCAGTAATGGCGCAGTATCAGAAAACAGTACGACCTATGTTCCTACAATTTATTGAACCTTGCAAACAATATGCTGATATTATTGTACCTCGTGGAGGTAAAAATCGCATTGCCATTGATATTCTCAAAGCCAAAATCAATCAGTTTTTTGAGGAATAAAAAAGCATGGTTTTGAATACAAAAAAGATGGGTAATAAAAGCGGGTCAATTATAGATCAAAAGAGTTAACATATCATACCACTATGGTATAGTAAAGTGATTGATGCGATTCTATAGCAGATTTTTTGTGGATGAATTTGTTAATATTTACTCAAGCATAGTTCTAATGCTAGTAGGGAAGTCATGTTCAATGTATGCGATAAATGAACACGAAAAAGGACTGTGTACCTATTGATAGATTTATAATATATTTTGTTTTTATTATGGGTTTTTAGAGAATGTAGACATGTAAGTTTATTTTCCTGGTGTTTAGCAGAAATATATAAACGTCTTTCATCAAACATACCGTTAATGAATAAAAAGTTTAGGATCAGTATCCTACGATCAACAATCGATTTAATAACGTATTTTCCATATCTCCTTAGTGGTGATAACTAATATCGTGTGTGTGGAGAGATCACTCCAATGATCATATCCGAGAAATAAGGATTTTTTGGCTTAGTCGGCGTCACTCAGTACTACTGTTATGTATTACAGTGTGCTGCACCACACGCGTAACGTTATATTTTGATTTTACTGGATGACATCTCTAAACTCTATATTGTGCTATAATTTACAGGATGATGTAAATACATCTGCTTTATATGATAAGAGCTTTACAGGTTATAATATCTATGCATCTGTAAGTATTATTATTGGAATGACTAATGTATTTGTGGTTCGTGAATGTTCTATAGGCTATAATTTCTATTTATGGTAGTTTATGACTACTTAAAGGTACGGGAACAGGAGGGTTTTATATTGTGGTGTGTGTAGCCATATTTTGAAATATTAACTGCATAATCCATTATTAATCGTTGTAAGTAATATCTCAGGTGGTAAGTTATTCCAGATGGTTTTTAAGGAACTGTAGTTACAAGATTATGGTATCGTCTTCAGTCAATCATTTTTTTAAGTGTTTATTTTATTTGTTAATCCAGACGTTTCTAGATATTAGACTGGTTGCTAGTGATTTTTACTGTGTAGAATAAGCAATATTCTCGTATGGATGTGGTAAGTAATACGTGTAGCACACTGTGTACGTGTTTTTTGTATGGATTAATCCATAATAAAAGGACAATAGTATAAGATTGGATTTAATAATGTTAAATAACATATATTATGTACTGTGTATCTATTGTTGAGATGAGTGGTGCGGCATGCTCTTTTCCAACAGAACACAACAACATCTCTGTAAATAGCACCCTATGATAAATTAGAGAAAGCATTCATAATTTTATGAGGCTTGTGAGATGTATAGTATAGAATGTTATTACAAATTATTAATGCATGATGTGACAATAGATGTATTTATGGATATTTATAGCAAATTATAAGCAGGTGAATTTAGTATTAAAACGGTAACTTTTACTGCAATGGTTCACGTGGTTCTTGATTGTTTGTTATTATGTGTAGGTTATCTATATAATAGGTTTAGCAACAGGGTTGTATATAATAATATTATTATCAGCAATATCTAATGGTAGTAGAGAACGACGATTCTTAGAAATCTTTCTTTGATGTAGATATATGTATATCGATTTTTTCTAATAGATTTTTTCGACGATATTTAGTGGACATGCGTGTTATGTAAAATTTTTATGGAATATACGAAATGTGGATAATATAAATAATTTATAGTCGATGGGAATATTGTATTAGGTGGTATTCTATGTATATTGCATAGTGCCAGGAAGTAGTTTTCTTATTAATTTTGCATGTTTGTGGGATTGATGTTATAAGTTACCACATGATTATTTTTCATACCCCTCGGGGAATGTGTTTTATATTTTAATATATTAATAGAAGATATAATCGACCTATATAAACATTAATTTTCATTAAAGTCTAAAGAATACCTCACGAAGACATTCTGCTGTGCTTAAACCTCGCGCCTCATATGAAAAAGCATTAACAAATATTATTAAAACCCTCAGACTGTTAGTTGTTTTAACTTGAAATATAAAATTAAAATGTAAAATATCTGTCAGAGAGTATAGTAAATTTCATAAATATAGTGAGTGCATATTGTTACAAACACAACATGTATTTTTATGATATATATGTATTTCCTAGGAGGTTATTTTAAATATATAGTATTTTAGATGGTTTTACCAAAATACTTTTTGAATAATATAAAGTTAAGATAATAAGCGCATTGAATGTGCACAAAAATGTTGTTGCATATAATCTAGATTTAGTACAAGAGAATATTGATATATTGTAGAAATAATACTTTAGGTTAAAAATAACTTATAGCCTAAAGTATAGTACGGAGTTACCATGAATCATGAGAAATTGTACATAGACAAAGAATTAAGTTGGTTATCTTTTAACGAAAGAGTGTTACAAGAAGCCGCTGATAAGACAAATCCATTACTTGAACGTATGCGTTTTCTAGGTATTTATTCTAATAATTTAGAAGAATTTTATAAAGTTATATTTTCCGATCTAAAGCGTCGAATTCTGATTAGCGAAGAACGATGTATTCCAGAGTCATTGTATCATTTGTTAAAAAAAATAAAAGAACGAGTATTTAAAGCAGATCAGGAGTTTCACGCCCTGTGTAATGATTTATTATTAGAAATGGCACGTAATAAGATATTCCTGATTAATGAACGCCAATTATCTATCAATCAGCAAACTTGGTTACGACATTATTTTAAATATACCTTGCGACAACATATTACTCCTATCTTAATCACGCAGGATACTAATTTAATTAAATTTTTAAAAGACGACTATACGTATTTATCCGTGGAGATTATTCGTGGTGCAGAGATCAACTATGCATTACTTGAAATTCCCTCTGATAAAGTTCCACGCTTTGTCAATTTACCACCCGCACCTCCTCATCGTAGAAAACCTATAATTTTGCTGGATAATATTTTACGTTATTGTTTAGAGGATATTTTTTGTGGTGTTTTTGATTATGATTTTCTCAGAGCCTATTCTATGAAAATGACTCGTGATGCAGAGTATGATTTCTCTATTGAGATGGAATCCAGTTTATTAGAGTTAATGTCGTCAAGTTTAAAACAACGTTTAACCGCTAAACCAGTGCGATTTGTGTATCAGTATGATATGCCAGATGCTATGGTGGAGATTTTGCGTAATAAGTTAAATATTTCTAAATACGACTCTATTCTGCCTGGAGGGCGTTACCATAACTTTAAAGATTTCATGAGTTTTCCAAATCTTGGCAAGGTCAATTTATCTAATAAACCTTTGGTGCAATTGCGCCACTTAAGATTTGATAGTTTTCTAAATGGATTTGATGCTATTCGAACTTGCGATATTCTGCTTTATTATCCTTATCATACATTTGAGCATGTGCTTGAATTATTACACCAAGCTTCTTTTGATCCCGCTGTGTTAGACATAAAAATTAATATTTATCGTGTTGCTAAGGAGTCACGTATTATTAATACTATGATTCATGCTGCTTACAATGGGAAAAAAGTTACAGTGGTAGTAGAGTTACAGGCTCGTTTTGACGAAGAGGCTAACATTCATTGGGCCAAATGTTTAACGGAAGCTGGAGTACATGTTCTTTTTTCAGCGCCTGGCTTGAAGATTCACGCTAAATTATTTTTAATTTCAAGGTGTGAGGGTGGAGAAATTAATCGATATGCACATATCGGTACAGGAAACTTCAATGAAAAGACTGCACAATTGTATACCGATTATTCTCTGCTTACCGCTGATGCACGTATTACTAATGAAGTGCGAGAAGTATTTAATTTTATTGCTAATCCATATCGTTCGGTCAGTTTTAAATATTTAATAGTATCGCCACAGAATTCGCGGTATATGCTATACCAACTTATCGATAATGAGATTACTTATGCGAAACAAGGTATACCTGCTAATATTATTCTAAAACTGAATAATCTAGTGGATAAAGGGTTAGTAGATCGTTTGTATATGGCATCTAGTTGCGGAGTACAGGTAAATCTGATTATCCGAGGTATATGTACACTTGTACCTAATTTACGAGGAGTTAGTGACAATATTTGTGCAATTAGCATTGTTGATCGTTATTTAGAGCACGATCGGGTATATGTTTTTGATCATGGCATGGAAAGAAAAGTTTTTCTTTCTTCCGCGGACTGGATGACACGGAATATTGACGATCGTATTGAAGTAGGTGTTTCTATATTGGACCCTGTCTTACAACAACAAATAATAGATATTATGCAGATCTTGATTAATGATACTCTTAAAGCTCGTGTTATTGATCAAGCATTAAGTAATGGTTATGTGCAGCGAGGTAACCGTCGTAAGGTCCGTTCTCAGGTAGAAATTTATAAATATATCAAGTCTCTTGAAACATTAGAGAAGTCATCGTGAATATTCATTCATATACAAGATAATATTATAGTATTAGATATGTAATAATGCACATTATATCACAATTATCATGCATTAATGTTACTTGTTGGTAATCTTGAGGTGTATGTAATGTTATATCGAGGATATAAAAATATTTTATAGTGGTGTAATTTTTAAAAAATTATGGTATAGGCAATATAGAGTGTATCACTGTTATTTGTTATTTTTAAGGTATATCCATACTGATGTCTTACAAACATTTGTATAAAAAATATTTTAGTGGATATTAAGAGGGTTCTGATCCATTGCATCCAATTATAAAAAGTATCTTTTGTATATAGAAAGATAGATACATATTTTCATATGAGTACATACATCACGTCTCCTTATGATATATAAAATATAAATACGATGTGGGGTTTTGAAGTAGATGAAGTGATTAAACAATCTGTAATTTTGATATCAATATAAAGATTATTACATTTAAATTAAGAATAGGATTAGAATATCTTTTATTGATAGGGGATAATATCTCATGTATGAGATTGAATTATTATGTGGAGTGCATGCATAGACCATCAGTATTACATCTTTTCTTGACAATTTATGCTCAACGCTTAGATATGTTAAATGGTGATAATATCGCACTTCTTTAATGTAATATTATACATATATATTTATTTTTCTCATAAATTATAAAGGAATATAGAGTCCATAAAGTAAAATTTATTGTTATTGATAAAAGTATATAGTATCTTTAGGATGGTTTTAATATATATAGTATTTTAATATAAATATGCATTTTACACTTTATTTATACCTATTATCAATATATATGTATTATTTTTAATACATATCATATACATTATCCTTAATGCATTTTGCGCACTATAGAAGGTATCATTTCATTTTGTAGTTAGGTCTATGGAATATTCTTAAATTTTGTATATAATATTTTTATAAATGTAAGTAATAGTGCTTCTCACTAGACTGGAGGAGAGTAGTAAATAGTATTATTCTATTTATATATTTCTATATTCTTCTTCATTAATTTATCTCTGTTGTCTATAATAGCAGACCAAAAATATATGCATAATATTAATTATATATGTAAAATGTTTGATTTCTTAGTATCATATTGTCATAATTTAAGTATGATAGTAAGTTGTAGATGACTATATACGTATTTTTAAAACAATATTTTAAAGATGTACAGTATGTTTTGTGATCTCCATTATTGTTTAATATGTATCTCTCATACCATCTATGCATCTTAACAATCTTAATTGTCTTATAGTATTGTGGTAATATTGGATAATAAATATCATTATTTATTATTGAGAATATACTATGCCGTTGATATATGATGAAATCATGAATTTTATTTAATTTTATATTTTGTAGAAATATGAGAGAATACTAAAATATAGTGAAATATAATTCATTATTGGGGCAGTAATAAATACAAAAGATTTTATAATATGAGTTTATTATATAATTGATCATATCAAAATCGTTTAATGAGGGGTATAACGATCTTTGGTATATATACTATATATTACAGCATGATCATTATATTTTATAATGTTATGCATAATAGGAGACGTGTGAAAAATTTTTGGAAATATTCTAATATAGATTAATGCAGGTTTTTTCGAAATCATTTGTGATATGTACATAAAGGTATGTGATGTGTTTCGATATTTTTACGATAGCATATCTAAACGGTTTATATACGGTGTATATTGTAAAGTCTAATCTGATGATCACCCATCCAAAGAGCTACTATATATAAGAAGTATTGTTATAAGCACATATTAAGAAAAAATCTTTTCTGTGCTATATTAAAATATATAAAGATATTTATTTAGACATTTATTTTTCTGTGATCCTGGCGGATCATACCGCTTTTTTGTTGTATATGGGTCAACACTAATAGGGTTTCTTGCTCTTATACGTATAATGTATATTGGGCGTTCTTAATTTTTATATCTGTATCAGTCTTTCGATCAAGAATATTATATATATAGTTATAAAAATCTTTCTTGTTGTATGACACACATAAATATCAGGACGTTCAGTTATTAAGATAAAAGGAGCATTAGTATAAACAATACACATATACATTATTGCCTTTGCTACATTTTCAGAAATAACAAGTGCGTTATAAGAATTAGACGTTCTAAAAAATATTTATTGTATAATGACAGTATTCTTATATGGAATGAGCATTCTATAGTATATCATCGTTGATGAAGATATCAGCGTAGCACTTATTATTCAATATTTCTTACAGAGAATAATGAATAGTTAGGCGCTAGAGGATATGAACGCATGATTTATAGTAGGATTAGATGTGCTTGTTATGTTGAATATGCACTATATTACGGGGCAAGGATTTATCTGCATAATTTATTGCAGACTATATATATACAAGAGGTTTTTGTTTTGAGTTTTACAGTATTTACATATGTAAATTAATGCATAATATACATTATGTACTGCATAGTACATAAAAAGTTACTATTTATATTACAATAGAAAAACTGTATTGAGATAGAATTAATAAAGATACATCAGCATTTATGATATATTATGAATTATTTCATATATACACATCGCTTGTATATTAGATATGTTTATGATTGAGTGAAATACTTAAGGCGTTCAATGTGCTTTCTTTATGTTTGCAGAATATATTGTTATATATATTAGATATAGTGTCATAACTCTATATGTCTTTACGCATTCGCTAACAAATTAAGTTGATATTATATCCGATTTGTACCGTGTGTATTATATTTTCTTCCATACTATATATTGCAATTGCCAGCATGCGTATGTCAGTGGACTGCAGACTACAGTGCTAGAATATGTTTACAAATATGACAGATCGTTGATATTAGGCTGGGATTTCAAGATTTTCATATAGCAGTAATATATGCAGATGACAATATATAGTATGTCGTTTTTTTAGACCCTAAAATAAGTGAGGTGTATGGAGATCGAACGATCTCAATTAGAAATAGGATTATAAGGAGGGAAAAGAGAAGGCTAAGCGATCTGTCAATCAGGACGTATTAAATGAAGATGAGTAGCTTTTTCTTTTCGGTTGAGCTTAAAAAGTATATAGGCATACTATGTGGTGTTAGTAAGTACTCACACAGAGTTAGAGAAAATATGGTATTTGCAGGCTTGAATAGTAATTAATTTAGTGATTGTATTATAGATGATAAAATTATCATAGTGGATAAAGCATTCATGCTCCTATTTTTTCTAATGAGGGTGCCTCTAGGGGTATATAATATCGCAAAGAACAGTAGTGAGCTTCCAACAAGCCTATAGTTTTTAGTTTTAGATATGCTGATTCTTTTCTTTTGGTGGGAATTGGTAAAATAGAAAGATGTCGCATAATCATCTTCTTAATGCGTCTGAATAGCAGAGAGATCTGTAACATTTATCAATATGATCAGGTATGAGTAAATAATTTAGTTTATGTTGAGTATGCATATTCTTAATTTCCTATTAGGGGTTATAACAGGGAATATTATTTTACAGGAGATATGATGACAAATATAGAATGCCGTTCTAGATGCATTTTATATACGCTTATATAATGTGAACATCATGGATGCTGACTTGAAAAAAGATTTTATGACTGCGGTGTATACTATATTCACCCTTATCACTTTTCACTAATCGTATAAGGTGTCCACAGAACAGCTTGAAAGGTTTATATGTAAGTAGTATTAGCTTACTTTTTTGAGGTTGTTGTTTATTTACAAGGTTATCATGCGAGCATTTCACGTGTATTGAGATAATAGGAGATTTGTGCTATGTTAAAAAAGTAGAGTATTTTTATTATTTATCCTGACCTTCTTTGAATGTTCAAGAATAGTAGAGAGAATATAAAAAGTTATTGTTAAGGAAGCTCTGTCTTGTAAGATGTAATATGTTGATGATGTAATCTTTAGTACGTGGTTTACATCAAAGGTAAAATAGAAAAATACGCATTGGTTTTTATATCTTGTGTTTCTGGTTCGTTTACCTCTTAGATATCTATGTCATAAATGATAAAATATAGTGTATATATTTTACATCAAGACCCGTGAGTGTGTTATTAGTAATACTAATTAATGTATGCTAAATGATGTAGTCTCATTGCAATTAATAATATTAAATATCTCTGTTTTTCCTGAATGTCAAGCATTATCTATGTTCGATTTTAGACATTTATTAGAGATAAAGATTTTCAAAGTGTATTAAGTATGAGACAGCTTTTACAGAGTTCCATGCTACAACATTTTGCTATAATAAAAAATGATTTTGTCTTGCAAAACCAAAGATGAAAAGGATGAGGTTTGTATAATGTGATATGTTTTATGTGGTGTATATGTTTCTGTTAGTTAGTTAGAATAACCACATTCTTTCCTTTATACATAACGGTGTTATAGATGCAGACCATGAGTCTTTTATGATGTAAATACAACATATTATGAGGTATAGGGATTCTCATTTCTCAAGTAAAATTTTTCATGAGATAGTGGCAGATATCCTTCAGTCTAGTAATCATACTATAGGTATTTTCTTCTTTATTGCTTTTTTTATTTTGGCAGAGAGAGTTTTGATTAGTAGTCCAAATTGGGACATATGATTTTATTGTATCCCGACCGCAAATAAAATGACCTGTTTCATTTACTGGTATGAGTGAAATATTTTCTGGCAGAGTTAAGATTAATGGCCATGGTGTATTATTTTCTAAATAACGCCGATAAATCTGCATAGCACCATGAACACCACATAATGTAGTAGATTTCTGATTATCACGACCGATCCATGTAATCGTTACTTCTTTTCCGTCAATGCCAGCAAACCAATTATCTACTAGATTACTAGTAGTACCAGTTTTACCTGCTAGATGGGCATCAGGGTATAAGATACCCAATTCCCTTGCAGCACCACGTTCTACGACTTTCTGTGTAGCATATAATGTTAGATACGCTGATTGAGGTGTAATAACACGCGCTGCATATGGTAAGCTTTGATAGAGTATGGTACCATTTGCAGAAAGAACGGTACGTAAAGCAGAGAGTGGTGCGCGATTACCACCACTGGCGATAGTTTGAAATGTTTGGGCTACTTCCATAGGGGTCAAGTTTAAGGTACCTTGTAGTATTGAAGGGATAGGTTGGAGTTGTTTTTTCGGGACACCTAATTTTTCCCATGTGTCTAGTACAGGCATAAGTCCTAGTGTCATGCCAAGTTGAATTGCAGGACTATGCATGGAGTTCACAAAGGCATCTATGAGCATGACTTTTCTTCTCAATAATCGAGTATTATTTTGCGGTTTCCATGTTGGATCCTTTTTGTATGAAAGATTTAGTGGATCATTAGCGATCCAAGTATTGAGATGATACGTCTCCGGTTTATTGAATGCAGTTAAATAAATGGCTGGTTTTGCTAGAGAACCTATGGAACGACGTACTTTTAATATGCGATTATGCCCTGGAAATTGCGGATCCCTTCCACAAACCATAGCATGAATTTCACCGGTAAAACGATCAACAACTACTATGGCACCCTCTAGATCTTTAATCTTTTGTTTGTTTCGTAGGATATTCATTTCTTCTATTATGGATCTTTCAGCTGCATCTTGTGATAATGGGTCAAGTGTAGTAAATATTTTCACTCCAGAAAGATCTGGGTGCTTATCACTTAGATTTGCTTGTAATTCAGTATATACTAGCTGTATAAAGGCTTGGCGCGGAGCAATTAGCCCGCTTTTCTTGCATACTCCTAAGGGCCTAGCACTTAATATTAAGCAACACTTCCTATCGATGATACCTTGCTGTTGTAAGAGACGCAAAAGTAAGTTACGACGCTCAAGTACGACCTCTGGATTGCGCCACGGATTGTAAAATGATGCACCTTTGACCATTCCTACTAATAAGGCCTGTTGGTCAAGACTTATTTCATCTATTTGGCGCCCAAAATAATAGAGGCTTGCTAATGGGAAGCCGTGAATCTGATTACTGCCCATCTGGCCGAGATAAACTTCATTGAGATATAACTCAAGAATGCGGTCTTTGTCATATCTTGCATCTAGAATAATAGCCATGTAAGCTTCGGTAACCTTACGCCATATCGAGCGTTGGTTAGTTAAAAAGAGATTTTTTACTAGCTGTTGAGTTAACGTGCTTCCACCTTGTACTGTATGTCCAGCAGAGAGATTGACTAAAAATGCACGGCAAATCGAATAAAGATTAATACCGGCATGATGATAAAAATGACGATCTTCGGTATTAATCAGTATATTAATTAGAGGTTGTGGAAAGTGAGATCTTTTAATAAATAGACGTTGTTCTCCGTCTGGAGAATGCAGAAGGGTGATCAAACAAGGATCGAGGCGAAACGAATCTAGATTATAGTTATATGCCAAATTTTTAATGTTCATTAAGTAATTTTGACTAAAGTTTAGGCGTACGTGTGTTGCCTCTTCTGGCTTATCTGGAAAATCAAAGGGGCGACGAATCATCTCAATACTATGAGCATACACAGTAAATTCACCAGAGTGTAGCATATGTGTTACCTGACGATACCGCATACTTTTCAGTAAAGTAATTATGTCTCTTTGAGTATATGACATGTACGGTTTTAGAGTTACTATACGACTATAAACTGTAGCTGGCAGCTTCCATACGTTGCCATTAATGCGAGATTGAATGTTGCGATCCAACCAATATCCATATGCTATTATCACGCATATCCCTGTAAAAAAACTGTATGCGATGAATATGAAAAATTTTCTATTTTGATATAGTGATTTTTCTTTTTTTGTACTGTGCATTATGAATTACCTCTATATTGATAGCAATGCATTCATTCTTATTAACATTATATGTCTCTTAATTCTATGCAGGGTCAGTGAAAATTAATAGATCATGAGTATAAATAGAGGTTTTGTAGTGTGCAGTAAGTTAGGATTTTGAAGATAAAAGTTATAATATCAGTTTAATACGAGGAATGTTCTTTCTAGAAGAGAATCGGTCTATATTTTTAAAATATTTTGAAGAAGTGATATATATAGTGGATGTATACTATGCGTTGACATATCAATAATTTTGGTATGATGGAATATTTCAGCACTAAGCATGCAGCTTAAATGTTTTTCTATTCATTATGAATTAAAAACTATTAGATGTCATTCAATTACAGAGTAACCTGTATTTTATATGCTATGTGGATAGACTACTATATGTTCTACATATATCACTTAGATATTATAGAGTGTCTTGTCTCCTTACCTAAAGGAGACAAGTTTCTTTATATCGAAAGGAGATGTCCTAATTTATTTGCTTTAGTGTCTAAGTAATTTTTATTTCTTGGATTACGTCCTACAATAAGAGGTACGCGCTCAATGATATTCATCCCAGCTTCAGCCAGTTTCTTGACTTTATCAGGATTATTTGTTAATAACCGTATGTCATTAATGCCTAGTAGTTTAAACATGTCGGAACATATAGTGAAATCACGCTCATCAGCTGAAAACCCTAGCTGATGATTAGCTTCTACCGTATCATAGCCTGCATCCTGCAGGGCATAAGCACGTATTTTATTTAATAGCCCAATATTGCGCCCTTCTTGACGATGATATAGCAGCACGCCACATTTTTGTTCAGTAATTTGTATAATTGCCTCCTCGAGCTGAAAACCGCAATCACACCGTAAGCTAAATAAAGAATCTCCTGTAAGACACTCAGAATGCACACGCGCTAGAATAGCTTCTTTGCCAGAGATATTGCCAAATACTAGGGCAATGTGATCTCTGCGCGTAGATAATTCCTCAAAGCCAACTATAAGGAAATCTCCGAACGGCGTAGGTAGATTGGCTTCTGCTACTCGTTTAAGTTGCATATTAATCCTCATATAATCTCAATATTATACGAATGTATTGCATGAACCAGAAGTGGTGATGCATATATTCTCGACAGGTCACTAGTGTTATGCAATGCAATGTTATGTTATAACAATCAGAGAGAACTTCATATAGAGTGGATTAAGAACAGCGATCGTATTACCGCTCTTGGTATTTACTAGTATGACAAAGTGTATAAATGATTACATTTTTGTTTTTGTATCATATAGCACTTTTGATCTACTATAGTTTTTGGGTAACACACTGCCGGAGTGCAGCGATTACCGTCTTATTATATAATATTGTGGTGTATACTTGCATTACTGATCTGCGTTGGTGTATGTATTGTGTTCTTTTGATTCAAAAACGCAGTAGATTTTTTGTTCCATCTCTTTTGAAAGATACCATGAGTGGTTCTCTGTCATCATTAGTGTTATTCAAAGAGCGTATCTTAGATATTTGTATTCATCGTATGCATTTACCAGTGGTATTGCTAGACTAGCAGTTTTTAGTATAGCTATATGTTATAATAAAATCGCTGGTGTATAATTTCCGGGGCGTAATATATATCCGTAGAACTTTCGATAGTTTTTATTAAATATAAGTATGGAGCCATTGTAATCTTATTACATGTGTTTCTTTCACATATTTCGCTATTTTTAGTAAGCATGTAGTTGAGTGTACATTGATTGAGATAATTGAATTATATAGATATGGTATAATATACAGAGACCTTTGATCTTTTGATCATAGTAGGATTCACAGAAATATATTGTTATTAGTTGGGATTAAATAATATCTGCAGAAGATAATGGGAGTGGTGTATTTTCGATGCTCTTTAGCGCTAAGATTCTTTATTTAGAACTTCTAAAGTCACTTTATTTATGAGTGATGGTTTTATGATGTATAACACACTCTGGATGATATAAGTAAGGTGCGATAAGGAATGGAGCGTGTTTCGTAGGTATGAGTGTATAAGTAATCAATGTAAATTGTAAAATCGTTTTTACTCTGTATTGATATTGAACGTATTGTGGAGTTTAATTTATGCTCTACCTTTGTATAGGTAGGTAGAGATATTATTAAAATATATGCACACTTATATCATGCATACAGTCGATGATATCTGTAGATTACACCGCTCTTAATGAAATTTTATAAGATACAAGCTATCTTTATACACCTTTTGGCGGCGATAAAACGAATGGTCAAAACACTAAAATGTACCACATTCAGCGCATTAATATTATTACTAATACCATTGATTACCATCATCGACGGGTGGCAATGGAAACCTTTTAATATGGGTTATGGAAGTCAGATACTTTTCTTTGTAGCTGAAACTCTCACCTATCCATTTATAGTGTGGACAAATATTATCCTTTTTGTTTTATTGATTTGGCGCCTACGATATCGTGGTAAATCGCTTGTGTTATTATGGGTATTGGTAATGATTGCGTTAGTTGTTGGGCAAAGCGTTAAAATTTTATTAAAAGATCGGGTTCATTCAGCGCGCCCTTTTTATATATGGTGTCAAGAATATTATTCTGTAAATGTTAGCACCTATCATCATAAAGAATTTTTAGATATGAAAGAAACATTGAATAAATGTGTTGTTAGTAATAAACAGTTTCCGCCATGGTTAATGCAACACTGGCTTAACGCCACTCACTTTTCATTTCCATCCGGTCATACTATTTTTTCTGCTACTTGGGCATTATTAGTCGCAGGATTTTTATGGCCACATCGTTGCTACTTTACTGTCATGATAGTAATGATATGGGCTATAGCCGTTATAAGTAGTCGTCTTGTATTGGGTATGCACTGGTCAAGGGATCTTTTTGCTTCAATCATGCTAAGTTGGGTATTAGCGATTTGTACTTGTTTTATAATGCGTTATATAAGAGTTGTGTGCTTTAAAGAATTACAGACCATCGAGAGAAAAAAGATTATATGACATTTCAGTTTTCCATTATAGAATATAATATTGATAGAACATTTAAAAATGTTAATATATATACAGTAACTCCGTAGATCGATATCAGATGTATGTTTATCGTAAGAAGTGGTATGATGGTATTTGCAAGCGGTGAAATGCTAACAGAATGTATTGGTTAAACTCTATTTTCTATAATAACTATATGGATGCACAATAAACCTATATTTACACTGGGTATGTAGACTTTTGTTAGTTTTTTCAATCATATTTTATTGATTTTGTATCTAATTTACTACATATTGTATTGTTTTAAAAGAATAAAAGAATAGATAAACGTATTATTCATCGCTCTTGGGTACGAAGAATAACTGCATAAATATACTAAGTCTTACTGACTGCATACATTATCTATTGCCAATTATGCCGATAATTCTTCTTGAGTACCGTCTCTTATCAACACCCTTGTTTTTATGGAATACCAGAACTATCATGTGATCTGTAAAATATAGTTACCATGCTTCTTTTTAGATTGCATGAAAGAAATGGCAGAGAAATGTTCTCGATATAAAGAATGAGATCTCATATATTTAAACATTAATATTTATACCCGATAATTTTTATCTTGACTATTCATGTGTGTTGATATTGATTTTATAACATAATATTTGCATGGATCATAGAAGTATTTTAGATGTATCGCAAAAGTTTTTGGTAAAAATAATATGAGTATTGAATATTTATATTATGATTGTTTGTAAGTGATGTGGAATAGGTGTGTTGTATATAGACAATCAGAAGTATTATATGCAGGAACGTTATAACATAGGCAGGGCGCTTCTTCGACTTATGTACTCAACAATTATTTTTTTGTTTTTTGAACTTTTCTCCATTAGAGCTCATGGTTGGGTGAGAAGTCAGTGGAATACCTTTAATCCAAGAAAGCATGAATTGATAAGCTACTGCTAGGACTACTGGTCCAATAAATACACCAATCATGCCAAAAGAAAGCACCCCTCCAATAACTCCAGATAAGATTAAGATAATGGGTAAGTCCGCGCCCTTCTTAATGAGCATAGAACGCAATAGAGTCTCTAATGTGCATACTATACCACTCCATATGAGTAAAACGGTACCCCCCGTGTTATCGCCTGCCCAGTATAACCAAATAATCGCTGGAACTAATATAACAAGAGGTCCTATCTGAACTAAGCATGAAAAAATGATGAATACCGTCAGAATAGTAGAAAATGGGATCCCCGAGATACTTAATCCAATACCACCTAATAATCCCTGTACGCAGGCAGTTACAACCACACCGAGCGCTACAGCACGTATAGTTTGCATGGCTAGCAGCACTACTTCTTTGCCGTCATGAGATGCAAGCTTAAAAGCACACTGATGGATAGTTTTACCTATTTTTTCACCATGCCAATAGAGTAATATGCTAAAAGTCAGCATGACTCCTAGATGAATCATAAAAAAACCTAAATGCTCAGCTTGCGTGAAAAAGAATCGAGTAGTACGAACAATATACGGTTGTACCTGGGACAGAAGCGCTACTCCACTGCTGTTAATCAGATGATGATAATATGAGTAACATTTATAGCCTATGATTGGAATAGTTTGTAACCATAGTAGTTCAGGTGCGTGTAAATTATTCGAGTTCAACCAAGTAATTAGTAAGCCACTATTTTCAATTAAACTATTGATCAGGAGAATAATTGGAATAATAAAGACTAGAATTAATAACAGAACCATAACTAAAACTGCTAGAAATCTTTGTTTCCATAATGCATCCTCCATTGTAAGAAGTAGTGGCCAAGTAGCGATGACAATCATACCTGCCCATGTAAATCCGATAATAAATGGTTGAAGGATCCATAGACACATGGTAATCATGAGCCAAATAAATAAAAATGAAAACACAATTGTTGGTATGTCTTTGGTGTTATGAAAATAATTCATCCTTATACCATTGTTGAGTAGCTATCTCTGAGGTTGAGATCACAGCATATCTAATATTATTTTTATAATATTTATGAAGAAAGTAATTTAGTCATCAGTAGTTATGTGTATATTGATTCCTGATTATTAGATATTTCAATCATTAAGAGTTGATTGCCAGCTGTTATTATAGAAGTTTGATATGCGTATAGAATGATCGATATCATTTGGGGTTGTAGATGCAATTTGGTACTTTTTATTATCAGCCTACCTCAACCTTGATGGACCTTCATAGCAGTATGCATATAATGTCGTGAGACCTTGCTGGCATAAAAATATTAACAAAGGTAGAGCTATCTGGATTTATAGAAATATTCTATATCACCCGTCTTGATTTAAATCCTGACAGATGTCACTAATCGTACATACACTTTATGGTAGACAGTGGTCTAAATATGTATCTGAAATGGAGATATTGGTTGTACTATACATTATCTCTTGTCAAAAAATATACATATTAGAAGATATGAAGCGGATAGAATAGTTTTAACGTTTTCAAAGTGTACAGTGTGATTGGAAATATTTTATTCTCAACGGAGGAATAGTGAAGTTTAACTTAGATGTTATTGATGGGCACGCTCGGCGTGGTCGTCTAATTTTTCAGCGTGGCGTAGTAGAAACACCAGCATTTATGCCGGTTGGAACCTATGGAACAGTAAAAGGTATAAGCTCAGAAGAACTTCAGAAAACGGGTGTGCAAATGATTCTTAGTAATGCATTTCATTTATGGTTACGCCCAGGACCAAAGATCATTAAAACGCATGGTGATTTGCATAACTTCATGCAATGGAACGGACCAATTCTGACTGATTCTGGGGGTTTTCAGGTTTTTAGTTTGAAGCGTATGTGCACCATTACCGAACAAGGTGTATCTTTTCAGAGCCCTATTGATGGATCCTTAGTGTTTATTAATCCAGAGAAATCAATAGCAATACAGTATGCTCTGGGTGCAGACATTTCTATGGTATTTGATGAATGCGTGTCCTACCCAGCCTCTTGGGAGTATAGTAAAAAATCAATGGAGATGTCATTGCGTTGGGCCCAACGTAGTCGGCATGCTTTTGATATATCAGGTAATACTAACTCATTATTTGGTATTATTCAGGGTGGTATTTATGAAGATTTAAGAGATTTATCACTGCATAGTTTAGTAGATATTGGTTTTGATGGATATGCTATAGGGGGGCTAGCTGTTGGAGAACCAAAAAAAGAAATGCATCATATTTTAAAGTATATTTGCCATAAACTACCCCAGGATAAACCTAGATATCTTATGGGTGTCGGTAAACCACAAGATTTAGTAGAAGGCGTTTGTCGTGGTGTTGATATGTTTGATTGTGTGATCCCAACACGTAATGCACGTAATGGATGTCTGTTTGTTACTGACGGCGTGATAAAAATACGCAACTCAAAATATAAAGATGATACACGAGCATTAGACGCAGAATGTAATTGCTATACTTGCCGACATTATAGCCGATCTTACTTATATCATCTTGATCGTTGTAATGAAATGCTGGGAGCACGTTTAAATACAATCCATAATCTGTATTATTATCAACATTTAATGTGTAGTTTACGTCAAGCTATTGAATTAGGCACTCTAGAAGACTTCGTTAGTAATTTTTACTATCGCACGGGATATATTAAAGACAATTGATTTTTATGCGTATAGTGTCATGCATTGGTAAATAGGATTTATTTTTAATAAAAATTAATATATAGAAATTTTACTAGATTCATAAGCGCCCAAAAACATTTTTACATAAAATAAAATATTGTATCAAACCTCATTTCAATAATAACTTTAGTGATTTACAAGAAGTAAAAAAGATTGATATTGTTAGAATGTTATGAATAGTAGTTATCTTACTACCTATTTCACTATTTTAATCTTTATCGTCCAACATATAGTATGATAATTTCATGTAAATATTGTTAATAATAGTCAATGTGGCCACTACATTGTATAAAATTATGTAATTTTTTTAAGAAAAACACTAATATGGAATGTTACAATATTGCATTAATACTTGTATTAGTTAGAAAAGGGGTTATGTATCATTTAATCTTATGTATTTTAGAATGTGGGGTCATACGTTCATCATATGTGAGGCATTTCATACGGTAAAAACCTGGTTGTCTGTACAAATATATTTTATGTTATCAAATAGATATCTTACATAGATTATATATATTGGTAATTATCCAGATAATGTTGTCTGGTCACTCTTTCATTCTCTGTCGTGCCAATAAATAGAGATAAATAACTAATACATATTATATAATCAGATGATTTTCAATAAAACTAGCAGTTCTCTAATGTATATCTGTTAGCTGATTACTCCGATGTACATTTATGATAACAGAGTATCATGCTAATATTACTCTGTATGTCTTTAAAATAGAAAAGTCATAGTATTATATTTTCTCTTCTTCAGGGTGCGACTGTGTTAAATCATTATCCTTTATGGAAGTATATAATTCTGATTTTAGTATTATTGCTTGGTTGTTTGTATGCTATACCAAATTTATATGGAGAGGACCCAGCAATTCAAGTGACTGGTACGCACGGTAGGATGATAAATGAAGCCTTATTAATACAGATTAAAAACGCTTTAACGCACGAAGCGGTTCAGAGTAAATCTATTATCTGGCAATCTGGGGAAATCTTAGTGCGTTTTATGAATAACGAATTGCAATTAAAGGCGCGTGAAATAATCCAGAAAGTTGTGGGGCAAAATTATATCGTGGCACTCAATCTTGTTCCAGCAACACCGCATTGGCTATCTTATTTCGCCGCAAAGCCAATGAAACTTGGTTTGGATCTACGGGGAGGTGTACACTTTCTCATTGAGGTAGATACAGATCTCATGATGGATAAGATTCAAAAACAGAATATTGAAACATTACATACATATTTCAATAAAAAAAATATGCCATATGTTGCTATCAATACCAATGATCAGAACAGAATAATATTACGTTTTCGTGATGAGAGTACATGTAAGATAGCGTATCAGTCTTTATCTTCTTATAGCCCCGACATAGTCATTCACAAGAACGCATATAATTGTTTAACGGTTGATATCAGCACTGATAAGGTCTATAAAGTACGTGAAGATGCGGTGAAACAAAACATTCATATTTTGCGTAATCGCGTTACTCAGCTAGGTTTGGCAGATACCTTAGTTAAGAGACAGGGTGATAATTTTATAATAGTAGAACTGCCAGGCATTCAAGATACTGCGCGTGCTAAGGAGATTCTCAGCGCTACTGCAATGTTGGAGTTTCGTTTAGTGCACCTTCAGAGCAATATATATAATAGTATACCAAATGACTTCGATATTAAAGAGACCCCAGAAGGGCAGGCGGTAATCCTAGACAGAAAAGCTATCTTAACTGGTAATCACATTACTAACTCCGTGGCAAACATGGATGAATACAATCAGCCACAAGTGAATATTTCTTTAGATAATATTGGTGGTAATATTATGGCTACTTTCACTAAGAGCCATATTGGGAAAGTAATAGCCACGCTATTGATTGAATATAGAGATAGTGGTAAAAAAGATGCGCGCGGTCATTCTCTTCTAGAAAAACATGAAGAGATTATCAATATTGCCTCTATTCAGTCGCCATTTAGCAATAGTTTTCGTGTTAGTGGTATTAATAATATTAAAGAAGCCCGCCAACTATCATTACTTTTACGTTCTGGGGCTCTCACTGCTCCTATTCGGATTACAGAAGAGCGTATCATTGGTCCGAGTATGGCAGTGCAGAATATTAAAAAGGGTTTAGATGCTTGCATATGGGGTCTGGTATCATCGATTGTTTTTATGGTATTACGATATAAAATTTTTGGATTAATAGCTACTTGTGCGTTATTAGCTAATTTAGTGCTGATTGTTAGTATCATGTCAATATTACCAGGAGTTACTTTAACGATGCCAGGCATTGCTGGTATTGTTTTGACCCTAGTAGTAGCGGTGGATGCTAATATATTAATTAATGAACGCATTAAAGAAGAGTTACGTAATGGGCGATTTGCACAGCAAGCTATTTACGTAGGGTATAAAGAGGCATTTTCTAGTATTCTAGATGCAAATATAACTACACTCATTAAGGTGGTTATTCTATATACAGTTGGTTCAGGATCCATTCAGGGATTTGCAATTACTACTGCAATTGGTATAGCTACCTCTATGTTCACATCCATGGTGGGCACTCGTGCTATGATTAATTTAATATATGGCAGAAAACGAATAGATAGATTATCTATCTGAGGATAGCATGTTAGTTAAAAATAGTAGTATAAAAGATTTACATTACAAACCCACAGTAATTAACTTTATGCAATGGGACAAACTAGTTTTTTTTATTTCTGGAGTGTTATTCAGCATTGCTATAATGATTATTAGTATATGCGGTTTTCATTGGGGACTCGATTTTACAGGAGGAACAGTGATTGAACTTCATGCTAAGAAACCAGTACATCTAGATTTAATTCGCATGAATTTGCAGAAAGTTGGTTTGATGGATATACAGGTACAAAATTTTGATAATAGTCATGATCTTATAGCATATTTTCCTTCTAGGGGAGGAAATCAGGATATACAATGCAGAAATACTATTTTAAACATCATTAATCATACACTTCACGAAAAGACTATAGTTAAACGCATTGAGTTTGTAGGACCAAGGGTGGGTAGTGAACTATTAATCACAGGAGGTATAGCTATTTTATCCGCTTTAATAGCTATTTTTTTATATGTTTCTGTTCGTTTTACATGGCGGTTAGCTTTAGGTACGGTTTTCGCATTAATACATGATTTAGGGATCACTATTGGTTTTCTTTCTTTATGCCATATAGAGATTGATTTAACTATTTTAGCCTCTTTACTATCAGTGGTAGGGTATTCTCTCAACGACAAGATTGTTGTGTCAGATCGTATTCGTGAAAATTTTCGTAAAATTTCTGTCGACTCTTCTTTTGACATTACTAATCTCTCGATAACACAGACATTTAGTCGAACCATCATAACTTCTATGATTACCTTAATGATGGTATTGATTTTATTAATTTTTGGGGGTATCATGTTGCATGGTTTTTCGCTTACTATGCTCATAGGTATCATTATTGGTACTATTTCATCTATTTATGTTTCGTCATCTTTAGCTCTCAAGCTTGGGATGAAAAAAGAACATATGATCCATAAGAAAATTGATATAGCGACAGAAGGTGAGTCATAAGATATTAAAGCTATATAAGTTTTGTTTACTAGTATCTCCCTGCAGTCACACGATCATTACCACTATAATCCTGAGAGGTTTTTATTTGACAAAAGCCATTTTTTTTCATCATGTGTTGAATTTTTGTAGCTTGTTTCCATCCATGCTCCAGTAGCAACCACCCACCAGGTATTAAATATTGTCCTGCTTCTTGAATAATCAATGTAATATCAGTAAAACCATGATTACTAGCAATCAATGCACTTTTTGGTTCAAATCGCAGGTCTCCTGCTAGGAGATGCGGGTCAGCAATATCAATATAAGGCGGATTACTCACAATCATAGAAAATTTTTTACCTTGAATAGTCGAAAACCAGCTTCCTAATATAAAAGAAGCATTAGTTATACCTAATTTTCTTGCATTGTATCTAGCGAGATTGACTGCAGAATTCACACAGTCTATCCCTAAAATTCTACAATCTATGCGTTCGCTGGCTATTGCGAGAGCTATTGCACCGCTTCCGGTACCTAAGTCCAATACAGAACCGCTTTCATTAGAGAGGCGCATTAATGCTTGTTCTACGACTATCTCACTATCTGGACGAGGAATTATTGTATCTGGTGTAACTTTTAATGGAAGCGACCAAAATTCACGCTCTCCAATTAAATATGCTATTGGCTCACCAGTAGCACGTCGTGCTACCAAGTTTGCAAGTCTCATTAAGACGTAAGGTGTAAGAATGCTATCATCAAAAGCCATTATCCAAGCTCTAGATTTTCCCGTAACCATGCCTAAGAGGATCTCTAAGTCTCTTTTCGGGTTTTCAGTATTAATGAGCTGTCTTTTTGTAGCATTTATCCAATCACGTATTTTCATTCATTGTTTTCAGAAAGCGCTGCTAATTGATCAGCCTGGTGTTCTTGTATAATCGGTGCAATGAGGGAATCCATTTTTCCTTCCATAATGTCATTTAAACGGTATATTGTAAGGTCAATCCGATGGTCCGTTATGCGTCCTTGTGGAAAATTATAAGTACGATTTCGATCAGAACGATCACCGCTACCTAAAAGGTTTCGCCGTGTGGATGCTTCGGCCTGCTGACAACGGGTTTTTTCTGCTTCATGTATACGTGAAGCAAGGACTGAGAGTGCTTTTGCTTTGTTTTTATGTTGAGAGCGTTCATCTTGACACTCTACTACTATTCCACTGGGAAGGTGTGTGATGCGAATTGCTGAGTCAGTAGTGTTAACATGTTGACCACCAGCCCCAGAAGAACGAAAAGTATCAATTTTTAAATGATCGGGATTAATTGCTGCAAGTATAAGTTTTGGCAGTTCAGGCATGACTGCTACCGTGCAAGATGACGTGTGAACACGCCCTTGAGACTCTGTTTCTGGTATGCGTTGCACGCGGTGTCCTCCTGATTCAAATTTTAGACGTCCGTACGCTCCGATGCCGATTATTTTAGTTACAATTTCCTTATAACCACCTACCTCTCCTTCATGAGCACTGATAACTGCAATCTTCCAGCATTGAGATTCAGCATAGCGACTATACATACGGAATAAATCACCGGCAAATATTGCTGCTTCATTGCCACCAGTCCCAGCACGAATTTCTAGATAACAATTTCGTTCGTCATGTGGATCTGTTGGTAGCAGTAACATGTATATTTTTTTCTCTAAATCTTGATTAGCTTTACGCAGATTTTGTAACTCTTCTTGAGCTATTTCGCGCATTTCATGGTCATTCAGCATACTTTCAGAGGTTAAGATTTCTTCTTGGTTTTTACGCCATTGATAGAAATACTGACTAATATTATTCAACTGAGCATATTCACGTGAGAGTGTGCAAAAGCGTTCCTGATTAGTAATAATCGTAGGATCACCTAGCATATTTTCAATCTCTATATGTCGTTCCTGCAGTAAGTCTAATTTAGAAATAATCGAACTTTTCATTTTTATTATTTTACCTTAAACAGGTAGTTAGAGCACAATCATTGAGACCATGATAATCAACAATTAACAACAAGATATTATCTATATCTAGTATATTTTACATTATATAATGGTGTTGCATGTCATTCTACACTGATTATCAATTAGTGCGCACGTACCATTATAGTATGGTAATAAAGTAATTTTTCATGGATAATGTTACATCGGAAATCATAATGTTAGTTATATAGTGATTAATGTGACATTATGTTTACTGTGAGCAATATATGTCTACAGAATATTGTTACAATATAACTCCTGTAAGGCGATGATAGCATCTAAAACATTTTATTTTAATGTTTTATATCAACATTATTTTCATTTTTTTCTATCAACACTTCATAATTGCATAGACGTTTCTTTTTTAAAAAATAGCAAAAATCCAATATGCGCATGCAGTATAAGATACTTTCATGAAATTTATAGTTCTTGGTATAATAATATTGCATACTATTTAAGTAATGTGATTGTGAGCCCTTACGGTATTACCATAAATTTCATGGGTTAGAGGGTATTCTGTGCGTGTAATGTTATCTGTATATTTCTAAGTATGTAGAAATGTATGGCGAGCAATATATGTAATCATAACAAATGATACTAAATTAGGTGATGTTAGTATTATGAGCATATCATACACATGAATTTTTATTCTGTATCACGCATGTCTTGTTATGGAAAGTATTTCTAATATACTACCGCTATATTTTTTAGTTATGTGAATATTCTGTAGGTATGATTGGACTGAACTACGCGCTACTATATACATAGACAACTTTTATCTCTTGACAGAAGAGATGATCTAATTTTCAGTAAGTGATAATTATATCATGCGTTGTCTATGAAGTAGCTTTTATAAAGAGTAAGGCACATTTAATATTTTAAGTCACACAGACAGTATTGTCTCTGCACAATATTATCGTGGTTGTATGCAGTGAGCTATAGAGTTGATTCATGCTTTTGAATGAGCAAGAAATAATCAGAAAATTACCTTTTCTTGTCGATTACAAGATGACTTGTACTATATATTGAGTGCAATAGTGCTATGAAATCATATTATTTTCAATATTTTTTGATTGTTATATAATAGTTTGAGTTGATCCCGCAATATATTTTAGGTACAAACATCCAATATCACTATGTCTGCTTAGATATGCCTTTGTCGAAGACAAAGGGATAGGATGATAGTGCATTAGATGAAAAATTATTACCGGCCTCATTAAGCTTGATACGACCGATATATCTCTATCACTATCATCTAGAAAATTGATTATTGGATTTTTATAACCACTTGTTACAGAGTAATAATCTTTTCGCCTTCCTCATTATTTTAATAAACGAAAAAATTAGTCACATGACTTAATATAACTAGTGGTTAGAGTATGTTTTCTCATTAGTTATTCTAAGGAGATAATTTTATGATTTTAGTATTGCATCGTTTTATGGTGCGGTTTATTTTTTTTTTCTAGTATTTTATTAACCGCTTGTAGTCAGAACCCATCAAGGCAACTAACAGATCAGCAGAAGATAATTACGCCGTGGCATATTCACGAGAAGTTGGTACAACGAATTACTAAATATGAAACCCGTGGTACATTATCGTTATTTTCTGATAATCATAAATTGTACGTTCATTTTTACTGGCAACAAAGCTCACCTCATCATTATCAACTTGTTTTTACTAACTTATTTGGTATAACAGAATTACAGTTAATACAGGATGGCACTATAGTAAAATTTATTCATAGAAAAGTGAAATATGTGATTAATGAGCAACGTGCAACATATGTAATATATCAACTAACTGGGATGAAGATTTCACTGGAAAATTTTCGTCAATGGATCATGGGATTACCTGGTGATTGTGCTAATTTTAGATTAGACGAACAAAATCTCCTAAGGGAGGTTTATTGGAATGCAGCCAGTAGACGCTGCTGCATACTCTATATAGAGTATAAAAAAGCATTTGGACTACCATATCTACCTAGTAGCATTGAGGTGCACCAAGATAATCAATGTATTAAGGTAAAGATAGATTAGAAGGAAGGCTATATGATTACTAAGTGGCCCGCCCCAGCAAAACTAAATTTATTTCTCTATATTATTGGTCAGCGATCAGATGGATATCATAACCTTCAAACTTTATTTCAATTACTTGAGTATGGGGATACTCTATCGGTTGAGCACAACAAAAGCGGAGAGTTACAATTATTGACTAAATTGCCAGATGTGGAAGAAGATAAAAATCTCATTATGCGCGCAGCAAAACTTTTACGTGATCAGGCGCAATTATGCGGTACCTTACCAAATAAAGCCGGCGCAACTTTCCAATTAGAAAAACGACTTCCTATTGGTGGGGGAGTTGGCGGAGGTTCTTCAAATGCTGCTACTGTACTAGTAGCGCTTAATTATTTATGGGGTGCCCAGTTTAGTACAGGACAGCTAGCAGCGCTAGGATTACAATTAGGTGCTGATATACCATTTTTTCTTTATGGTTCATCGGCGTTGGCTGAGGGGATTGGAGATCGCCTTATTCCAATTTCATTGAAGGAAAAATGGTATTTAGTTGTGCACCCTGGTATTAATATTAGTACTCTGCAAGTTTTTCATGATCCTTTGCTAACTAGAAATACTCCTCATCGTTATATGAAAGATTTATTATTAGGTACATTTTTTAATGATTGTGAATATGTTGTTAGACATCGTTTTTATGAGGTGGAATACCTTATGTCTTTGTTGGCGCCATATTCTTTACCGCGCTTAACTGGTACAGGTTCATGTGTTTTTGCAGAATTTTATACTGAATCCTCTGCTCGTTCTATCTTAGCAAAAATGCCTGCAGGATTACAGGGTTTTGTAGCTCGAGGGTTAAATGTTTCTCCATTATACAGTGTGTTAAAAAAATACATAATGCAGTAACAGAATTTGAATAACACTCTTAGTATTATTTTTATAATACAATTATCTTAACTCTTTAATGTATAAGCTTTCATATAAAATATGAGGGTATTAATTTGTAGTAATTAGTTCATGATAATGCACAGCTCTCAGTAGTAATAGTTAAGAGAAGATAAATAAAGAGAGGGTTAAGAATCTAGCATTAAGGATACTATCGCCCATGGTTAATAGGACAATATACATTATTTTGCCAGCATGCTATTAGCATTGCATTAGCTGGATGTAAACTACGAGGTTCATCTTGTGCTTAATATGAAGCTTTTTGCTGGTAATGCGATTCCTGAACTAGCGCAACGTGTTGCGGCATGCCTTAACAGCACGCTTTGTGATGCTGCTGTAGGTCGTTTTAGCGATGGTGAAGTAAGTGTACAAATTAATGAGAACGTACGTGGCGGTGATATTTTTATTATCCAGTCTACTTGTGCGCCTACGAATGATAATTTAATGGAATTGGTTGTTATGGTCGATGCTCTACGTCGTGCCTCCGCTGGTCGTATTACTGCAGTGATCCCCTATTTTGGATATGCCCGTCAAGATCGTCGCGTACGCTCTGCTCGCGTTCCTATTACAGCAAAAGTGATTGCTGATTTTTTATCTAGCGTGGGTGTAGATCGGGTATTAACTGTGGATTTGCATGCTGAACAGATCCAGGGTTTTTTTGATGTGCCAGTGGATAATGTTTTCGGCAGTCCGGTGCTATTAGAGGATATGCTGCAAATCGGCTTTGAAAACCCTATTGTTGTCTCTCCAGATATAGGTGGAGTGGTACGCGCACGTGCGATTGCTAAATTACTCCATGATACTGATATGGCTATTATTGATAAACGTCGTCCACGTGCTAATGTTGCTCAAGTGATGAATATTATCGGTGATGTAGCAGGGCGTGACTGTGTATTAGTAGACGATATGATTGATACTGGAGGCACTTTATGCAAAGCAGCAGAAGCGCTAAAGTATAGAGGTGCAAAACGTGTATTTGCATATACCACTCATCCTATTTTTTCAGGAAACGTAGTAAGTAACTTAAAAAACTCAATGCTTGACGAAGTCGTTGTATGTGATACGATTCCTTTGCCGCAAGAAATAAAAGAATTACCTACCGTGCGCATGTTAACCTTATCAGGCATGTTAGCTGAAGCTATTCGTCGTATAAGTAATGATGAATCTATTTCAGCTATGTTTGAGCATTAATCACATGATTAATAATATGTAAGATGCGTCTGTTTTCTGCGTTTAGTCAAATAATGAGAATATCCTTATTATATTTCTTGCTGTTAAGTCACTGCATCCTACTTAGTATTCACCGGATCGCAGGCGATATCTCTATCTCATCCAGATAGTTAAAGATGACTATTTTTAAAATATTACAACTATGTCTCATCAGTGATGGAATCAGGTAGTATATAATGTAGTGGTTTAGGTATGACATACAACTAAGGAGTCATGAAAAATATAATATCATTCACATCAATAGAGTGTTATTAAATATAGTAGAAACGCTCTTAGATCGAGCATCTCTATGAGAGATGGAGTACATCGTATTAAGATAGGGTGCGCGTATCAATGATATATTGTTATACTGTAATTAGATATTATAGAGCATACCTGCAGTTTTTATAAAATATATTTATAGTTTTGAGAGTGTGGGGCGATTTACAGTTTTTTATTACTGCGAGAAAAATATTGTTACATCATGGATTGGCGAAAATATATGTTTATCCTTATATCTACTGAAAGGCATAGAGATTTGTATAATCACTTTGATGTCTACATTACTCTTTTTGATATTGTATGTCATTATCAAACAGTGAACACAGCTATATTGTTAGAGAAAAGTCGTTGAAATCCCAATACTAGTATGAGAATTTTTGTCAAAATTTTAAAAAAATATCTATTTACAATGTAATGCTTCTATTGTAACTATATCACTGTAGTGAAACAAACGAGATGTATATTAGTATGGTTATAGTGATTTACTTATAGTAAGATGTGTCTTTTTAGTAAGTATACACACGTATTATATTTTATGAGTTGATAATAGAATATAGTCTATTAATAGACTAAATAATTTTATATTTATTGTGGATGGTTATTTATAAAAATTGCGGAATATATAGGTTTATAAGTTTTTAGAGTGTGTGTGTATTATTAGAGAGATACAAAAATGTATAATATAAGGTATCTATTATAGACCATATCTGTTTTGTACACCCCTTCTGTAAGACTATACACTGAATAGTGTAAAAGTACTTTTGAGGAGCCACAAGAACTCAAACATAGTTGTTAACTGTATATACATCATTATGATTTTATAAAATAAAATGTTTTGTATCTAATGTAGATTAGATATCTATGCATATATATCTAAGGTGTACAATGCGAGTACGCTTATCTTTTATGTGGAAATATCCTCTATGAATTATCAGCTTACACGTTTAGTATTGCTCGGATTATTAATGACGGGTTGCATTAGTAGTCCAGAGATACATGAAACCAAAGGGGCATATTTAGATCCTTTAGAGAAATTTAATCGTATTATGTTTCACTGGAATTATAATATTATAGATCCGTATATTATACGCCCTTTAGCATTGTTGTGGCGGGATATGATACCCCTTCCCGTCCGTTATGGATTGATAAATTTTACTAGTAATTTAAGTGAACCAAGCTCAGTGGTTAATTATTTACTTGAAGGTAACCCATATCAGGCAGGATTACACTTTAATCGATTTCTTCTTAATACTGTACTAGGAATGGGTGGTTTTATTGATGTTGCAAGTATGGCTAACCCTAAATTAGAAAAACAAGACAGCCGCGTATTTGGTAATACTCTTGGTTATTATAATGTGGGGTATGGTATCTATATGGTTATACCTGGTTACGGAAGGTTTACACCCCGTGAGGATCTTGGTGGTTTAGTAGATTATATGTATTTTCCGTTTAGTTGTTTTACTTGGTGGATGTCTGTAAGTAAATGGTTATTAGAGGGGGTTGAAAATAGAGCACAGCTGTTAGACTATGATATAATGATACAAGAAAACAAAGATCCTTACATGTTTATGCGTACAACTTATTTTCAACATTATGACTTTTTAGCTAGAAAACCTCATTCAACTTCTCAGGATACTATAAATCATATAGTAACGCAGCGTATGATAACTGAGATTGATACAATATAATACAACTACATGAGCATTTATACTATAGATGTTATTTTTCTGAATAGAGCAGTAATGATTTGGAACGGTTTTATATGTTGAAAAATATCGGTTATACACGTCATCAATCTATTTATTGAGTTCAGTGTATTATAGCACCGACTATATTTTGTCATTCTATAAACAGAATTACTTTTTCAATCATACGTAATCATTGCATATAGTTCTATGTGAGTGATTAATAGCAATTAATTATTTTATATATATTGATATTATATTTTATATTCCAATTCATATTGGATGAATAATAGATCATTTATTAAAATGATACTGTCTACTATGAGATCTAATCTTATATTCGAGCAATATGTGGTGAGGAGTGGTACTGTATTCTTATATTAAGAGATATAATTACATACTTTAGTACACATTTGTATTGATGTTGAAACATTTTTAGTATAAGCGGAAATATGAAAGGAATATATTTATCTATGTTGTATCAATGTGGCATGCTGTGTACTCAGAGCGCGAAGTATCGCTATCTTCTATTGTATACCATACAAAATATTTTTAGTATTGTGTGTAACTATATCCATTATTTTTAATATAACAGTCCATATATAGAGGAATCAAGATAATTCTGTTCAATCGATAAAGATGGGAATCGTTATCACCCTCATTACCATCATCATGGTATCTTGCATTTATCAGATACCCATATAGGTTATGTCATATTGTGACTTTGTGTGATAAATTTATGGCATTTTTTTATAACAATCACGACAAGTGTACAGCTCCAGCATGCATATTTATTTTATAAATTGATAATATATTGATTGTAGGATATGCAGTTGCATGTTTTCTCCGTGGAGAAGTAAGAAAGAATGCTTGTGCATCATTGGATACGGATTAGTTATCATCATATTTCCATCTAATGATGCGGTAATTTTTCTTACCGCGGCATAGAAGCGTATACTGCTCAAATAAACGGTCTTTATTGCAAAAAATATATTGACTGTGAGTCTGTAGATTACCGTTTATACTGATTGCTTGAGAGGTAATTAGCTGGCGTGCTTGCCTGCGTGAAGTAGCTAACAAAGTGTTCATGAGTGCTTGTTGTAGATCTTCACCTACCGCTAGTGTAATGGCTGGTATTCCATCTTGTACTAACTGTTTGATATCCTGTTCTGTTAATGCTGTGATAGTACCATGGAACAAACTATCAGTAATGCGACGTGCTGACACCAAACCCTGTTCTCCATGGATTAATTGCGTCATGATTGCAGCTAATACTCTTTGCGCAGACGGCGCTTGATTGCTCTGTTGATCGACCTCCTGAAGTGCGTCAATGTCATTTATACTCATACACGTAAATATTTTTAAAAAATGATATACATCCGAGTCCACAGTGGACATCCAGAATTGATAAAACTGATATGGGCTAGTTTTTTGAGCATCCAACCAAACCGTTCCTCCTTCAGTTTTGCCAAACTTAGTTCCATCAGATTTTGTAAGTAAGGGTAAAGTAAGACCGAAAACTTGTTTCTTATTTAAACGACGAACAAGATCTATACCGGAAGTAATATTCCCCCATTGATCTGATCCACCAATCTGTAGAATAGTATGATAATTTTCATTTAAATATGCAAAGTCATAAGCTTGTAATAGATTGTAGGAAAATTCAGTAAAGGATAATCCTTTATTCGTAGTATGAAGACGCCTCTTTACTATCTCTTTGTTTATCATTTGGTTAACAGAAAAGTGTTTACCAACATGACGCAAGAAATCAATTATATTAGTGCCATGAAACCAATGATAGTTATTGATCAGAAGAGCACTGTTTTCACTACAGTGAAAATCTAAAAACTTGACTATTTGTAAAGAGATATCCTCTACCCATTTGGCTACTATAGTCTCAGTATTAAGTTTACGTTCACCTATTTTAAAACTAGGATCACCTATGAGACCAGTGCCCCCCCCTATTAAGATGATAGGGGTGTGACCAGCATGTTGAAAATGTTTTAGACATATTAATGGCATTAAATGCCCTACGTGTAAGCTATCAGCAGTGGGGTCAAATCCACAATAGAGAACTACTTGTTCGTGTTCTAAAATTTTTTCTAAAGTTTGTTCGTTAGAAATTTGGGCTATTAAGCCTCTTTCTTTTAAGATCTTGATTATATTTTTTTTTGACACCTAAATACTCCATTGATATATTTGCATTAAATGTACCTAATCAATCTATAAAAGAGAATTATTTTTTCTGTGACACGTTTTGTGCTTAGCAAAAAGAAATTATTTTAGGGAAAGTCATTGATAGTATACGTGATAGATGACATATTAATACTAATATGTAGTAGCAAGTCATATTAGGAATTCATAAGAATCTATCTCTATTTGTATATACTATATCATTCATAATAAGTAAGCTTTTCGATATATTCAGTAGTACTGTGGATGATGATGTTATCTAGTTTTATTTTTATTTTGTAGAGTAATCAGTGAATATAATCATAGAGGGTTATTCTCAACTAACTATCTTTAATGAAAGCACTTATTGTACTAAGATTGATAACTATTCTAGAATTTTTCTTCTGCATCAGACATGCAGCAATGAAGAGCGTTTATGGGATATATCTGAGTGTATATGATTGTGCGCTTGCGTCTAGGAATATCTGTTTACACAATAGAATACATATATAAAGGTAATATACGATTCATAAAAAGACAAGCATGAATTATGCAATGATAGAGAAATAATCTTTCTTACCAATTACCTCCCATTATGACACATGTATATGAGTATCTGCTATATATATAAATATTACTTTAATTTTCTTGAGACTTTAGGCTACCAAAATATCAAATTTCTTTGTATAGTATTAGATATACTGAGTGTGGTATTTTATATGTTCATATATTTTTAATATCAAATGCTCTTTATCAGATTATTTGATATTAAAAGCAATTTTTTCTTTGCGTTAATATATCACATGTGATGCATTAATAATTTATTAAAAGTTTTTGTTCCTCTAATATATGAAATAATTAGCTTCCTAAGCGAGGGTGCTCATCTATTGCTACACATAGGTAAATTAATGAAAGACAAAATAGTAAACATTGGTCATATTCAGGTATCTAATCACTTGCCAAGTGTTTTATTTGGGGGTATGAATGTTCTAGAGTCGCGTGATTTAGCGATGACAATTTGTGAGCATTATGTAAGGGTAACAGACAAACTCAAGATTCCTTATGTATTTAAGGCTTCTTTTGATAAAGCGAATCGTTCTTCTGTAAACTCTTATCGTGGTTTAGGATTAGAAGAAGGTATGAAAATTTTCCAGGACATTAAAAAAAGTTTTGCAGTGAAAATTATGACAGACGTACACGACATCAGTCAGGTACAGACAGTAGCAAATGTAGTAGACGTTATTCAGCTACCTGCTTTTCTCGCGCGTCAAACTGATTTAATTGATGCCATGGCAAAAACTGGTTCTATTATTAATGTCAAAAAACCACAGTTTATGAGTCCATGGCAAATAGGAAATATTATTGATAAGTTTGCACAAGGAGGTAACGAAAAGATCCTTTTATGTGATCGTGGTGTCAATTTTGGTTATGATAACCTTGTAGTAGATATGCTAGGTTTTAATGTTATGAAACAAGTATCCAATAATCATCCTATCATCTTTGATGTTACGCATTCTCTGCAGTATCGTCATCCAATGAGTACTGTATCTAGTGGACGTCGTTCGCAGATTAGTGAATTAGCTCGAGCTGGTCTTGCTGTTGGGATTGCAGGTCTTTTTATTGAAGCGCATCCATGCCCATCTCAGGCTAAATGTGACGGTCCTTCAGCATTACCTCTGGATAAATTAGAACCTTTTTTAGTACAGATGCAAGCTATTGATGATTTGGTAAAAAGCTTTCCTGATCTTAATACAAGCTGCTAAGGTGTGATGATATGATGGACAATGGGTACTACTATATATTCGTATACTTATAAGGTATTATTCTACACTTTAAGTATTATCTCACACATTTTTATCCATATGGTGTAGATGTAACCCATAATATTTTCCCGTAGCATATTTTCATGAATGTAGTATAGATACTATCTCCATCATCATGTGATATCAATCTCTTATATCACATATTTTTGAGTAAGCGCCATTAGTGTATGGTATTACACGATGCAGCGTGGATGAACATACAAAGGTATGATAGATAAGTTAATAATATTGATTATACAGCGTTTATTCATCATTGATTATCTGGACGAAGCAATGGAAAGAGTATCACATCACGGATAGTATGCATATTAGTAAAAAGCATTACCATTCTGTCAATTCCAATCCCTACTCCAGCGCAGGGAGGTAGACCATACTCTAGTGCAGTGATATAATCCTCATCATAAAACATGGCTGCTTGATCACCTAGAATATCTTTGGAATGAACTTGCTGTAGAAAACGTTTTTTTTGATCCTCTGAGTCATTTAGCTCCGAAAAACCATTACCAATTTCACGTCCTCCTATAAAAAGTTCAAAACGGTCAGTGATTTCTGGATGCATATCATTACTACGCGCAAGGGGTGATACTTCAGCTGGGTATTCTGTGATAAAAGTAGGTTGAATTAATTTTTCTTCTACTGTTTTTTCAAAAATTTCAGTGATTATACGCCCAACACCCCATGTTTTTTCTACCATGATATCTAAAGAGCTAGCGATTTCTAATGAACTTTCCAAATCATTCAGTGCTAATATATTAACATCTTGATTATATTTAATAATTGCTTCTTTTATTGTCATGCACCGAAACGGTTTTTCAAAACATAGTTTATTATTACCATATTGAATTAGCGTGCTCCCACAGATATCTTGTGCTAGTGTACAGAAGAGAGTTTCAATTAGTTGCATGAGATCTATATAGTCACTATACGACATGTATAGCTCCATCATAGTAAATTCTGGATTATGGCGCGGAGAAGTACCTTCATTACGAAAATTGCGATTGATTTCAAAGATGCGATCAAAACCCCCTACTATTAAGCGTTTAAGATAGAGCTCGGGGGAAATACGTAGATACATATTGACATTTAAAGCATTGTGATACGTGATAAATGGGCGAGCCGCCGCTCCTCCTGGGATGGCTTGCATCATTGGGGTCTCTACTTCTAGAAAATCACGATCTACCATGAATTTTCTTATTCCAGCTATTAGTTTAGAGCGAATTTGAAATGTTTTGCGCACCTCCGGATTAGTAATAAGATCTAAATAACGTTGTCTATAACGAGTTTCTTGATCAACTAGTCCGTGAAATTTATCTGGTAAGGGACGTAGAGCTTTAGTTAAAAGACGCACTTTATTGCAGTATATAGACAACTCACCCGTTTTCGTTTTAAATAAAATTCCATTGGCACCAATAATGTCACCTAAATCAAATATTTTAAAATGTGTAGTGTTGTGGTTTGGGTCTAGTATATTAGTACGTGATAGATATAATTGAATGCGGCCATGAGAATCTTGTAATGTAATAAACGCCGCTTTTCCCATGATACGTCGTGTGATAATTCGTCCTGCAACACTGACTGTGATATTCAGTAATTCTAGTTCTTTTTTCTCTATATGATCAAATCTACTATGCAGTTCTAAAGAATTATTCTTTCTACGAAAGTCATTGGGAAAAGCCACTTCTGTTTGACGCATGTTGGTTAGTTTTTCGCGTCGTTTTTGTAGTTCAGAATGACGATGCGGTGTTTCTTGAATATTTTTGGATTCTGGTGTTGACATGTGTACCCCTAATTATAACCCTGCTTTTAAGCTTGCTTCAATAAAACGATCTAAATAACCGTCTAAAACCTCCTGGGTATTGCGTGTTTCTATATTAGTACGTAGATCTTTAATGCGTGAGTCATCGAGTACGTAAGAACGGATCTGATGTCCCCAGGTAATTTCAGATTTGTTTTCTTCTATTGTTTTTTGATCTATTTTTTTCTTTTGTATTGTATATTCATACAATTTAGCCCGTAGTTGTTTGAACGCTTGATCTTTATTTTTGTGTTGAGACCTGTCACTTTGACACTGTACGACAATATTAGTTGGTAAGTGAGTAATTCGGACCGCTGATTCAGTTTTATTTACATGCTGCCCACCTGCACCAGAAGAACGATATACATCAATACGTAAATCTGCTGGATTAAGGGGTAGTTCAATGTTTTCATCGATGTCCGGATAAATAAACACAGAACTAAATGATGTATGACGTCGTCCGCCTGAATCAAATGGACTTTTTCGCACTAGTCGATGTATACCACTTTCAGTTCTAAACCAACCATATGCGTAGTTTCCAATAATTTTGATTGTGGCCGATTTAGTGCCAGCAATATCACCAAGGGATTCTTCTATTATTTCTGTTTGAAAACCCTTTGCTTCAGCTGATCGTATATACATACGTAGTAACATGCTCGCCCAGTCTTGAGCTTCAATACCGCCAGAACCGGCTTGAATATCAATATAACAGGAGGCATTCATGTGTTTTCCTTGAAACATACACTGAAATTCAAGCAATCGTAATTGTTTATCTAGAGCATTTAGTTCAGTAAGCATGTCATTATAAAGCTCTTGTTCATGAGTTTCTAGTGTGAGTACAAATAAGCTAGAAATTTCTTCTAATTCTTGTTGTATTTGTTGTAAGGTTGAAATGGTTGATAATAATGAAGAACGTTCTTTTCCCAAAGCCTGAGCTCTATCTGGTTGATTCCAGATATCAGAACGCTCTAATTCTGTATGTATTTCTTGAAGGCGTTCTGTTTTCGCAGTATAATGTAAAGTGTTTTTCAGTATGGCGTTACGTTGAATAAGGTTCTGAATATGATTTTTAATTGCATGTATTTCACACATAATATAGATATCTTGTAAGATCAATGAAAGAGACTAATCCAATATTAGAATGTAGTATTCAGTAATACTGTAGAGTACATAGTGTTTAATTATAACACCATATTCGTGGAATAAAGTGATAATAGGGGTGGTTTTTGTACTAAAAATATTCTTTCTTTGAATACACATTGAGTGGCTCGGCAAAAATCTTATGAAAAATCATTTTTTTTTGAGAGATGATTGAGATGTTTTTAATTAGTTGTATCTATGTATTATGTATGTATTTTAGGGATTACACAAACTAAACATTATATGAAGAAGCGCTGGATAGTTCATTGCATAATCATTATATAAGAAGAGATCACATCACGTGATATTGTGATTAGAACATGTATGAATAGTATTTACGATAATTTATGTTTTTATTTTTTGAGTGCTAATGCGGTGGCGTGGATTAAAGAGAAAAAGGTGTGTAAAATATTATTTTATGTATAAGGCTACTCTACTTACGAAAAGAATCTTTACAAAATAAATAATGCTATATAGGTCTTCATACCACTCTTTTATTTTTTTCCTTAAAGTTTATCACGTAAGGTTCCAGTATTTGTTAATATAATCTGCATCTCCTAGCTGCACTCGGGATACCACTTATGTCACACCTTTATTATATTAGAATATCGTAGCAATAGTTTTTTTAGTTCAAATAAAATAATTGCGTGCAGAATTCTAGTTTCTATCATTCACCTAGTGATTCATTTTATATTTTATATGAAGGTATGAGGTACAATATATATTTGTAATCTGGTAAACCATACAGGTAATGGTTATCATAACGCATAATAATACGTTATAGATAATGATCTATATTTTGATACTATTTATTAAGATGACATAATATTTATAGTAAATATTATTGAAGATATTGACATCATCATATGATGATATTCATTGTATTTGTGCATCAAGAGGATTAAGGTTAATTTTTACGATAATGTATGTGTGATATAATAACATATCGTCATATATACATCCATTTATTCGTATACCAGCGTATTATTTCTAATATATTAGCATATCTTGTCGGGGTTTTGATGCTTAAAAAATATTTTAGATATCATTTAATTTTATTACTATAATATTACAATAAATGCTTATAAAATTTTCTCAAAGAGATTGACAAAGTGTGTATACCGGTAAATATTGCTTTTACGGATTATAGACTGTTAAGTTGGATATCAAGAGTTGCGCTACGGAGGACAAGTTGCATGATTCATCCATTAGTCATTGGTAATTGGAAGCTCAACGGAAATCTACACTTTATCAGTACGATGGTCTCCATCTTACGTCAATCCATTGGGAGTATTCAAAACTGTAAAGTAGTAATTGCCCCACCAATGATATATCTTGGGCAGGTAAAACAAGCCATCTACAATAGTGCTATTGAATTATGCGCTCAAAACGTGGATCTTCATATATCCGGTGCGTTTACTGGAGAAGTCTCCTCTAATATGCTAAAAGATATTGGTGCTAAATATGTTATTATTGGGCACTCTGAACGCCGTCTCTGGCATGCTGAAACTGATTATGTTATTGCAAGAAAATTTTATATATTAAAAAAAGAAGGTCTTATACCAGTACTATGCATTGGTGAAACAGAACTTGAACATCAAGAAGGTAGAACAAAGGAAGCATGCGCTCGTCAAATTGATGTAATTTTATCCTTACAAGGCGCAGAAGCCTTTAACGGTGTAGTGATCGCTTATGAGCCGATATGGGCTATTGGAACAGGAAAGTCCGCACATCCAGATAAAGTTCAAGAAGTACACGAATTTATTCGTACTTATATTGCGCAGAAAGATGCAAAAAAGGATTCTTTTGTAACGATACAGTATGGCGGATCCGTAACTAGCAAGAATATAATGGGATTATGTGCACAGCCTGATATTGATGGTGTTTTAGTGGGCAGCGCTTGTTTGAATCCTGAGTCTTTTATAGATATTATTCGCTTAGCGGTAAAACAAAAAAGTAGCAAAATGTTTTGATTTCCGTATAAGAAAGGCGTGTTGTTATCACAACAATGATAAATATGTTTTTATCCACTTTACGAAGCTATCGGTGTGTAGCTTTTACCTAAGTTAAGATTTGAATCGTTCCTGTAGAGTGCACAGTAAAAATTTTGTCATGTGAGTATAGATTACTCGTATTATTGAGTCTTAGCCGAATAGCATTCGAATCAAGTGTGTTCTTATCATAAACGTTATTTTTTCTTTTGAAAATATAGCTATTCATATATATGATATATTAACTTTCAACACCTCGCTTCAATTTATTCATGGGACTAGAAGATTATGATGTACTAGTAAATGCATATTTGTTGATACATGCTGGAAAAGTGGATATGCATACCATGCATAAAAATTGGTATCAATATTAGTATATACCACGATAAAGTTGATTTGTATTCATACAAGAATTATAAGACATCAGATGAGAATCTAGTATAATTTCATTATTGATTGCAGATTTATTACATTCACTAATGTTCAGTGACTTATTATGACTACTATAGATTAACGAGTGTTTACGTCTTTGTTATACAAATTGTATATAGGATGATATCCTATGTAGAATTAGCGCACTAATTCAATGTACTTCGGTGTTTTTCATATCAACTATTCGTTTTTTTAAATTCACATAGATCTTCTATGTGGCATGATTTACATCGCGGTTTGCGTGATAAGCACGTGTAACGACCATGTAAAATAAACCACTGATGACAGTGTATTTGAAATTTTTTTGGTACATATTTTAATAGTTTATTTTCTACTTCTGTGACGTTTCTACCTATTGCGAAACGGGAACGATTACACACGCGAAAAACATGCCTATCAACAGCGATAACTGGCCAGTGAAAACAAGTATTTAATACTACATTCGCAGTTTTACGCCCAACACCCGGCAAATCTTCTAATGCTGCTAGATTAGCGGGCACATCTCCGCCATGTTTTTCTAATAAAATATGGCAGATATTAATAATATTTTTGGCTTTGATATTATATAGGCCAATCGTCTTTATCTGCTCTTTAAGTTTCTCTATGCCAAATTCTAGTAGCATCGGAGCAGTATTAGCTAATGGATACAATCTAGTAGTAACTTTATTTACACTAACATCTGTAGCCTGTGCAGAGAGTACAGTAGCAATAAGGATCTCAAATGGTGAGGTACCATTTAGCTGTGGCATAGGGTGGGGGTTGTTTTTTTGCAAGCGAATTAGGATTTGTTTTCGTATTTTGCGATTCATTCTACACCTGTGATTTTTTATAAAGCAAATAGAATACGTATATTTTATAAATATTTTTATAGTTTTGTTTTTTGATCAATAAGGTATTTGAAGGCAAGAATTAGACCGAGACCAATAAATGCACCTGGAGGTAGCATAGCTAATAAGAAAGGCCAATCTAAATGAATCACTTGTATTCGCATTATTTTAGCCCACGATCCAAGTAATTGATCTGCACCATCAAAAATAGTCCCATTACCGAGAATTTCCCGTATAGAGCCCAATAATACCATCACACTTGTGGCACCAAGACCAATGGTCATCCCATCTAATGCTGATAAATAGACATTTTGTTTCGATGCTATAGCTTCTGCGCGACCCACTACAATACAATTCGTCACAATAAGTGGAATAAAAATACCTAATGATTGGTATAAACTATAAGCATAGGCATTAATTAACATTTCTATACAACTGACAACCGTGGAAATAATGATGACATAAATTGGAATACGAATTGTAGAAGGAATCCAGTGTCTCGATAAGGATATAGCACTGTTGGTAGCAATAAGCACTATTGTAGTAGCTAAACCCAGACCCAGTGCATTAGTAGCATTGGAAGTAACAGCTAATAAAGGACAGAGACCTAAGAGTTGCACTAGTGCTGAGTTATTTTTCCACAGTCCCTTAAGGATGACAGTATACGCTTGGCTCATGAATGTCTCCATACACTTTTATTCAGAAATATATCTGGCTTATCATAAGTAAGATACATAGTATCATTGATCATATGAAATATATGAGTCATGTGTATCTTTTTACATCGAATATTGATATCTATGTCTATAGAGACATAATGTTTCTATCTTTCAGGAAAATATAATGTATGATTTGTAGTGAGCAATGATCGTTAGTATTATGAGTTGTTGCAAAATACAGTAATCTAAATTTACATTATGATATAAAATATAATAATAAAAATAATATTTAAAATGCGTACTTTTTAGAATAACAGAGGATATATATCATGTGTTTATATAATAGTTTATTTAAAAATACACAGATACTGGCCATGAATTAATGTTATTCATTAATTATCATTATTGTTTAAACTAAATATGTATTACTTCTCATATAGGGTTCTAGAAAAACATGATGTCATTATGTTGATATCTATTACGGATGTATCTTTTTATTTATAGTGATTTTACTGATGCACTATATTCGAAGTGTAGCATTTATTTAGGATTAGAGATCGTCAGTATTTCTTTATATGAAAGATCAGCCAGGTAAGAATAGACGAATGGATCTGCTACAAAGCATAGTAAGATGTATTCATCCATACAGATGATTCTTATAGGATTATATGAAATAATTTTATTACAGTATGCACTATAAGTCATAAAGAAATAGTTCTTTCTTGTGTTCAAGAAAAGTTTTGTAGATTATAAAAAAGCTTTTTTAGATCATATACACCCTAAAAGGTGGTGAAGGATTGATATATTGAGGTATTATTTTACTACTTATTGTTAATAATCTATGATATTATGTAATATGATAGTATCAGTATATTGTATTGACGGAATAGAACACAAAACAGCCAGTATATCAGTATTAATTAGTATTATAACTATTAGTTGTAGTGTTTTACATACCCTGTTGAATGAAAAAGTAAATACTACTCACACTAATAAGTATTAGATATATCAATAGGTATATTATATTGAATCGTATGTAATTTATGTTAGGATAAAATCAGTTAACGCGTTATTGGCTGATTTTATTTTACACGAGATATATACTCACCGGAGCGGGTATCTATTTTAATCCATTCGCCAATCTGGAGAAATAATGGGACTTTTACAAAAGCACCAGTAGAAAGAATTGCTGATTTTCCGCTACCACCGGTGGTATCCCCTTTTAGACCTGGATCAGTATCGATAATTTCTAATTCTACAAAATTTTGAGATAAGACCTGTATAGGTTTATTATTCCATAAGGTGACAATGCATTCAGTGTTGCTAACGAGCCATTTCGCTGCTTCGCCTACCGTCGATTTGTCAATACAATATTGCTCAAAGCTCTTGGGATGCATAAAGTAAAAAAAATTACCATCATGATACAGATAATTTAAGTTTGTATCATATATGTGAGCACTTTGAGCCACCTCTGTAGATTTAAATGTCTTGTCTACACGATTACCAGTTAATAAACGACGCATTTTCACTCTAACAAAAGCCTGACCTTTTCCAGGTTTAACAAATTCACTTGATTCAATAGCGTATGGTTCGTCTTCGAAGATAATTTTCAGCCCAGAGCGGAAATCACTACTAGAATAAGCTGTCATATAGGATCCTTTATATTTTATGAGTGGTATTAAGCTGGTTACTAAGATATTCGGTTACATATGAAAAATACCTCAATGTTTCCGAGTCCTTTACAAGAGGAATGGTGGTGTCAATTAAAGAATGTCATTACTAACCTATCTGAATTATTGGCATTTTTAGAACTAACGCACCATACTGATCTGATTGTACAACATTCTGCAAAAGATATGTTTCCTCTTCGTGTGCCACGTTCCTTCGCTGCGCGTATGCGTAAAGGTGATCCACAAGACCCCCTTCTTTTACAAGTGCTCATATCACGACAAGAATTTATTGATGTAGCGGGTTATGAGCTAGATCCACTTCATGAAAAAAGAAGTGCATTTTTTGGGATACTCCATAAATACCATAATCGTGCTTTGTTTTTAGTAAAAGGCCACTGTGCAATTCACTGTCGTTACTGTTTTAGACGTCACTTTCCGTATCAAGAGCACAAGGGAAATAAACAAACATGGCGGAAAGCTATACAGTATATCAAACAACAGAATCATCTAGATGAGGTTATTTTATCTGGAGGGGATCCATTACTAGCTACAGATTACGAGTTAGACTGGTTATTTTCACAATTTGAAGAAATACCACATTTAAAGCGTTTGCGGATACATAGTCGTTTGCTTGTCGTAATTCCACAACGCATTACCAAGACACTTTGTCAACGTCTCAAGTCTTCACGATTACAAGTATTAATAGTAACACATATTAATCATATGCAGGAAATTAATGAAGATTTACGTCATCGGATATATATGTTAAAGTGCGCAGATGTCACCGTATTAAATCAAAGTGTTCTGTTGCGTCATATAAATGATAATGCTGTTACACTTGCAGAATTAAGTAATGCATTATTTGATGCTGGTATTCTACCTTATTACTTACATGTCTTAGATAAAGTGCAGGGAGCAGCGCATTTTTATATAAGCGACGATCAGGCACGTTTTATATTCAGGGATTTTATTACGATGGTTTCGGGCTATATGGTGCCAAAATTAGTGCGAGAAATTTCTGGGGAGTTAAGTAAAACATCGATAGATTTGTACATGTGTCTCTCTATAGATAAAGAAAATATGAAAAATGCTCAGTGATGAATGCAGAGCTATGTATAGCTAGATATTGTGAAAAGATTCACAATATTCCGATGATATAAAATACATAATATATATCACTTATAATATAGGAAGTCTGTACTGTTAAAAAACAGAGTACATCGTAATACATGCTCATGTTAGTCGTATAAGCGCATATATTTTCTCTGATAGAGAATAAGTTTACTTATATGGTAATCATATACCCATGATATTTTTTACATCGTGTATTACATTCTTTGCGTGTGATACTAGATATCAAGATAAATTTATGTATAACTTGTACTAAGTAAGTGACTAGGCACATATATCTAACTTCATGTTAAATATCAGAGAACCTAGTATGTGATGTTCCTTTAAAATTAAAAGTGTTAATTTATTTACTTCTATTTATTTTCATTTTTGAAAAGGACTATTCTATTTCTTATATCATTTGTAGAAATATAGTATTTTACTACATATTATATATTAATTGGAATTTTAAGGTTGTTAAAATGACTAAATATACATAACACCACTAAAAATGTTGTTTATATTTTTATATTGATGTTTTTGTTAAGAAAAAATAGAATGATATTGTAGTGTATTGAGATTTTAACCTATCAAAAATAATTGTAAGCGTGCCATTATAATAGTATGCGATCATTTGTACTTTGCGAAATGTTTTATATTGATAAGTATCACTTACTATGCAGATAATGATGTTATTCTGTAATAGACTGATGCTCTGTTTCTTAAGAGTGTGATGCTTATAGCTTCTAAAAAAATGACAGACGTTATGACACTTAGTGTCAAGATATATATTATATATGCAGATTTCATAATCGGAACGCAGGATGAAAATACACAGTAGATCATCTATAGGATAGTATAACCAGTAGCTCAAGTATAGGGTTCATCTGGTTCTCATAGCATTAGAATAGACTTTGGTTTGATTTAATTAATAACCTGTAGAAACGATTATATATTCATATGTTCTGAATTATATATAAAATATGTGATAAGCATTTGAGCATCATGATGATTAAATATTCTGTATTGTCTTTTTGACAAGAAGCGATATACTATCTGATAGTAAGATACTTTTTGGTATGTTTTTAATGCTTTTTTTTTATGGCTATAAAGATATATACTAGACCCGCGCATGTGCATTTTTACGATGAAATCGTAAAAAGGGATCACGTATTTATGCAGTAATAAAATTGCTATTAATGTTCTATATAATATGTGCAAATAGACTAGAAGATATTATTACACGTCATATTGTATTTCTTTTTTCATTAAATCACAGTGTCATTTAAAGCGCAAGAATGATTTTTCATGTCTAACATATAGGGTAGAAGAGAAAAACTATTTTATTATCAGAATACATCATGATCGAATGATTATTCGATGTTAGTAAGAGATACAAATATAATTAAATTATCTGAATTTAACTTTAAGTAAAATACGTCGTGATAACAGTATGTTAGACATGTTTCTTAAAAACTATTCTTTGTCACTGAGGTCACCACAACATTGTTTATATTTTTTTCCTGAACCACATTGACATGCATTATTTCGTCCTTCTTGGTATCTATTATTCTGGATATATAAAGATTGCGTTACTTCCATGGTAGAACTGCTGTTCTGAAACGTTGTTTTCTCTTTTGTTATCATATCTATCTTTGGGTGATTTAGGTTTTTTTGCGGATGGTCCCACTGGTTTAATATCTGTGATGCCTCGATGCTCTGAAGTGTCTTGACTACTTCATATTTCAGTGATTCCAACATAGAAGCAAACATCATGAAAGATTCTTTTTTATATTCTTGCTTAGGATCTTTTTGGGCGTAACCACGTAGGTGTATGCCCTGTCGTAGGTGGTCCATAGCAGCAAGATGCTCTTTCCATAATGAATCGAGCGTTTGTAGCATCACGCTTTTCTCTATACTACATATTATGTCATAGCCACATAACTCTTTTTTACGTTGATATTGATCTTTAGCTGCATCTATGATACGTACACGGAGTGTTTTATCATCGATATCAGGTTCTTGTGTTAACCATGTAGAAATAGAGAAATGCAGATTAAATTTTTGTGTGAGTTCTTGTTGCAGGTCAACAATATTCCACATATCGCTAATAGATGGTACTGGAATATATTTATCGAGGATCATTGTATACACGTCTTCTTGTATGTGTAAAATGGTATCCGAAATGTTAGATGAATCTAGTAATGTATTACGTTGAGAATAAATCGCACATCTTTGATCATTGGCTACATCATCGTATTCTAATAACTGTTTACGAATATCGAAATTACGGTTTTCGACTTTTCGTTGTGCATTCGAAATGGCTTGAGTGACCCAGGCATGCTGAATAGCTTCACCTTGTTTCATACCTAACTTGCGCATCATATTAATTACGCGATCTGACGTAAAAATACGCATGAGAGGATCGTCCATGGATAAGTAAAAGCGAGAGGAACCTGGGTCGCCTTGACGTCCAGAGCGACCTCGTAGTTGGTTGTCGATACGCCGTGCTTCGTGACGCTCTGTACCAATGATATGAAGGCCACCTGATTCTAATACTAAATCATGGCGTTTTTGCCATAAGATTTTTATGTCTTCGATCGTTTGGTGAGGTATTACTGACTGTGTATTTACTGGATTCTGCCACCTACCGCCAAGCACGATATCTGTGCCCCGACCTGCCATATTCGTTGCGATAGTGACTGAACCTGGTTGACCTGCCTGTGCGATAATAGCAGCTTCACGAGCGTGAAATTTTGCATTAAGCACTGTATGTGGAATACCAGAACGAGTTAGTGCTTGAGAGATAATTTCAGATTTTTCAATCGAAATACTGCCAACTAGTACTGGCTGTCCTTTATTTTGACGATCACGAATATCATCAATCATTGCCGTAATTTTTTCTTGTTCAGTCATATAAACAAGATCTGGTAGATCTATGCGGATCATGGGACGGTTAGTCGGGATGACAATAGTGTTTAAGTTATAAATCGATCTAAATTCAAAGGCTTCAGTATCTGCGGTGCCAGTCATACCGGCTAGTTTAGTGTATAAACGGAAGTAGTTCTGGAAAGTGATAGACGCTAATGTTTGGTTTTCGTTTTGAATAACAACGCCCTCTTTAGCTTCTATAGCCTGATGTAGACCATCAGACCAACGACGCCCAGGCATAGTGCGTCCAGTGTGTTCATCCACAATAAGCACTTCATTATTTTTTACAATATAATCAACATCACACATAAAGAGAGTATGCGCACGTAGTGCAGCGATTACATGATGCATAATAATAATATTACTTTGTGAATAAAGTGACTCTCCTGCCGAAATAACCCCTTCACTTACCATGAGCTGTTCTACCATGGTAAGCCCTCTTTCAGTTAGATGCACTTGTCGAGATTTTTCATCTACTGAAAAATGACCATTGCCTTTGAAGGTTTCAGAATCTTCTTTTTCCTGACGTATCAGCTGAGGGATAATGTCATTAATTTTAATATATAAGTTAGAGTTATTTTCAGTGGGACCAGAGATAATGAGTGGAGTACGTGCTTCATCAATAAGTATAGAATCAACTTCATCAACAAGAGCGTAGTGTAATGTGCGTTGTACTCTTTCGTTTGAGCTAAAAACCATATTATCGCGTAGATAATCAAATCCATACTCATGATTAGTGCCATAAGTAATGTCAGCAGCATAAGCAGCACATTTAGACGCGGTTGACATACCTGGTAAATTTATGCCCACTGTAAGACCTAGAAACTCAAAGGTAGACCGATTATTTTCTGCATCTCGTTTTGCTAAGTAGTCATTGACCGTGACTACGTGGACACCATAACCCGATAGGGCGTTTAGGTACGCAGGAAGAGTGGCGGTTAATGTTTTACCTTCGCCCGTTTGCATCTCAGCAATACATCGATCATGTAGCACTATACCACCCAGTAGTTGTACATCAAAGTGGCGTAGATTACAGACACGTTTGCTAGCCTCTCGTACAGTGGCAAAGGCTTCTGGCATTACATCATTTAACTTCTCGCCTTTTTTAATCCTTGTGCGAAATTCAGTTGTTTTTGTTTTTAACTCACTATCAGTTAATTTAATAAAATCTGGTTCTATTTTGTTAATACGATCTACTATTTTATACATGCGTTGTAGTGTACGATCATTACTACTACCGAAAAATTTCGTTAAGAGTTTGATAAACATAATGAATGATTTCTCATAGAGTCTTTGAAAACATTACATGCTTAAAAAGCCTAGCTTGAATAAGCATATTTAGTTTAAGAGTGCATAGCGTATAATTGCTTAGCATGCATTTTAGAATTTTTAATAAATTATCGCTTAATAATATATATTGGATGGATGCTGTTATGCAGTACCATAATTTATAGCATAAATCACCTAATGTTCTTTTTTGAACTTTGTTAGTCCATAAGTGCATCTCTCTTAGTGTATAGAATGCCATTATCTGATATACTAAGAATGTTACATTGATTATGAGTGTTGCAAGACATAGTGCAATGCACAGGTTTCATATCTTAACTTTAATTGTCATAAAAGGCGTCTATATTTCGTATATATTGCTTGCATACCAGATCTTGCATACTACTACGCCTATATCCTAATAGATTATTCAATGGATATGGGAGCTTTCATCATACTGCGTGGTGCTTATGCATATACATATGATAGAAGCATTAGTATACTATAACGAAGTTTTGAGTAGCTTTAAAACGCATATCCATTAATTTATAGTAATTTTTAGATGAAAAAATATTTTTTCTTTATCTTTTTTAAATATTGAATTTATTTATCACTATGTTATGTTGGAGCTTATGTATGCGCCATGGTCGCCCACATTTAATTAATGATTTTTTTAACCAGGTTCAGAAAAAAAGCGTATTACAACATGTTTATAAGCACGCCACAATGCTTATCCAGGTCAATTATGTACTTCATGAAATGCTCCCTGAAACAATACGTCCCTTTTGTAGCGCGGCTAACTTTCGTCAAGGCACTCTAGTTATTGAAACAGCTCATGCTAATAGTTTAATGTTTCTGCGATGCGAGCAATCTAATTTACTAGCCGCAGTCCAAGAAAACATTCTTCCATCCTTAAGAGAGATTGATATTCGCATTAATCCCGTTATGGCTTCTAAAATAGGTGTACAGTGTGGTCAAGTAACAAGTAGTTTTCATGCAGATATTACACATATTCCATTGAGATTACTGAGTCAGGAAAGTGCAAATAATTTGCGTATTGTGGCAAGTCAGAGTTCTAATAAACTAAAATATACCTTGGAGCGACTAGCATCGTGTGCTAGTGGCAGAAAGAAGATTCATCCATCATAGTGATTCACTTCACTTTATGCAAAAAGAAGATTAGCCTCTCTAAAAGCGAGAGGCAGGGCGTCTTCATTTTCAAATGTTGTCCATTCCCACGCCTCCTTCTGCGATAGTACTGCTTGTAAAAGTTTGTTATTCAATGAATGTCCAGATTTATATGCAGTAAAAGCACCAATTATGTTATGTCCACACATATAGAGATCTCCAATGGCATCCAGTACTTTATGGCGAACGAATTCATCTTCAAAGCGCAGCCCTTCTTTATTTAATACACGATAGTTATCTACTACTATTGCACAATCAAAACTACCTCCTAGGCAAAGACCATGATATTGTAATGTTTTTATGTCGTGTATAAAACCAAAAGTACGTGCTCGACTGATTTGACATGTAAATGCTTCCGTAGAGAAATCCATGTAATAGCGTTGTGTACTTGAATTAATTGCTGGATGCTTAAAGTCAATAGTAAAATCTAATGAAAAACCATGATGAGGTGTAAACTCTGCCCATTTTTCACCCTCCTCGACTCGGACAGGTTGTGTAATGCGTATAAATTTTTTAGCACTACTAAGCTCTACGATACCGGCGTCTAATAGCAAATAAATAAATGGTGCCGCGCTACCATCCATAATAGGAATTTCTGGTGCGTTAACTTCTATTACAATATTATCTATTCCCAATCCAGCTAGAGCGGCATTCAGATGTTCTACCGTCGAAATTCTTACATTATTCTCGTTTACTAAACATGTACATAACATAGTATTACGTACTGATTTTGCATCAGCTAGAAAATCAACGGGGGGGTTTAAGTCAATACGACGGTAGATCACCCCAGTATTAGCCAACGCACAACGCAAGGTCAGCGTAACTTTTTTGCCGGTATGTAGACCGACTCCAGTTGTCTGTACAATGCGTTTTAATGTCCGTTGTTTAATCATTTCGTGATCTCGAAAAATTAGGCATAGTACCATTTACTATATGATATATAAATATCTTATTTATACCTCATGCACTAAATTCTTATACTGTAAACTTAATAAGTCTTAGTCTGCTTGCTGGCGTAGAAAGGCTGGAATATCCAGATAGTCTGGTTCTTTGTTCAATCTTTGTTCCTTTTCGTTTCCTGTTGGTATAGTATTATCTTTTTCTAGGGATAGAGGGGCTAGACCGTGTCTCTGATATCGATGGTCCATAATAGTTTGCATGGACTTTCTATTGTTTACTAAGCTGACATCATTGCCCTTGTTAACACCAATACCAGTAGCTACTACTGTTACGCGTAGTGTATCATTCATCTCAGGATCTAGGGATGTCCCAATGACTACTGTCGCGGTATCTGCAGAAAATGCGCGAATAGTATTACCTATCGTTTCAAATTCATCTAAACGTAAGTCGAACCCTGCAGTGATATTAACTAAGACACCACGAGCTCCAGAGAGATCAATGTCTTCCAGTAATGGGCTAGAAATGGCCATTTCAGACGCTTCTTCTGCACGATCTTCACCACATGCTATCCCAGCCCCCATCATCGCATAGCCCATTTCAGACATCACAGTGCGAACATCAGCAAAATCAACGTTCATTAACCCTGGTCTGGTAATCAGTTCTGCAATGCCTTGTACTGATCCTTTTAATACATCGTTTGCTGCACTAAATGCGTCTAGTAGTGATACACCTCTTCCTAGAACTTTTAGTAATTTATCGTTTGGAATGATAATTAAAGAGTCAACGTATTTAGAAAGTTCAATAATACCTTGTTCAGCAAATAAAATGCGTTTTTTGCCTTCAAAATTAAATGGTTTTGTCACAACCGCTACAGTAAGAATCCCATGCTCTTTTGCTATCTCTGCAACGATAGGGGCGGCACCAGTGCCGGTGCCGCCGCCCATACCTGCTGCGATAAACACCATGTCAGCACCTACTAATATTTGACTCAGTGCTTCACGATCTTCTTCGGCTGCATTTCGTCCTATTTCTGGGTTAGCTCCAGCCCCCAGACCTTTGGTAATAGTGTTACCAATTTGAATTGTCTGGCTAATAGTTGTTTTACGTAATGCTTGTGCATCGGTGTTAATAGCAAAAAATTCTACTCCTTCGATTTTCTCCTGTATCATGTGCTCTACAGCATTTCCACCACCGCCGCCAATTCCAATTACTTTAATGACGGCATTATTTGTTAATTCTAAGGGTTCAAACATAATATTACTCCATTATATGTCGTCCGCTTAGAGATCACCAAATATATAGAATATGACCCCATTGCTAGACAAATTAAAACTCTTTTTTTAGCCACCGGTTCATTTTTTTAAAAAAAGTACTGACAAAAGCTTTTGGCTCTGTGTTTTTTTTGTGATTAAATCGATAATGATGTCCGTAATGTAGCAAGCCTACTACCGTTGAGTAACATGGTCCTTGTGCAGTTTCTACTAATCCAGATATATGTGTTGGGCATCCTATACGTACCTGTGTATGAAAGATGCGTTGAGCACAATCGGTGAGACCGTTAATCTGCGAAGCCCCCCCAGTTAATACAACACCTGCCGCAAGATAATATTTCATGCTATTTTTTGATAATGTTTCCTGGAATTGAAGGATTTCATTATTAACTAGATGTAGTAATTCTGTGTAGCGTGGTTCAATAATTTCCGTGAGTTTTTGGCGATGAAGGCTACGCGGAGGACGCCCTCCTACGCTTGGCACTTCAATAGTTTCATCTTGGCAAATAGTAGGGTCTAGTGTGCAACCCTGATGCACCTTAATATCTTCTGCATCAGCGGGGGGCGTCCCAAAGGCATAAGCGATATCACTAGTGACTATATGTCCGGCATAAGGGATCACTTTACTATAACGTAATGCACCGTTAGTATATATAGCGATATCCATAGTGCCCCCGCCAATATCTACCATACATACTCCTAGTTCACGTTCATCTTCTGTTAAAACTGATAAGCTTGATGCTAAACCTGAAAAAATTAATTGATCTACTTTTAATCCACAGCGTTCTACAACTTTAACAATATTTTTTGCCATGTCATTATGGCATGTAATAAGATGTACTTTTGCCTGCATACGTACACCTGATAAACCCACTGGATTTTTAATACCTTCCTGATAATCAATAGCATATTCTTGTGGAATCACATGTAGGACGCGGTGTTCATCGCGTACACGGACAGATTGAGCTGTATGTACAACAGTATCAACATCTTCTTGTGTTACTTCTTCCTCTGAAATAGGAACCATTCCTATTTCATTTTGACAGCTCACATGTTGTCCAGAGAGAGCTAGATAAACTGATTCAATTTGACAGTCGGCCATTAATTCTGCTTGATCTATGGCTTGTTGGACACATTTTACTACTAATTCAAGGTTATTAACGCCACCTTTATCCATGCCTCGAGATTGGCAGGTTCCAAATCCAATGATACTCAGCGTACTATCAGGTAGAACCTCGCCCACCAAAAGAGAAACTTTGGTTGTTCCTATTTCAAGACCCACTAACAGTTTTCTATCCATGACCTTAATCATTATATTTTAACCTATATTTGAATCTATGATACATTATAGGCCATTGCCTAATAATAAGAACTGTGTGGTAATCCACTATCGAACGGGTTATCATACAGGCATAAATTAACAATTTATGGATTTTCTACCTGCATCTTCGATATGAGAAACTGATATACATGACGCGATCTTTTCAGGTCTAGTATACCTGGATCATAATTTGATGCTATATGAATATACTGATTTCATACTAGAATTTGTGTATATTTTTAGTGATGGATATTTTATTTTTCAGTTAGTGATTGCGATGATATCCGTTTTGTAAAATCATAAATACGATAGGTTACCATCAAGTCTTGATGCTTTCTAGAAAATATCTTCAATATCAATAAGTGATATGATGTATCAGATTGAGGCTCTGTAGACTCGTTATTACGGTATGCATCGTATTTTAGCCTAGTATATATGATTTGCGTATAGAAACATTATTTTAATAATACCAGTTTATAGTATAAGAAAGGTTTAGTGTATTGAAATGATATTTACAATATTTATTTACCATAGGTCATAAGGGTATGCATAAAACTATAAGATCGTTAGTATACTATATGCACTGCATTTTTTTATATATGACTTGTTGTATGACGCAAACACATGCCGTTAAATTAGATGGTTCTAAATTGTATATAATTTTTACATGATTATTAATATTCTATTCTTTTGGATATTAGATGAGCATGTATATCTCTAAGAGTATCCTTAACAATTTGTAAACTTTTTTATATTATACTAGAGTCACCTATGTGAATTTTTATAGAAGACTCAATTAGTACCTGGCGTAAAATACTGACATTTAGAGGGGTATTTGCAAGATAACCTAGATATATCCTTAGGTAAATTAAGGCACAACACTGTATGCAAATTGTTTAGTGAGATAGATTAAGAATGTCTTTTACTAGTGTTGAAAAACTTATCCCTATCTTTTTAGCAGCGCGCGGTATCAAACTATTCTGTGTCATCCCCGGAGATGTATTAACCTCAAGAAGGTAAAATTTTCCATCATTCCCTGTAATGATATCAATGCGTCCACAACCTCTACATCCAAGTGCATTCCATGCACTTAGGCTTAATGATTGTAATTCTGCTTCTTTTTCCAGGCTCAGTCCTGATGGTAATAGATAATGAGTTCCATCGGAAATATATTTAGCATTATAGTTATAGAATTCTTCAGAGTATTGAATACATATTGGCGGTAGACTTTGAGATCCCAGAATCCCCACAGTATATTCTGCACCACTGAGAAATGCTTCTACTAATACTTCTTGATCATAACGAAAGGCTTTTGTCAGCGCCTTTTTTAAATCTGATATTTTATTTACGCGCGAAATACCTATGCTAGACCCCTCACGATTTGGTTTGACAAATACAGGCAGTCCTAGTGTTTCAATTTTTTCTGTTAATTTTTTATCTAGGTCGCCATTTATTTTACTCCATTTTAATGCTACAAAGGGGGCAACTGGCAGACCATATCCTTTCCATATATATTTACTACGTAATTTATCCATACTAATAGCGGAAGCCAATATCCCGCTACCAGTGTAAGGAATCTGGAGATATTCCAGTACACCTTGAATGGTACCATCTTCACCGCCACGTCCATGTAGTGCAATAAAAGCTTTCATAAAACCTTCTTTTTTTAATTGAAGTATTGGAAAATCTCGTATATCTACAGGTTGAGCATCCATTCCGATATCCCGTAGGGCTTGAAAAACTTCTTGACCCGATAATAGAGAAATATTACGTTCTGCAGAGTTTCCACCTAGTAAGACGGCTATTTTTTCAACCATGTACTGCTTCTTTTTTCTCATGATAACTTGCTCTCATGCAGCAGGAAAGATAACATACGGGCAATGGTATCGATATTGCCCGCACCCTGAAATACAATTAGATCATTTCCAGTTAATCTTGGTAGAAGATTGGCGAGTAACGTCTCGTTGTGAGAAATAAAAATAGGATCTATTTTTTTACTACTTCTGATATCACTGCATAGTGTATCACTATTTATTCCCTGTATCGGTGATTCACCAGCAGAATAAACCTCTAGCATGATTAATAGGTCTACTTTTGATAGTATATTTGTAAAATCAGAATATAAATCACGTGTACGAGTATAACGATGTGGTTGAAAAATCATAATAAGATTTCGATCGGGCCAACTAGCGCGTATAGTTTGTATAGTAACATCAATTTCTTTTGGATGATGCCCATAGTCTTCAAGAAGAATGACTGTCCCTACACGGCCAGTAATTTGATATAAGGAATACTCACCTAGGAGATCAAAACGTCTTTCAACTCCTTGAAAATTTTGCAATGCATGTAGGATATTTGGATCATTAATATTATCTTCAGTGGCTACTGCTATGGCTGCTGCAGCATTAAGAGCATTATGTAAGCCTGGGGTGTTAATTCTGACCTTCATTGTAGGCTTGTTGCGACGAATAAGCGTAAAGTATCCTTGTGTTCCATGATGTTGGTAGTGTTGGAGTTGCACATCAGCATCTTTACTGAAGCCATACGTGAGAATCTGACGTTTTATTTTTGGTATTAAATCACGAATCACTGCATCGTCAATACATAGAACAGCTAATCCATAAAAAGGAAGATTGTGTAAAAAATTAAGAAAAGTTTCTTTAAGATTATTAAAATCACCATGGTATGTATCCATGTGATCAGCTTCAATATTAGTGACAATGGTTATTATTGGTTGCAAATGAAGAAAAGAAGCATCACTTTCATCCGCTTCTACAATAAGATAACGACTACTACCAAGTTGAGCATGTGTACCTACTGATTTTACGATTCCACCATTTACAAATGTGGGATTTAGTCCTCCTTTTTCATATATTTCTACAAGCATGGCCGTGGTAGTTGTTTTCCCATGTGTACCCGCAATAGTAATACCATATCGAAAGCGCATTATCTCTGCTAACATTCTTGCGCGATGAACAATCGGAATGCGTAATTTACGGGCTTCAGTGATTTCTGGGTTATCTTGTGATATAGCGCTAGATAGTACTACTACGCCAGCACCAGTGATATTTTTAGAACAGTGATGAAAATAGATGGTTACACCAAGAGTTCTGAGGTGTTGCGTCACTGTATTCGGAACTAATTCTGAACCACTAATCTTATACCCTTCTTTAGCAAGAATCAAAGCAATACCGCTCATTCCTGCACCACCAATACCTACAAAATGAATATGCCGTATCCTGCGCATTTCAGGAGTAATAGCGCATAGTTTATCTAGTTTTTGAGTATGTATCATTGGAGCCTACTAGTCAGTTTTTCATTCTGCACGTTGACACAACCACACTTTTTTGTATCAAATATATAGTCGCGGTATTAGCGGACTGTGTTTTGTATTATTGCAGAGACGCGCTCTGTCGCATTAGGTATAGCCATAGAACGGGTTTGATTAGCCATCTTCAATAATATTTGGCGATCCAAGATCGATAAAGTCTTTACCATTATATCTGCGTTGAATTGTTTTTGTTCACAAATAATCGCGCCACCGACTGTTACTAGCTGTAGCGCATTCCAGTATTGATGACGATCTTTATGTTGGAATGGTATAAAAATAGCTGGTAGACCCACAATGGCCAACTCACTTACAGTCATGGCACCTGATCTACATACCGCTATATCAGCCCAAGAATAAGCATTAGCTATATCATCAATAAATTCTGATACTTTATAATATTTATAGTTTATATTGTGATATTGATCACAAACTGCATTGAGCTTTCCTTTACCAACTTGATGCCATAACTCAATGGTTTGCCCAAGCTTTTCTGCTACTTGTGGCATCGTCTGATTCAATATCTTTGAACCTTGACTGCCACCTAGAACCAATACGCGAATAGGCCCTTGACGTCCGGAAAAACGTACAGATGGTGCGGGTAACGCTAGCAGATCCATGCGTACTGGGTTACCCACCACTTCTGCGGCAGGAAATGCTCCTGGAAATGCTTGTATAACTTTACTGGCAATTTAGCCAACCACTTATTGGTTAATCCAGCAATACTGTTTTGTTCATGCAGAATTAAAGGTACGCCACAACTCAATGCGGCTAAACCGCCTGGACCGGATACATAACCTCCCATGCCTAATACTACGTCTGGAGACCATGATTTTATAACTTTCCGCGCTTGGCGCCAGGCACAAAAAATACGCATTGGTAATGTAAAAGCGGTGAATACGCTGTGACCGCGTAGTCCACGGATATGGATAAATTGAATTTGAATATCATGCTTTGGGACTAAATAAGACTCCATTCTCTCAGAAGTACCTAGCCAAAGCACTTCCCAGTTTAATACTCTTAGATAGTCAGCTATAGCTAACCCTGGAAAAATGTGTCCGCCGGTTCCTCCGGAGATTATCATTATTTTTTTTTTATGCATTTCCTACCCTCTTATAAAAGCTTGAGATTGTGCTAGACGTATTTCATAATCGATGCGTAACAAAATTGCAATAGCTGTTGACATAATGAGAAGACTAGATCCTCCATAGCTAATTAGTGGAAAAGTTAAGCCTTTAGTTGGTAGAATGCCCGTGGCAGCTCCAACATTTACTAGTGTTTGAAAACCAAACCAAACACCAATTGCAGATGCAAGAAATCCTGAAAAACATTGATGAACTGCTAGTGCGTTTTTTCCGATTAACATAGCACGAAAGGAAATAAAGAATAGCATAATCAATCCTATGACTACACCAATGTACCCCAGCTCTTCGCCAATAATAGAAAAGATGAAATCAGTATGTGCTTCTGGTAAATATTCTAGTTTTTGTATTGAGTTACCTAGTCCCTGTCCCCATATCTCTCCTCGACCAAAGGCCATTAAAGATTGAGTCAGTTGATACCCGCTGCCAAACGGATCAGCCCAGGGATTCCAGACAGAAGTGAGACGTTTCATACGATATGGTTCAGTTATAATTAGTAGGCTCACAGTAGAGACACCGACACCAATAAGTGCTAGAAACTGCCATAATTTCGCACCACTGAGAAATAGTATAGCAAGCGTGGTCACAAAAAGAACCACTACAGTGCCTAAGTCTGGTTGCGCTAGTAATAAGATAGCCAATAATAACATAACACCCATAGGTTTTAAGAAACCCCAGAATTTATTACGAACTTCATGAACCTTTCTAACTAAATAGTTAGAAAGATAACAGAACAATGATAATTTAGATAACTCTGCGGGCTGAATGCCAATTGGTCCTAGCGAAATCCAGCGCATTGCACCATTGATTGAGTTACCGATGACTAGCACTAAAAGTAATAACGTGATAGTTATTAGTAACATCAGAGTACTAGATCGTTTCCAGAAATCTACTGGAAGACATAATGTGATGCGCGCCATTCCTAATGACAATAATAAATATAACGCATCGCGCTTAGCAAAAAATAGAGGATCTTTTAATAAGCGCTGACTGATTGGCATAGAGGCTGATGTTACCATGACAAGACCGATGCCGGTTAAACCAAAGGCTAGCCATAATAATGTACGATCATATAGTAATGTTGTTGGTTGTTTAGCATCAGTTTTGAGGTATATTAGCCATTTTCCCCATATGTGCGTTAATCCATGTACTAAGTTTATCGTTGATATTTGCATTATCCAACCTCGCGTGCAAGTTTGGAAAATAACATTCCGCGTTGTTTAAAGCTAGTAAATTGATCTAAACTAGAACAAGCTGGTGTTAATAGAACTAAGTCACCAGGTTTTGTCTGAGCAGAAATTTGCAGTATTGCTTCAGTCATTGTCTCAGTTTGCACTGTTATTTCTGGGCGCAATTTCGATAGAGCTGTGCCATCACGTCCAAAACAATAAAGACGAATATGTGGTTTTTGAAGAAATATTTTCAGAGCTGTAAAATTAGCTAATTTGCCATCCCCTCCTAGTAATAACCATAAAACTCCAGTACACTTTGCGCTTTTGAGCGCCGCTACCGCGCTGTTAACATTAGTAGATTTAGAATCGTTAATCCATCGTACACCATTATTTTTATATACTAACTGAAAGCGATGCTCTAGGCCACGAAATGTCGTTAAGACTAGCTTACTTATTTCTCGTGGTAAATTGATTGAATCTGCTATCGCAAGAGCAGCCAGAGCGTTAGTAAAGTTATGTTGCCCGGTGATCTGCATATCATTAGTATTCAAAATCATACTCCCTTGCGCTTGCAGCCAAGTATTTTTTTTATGGTATTTTAATTGATAATCACCACTTTTTATACCAAAGCTGCGGTAACATGCATGACCATTATACACCGGTATAGTCATTGCATCATCAGCGTTAAAGATACAAGTTTTAGCGTGGTTATAGATACGTTGTTTAGCACAAAAATATTGCTGCATGCCTTGTGGATAGCGGTCCATGTGATCTTCAGTAACGTTTAAGATAACAGCGGTATCTGCTGTCAAGCTGTAAGTGGTTTCAAGCTGAAAGCTAGACAGTTCGAGTATGTACAGCTGTGCTGGGTTTTGTAGTAGCATGAGCGCGGGTAAACCAATATTACCGCCACTTCCTACTCTCCAACCTGCAGTTTGCGCCATTGTGCTAACCAAAGAAGTAACCGTGCTTTTTCCATTAGAGCCAGTTATAGCAACAATAGGTGTTTGTGTTTCACGACAAAAAAGTTCAATATCACCAATAATTTCAATTCCGGCTTTGGCAGCAGTTATAAGAGATGGATGCATGAGGGAGATACCAGGACTGCTGATAATTAAATCAGAACTTAACAACCATTCATCATTCATTCCTCCAACATGGTACTGAATATTTCTAGCTAGTTTATGTAAACCAGGTGGTTTAAGGCGTGTATCTATTAGGCGAGGCATGACACCACGTCTGATAAAAAAATCAACACATGAGAGACCTGTCACACCCAAACCAATAATAATAACTTTTTTCCCTTGATAGTTCGCCATGCTATCGCACCTTTAGACTAATCAGACCTAACAGCACTAGTATGAGTGAAGTGATCCACAATCGCACAATAATTCGCGGTTCAGGGCAACCTTGTAATTCATAATGATGATGTAATGGAGCCATGCGAAAAATACGCTGACCGCGTAATTTAAATGATCCAACCTGTAGGATTACCGAAAGTGTTTCTATAACAAATACGCCGCCCATAATCATTAGTAAAAATTCTTGACACAACAATATTGCTATCACACCAAGTGCAGCACCTAGGGCTAACGAGCCAACATCCCCCATAAAGATTTGTGCAGGATAGGTGTTAAACCATAAAAAACCCAATCCAGCTCCACAAATGGAAGCACAGACCACAACCAGTTCGCTGGCGTATCTGAGATAAGGTATATGCAGATATGTAGCATATCGCATATTACCTGTTGCTAACGCCACGAGTGCAAAACCTGCGGCTATTAATACTGTGGACATAATAGCTAAACCATCTAAACCATCAGTAATATTTACAGCATTACTAGTACCAACAATAACAATATAGGTTAGGAGCAGGTATAAAATACCAGTTTGTGGTATGACATATTTTACAAATGGTATGACTAACGCAGTGGAGTATATATCTCTTCCTGAGATATATATAACAATAAACATTGCTATAGCAATGACTGATTGCAAAGTGTACTTCCAACGCGCAGGTAATCCTACAGTATTATTATGTATTATTTTTCTGTAATCATCTATAAATCCAATAGCACCGTAACTGACTAGAATAAATAGTACACAACAAACGTATGCATTATACATTTTTACCCAAAGCAGTACTGAAAAGATTATAGCGAGGAGGATGATGACCCCTCCCATAGTTGGCGTACCCTTTTTTTGAAAATGAGTTTGTGGGCCATTAATACGTATAACTTGGCTGCAAGCTATTTTTTGAAGGCGAGTAATAATATAAGGTCCCAACCACAAACATATAACAAAAGAAGTGAATAGACTGAGGGTCGCACGAAGTATTAGATCGAACATTACGTCAAATCTTGAATGTAATATACCTATATTTTGCGCTAGATAGATTAACATGCATGGCTCTCCTGCAAAAGTTTTACTATTCTTTCCATATGTGAACCACGTGAACCTTTAACTAATAAAGTAATATCTTGATGTTGTATCAGTAACTCGCGTGCTCTTATACTTAATGTTTCCGGGTCTTTAAAGCATTCGCCTACATGACTTTCACGGGCAATATACTGTCCTAAGGAGCCTATACTTAAGACTTTATTGATCCCAGAATAGCGAATGATACAACCTATTTGACTATGGTATGCAGTGGCATGATCACCCATTTCTTTCATATTACCAACAATCATGACACGATATCCCGGTCTATCTGCAAGTACTTTGACAGCTGTAGTCATGGATCCCATGTTTGCATTATAACTGTCATCTATGAGTAATTTATGTTTTGTAAGTGGTATGGGAAACAGGCGCCCAGGTATTGCTTGTAGATTCTTTAATCCTTGTGGGATTGCATGTAGTGGTGCACCAATAGATAGCGCTAATGCACTTGCAGCCACTGCATTAGAAATATGATGCTGTCCAAAAAACGGTATCATTACTGCTATACAACCCTGCGGTGTATGAAGATTAAAGTGTGTGCTAAGTTGCGTGCGAGTTATACATGATACGTAAAAGTCACACATTTTGATGTGGTTTGATGAGAAGCGCCAAATATTCTTGCCTTTAAGGGCATTTTTCCATATTGGTAAATCATTGCTGTCGTTATTAATAATAGCTGTGCCTTTTGGTGGCAAAGTCTGTAAAACTTCCCCCTTGGCCTTAGATAAGCCTGTGAGAGAGCCAAATCCCTCTAAGTGCGCAGCAGATAGATTATTAATCAAAACGCTTTCTGGTTGTGCTAATGAAGAAATATAGGATAACTCTCCTGGATGGTTAGCACCTAGTTCAATAACAGCGTACTGGTGTGCGCGGCAAAGGCGTAGTAATGTTATTGGTACACCAATATCATTATTGAGAGTATCAGCAGTAGCTAATACATTACCGCAATGATGTAGAATAGAAGCGGTCATTTCTTTTACCGATGTTTTTCCAGACGACCCGGTAATGGCAACAACCTTTGCGTTAGATTGTTGGCGGACCCATTGGGCTATAACACCTAGTGCAATACGTGTATTATTGACTACTACATGCGAGATAGGTAAGTGCAGCCTCTTACTAACTACTAGGCTAGAGCACCCTGCAGAGATAGCAGAGGAGATAAATTTATGTGCATCATGGTTTTTACCCTGTAAGGCCATAAATAAGTTCCCTGCTTGTATTTGACGCGTATCGGTGCTAATATTAAAAACTGTAGTGTCAGAACCATATAAAGTTCCTTTAGTAATCTCCGCTAACTGCTTTAATGTGATTGGAATCAATTTAGTGTCCTTAAAAGATGTAAGACTAAATTTAAGTCAGAGTAGCTAACATTTTGTGTGCTGAAGATTTGATAGTTTTCACTTCCCTTACCTGCAATTAGGACCACATCATGTAATTGTGCTTGTCTTATGGCATAACTTATTGCCTGCGTACGATCTATCATTACGTATGCAGATCCTGGAGTCAGTAGGCCGCTTAATATCTCATCAGTAATGTGATATGGATCTTCATTACGCGGATTATCGCTAGTAATGACTATAATATCAGCAAGCTGTTCAGCAATTTTCCCCATTAAAGGGCGCTTACCTTTATCACGGTCACCACCGCAGCCAAATACACACCATAATGCTCCCTTGCAGTAATGGCGTAGTGCTATTAATACCTTTTCTAATGCATCAGGTGTATGAGCATAATCTACTACTACCTTGGGTTTATTAAGGACACTGAAAGTTTGCATACGACCTGTAATAGGTTGTAATTGTCCAGCAGTATTAATTAGCATATCTAATGGATATTCTAGAGATAGTAACGTAGCTAGACTAATACAGAGATTGCTAATATTAAATGATCCTATGAGATTAGTATCAATACATCCATTCCCCCAACTAGAATTAAAATACACACTAGCACCATCATCGTAGTAGGTAATTTTTATTGCTTGTAACCATTTTTTAAAGCCTTTCACTTTATCACTCTTTGTAGTAACATATACCGCACTTGGTAGCATCTTTAGCCATTTATTCCCAACGGGATTGTCACTGTTGATGATAATTTGTCCCACTTGATGTTGAGAAAAAAGTTTCCACTTGCTATATTCATAGTTTTGCATATTTTCATGATAATCTAGGTGATCATGGCTGAGATTAGTAAAAGCTACTGCTGCAAAATGTATAGCTGCTACACGATGTTGTGTAAGGGCATGTGAAGAAACTTCCATTCCTACAAGTTGTGCGCCATGATTAAAGAGAGAGCGCAGTGTTCGTTGTACATCTACTGCAGAATCAGTGGTATTCTTAGTAAGCCATAGCTTTCCATATAGACCATTACCAAGTGTACCCATAACAGCGCTTGCATAACCTAGAAGTTGTACCCATTGCGCTAATAGATGAGTGGTAGTAGTTTTTCCATTAGTACCAGTGACACCAATGAGCGTAAGTTTTTGACTAGGATTTTGATAAAAACGCCCCGCAATTGCTGATAGGCAATGAGAGAGATTCATTATGTAAATAACAGGGATACCTTGTATGTGATTAATCTTACCGTGATTTCTTTTCTCGGTGGTTTCAGCAATAACTGCCGCCGCACCTTGATTGATGGCCTGTGAAATGAAATGATGTCCATTAGTTGAATGTCCATGAACGGCTACAAATAAATCATCTAACAATACACTACGACTATCTAATCTCATTTCCCGTAATGTACGATGAGGTGTGTGAGGTACCCATGGAGCTAATAGGTAACTCAAATTGCGAGTTTGCATTAAGTTATTCATTCTTTTTATTACCTATTTTGGGATTAAACTCCATTTTCATATCCGGCTCTATATGCATGGTACGTAGTACACCACTCATAATAGTACTAAATATAGGTGCTGAAACCGCGCCACCGTAGTATTGACCGGATTGGGGATCGTTGACTACAACAACTAGCGCAAAACGAGGTTTACTAGCTGGGGCTACTCCAGCAGCATAAGCAATGTATCGGTTAATAAATCTACCGTTGGATCCCACCTTTTTTACTGTGCCTGTTTTGATTGCAATACGATAACCTTTAATAGCTGCTTTAACACCGCTTCCCCCTGGAAGTGAAACACTTTCCATCATATGCAATACTGTACGTACTATCTGTTCAGGGAAAATGCGCTGTCCTTCTACCGGAGAAGCTACTTTAGTGATTGATAACGGACGATAAATGCCATAACTACCGAATGTGGCATATACTCTTGCTAATTGTAATGGTGACACCATTAGTCCATAACCAAAAGAAAACGCAGCTTTTTCTATATCAGACCAGCGTTTTTTTTGAGGGAAGATACCCCTATTTTCTCCAATCAATCCTAAATTTGTTCTTTTGCCTAATCCAAAACTGGAGTAAGTGTCAACTAATGCACGAGGAGGGAGGGCTAATGCTAAACGAGTCACGCCAACGTTAGATGATTTTTGAAGCACCCCTGTGAGGGTGAGTTCATGATAGTATGCTACATCTTGAATGGTATGCCCATGAATTTGGAATGGTTCAGTATTTAATATGCTATCTTCACTAACTATGCTGTTTTTTAGTGCAGCCATGATGACCATAGGCTTCACGGTTGAACCTGGTTCAAACATATCAGTAATTGCTCTATTACGCATCATCTCTTGTGTGGATCGATGTAAATTGTTCGGGTTATAAGCTGGACTATTTGCCATTGCTAAAACCTCCCCAGTATGAATATCAAGAAGCACTGCTGTACCGGATTGAGCTTTATGTAGCGATACCCCTTTATGCAACTCACGATATACCTGTGTTTGAATCTCTTCATCAATGCTTAAAATAAGATTATGTGCTTCGTGACTATCTATAGAAGTAATATCCTCAATAACTTTTCCAAAGCGGTCTTTACGTACTATTCGTGATCCGGGTTGTCCTGTGAGCCATTGATTAAAACTTTTTTCAATACCTTCAATACCTTCTCCGTCAATGTTAGTCACACCAATCAAATGTGAGGTTACTTGTCCAGCAGGATAGTATCTGCGTGATTCTTCACGCAGAAAAATACCTGGGATTTTGAGTTTTTGGATATAGTCACTAATTTCTGAATTAACTTGACGTGCGAGATAGATAAATCGGCTCGTTGGATTAGAATTGATACGATCTGTGATTTGAGAGACTGGGACTGACAGCACATCTGCTAGCGCTTTCCAAGTATCATTGGAGATAAGTTCACCGTTTTTATGCAACTCTTTTGGGTCAGCTAAGATAGCATGTACAGGCACGCTAACTGCTAGAGGACGACCGTGTCGATCACTAATCATACCGCGTAAAGTTGGGATCACCTGTACACGTAGTGATCGTAAGTCCCCCTCATGTACTAGGCGTGCGGGATGCATGACCTGCAACCAGGCCACTCGTAATAGTAATCCCGCCATTCCTAGGAACATACAACTCAATAAAAAAGTAAAACGCCAGCAAGAAAAACTACTTTGTATTTCCCTATGTTTTAACCTCTTATGGTATTGATTGTTTATGCTTTTCATCCTGTGCGCGACGCCTTTATTAGAAACTATGGTTATATAAAACCATGTTATTAATTATAGTGCATCTATTCCTCAATTATGATATAATAAAATTTAATATATGTTTGCGAGTAAAAACTTATAAAGATGTGAGGGATTTGCTAAATATTGATTTTTCATGCATTAGAAATCATTTTATTTTCCCTACTAAATATATATTTTCGTATCTATTTCTAAATAATGCGATCTATATGATTCCATTCTATATTATTTAATAGAGTTAACAGTAGACTCTAATTACAAGAATTGTTGATTTTTATGCGCGAAGGCTATCTTGATGCACATTAAGGTGTTTATCATGACACCTATTATGTCGTAACATAGTATAAATTTATCATGTGATCGATGAGAGTGTTAGAGATTGAATATGTTTGATAGCGATATGCTGTATAAATGATTATCCTGTATTAGGTTTAAGGGGTAAAATCCATGAAAAAGTATAATGTTTGGAAAGGTGCTTATTATTGAATAAAGATATTTTAATTATGTTACAACTATTTTATTTAGCAATCTTTTTATACAGTGCTTTAAAATCAATAATTAATAGATTATATGCAGTATAATAAGTATTATTTTGCTCGTAAAAAATATTGTACATCGTATTAATAAGGCATGGACAGAGCATTTTTTTAATCTGCAATTTCATGCAGATAGTTATTAGTTGTTGGTAAGTATGGCATTTAGAGAAACATCGATTATTGTTAATAAAACTGGCATCTCCAATATACTTTTCATACAACTATTCCATAATATCATCAGATAGAGCTATTCATTGACATATTTTATTGTCAAATATGAGTTAATAGAGTATTTTATGCGTTATTTCGCATAGAAGTCAGAATAAATGCTTGATGTAGTCCAGATAAGATAGAGTCATTGCGATTATTTTATGGAAGTATTTGAGATTGGTCGTGGTAGCATATAATAAGAATATAATATTTTATATCAGTAGAGCAAGTTGAATGACAGTAAAATGAATGCTGATTGGTTGTTTATAATATTCGTCTTGTGATTTTTTAGATCACATGATCATTATTTATTTTAAAAACACACGCAAGATATGATGAATGACTATTAATATAATTATAAGTATCATTATGTATTGAGAGATGAGTAGAAGTGGATAATACGTAAAATGTTGCGCCTATAATTCGAGCTGCAAGTTATTAAAATACAAATTAACACCTCTTCATGTATCAGAACATATTATATATCTATAAAGATTCCATTTGCCCATGAAAACAAACAATAAAAAATATTTTTTAATAGAGAGATCTTTCCAAACGAATATAGAAAAAACATGTGATATTCCTGGAGTTTACCTTAGAATCGACTCAGAGAGACTTATAGATTGGATATATCTTGAAGAAAAGTTAAGAATGGGTATAATTTATACGTATTTTCCTATTATAACGATGGTATGTTATTTTTTGTAAAAGCGCATCAATACATGCATATGCGTAATATTTACACAGTAAATATACTGTATTTTCTTAGCATATGTTAGAATATATAGTTAGCACATGTGCACTATGCAATATCTTTTTATGACAAATACTGTATATGTTAAAATTTAACAGAAATACCAATATTAAAGTTATATATTAATACAACTATCCTTTAGTGCTAAAAGTTAAAACTTTTATTGTATGTTGAAAACAAGATGCTTTACTTACATGTGATATAGAATAGAAGGCATTACGATTCTTTATGTTTTCATTAAGAAATTAATCATATTATACGAGTGCCTCCAGAATTTATCAATAGTACTGACTGTCTTTTGTGCTAAATAATGTTAAACTATATATCTAAGATATCTTATGTAGATTTTAATTAATGGTACTGTATTTTCAAAATACACCTGATAGTATGTAAATCATATCAAATAAGATATATTAATACTTCTGTATTCTGATTAAAACGTTAGGCGTACGTACATAGAAGATACAGTAAATTATTCTTACTCATGTGTGGTGTGACACTATATAACGACACCTATATACTTTTTCTATTCGATGGTGTTTTTTTTCTCGGTACAGTACATTTAAGTATTATTTGTATATAGTTATATGATTGTTTTGTTGAGATGATAGCTGTTTAGAATGCGATTGGGTATACTGGAATCTACATAAACCATAAATGGCTTGGAGTACAACATTGATCGCTAAAAATGTTGATGCATAGAAGTTCTATGTATGTTAAAAGAGTGAAGGTATTGAGACAAATCTTACAGAACATTTTAACTTTACAAGCATGTATCTTTTAGTACACTGTATACATCGCTCATCTTTTATTATCTAGCTCTAAGGTAGTTATCATACTAATGATTGTTTATATATTTTGTTTTTTAATAACACTAAGCATAAAGATTATTGCTGACCCTAAAACCACTGATGGTCCTGCCGGTGCATCATAGAATGCAGAAAAGATTAACCCCAAAGTGACTGATAATGCACCTATAATGACTGCTAATATAGCCATTTGCTCAGGAGAGCTTGCAAATCGACGTGCAGTGGCTGCGGGGATAATTAATAGAGAGGTGATAATTAAGGCGCCTACGAATTTCATAGATATGCCAATTGTTAATGCAGTAATAAGCATTAAAATTATTTTTGTTCTTTGAATATTAATGCCGTCAACATGTGCTAATTCAGAGTGTACTGTAAGTGAAAGCAGTGCACGCCAATTCAAAATCAAAATAGATAAAACAAGCATGACACCGATCATAATGCGCCATAATTCATTATACGTCATAGCTAAAAGATCACCAAAAAGATATGTAATTAAGTCCACACGAATATTAGACATAAGGCTAACTAATACTAATCCTAGTGATAGAGCACTATGAGCTAAGATGCCTAATAATGTGTCAAGCGCTAAATATGAAAAACGTTCAAGCCATACTAATATCAAGGCTAATAATAGCGTTATCATCATCACTGTGTAAAAAGGGTTAATATCTAATAAGAGCCCACACGCTACACCGAGTAGTGAAGTATGCGCTAAGGTGTCACCAAAATAAGACATGCGCCGCCAAATAATAAATGATCCTAATGGTCCAGTTATTGTTGTTAGTAAGATCCCGGTGATCCAGCCAGGAAATAATAGCTCAATCATTATCGATTAACCTCTGTTATGGAATAATAGATCTTTATACATCACGCTGATGAGCGTGGTTTTTATGATGATAAATAGCTAGTTTTCTTGTCCCAAGATGGCCAAACATGGATATAAACTCTGGATGTTGCGATACTGCTTGTGATGTACCAGAGCAACAGATATGCTGATTTAGACAGATCACTTCATCAGTTTTAGCCATCACAAAATGTAGATCATGTGAGACAATCAAAATGCCACATTTTAGTTCATGTCGAAGCTGATCAATTAAATCATATAGTGTAATTTGACAGTTGATGTCGATACCCTGAGTAGGTTCATCAAGCACTAATAGTTTGGGGTGATTTAGTAATGCACGAGCCAGTAATACCCGTTGCATTTCACCTCCGGATAATTTTTGGAGCGGAAATTTCAGTAGATGTTCTGCGCGCACGCGTTTTAATGCAGGAAGAATGTCGCTTTGTTTCACTTCTGGGCGCAAATGCATAAATCGGCCTACGCTCAAAGGAAGAGTAACATCTAGCAACATTTTTTGTGGAACATAACCAATACAAAACTTCGATAATCGTTTTACAGTTCCGGAAGTTGGTGTAATTAGCCCTAACACCACTCGTACTAGTGTTGATTTACCCGCTCCATTTGGCCCGAGTAGTGTTAATATTTTTCCAGATTGTAGGTTGAGTGAAATATTATTCAGTATTAAATTTTGACCAAGCTTCACGGAAACTTGCTTCATTGTAATTAAAGTGGATATATTCATTATAATTATAAAAATTTTACATGTGAGAAGATGATCAGTATAGTCTATTAGAATGGAATGTATCACAATGTTACATGTCAGTTTGCATAAAATATTTATTGTAGTTGGAATGACCATGATAGGATTTGTACCTCTTCCAACTCAGGCGACGATTGTCGCTTCGGTGAAACCAATAGGTTTTATTGCTGCAACTATTGCTGATGGTATTACATCAGTCGCAATCCTTCTACCAGATGGTGCATCTGTACATAACTACGCATTACGTCCCTCAGACGTCAAGAATCTTAAAGAGGCAGAATTAGTTGTTTGGGTTGGGCCTGACATGGAAGCATTTATGCATAAGTCAATGTCACATGCACATACACTACATAATAATATTCAAATAGACCAGATACCAGGTGTGCAATCACTACTTTTAAAGAGCGTATCACATCCAAAATCAGGAAATATACATAGAAATACAATCGAACAAAATAGCTCAGATATCATCAACAAAACAGATTACACTCATCATGGTGAATATAATATGCACCTGTGGATGTCTCCAGAAATTGCGAAAAAAACAGCTATTGCTATCCATGCACGATTATTACAACGAATGCCTATCAATCAAGATAAATTAGATGCTAATTTGCACTATTTTCAATCTACAATATTAGCAGCCAATAATAAAATTTATAAACAACTTGCTCCCTTTAAAGATACAGGATACTTCGTTTTTCATGATGCTTATGCATATTTTGAAAAGTATTATGGTCTTAGTCCTATTGGTTATTTTACTATAAATCCAGAGATTCGACCAGGAGCTAAGCGTTTACATCACATTAAAATGCAAATTGTCGCACACAAAGGAATATGTGTCTTTTCTGAGCCGCAGTTTAAGCCGATGGTCGTTCAAGCTATTTCTCAGAGCACTTATGCTCGTTCGGGTATATTAGATCCTCTTGGAGAAGGAATTGCTCTCAATAAAGATAGTTACGCGCAATTTCTTGTACAGCTATCCAATCAGTATACTAGCTGTTTAAAGGGGGATTAAATCAAGGAAGGGGTACGTGCAGAAACAACTAAAGGCGTTTAGTTTACTATTTTATGAGTTATTTTCTTTTCATCGTATTCTATTGAGTGTGCTCATGTCGGTGCCTCTTAGTATTTCTATCGCTCAGCCGAATCTCGATCTCACTGACCATACAAAGATATCTGCTAAGCCTATCTATGTGAAACAACATCATATTCATGCGTTCCTACCAAAAGATAGTGAACCTATCGATGATAGTAGTCCATCGCCCGATGAAGATGTACTAAAAGATGAAATAGATACTGATATCTCTAATGAAACTAGTACGCATGAACATATAGTTTCTAAAGGAGATGCATTTAGCACTATACTTCACCAATATGATGTGGAACAAGTAGATATTAGGCAATTAATTAAGATTGATATAGAGATGCACCATCTACAAGTTGGGCAAAAATTGTCATGGACACTTAATGAGGGCCATCAGATAGAGCATTTAATATGGGAGCGATCACAGAGTGAAAAGCGTTATTACGATCGCACCAAAGAAGGTTTTAAAGTATCTATATTATTTGGAACTGGTGAGTTGTATCAGAAGATCACAAAAGTGGTTGTGAACGGCAGTTTTATTAATAGTGCCAAATTCTCTGGGTTAAATAGTCAGGAAATCAGAGAAGTAATTACAGCTTTACAATGGCAAATAGATTTTCGAAAATTGCATGATGGAGATTATTTTGAGATATTAACTATGCATGCAACATTAAATGGTGCAAAACAGCATAGTGATTTGTTAGGAGTTAGATTTTGTAATGTAAGTCAGGACTATTATGCTATTCGGGCTGCTGATGGTAAATTCTATGATCGTAATGGATCTGGTTTAACCAGTGGTTTTATGCGTTTTCCAACATTTAGAAAATATCGTGTGTCATCTCCATTTAACCCACGACGTAAAAATCCGATCACTGGTCGTATTGCACCACATAAAGGCGTCGATTTTGCTGTTCCTATTGGCACTCCAGTGTTGTCTATAGGGAATGGTGAGGTGATCGTGTCCACATTTAGCGACACAGCTGGAAATTATATAGCTATACGTCATGGTCGTCAATATATGACGCGTTACATGCATCTTAAGACGTTATTTGTCAAAAAGGGACAGAAAGTTAAACGTGGTGAGTATATTGCACTTTCTGGAAATACTGGACGTTCAACGGGACCGCACATTCATTTTGAGACGTGGATCAATAATCAAGCTGTCAACCCTCTTACAGCTAGGCTACCTTCTATGGCATGTTTAACTGGTAAGGAACTTCTGGTATATTTGACTCGAGTAAAAAAGGTATTATTTCAGTTACATAAAGAGTAATACAACAGCATCATGAGAATTCAGGAAGCTGATAATACATATATATTTATCACTCAGGTAATACTCATTACTACAATATTGCAGATAACCTTGTAATTGTTTTAAATATTTCTTATTACCATAGAGGGCATGTGTTTGCACACCTATTTTATCGATATATTTTTTATTTTTATATATTAATATAATTGATTACACTATATGCACTTTGTGTGATTAATCTGTAATATTTGCAGGATGATATCTATTACTAACCAGAAGGTACTGCATAATTCTCTCTTATGATCGATGTTAAAAAAATATATGTGGATAAGTTTGTTGTAAGGTCATGTTATAGCATGATGCATATGCATATTAATACATAATACATTGAGTTATAGTATCAGTGTGCATCCATGTATATAATAGTAACAATGTTATATGCGTATATGATAGGTTTCATAGTATCACTTGCATATAACCAAAAAGGAGGGTGAGTATTTTTGTCATTCTCTGTGATGTATGTATGTAATCTTATTATAAGGAGGTTCAATCATATAACGGCTAGATATTCTTATGATATTTAGAGTGGTGTGCAATACAAATAAATTTTTACACTATTATTAATATGGCTTATTTTTGTGCTAGGTTTTTATATAATGAATTGTGCAATCTATATCTGATGAATGAGATAAGGCATACATAAATATTTCCTGCTTTTGATAGACAATACATAATAATATCTAGTCATACGTTTTGAAGTAGAATAGAAAAGTGTATTTGGAAAATCAGTAGCTTTAGGCATACTGTGAAATACAATTTGATAATATTTGTTCTTATAATGCTTAACGTCAACGCTAACAAGCATCATTAATATTATTGATGACTATATTCGTATCATAAATACTTCTTATTTAGTGTAGTTATTTACTATTTTCTATAGTTGGCTATTTTATTCATTTATAGGATGAGTTTTATGAAATATATTGGAGCTCATGTTAGTATAGCTGGTGGTTTAGCATATGCAGTGGAACGTGCTGCACAGTTAAAGGCTACAGCTTTGGCATTTTTTACTAAAAATCAACGTCAGTGGCGCTCTCCTCCTCTTACTACTGATACAATTACTCAATTTCATCTTGCTTGTCTTAAGCATAACTATACGTCCGCACAAATAATGCCTCATAGTAGTTATTTGATTAATCTAGGGCATCCTCAATCATATGAATTAGAAAGATCACGCGCTGCTTTATTAGATGAGGTTCTACGATGTCAACAGTTAAACATAAGTCTATTGAACTGTCATCCTGGCAGTCATTTAAAAAAAATAACAGAAAATCAGTGCTTAAAACGTATTGCTGAATCTATTAATATTGTGCTAAATCAAACATCAGGAGTAACAATTGTTATTGAAAATACTGCTGGTCAGGGTAGTAACCTGGGATTTCTATTTGAGCACCTATCTACTATTATAGAGGATGTGGAAGATAAATCCCGTGTTGGCGTGTGTATTGATACTTGTCATGCTTTCGTAAGTGGCTATGATCTGCGTAGTGAAAATGGTTGTATTAAGATATTTTCTGACTTTGAAAAAATTATTGGTTTTCAGTATTTGTGCGGCTTGCATCTTAATGACTCTAAAGGTGAGTTTAATAGTCGGGTGGATCGCCACCACAGTTTAGGTTCTGGAAATATAGGCTTAACAGCATTTAGTTGGTTGATGAAAGATGCACGTTTTAATAGTATGCCTTTGATTCTAGAAACAGTTAACCCAGCTCTTTGGAGCAATGAAATTTCCTGGTTAAAAGCAGAACAGTTATCCAAAGATCATAAAGATTATTTTTGTTAGCGTTAGTCTCTATATCCCTAAATGAGGTCGCTAATTTTTAGGTGTTATGCAAGTACAGTTTTGGAGACGTTGTTATCCGAGTTAAGAGAGATCGATTTCTGTGTGCTTAAAGGTTGCATAAGATAGGCCAGAGATTAGTGTTCCTATAACAATAGCTGTAAGATATCCAACGACCGGAGTAATAACTCCGGGTATTAATAATACAAAGAGACCACCATGTGGAGCTATGAGTTTCGCACCAATAGCCATAGAAATACCTCCAGTTATTGCACCGCCGATAGCACAACACGGGAGTACGCGCATTGGATCTCGTGCTGCAAATGGAATAGCACCTTCAGAGATAAAGCACATTCCTAGCACTATAGCAGTTTTACCCAACTCTTTCTGGCTGCCACTAAACTTATTAGGGGCTATCAGTGTTGCCAGTCCCATTGAAAGGGGGGGTATCATGCCTGCTGCCATAATAGCAGCCATGGGTGTGTAAGTTTGTGAACTAAGGAGCCCTATGCCAAACGCATAGGCTATTTTATTGAGTGGTCCTCCAATATCAATACACATCATACCACCTAAAATAGATCCTAGAAGGATGGCATGAGTGGTTCCAAGATTACTCAATACGCTTGTGAGTTTCAACATGATCTCCGCAATTGGTGTTCCCACCACATATACCATTAGAAGACCTGTAAGAAGACTAGCTATAACTGGGAGAATTACAAGTGGTTTTAATGAATCCATGCTGGGTGGTATTTTTAGGTGCAAGTTAAGATATTTAACGATATAACCAGATATAAATCCAGCCATCATCCCACCCAGAAAACCGGCATTAATTTGAACTGCCAGCATCCCACCAATTAAACCAGGTGCTAAACCTGGACGATCAGAAATGGAAAATGCAATAAATCCTGCCAACACAGGTATCATTAAAGCTAGAGCAGAACCACTTCCAATTTGCATAAGTGTATTGACAAGGAAATATGATTGATCAAAAGAGCTACTAATCGCAAATGATAGGGCAGTAATAAGGCCACCGGTTACGACCATTGGTAGCATATACGAAACACCAGTCATTAAATGACGATAAATAGTATGGCGATTATTACCATATTCATCATTTTGGCATGCCTGAGGTTTGGGAGGTTTATATGGCACGGCTTGCAGGCAGGCATTATCTAGTTCTTGTGCTGTATTTTTTAACGCTAAACAAGTAGACGTTTTATACATGTGCTTTCCGATAAACTTAGATAAATCTACCTCAATATCAGCAGCTATAATGACTAAATCTGCATTAGTAATGTCATTAGTAGTGATAATATTGCTTGCTCCTACTGATCCTCGTGTTTCTACTTTAATCGACCAACCTCTTTTCTTAGCTTCAGTATCAATGGCCTTAGCGGCCATAAAAGTATGTGCCACGCCTGTTGGGCATGCAGTGACTGCGAGTACTTTTTTTATTTTATGTGGGTGCTCTAATTTGTTAGTGTATGTAGTGACTGGCAGACTATACGGTTGAGCATTAACTTGCGCCGCTAATAATATATTAGATACATTTAGCATAAAATGTTTTATATCTATCACATATACAGACTTTCCACTAAGTCGTTCATCTACTGGATATTGCGCACCTAGAATAAGCACTAAGTCAGCTTCTGCTATATCGTTAGTAATTAGAAGATTCATGCGCTCTGCTGCTTCTAAAAAAAGATTTTTAGCTATATGATGTACAGCTAATCCTACTGAAGAGTCAATCATCAGCATATTTTTCATAATACCTCTCCAGTCTTGTGTATTGTATAAGGATATATATCAATGCGCTTCATCATCGCACACAATAATGTGAGATCAGTCATACCAACACTACTTTTATTGACAGTCAGCGCAGCAATAGCTGTAGATAAACGCAGAGTATATTCACTAGATTTTTCCATCAGCAATCCGTACATTAGTCCAGCTACCATAGCATCACCCGCTCCCACAGTGCTTACAACATTACAAGATGGTGGTTTTGCGACCCATGCTCCATTAGAGTTAATTAATATTGCTCCTTCATCACCTAGAGATACAGCTACATGTTCAATACCATCTTGGTGTAAGGTGTAAGCGGTAGTGATCACATCTTCAATGGTAGGTAGAGGGCAGCCAGCTAAAATTTCTAATTCATGTCGATTAGGTTTAATTAGCGATGGTTTTGTGTGTAGTCCTGCTATTAAAGGATCACGACTACTGTCAAATACAATAAATGGACAATGTTTACGCAATTGTTGCATCCAGTCAGTAAAAGAAGACAGGCTAAGACCTGCTGGAAGACTTCCACTAACACATATCATATCAAATTGACTAAAACAATCGATAGACTCTGCAGAAAAACGTTCCCATTCTTTTTGAGTTATCGTCAAGCCTGAAAAATTCAGTTCTGTTAGCTCACCATGTGGTGCAGTTAATTTTACATTAATACGTGTGTGCCCTTCTACTATCTGGAGGCGGTTAATAATACCTGTCATAGTGAAAAGATTGTGAAATCCCTCTTGATTCTCTTTTCCGAGAAATCCAAAGACCGTGACATTCACACCTAATTCTTTGAGTATTTTAGCAACATTTATTCCTTTCCCACCTGCATGTAAGCCCAGAGTACGAATTATATTAGTTTTTCCATATTGCAGATGAGAGGTATACCCAACTAAGTCATAGGCTGGATTGAAAGTGATAGTAGCTACACGTTTATTCATGTTTTTCCTCGCCTAACCTACTTAAAATCGCCTCTTTGACGGCTATAAGCATCTTTTGAGCTTCCTGGCCCCTGGCGGTAAAGCGCAAGCGATGGCCCTTTTTTACGCCTAGTGCGACCATTTTTATTAAACTTCGACCATTAGCTATTTTCTCACTACCATCAAGGTTTATCACGCTAACTGTGCAGTTAAACTTTTTAATTATATTAACTAATACAGCACCTGGACGTGCATGTAATCCATGTTCGTTATGTATCGTAAACTCTTCAGTGATTGTTGGTTCTATATATTCTAATGTATCACTGGTTAACACTTCGAATATATAGGTAGCATTACCACTTAAAAGCTGATGAGCTTTATTCTCAAAAAGTAAATGACTCAAGCGCTTTAATATTGCTAATGGTTGGTCATCAGCCATGGAGACACTTATTAATAAAGAAGTAGTTTGATTTTGAATTGTAAACGGTACTACCACACGACTTATAGCAATCGCACTTACTAAGTTTCCACAACTGCTTTCGTTTATCCAAATTCCTTGCCCTAGATTAGTTGGTCTTTCTATAATAACACGTGCAATAAAAGAATGATCTACCGCATTAGCTTTTTGTAAAAGGCCTGCATTTAATGCTTGCAGTGTCATAATATTGTTAGCTGTCACTTCTGTGGTAATCAGAGAAGTATCGAATTTTAATGATGAAGGAGATGATTCTCCTATCAATATGTTGCGTAAATCTTTTGCTGAGCGGATATTTTGAATTTTTTTATCTAAGTTGGCATCACTTAAGGAATTAGTAAGATGAGTGAGTAAATGCAAATGCTCATCAGATTTAGCTGCAATACCAATAACTATATACGCTGTTTGGTTTTCGCCCCAGTCTACACCTTTTGGAAATTGAAATACCTGTATGCCAGTTTCAAGTATAAGATCTCTAGTATCTACTGTGCCATGTGGTATGGCAATACCATTACCTATATAAGTAGAAATTTGCCTTTCGCGTGCTAACATACCATCTACGTAACTATGACTAACGCTGCCAGCTTTATTTAAAGCTGTGGCCACCTGACAAATAGCGTCTTCTTTGTCGAGAGCCTTAGCTCCTATCGTGATAGCATTAAGTGTTAGCTGCAACATACTTTTCCCTATGGGTTAATGTGAATTGCTTGATCATACTCTAATAGGAGATAATATCATAAAATCTTCGTAGGAAGAAGATCTACCTATATGACTCACAATTGTGATTATCTATGATTCATATAGTACAGTATATTGTTCAGTTTTTCGATGAAATTTATACCAGATTTTGTATTATAGATAATATCTTCAAGGATTTTTGTTTTTAAAATTTTAGGTGCCTTATCTATGTTTGGATAATAATTTATTTTCAGAAGTGGAATATGTAGATAATAGAAATAGATACGACGAGGAAGTTTGTCTTAATAGATGATGCGTGGTGTATGTGGATCCAATATTAGGATTATTCAATTTTTACTGATCATAGACATTGACGCGCCATAGTATCTTAAGATTAACTAGTGATAATGATATTTTCACGATATACATATCCTTAAAGCCATGATACCGACCCTTGATCGATTATTTATGTTCAGCTACTTTTAGATGTAATATTTTTCTTTATTTTAACATGATGTATCACTATCATGATTTTGAGAAATAATATAACGCTCTACACCATGCATGACTATATCAGCATAAATATTTTTCAATTTGAATTAAAACAACCTAAAAGGAGCAAGAATAAGAATAATGCTTTAAAGATACATACATTTATATTAAAATTATGGCCAGAGAACGATTAATATTGAACAATTTGTATTTATAGTGCATCGACTTATAATAATAGTAATATACGATAATTATCAAATGACGACATAGCGGTAGAAAACTTGCTCTTATTTTGAAGTCACTCTAGTGAAACTAAAAATATTACCGTTAATATTACTCATATGTTTACAACATTTTGACAAAATAAATACATGAGAACATTATATTAAATATATACAAAATATTAATGACATCAATAAGTCATAGTAAGATCAAGTGCTGACGTATTCATAAATCTACTATGGTAACTATTTCTTGTGAAGTTAAAATTTATTAAATACTACAATGGATTGTATTAGATTATGAATGTTTTATCAATATTTAAGTACATAAAACTATAAATAGCTATCTGATACATCAATCCATCTATGCAAGATCCTGTTGAAATATTTTTATATATTATAGGAAATTGAATAGGAAATTTATATTATACATTCTTGATTGAATATTCAGAAAAAATGTATATGAGGAGATATGATATTGGGAATTATCAAGTCTTTTGTTCATATATGCTTACGAGAGATACAGTAGCTTTTTATCATAGATAATGCATAAAAACGAGGAATACAATGTTTTTAGATCTGCAAGTTGCCTGTGAAAGTGACAAAGGTTTACCCATAGAATCTGATTTTGTACGCTGGATAGAGGCAGCAATACCCGTGCATCATAAAAAACAAGAAGTTATGATCCGTATAGTCGATGTAGAAGAAATGCAAAGATTGAACTTGATGTTTTGCAAGCAAGATAAACCGACCAATATTCTTTCTTTTCCCTTTACACCCCCCGATTATATAGAGACAGCCCTGCTAGGCGATTTAATTATTTGTCGTCAAATTGTTGAGCTCGAGGCTATTAAACAAAGCAAGTCTCTTCTATCACATTGGGCGCATATGGTTATTCATGGAATGTTACACCTCTTAGGTTATGATCATCATTTGCAGCATACAGCAGACCAAATGGAATCACTAGAGACAAGAATTATGTTTTTCTTAGGTTATCCCGATCCATATGTTATAGAGAAAGAATGTATACAGTAAATCAGTCTTATATATAAACGACACAAAGCAAAGAATTTTTGCACTTTTTCAGTTATTATGAAGCTATATGCAGAATATCATTAATAGTGTGCTGTTCTTTCACCAGAAAATATATTTTGATTGAGTATACTTGAGTGCAGCTATTAATGATCAATGATTCCGAATATTTTTTGTCTAATGAAGCAAGGGATACAGAACTCATGATTCTTGATATGTGATATAAGCATACATACGACAGAAGAGTATGCTTATTAATTCTAAATCTTGCATAACAGTCATCACAGTGATTCCAGAAATACTAGAAAATATCTGATAGACGTGTGTCTGGAATCTATCAATATTGGATTAATAATACATTATTTAAACTATTATTTTTCTTCAATATTTTTAATAACATAGCGTACCTGCATGATATTATTGATTTTTTTACGTAAGAATATTGAATAGAATTATTGAGTATTGAAATTATGTACTACGAGGTGGTGATATCATTCATATAACTGAAGGTGAAGTTATTCAAATGAATAATAATGATCAAGAATATTCGACTGAATCGTTATTTTGAGTTAAAATTGAAAGTATTTTTAACGGAATGGTAGATGGATATTTAGTATAGCAGTATCTTTTATAGGGTTGTAATTTTTATATCCAATGCATGGTATCAATACTATTTATCCAATACATCGGTTAAAGTTTTAAGGTAAATGATGAATCAGATAGATATACTATAATACCATCTCTTTGTAGGTGTGATTCAGTAATGATGAATCATTTTCATAACATATAGTAATAGCTGATGTTACTCAGATAATACCATTTTAAAGCGATACAATGACTGATTCTATGTATGATCTTTTAAATCACTTTTTATCGAAAAATGGACTGAGACTATTATTATATACAGTCTACATATAATGTACAAAATATTAGTCGCAAATTTATTACATAACGTTGCATGAGACATGAAGTATGATATGAATTTACACTAAATATTTTAATAAAATGACGCTTGTTACCGAAAATTATCATCCGTGGTCTCGTGTATGTCTGGCATTTGTTACAGGTGCTGTAGGCATCCTCAGTTTTTCTCCTTATGATTATTGGCTAGCCTCCCTTATTTCATTAAGTGGATTGCAAGCTTTAACGTTAAATTGCACTGCTCGCTATGCTAGTGTTATTGCTTTTACGTGGGGGTTAGGTTTTTTTAGCACTGGAATACACTGGATCTATATTAGCATTAACATGTTTTCTGGATTACCTGCTATAGCTAACATGTTTCTGATGGTAATATTAACGACTTATCTATCTTTATATCCTCTAATTTTTATTAATCTTCTGAATATTCTATGTCCGCAGAGTTTGTTTCTGCGCCTCATTGTTGTATCTCCGGTATTGTGGCAGATTACTGAATTTCTGCGTGGTTGTATTATGACTGGCTTTCCCTGGTTACAGTTTGGTTATACTCAGATTAATGGTCCGTTAAAAGGAATAGCACCTTTAATGGGGGAAGAGGCGATTACTTTTTTGTTAGTGATATTGTCTGGACTAATAGTGTATACAATACAAACACGGCAAATTCTTGCTGCAGTATCTGCGATCATATTAGTATTATTGCAGTGGCCTCTGCATTCAATGACTTGGTTTATATTAGTGCCAGAACGTACGGTAGATGTATCTTTAGTTCAGGGAAATACGCTCCCATTACTTAAATGGGATGGAAATTATTTAAGTAGGACACTGAATACTTACACTAGACTTAGTGCACCGTATGTTGGCAATGTATCAATGATTATATGGCCAGAATCTGCTATTCCAGATTTAGAGGGAAATCAACAGGACTTTCTCAAGGACATAGATGCACAATTGCGTATCTTAGGTACTACTTTAATCACTGGGATAATAGATGCTCGTTTTGAAAATAATAATTATTGTATGTATAATACTATTATCGCGATAGGTAATGGGACTCATCCTTATAGCTATTTAAGCAGAAATCGTTATCGGAAGAGTCATTTAGTACCTTTTGGAGAGTATGTACCGCTTGCCTCCTTTCTACACTCCCTTACATCTTGTTTTAAAGTTCAGATATCGACGTTTAGTCGAGGGGAATATATTCAACCTCATTTACAGGTTGCAGGTTATAACTTAATGCCAGTATTATGCTATGAGGTTATTCTTACACAGAGAATGCGTGATAACTTTCGTCTCGAGACTGATTTTTTACTAACTATGTCTAATGATGCCTGGTTTGGAGATTCAAATGGTCCATGGCAACATCTGCAAATGGCACGAATGCGTGCACTAGAGCTAGGAAGACCATTATTGTATAGTACAAATAATGGTATAACAGCTATTATTAATGCAACTGGGAAAGTGACGCATACAATACCGCAATTCAAATCTGACGTTCTCACCGCAAAGGTCATCCCGACTGCCGGATTAACACCTTATGCGCGTGTTGGTAATTATGGTATATGGGCAGTTACGCTTCTTTTTTCTTTTATTTGGTTAATTAGCATTGCACGTGTATCCATGGGTTACGCGAAAATGTGCAGAAAGGATTTTTAAAACCAAAAGATTAAAATAGTGTACCTTATGCATGAGTTTTTCGATTTTTTGGTATGCAGCAGTTGTGTACCATTCTTATTTTATCATTTTTGATAAATAAAAAATACCTAAGCACATTTTTGCTGTTATGGGTTGACAATCAATGTACCATATATAATAAGGTATACAGTTATAACTTCATATCCTGGAGAAATCGTATCTTTTTTTGCTTTTTGATTATTAGCTGTGCGAAAGGCGATATGTAAAGGATAATCAGATTGAAAATTTTTTTGAAAAAATTGCATTAGATATATATCTTATTGATATTCATCCAGTAGCAATGTAATGCATTTCATGCAAGTAAGCATTGATGCTATCAATAAATATTGATGTACTTTATGTTTTTAAAAGAGTGTAAATGTTGTGTTTTTTATTATGATTATAGAAAGGACTATATTCTGAATGAGATTGTCATTCATTGCGTAATAGTGAATTAAAATACATATTTATGAAATATAGGATAACAAAATAAATTATTGTATTTAACTTCTTACCATTCAGATCATTGGTCAATGACTCACCATATCTACTAAGAGTAAGAGATTATGACAATAAGAACAATTTGTACTTGAATAGAATTGCGTATCATAGAATATGTACCATTGCAAGAGATCATTTGTATTACAGTTGTACTGTATTGTATATAAGATCTTCCGATCTTCTTGTCATACATATATATTAGTCATGACTTTTATTTTTGTATAAAATTAAATGTTACAATATGCCTGCACGTAATCATATTTGTCGATTTACAATATATACATGTTGTTAATACTATTATAAAAGATTGAGATAATACGTGCAATGAAACACATAGTGTGATTCACAAAATATTATGCATAATAAATAAGTTTTTAAAAAATATTTGTGTATAAAGAGTTAATCTATGTAGATTGATACTATTATTGCTTAGTCGTTTCATACATAACATAAAAGATATAAAAGTGTTAATATATTACTGATAATATTGAGTTAGCAACAATCTTTATATTGACATTCTTGTAATAATTTTTTATTATAATGTTTATACCTTATGAATTTTGTCTATTTATTTTTCTGAGTGTTATGCTTTAATGTTTTTTTTAGAAAAAAGAATGATTATTTAATACATAATATGTAATGAATATAATTATTCTTAATACCTACGCAGAATGTGTGATAATCCAGCATTGATGTATAGAGTGTGTATGGTTAAAATCTTTTGGTTGTGTTTTTGAGGTAATATCTGTAGCGATAAGCCCGAAGGCATGTAATGCAGACAGGTTTATTTTAAACCCGTATTTATTATTAGAAAATATTAACTTGCCATTTGTACGCAGCACATTTTTTAGGTTAAATAGTAATTCTAAGTGATCTCTTTGTATATCAAAACTTTTTTTCATTCTTTTAGAATTAGAAAAAGTAGGGGGATGTACAAAGATCAGATCAAATGTTTCTTTAGTGTCATACAACCACGATAAGCAATCAGCTTGTAGCAGTCGATGTTGTTGGCCAGAGAGATTATTTAGTAACATATTTCGTACAGCCCATGCAAGATATGTCCGTGACATATCAATACTGGTAGTACTCTTGGCTCCACCTAAACCAGCATACACACTAGCGCTAGCAGTATACGAAAACAAATTTAAAAAATCTTTATCTTTACTCATGTGACCTAACATTTTACGTACAATCCGGTGATCAAGAAACACACCAGTATCTAGATAATCGGTGAGATTAACCCATAACTTTGTATTAAATTCAGTAACGATAAAAAAATTACCATCTTGGTTTATTTTGTTATACTGTTGAGTTTTTCCTTGTTTTTTTGTGCGAGTTTTTATCACCAATTTATTCGATGGTTGTTTAAGGATATCTATAGTAGTTGCAATGACACTTAATAATTTCTGAGGTAGATTACAGTCATTCATATATTTTAATTGTGTGTAGTCTTGAATTACAATCCAATCTTTATAACGATCCACTGCTATTCTGTGGTCTGGTAGATCACGATCATAAATACGATAGCATTCAATATGTTGTATTTTTGCCCATTTATCTAAGTGTCTTATGTTTTTTTTTAGACGGTTAGCATAATCAACAGAGCATTGATTAAAATAGACTAGTTGTTGATTGGCGGCTATACGGTGGTTTTTTTGAACACTATCTGGTAAACTATAAATCTCTTGAAGCTTATTATTTATGTATTGCTCAGGATATTGTCGTAATTTTTGCATTGTATGCGACAGTGGGGGCAAAGAATTTTTGGAATTATTATTCACGATACACCTTATATTTTTATTATAGACAATAATATTTCATTTATTGCGTCACTATTGTAATGCTGATCGAGGAGTATGACCACATAGATTCTAGAGTAGTGGAATAATAGATATGTGTGTTTACATTAAAGAGCATACAGAGAAGGAGATACACATTAATCATGGAGTGCATTCTTGCTAGAGAATGGGTCTCCGGAAAAACTTTTATCTATAGAGCGTATAAATACTGCAATCATAACTCTTAGGTACGGAGTTATTTGTAAAAATTTTCTGTAATGTAGGTTTTCTGTGTCCTTATGATATGGAATTAACTATCTACTATACTTGTATTGCGTCAAGTGTTTTTAGGTTTTCTGTGTTCTTATATTTTATATGTTTGGTAAATGTAAGACATGTATTATGATGCGACTAATATCATGAGTGATGTGTTTTATGAAAACATATCATTATATGTAGGATACACACCTGCAATTATTTAGAGTAAATAGGTTAATGCAGATTGTGTGGTATGGAATCTATAGTATTAAGGAAATATTTATATACTGCATAATATGAATATATAACACATACGTCATCACTGTATTTATTATTGATGATCAGTAATCCATTTCTAATCAGCCAATTAAGAACGGAATAAAAATCATAGACATATTATGCAATTATGTTATCGATTTTTATCGTCATTAACAGAACCCTTATTAATATAATGTGGATCACTCATAAAAATATAATATACAATATAAAAGGTATTTACATGAGTCTCCATATGGCATAAAGACTAAGTATTATATGAAAGTATGTATCAACAGATCCTTCTTTCAGAGAAGTATTATATAGAAAGCAATTCTATATCAATTTTATGTTTTTTGCACCTTTTATAGTGAAATGTGGTGCATGTTTTAGTGGCGGACAGGGGTAAAAGAATTAAAAATAATTCAATCAGTGCTCATTATATGATATATAGAATCACATGTCATTACTTTCTTTATAATTTGCTCAGATATATATACGATCAGCATCACCTCTAGTCATGTCAGAAATATATGATATAATCTTTATGATTATAGAACATCAGTTAGAGATTTCTATAAGAAAAGCATAGAACAATTATAAAGGATGATAGCATTGGTGGTGAACAATACAGTAATGTACTTTACATGTATAGCGAATGTCAAACAAGATACTTCAATTTATCGTTGATTACATCACTATACTGATAGTATCTTTTATACTTATATAAGTGTCGATTATAATATTTCTATTATACGCCATAATAGAAAATATTTTTTTTCATTATAGTTTAGATTAATAAAATTTTTAGTGGCGTGTAAAATACCATACATATCATGCATATTATGGATCCATACAATTAAATTCTATCTTCACAAAACATATTGTTAATAAATGATATTATCTATCAATCGGGGCTATTGTAGAATAATAGCGGATACTAAATATATTGTCGTATAGCTATGATTTAGCCAGGGATGTACATCTTATTTTAAGATGTAGGTTACAAATAAATGGTATTACTTACATGGAATATAGCTTATATAAAAATAAATGATAGTGTAACATACGATCTCCAAAAGAATTTTATTCTTTCATATTACGCCAGCTGCAGTAAGTATGGAAAGTGTGTTTGCGAAAGTCATATAAATACAGATAATGGTATGATTGGTTAACCGAGATGTCATAGCACATGATGCTCATCCAAATGTTTTTAAATGATAGGCGCATTTTACTATTCCTTATGCTAAACTATATGTTTACTTGAACAAAATCATAGAGGTGAGTAAAAATATTTTATATCCATGTATTGGATTACACAGCTTTCATTCTCAGAATCGCCTCTGAAACGCCATTGTGACATATAGAAATAATAGTATTATATTATTCGTAGAATTACGTATACTCTATTTTCATAGAGCTCATCTGGTAAGGTTAACTGCAATGCTAATGATGATTAGCGAAAGTATCTTTGCTATTTATATCTAAGCACAGCTTCTCATTTTTATTGAGGAATAATAGCACTATATTAGAGCAGGTATCTGTTAATAATGCTGCATAATTAAGTAATTCTATAAAAACTATAGGTACTTACAGATGCGATGCATGCCTTATACTAACAAGTATTCGCAGTAACAATCTTATATTTATAAATTATTTTCTTAATTTTATGGAGGCAACCGCATGATTAGAGGTTTTAGTTATAATCAAGTGAGCACGCTCACGTGTGGGTAAAATATGCGCTTTTAAATTTTGGTAATTAATAGTATACCATATGTTTCTAGCAATATTAGTGGCCTCTGTATCAGATAATTTTGCGTAATGATGAAAAAAAGAATTTGGGTGTATAAAAGACGTGTTACAAAACTTTAAAAAACGACTGATATACCAGTTTTGTAGTAAATCATCTGAGGCATCAACGTAAATAGCAAAATCTACAAAATCTGATACAAAAACTTGATGAGCATAACAATGGTTGTCTGTGTGATTCTGTAAAACATTTAAACCTTCTAATATAAGAATATTAGGTTGTTGGATTATTTTGCTCCAAGCAGGAATGACATCATACATTATATGAGAATAAATAGGTGCGGTAACTTGATAAGAACCTGCTTTAATATCTGATACAAATTGTATTAGACGACTAATATCGTAGGAAAGAGGAAACCCTTTCTGCTGCATTAATCCACGTTCTGTAAGAACAGCATTTGAATATAGAAATCCATCAGTGGTTACTAATTCAACGTATTGATGCTTTGGCCATTGACTGAGTAATGCTTGTAGCACGCGAGCCGTGGTGCTTTTCCCTACCGCAACACTACCAGCAATACTAATAATATAAGGAACTTTTTGGCCGAATCTGCCGAGGAAGTTTGTCACCGTGATTTGGCGCTGTACATAAGCATTAATATAATAGCTAATTAATTGAGCTAGTGGGAGATAAATTTCTTCTACTTCTTTGATAGATAGATCTTCGTTCACTCCTTGCAATCTTGTTATATCTTTCTCTGAAAGAGTCATGGGTATGGAGTCACGACATGCCGTCCATTGCGCACGGTTAAAGTACCAGTAAGGTATAGTTTCCATTGGGTTTATGCTCACAATAGCATCATATTACTATCAATAATTTTCAATAGATGTATGTATAGTCCAATGATACACAGCCCGTTTAAGTCCCTATAAACTTCTTCAATTATCAAAAGTAATTTCATATAACCATGCTTGGCAGAATCTGCCAAAAAAATAAAATGATGAAAAAGTAATAAAATATGGTACATTTTAGAAGATGCTTCCTAACATAGGTATATTGTAAATCACGAAACTCAAAAAACGTATACCACGAAGGAATTCCTGCATAAAATAATCATTCCTCTTTCATATGAGTAAAAATCATAATTATGTAGTAATCGAAAGTAAACTCAGTCAAAAGATATCATATTCTTTAATATATCGTAACAGGAGAATCCATTCTTGTCTTATATTATGTATGAGTACGAAAAATCCTGCGATATAGAAAACCTGTTTTTTCATTTCGTGATGTAAGATACCATGTAGTGTATTTTTAGCCTGATCGATATAACTTTACTTGTATTAATAACACTAATAGTCTACAAGACTATCTTGAGAAGTATGTAGTGATTTTATGCATCTAAAAATCTATCACTAGATTCATATAGTGACCAGAAATATGGATCGAATATTAAGAGTCTTAAAAAGATGTTCTTACTCTTTGTATAAATCTAAGATGATAAATAAAGCGTTATACAATGCTGATATATTGTATACATATTGATATGATAACGATTCAGCATATGATACTGGTTGGTTACTCCAATACATCATAATGCTCTTATAATTTGTTACATGTTCATTGTCACGATAATTCAATAGTTATATGAATATATTCGTGTTATGAATGATTATTTTGATTAATGAGATGCTATATTTCTTATGATTATAGGTAGATTTATACTTCATACAACGAGATGAAAACACGATAAGTAACTGGAGCTATCATTTTATCAGTTTCATGCTCCTTTAGAACACATTAGTAGTGACCTTAATGTTTTCTTGAAAGATCAAACTTTTCTATAAAAGAAATATATTCTTAATGATTATGATGTGTTGACATACTGACGTTTTTTCTATAAAAATAATATTTTAGGATAGTTATAGTAATAAATATTATATAACCCTCGGAGGTATTTGTAGTTAAAAGACAGTATCTTGATATATATAATATAGGCTTGAGAATATCACATATATATGCGTGTTATGCACCATATAAGAAAGATAAATACTCTCAAAATAAGTAAAAATAATGTATAGCTCGTTTTTTCAGCATATATAATATGCACAAATAAGTAAAATTATTAAACTTGTCACCCTATAGTATAGTATTTCGCATGTTTATCAAAAATATCATATTATACTAAAGATAGCGTATGCAATTTACATGTAAGCTACATTACATTCATGTTTTTTAAGATACGAATTCTTAGTAATAGAAAATTCTTGTAAGCATATGATATATTGATAGAATAATGAAGCAGGCAGCCTTGTTGTTTCGAATGTATTGATTACTATCAGTGTAATAATTACTACAAACTTTCTATGGATATATGTTATGAGTGCACAAAATATATTTACTAATAGTATTCCACTAATCTAGAGTTTAGTGAAAGTGGTAATGATGTGTAAGCAGTACTATATATATCACCTAAATGACATAGAAAATATACCTATACCTATACCTATACCTATACCTATACCTATACCTATACCTATATCTATATCTATACTATACCTATACTACATACCAAAATATTTTAGATACAATTAGTAATATATAGTCGCATTATCGATATAGAACAGAACAAAGAGCTGTTTTATGACAGAGAGTACGTATGGTACACATGGAATGCTATCATTCTTGCATTATGTACTAAAGGTTAATACAATAGCGGCACCTACTGGTCTGAGTGATATTTAATTACTCCTGCACATACAAGCTCCTTGAGATATGATGATGATCATGATTTGGTTTTGTCATATATGATTCAATAGAGCAATAAATTTCATAGGTTTGTATTATTCTCACTGAGAATACAAGTGAGGTCCTCATAAATTTGAGTTACGGATTTACTACCATCCAGTTGATGGTATTTCATGTACCCATTTTCTGCTTCTTTACCATAGAAAAGGGTAAGAGGTACGGTCATTTTATGGTATGCAGTTAATCTTTTGTAAACAACTTCTTCTTGATCGTCTTCGCGAATGCTTAATATTTCGCCAGTTATATCATCTCTACCATTTACTTTTGGTGGATTAAAATTTACATGGTAAATACGCCCGGATCGTTCATGAATACGACGCCCAGATATTCGGCGCATAGCTAATTCGTCTGAAAGACACAATTCTAAAACATGGTCAATTTTAACACCAGATGCTTGCAGGGCATGCGCTTGAAGAAGTGTGCGTGGAAAGCCATCTAATAAAAAACCCATACTACAATCTGTTTGACAGATGCGTTCTTTTACTAACGCGATCACTATCTCGTCGCTTACTAGCCTTCCTGCATCCATTATCTTTTTTATTTTTTCTCCATATCGCCAGTTACATTTAACTGCCGTACGTAGCATATCGCCTGTGGATATTTTTGGAATACCATACTTATTCACAATAAATTGAGCTTGAGTTCCCTTTCCTGAACCAGGAGTCCCGAGTAGAATGATACGCATTTATTCTATATCCTTAATTTATGATGTTGAGCATTTTAGTATTTTAGGTAGGATACATCAGAAGATATTGTTACTGCGATCAGTATAAAAGTATTGCTTATGAATGGTTCTTGCTACAGTATTAATAATAAGATCCTATCAATAGAAAATTTCTGTATATTTTATAATATGCATAATCTATTTGTTTTGCAATGCGTTATTTTTTGGTATAGAGTTCTGTGATGGTACTTTTAAATTCATAGAAGATTCAATATTGTAATATACAATGATGTTTCTCACTTAATAAACTCCACGCCCAGTTACTTACTTAAAATTTTAAATATACAAGATATACATATTTCATTAGTGTTTCAAACACAGACAACGCACTTTTATTAAAAATATTACCTATTATAATAATATTATGCATCATACAGGTGCGTATTATAGTACAAATTAATGCATAATTATTTTCATTATTAAATAAAAAGCATCTGAATACACGATATTTTCATATAGTTTTGTGGTGTTGTATTTTATTAAGCAAGTTATGTGAATGTATAAATATTTTATTTTGCGGTATATATTGAATAGCGAATACTGTACTGCAAATGTAAAAAACATAAAACTCTTGTCGCAAAAATTTTCGACTTTTCATGACAATAATTATATACATCTTTAATGAGAGATAGCGCTAGGCAGCGGTGAGAATGGCAGATTTAATTTTCAAGACGAACAGTACGCTTAGGGTTTTAAAATAACATACATCTTGTATTGTTTGTATTTGATGATAATAAAATAATGTTGAATCACAACCTATGAGTTATTATCACCATATCTCATATATCATCATACTCTCATAAAGATATTAACATATAGTCAAGACTACTAGTGAGCGGCCTGATATGGCATCATTTTTATGTATGTTGACTATTTTTATTATTGGTTTCTCTCATTACTTGAGAGACAGTGTAGAAAGAACCAAAAACAAGGATAATATCTTTTATTTTAGCTTGCATGAGCGCATATCTCCATGCGTGAGAGACTGAAGAAAAACATTTTGCCTTTTTCAGATAAGACATCAGATACAAAGCACTACTGCCCCGTGGATGTTTGAGTGAGGCACAGTACCAATAATCAATCTGTGGTATAAGATAGGATAGCGTACCAGCAATATCTTTGTCGTGTAGCATACCAACTATTGCATGTATTCGTGATGCTTGCTTCATATCCATGATTTTTTCTGCTAGGTATTGTGCTGCATGAGGATTATGTGCTACATCTAGGATTACCTTAGGTGCTTCAGAAACGATTTGAAATCGTCCGGGTAAGGTAACCAAATGAAGCGTGCGCTGTATGATGACTTCGTCAATCGGGATAGAGGAGGCACGTATAGCTGCCAGGGCTGTAGCAGCGTTTCCTATAGGTATTTGCGGGAGAGGAAGGTTTTCTATTCTACCTTTTTGATCTTTAAAAATCCAATGGTGATTAATAATAGAATAAAACCAATCATGGTTGCATTGATATAGTGGTGCTTTTTTTTCTTTAGCTACTTCCTTGATCGTATAGGGCATATTTGGTTCGCCAACCACCGCCGGTTTTCCTCTACGAAATATACCAGCTTTCTCGCGACCAATGCTTTCACGGTTTTCCCCTAAGAAAGCTGTATGATCACATGCAATAGTAGTTATAACAGCAATATCGGAATCAATGATATTTGTAGCATCTAAACGCCCACCTAGCCCAACCTCTAATATCACTACATCTAGGTTGGCCTGTTTAAATAACCATAGAGCCGCTAGCGTTCCAAATTCAAAATAAGTTAATGAAGTGGTAGAACGTTCTATGTTAATAACTGAAAATGCTTTAGTATGCTCTAGATCTGCCAGCTCTTTTCCACAAATACGTACACGTTCAGCATAACGTATCAGGTGCGGAGACGTATAAACTCCCACTTTGTATCCCGCTGCTAATAATATCATTTCTATAGCTCGACAAGTAGTACCTTTTCCATTTGTACCAGCAACAGTAAATATAATGGGAGCAGGAGTGAGAAGATTAAGTATATATGCTACATGCTTAACGCGTTTTAGTTCAAGGTCAATTTCTTGAGCATGCAAACATTCAAGATACTGTAACCATGTATTTAGTGGTGATGCAGCTTGAGGTGATTTATCCATTTTTATATTTGTGAAGAATCCAGCGGTTAGAGTACAGTAGATAATGAGATTATATCGTATATAATCATTTTTCAGGCGGTACAACATTATGCATATCTACTGGCGGTGGGGGAATATTCATCATTTTGGAAAGTATGCAAGCTAGTTTAAATCGTATCATAGGGCGACGTAAGATCATATCAATAGCTCCCTTCTCTATAAGAAATTCACTACGTTGGAACCCTGTTGGTAATGTCTCGCGAACAGTTTGTTCGATGACGCGCGGACCTGCAAAACCAATTAGCGCTTTTGGTTCAGCAATATTTAGATCTCCCAGCATTGCAAGACTCGCAGATACTCCACCCATTGTTGGATCTGTAAGCACCGAAATATATGGCAGACCTTTCTCTTGTAACTTTGCTAGAGCTGCACTTGTTTTTGCCATTTGCATTAAAGATATCAATGCTTCCTGCATGCGTGCTCCACCAGATGATGAAAAACATATCATGGGACAATGATCCTTGATAGCTTGCTCCACAGCGCGTACAAATCGTGCTCCCACTACAGAACCCATAGATCCACCCATAAAGAAAAACTCAAATGCTGCTGCAACTACTGGTATACCATGTATCATCCCCTTCATCACTATGAGTGCGTCTTTTTCACTAGTTTTTTGTTGAGCAGATATTAGGCGTTCTTTGTATTTTTTAGAATCGCGGAACTTGAGTATATCCCTGGGTTCTAGTTCAACAGCAAGCTCACTAAGCGATCCTGAATCTAATAGGCTATGCAGCCTATCTCGGCCGTGCATGCGCATGTGATGATCACACTTTGGGCACACTTGTAGATTACGTTCTAGTTCAGCACGATAGAGAACCTGCCCGCAGCTGTTACATTTAGTCCATACGCCTTCAGGAATATGTGTTTTACGTGAAGAAGTTATCTTTTTTTTATGGAACATTCGTTCGATCCAGCTCATGTATAACCTGTTGTGTTGTTTTTCGTAAATGAAATTTACTTCATATGTCGTTCATCAATGTAATAACTACCTTAATAGAAATGTAGCTTTCGTAACGAAATGCTGATCGTCTTTCCACTCATCTTTACTTCCTATCATTTTATCTTGTAGGGTAAGAAGTTATATGTATCTATGTTTTTCTAATGTCTATGCTGTTTTTCACAGACTAAAGATCTCATAGTATATTCACTGATCGATGATGAGAACAATCGTGAGTGCTAAATTTAATACCACATTTGATTTAAAGACCATACTAAGTTCGTGTGATCTTTAAATAAACCGTATGGTGCGCTTTATAACAGATGATTATCTATATTGTTTTATACACTAAGACATGTTAAGTAATATTATAGTCATGTGCTATTATCATGATTTTTTGTAGAGATTTTTATGTATTCGTGATAGATCTATCATGACTTTAATATGACACTAGATGAGTCTCTTAATGTTTAAAATTTTTTAATATCAGTAGTATAAGCATTGTAAACTCTATTGGAACATAGGTCATTGGTTTTTCTTGAAGTAATTAGTATATTACTGGTGTTGCTGTTAGACTAGGCAAGGTACTTAGCTGAACTTTTTTATAAGGGGTATCTTGATGTATCAAGAGATTATTCGTGCAGAACTTGGTCAAGCATTAGAAATACTTAATGTTTTTCTAAACAACCAAAAGAATATCGAGGCAATTGAGTTCGCTGCTGTATTGCTATCTGATGCATTTAAAAAAGGAGGTAAGGTATTATCTTGCGGAAATGGCGGTTCTCATTGTGATGCCATGCATTTTGCAGAAGAATTGACTGGTCGTTATCGTGAAAGTCGTCCAGGATATCCGGCAATTGCTATTTCAGACATTAGCCATTTCTCGTGCGTAAGTAATGACTTTGGCTATGATTACGTTTTCTCTCGTTATATTGAATCTGTAGGAAAGCCAGGAGATATTTTACTTGGAATATCAACCTCCGGGACTTCAAAAAATATACTAAAAGCAGTGCAAGCTGCTTATGTACTGGGAATGAAAATAGTACTGTTGACGGGGAGCGAGACTAGCGATATCAGTAGTATGGCGGATGTAATCATCCGTGTTCCGCATTTTGGTTATGCTGATCGTATTCAGGAAATACATATTAAAGTTATCCATGTACTCATACTTCTTATTGAAAAAGAAATGATGATATGACGTGGTGAGTTCTTCCAAAAAAATTTAGTATCTCAAGAGAGCGCCGAGGATAGGTGCGTTAAAGATATGATAGGAATAGTTATTATGTTACAAGTACATTAATATAGTATTTTAATATAGTAATTAGTTATTGTACCAGCTCCCTCATGCGATTAGTGCGATACTACTTTATGCAAAAGCAAACCAATATTTCCTCATGAAGTATCAATCATTCCTAATAATGTTGTAGCGTAGGCTGTATAACCAATAGAGATTGGTAACAGCAATGTTTTTAGTGATGTTCTTGTACTGCATAGCACAGCACATGTATTCAGTTTTTTTCTAAGATTATTTTTTGAGTTATCTGTCATGCTAATCATCGGTTGATGGGTTGGAATGATGTAGATTTTATCCTAATCATGTGTCATTTTTTTTCATCGTCGTGAAATATTGTACTCGCATGAAGTATTATTACGAATAATCTATTTTATTATTATGAATAATCTATTTTATTATAATGTACATTAGGGAAATGATTTCCTATAACACTTATATATTCATTGTATAAGGGTTCTACATCTTCTCCCATTAACATAAGGAATACAATATATGAGAACAAGGAGAATATCATGTTAGAAGAGTATCGTAAGCATGTTTTAGAACGCGAATTCAAAGGGATTGCTCCAAAAGCTTTAGAGGCACACCAAGTGATTCAATTATCACAATTATTACAGGTACCACCTGTTGGTGAGGAAGCGTTACTACTGGATTTATTAGCAAATAGAGTTCCACCTGGTGTTGATGAAGCAGCATGTATAAAGGCTTCATTTTTAGAATCTATTGCGATAGGTCAAAAAACGTCTCCATTGATTAAGCCTCAAAAAGCGGTAGAGCTACTGGGTACAATGCAGGGTGGATATAACATCCACGCCCTTCTTCGCATACTGGATAATAAAAAATTAGCTATTTTTGCTGTAAAAGCGATGATTCATACCATATTAATATTTGACTTGTTCTATGAAGTAGAAGATAGAGCGAAGAAAGGGAATGTATATGCTCAACAAATTATACATTCTTGGGCACATGCTGAGTGGTTTGTTACACGCCCTGAAGTAGCGAAAAAAATCACCATTACAGTGTTTAAAGTGATTGGTGAAAGTAATACGGATGATCTTTCACCGGCACCGGATGCGTGGTCTCGTCCAGATATCCCATTACATGCATTAGCAATGCTTAAAAATCCTCGTGAAGGAATTCAACCAGATCAGCCAGGTTACAGAGGTCCCATAAAACAAATTCAATCTTTAAAGAAAAAAGGCTTTCCTTTAGCGTATGTTGGTGATGTAGTTGGTACTGGTTCATCACGTAAGTCGGCTGCTAATTCAGTATTATGGTTTATGGGAAATGATATTCCATATTGTCCTAACAAAAGAGCGGGGGGGATATGTCTTGGAAGCAGTATAGCGCCTATTTTCTTTAATACCATGGAAGATTCTGGTGCTTTACCCATTGAGGTTGACGTAGCTGCTCTGAACATGGGTGATATAGTGGATATTTATCCGTATGAAGGTACCATTCGTGATCATTTCACTCATAAAATCCTATCTAATTTTTCATTGAAAACAGAAGTATTATTTGATGCAGTACGTGCTGGTGGTCGTATTGCATTAATTATTGGTCGTGCTTTAACTGCAAAAGCGCGTCTATCCTTATCTTTACCAGATAGCAAAATTTTTTTAAAAGGACCAGTGATCACGGAAACAAAAAACAGCTTTTCGTTAGCACAGAAAATTGTCGGTCGCGCTTGTGGCGTTCAAGGGGTCCACCCTGGTATGTATTGTGAACCTAAAATCACTTCTGTAGGCTCTCAGGATACAACGGGACCCATGACGCGAGATGAGTTAAAAGATCTAGCATGTCTTCACTTTTCAGCAGATCTTGTAATGCAATCTTTTTGTCACACTTCCGCTTACCCTCAGACCATAGATACACTAACCCATAAAACGTTACCGAGATTTATTATGGATCGCGGTGGTATCTCTTTACGCCCCGGAGACGGCATTATACATAGTTGGCTAAACCGTATGCTTTTGCCAGATACAGTTGGTACTGGTGGGGATTCACACACCCGTTTTCCTATAGGTATTTCTTTTCCAGCGGGTTCAGGTTTAGTGGCATTTGCCGCCGCTACTGGGGTAATGCCGCTGGACATGCCGGAATCAGTATTAGTGCGTTTTATCGGAAAAATGCAACCTGGTATTACTTTACGAGATATAGTGCATTCGATTCCATTATATGCCATTAAAGCAGGTCTCTTAACTCTTGATAAGAGAGGTAAGAAAAATATCTTCTCAGGTAGAATTCTCGAGATTGAAGGTCTACCAGATTTGAAAGTAGAACAAGCATTTGAGTTATCGGATGCTTCTGCGGAACGCTCTGCGGCTGGGTGCGTGATTCAGTTGAGCTTAAATCCAATTATTGAGTATTTAAGTTCTAATGTTGTTCTTTTAAAATGGATGATCCGTGAAGGTTATGGTAATGCGTGTGCGATTGAACGCCGCATAAAGCATATGGAAAAATGGTTAGATCACCCAGCCCTTTTGGAAAGTGACAAAGATGCCACATATTTAGAAATCCTAACTATTGACCTGACAGAGATTACAGAACCAATTTTATGCGCGCCTAACGATCCAGATCATGCTTGTTTGCTATCTAATTTTTCGGGAACGATTATAAACGAGGCTTTTATTGGATCATGCATGACTAATATTGGACACTTTCGTGTGGCTGGTAAACTATTGCAGTGCAGTAAAGTAGATTCTCTTCCAACTGATTTATGGATGGCGCCTCCTACAAAAATGGATGCAGAACAGCTTAATCAAGAAGGTTATTATAGTATTTTTAAAAATAGTGGCGTACGTATGGAAATGCCTGGTTGTTCACTATGCATGGGTAATCAAGCTCGTGTATCTGATCGTTCGACAGTGGTTTCAACTTCTACACGCAATTTCCCAAACCGCCTTGGTAATGATGCTCAGGTTTTTCTGGCTTCTGCTGAACTAACTGCGATTGCATCCATTCTAGGAAAACTACCTACAACATCGGAATATCATTATTTTATGCAAAAAGTTAATGTTACTGCCATGGATACTTATCGTTATTTAAACTTTCATCGGATGGGGCAGTATAATGAGAAAAAAAATTCAGTAATTTTTAAAACAAAAATATAAAGTGCTCATACAATTTTATTGTAAATATTTTATGTCGTACAGCATTACTACTATTTTTGTTATATTATGATGTTATATTTTCTTTTCCATTGTGCTGTTATTGAATGTGGCTATCTTTTTCGATCTATCTGTCACCTAACTGTAGATATGTTTTTCAACTATCTGGCTGTAATATTCGACATAATATGTGGTGTAATTTTTTTACAACATATCAAGAAAATGGATACACAATCTATATATAGAATAATTTCTTTCTATATTGTAGCGTAGTACTCAATGCTATCTTAGCCTATTGTTTACTTCATATTTAGTGTACGTCTTAAGGTTAAGTGATTGTCAATGAAATATACTAATCTAACTAGACTCGTTATCTGATTAGAACTAGTCGGTTCAATAACCATGACGTTATGTAGCAGTATAGAATCAGAAAATAATCTTTCATGCTTTGTGTGAGATCACATAAAGGATAGGGTCACATAAATACATTATGTATCTATTACTACATAATGATATCAACATGTGTTGAATATATTTATATGTTGTTATAGGCACGCTAAATGCTAGGTGATTTATACTAGATTATATGCAATTCTTTCAGGTAGTATTAGTCGTGTTAACGATATAACATGCGATAATGAATATGAATATGAATATGAATATGAATATCAGATACTGGTATTTTGAGTAGAACATTGAGAATTTAGAGAGAATCTCTGTATTAGAGATTTGTATTTTGTTCATTATCACAAGATTTTTGCAAGATAGGATCCATTACATTAAAAGTTTTTCTTGTACAGCGCAATGGAGAATCAACCAGTATGTACTTATATTTATCATGAAATGTATCTGTGATATTTTATCTGTAGTTTAATGACTTAAGAGATGATGCATATCATATATGGATTATTGGACCCTTTCCTTATTAATATATTCATTTCTTATCTCTATTGTATTTCGATCTTCAGTTATGAATAACTAGGTATTTTATTCACAGTCACTGCTTTATCAAAAGAATTCATGCGCTAAAAATTGACATTTCTTTTAATCAGATGCGCTTATAAATATTTTTATTGACGTGCAAGACGGCATGTAGTCGGTACAAATTCGGTATTACTGCGCCAAGGGTTAATATCTATCCCCCCTCGTCGCGTGTAACGAAGGTATACGCTAAGTTGATGTGGTTTGCAGTATCGCAATATATCATAAAAAATTCGCTCGGCACATTGTTCGTGAAACTCATTGTGTTGTCGATAGGATACAAGATAATGTAATAATGCTGTGTAATTCATGCGTGGTCCATAATAACTAATTTGTACTGTGGCCCAGTCTGGCTGTCTTGTAATTAAACAATTAGATTTGAATAGATGGCTAATTAATTGCTCTTTAACAATATCTTGAGTTGTAATATTACACAGGTAGTGAGGGTTAACTGTGTAGCTATTAATAGCAATATTCTGCTCATCAATACAAAAACCAGATAAGCCATCAGTAATTACATCTTTTATATCTTTTAGTCGCAATAAGATAACTTTGACTAATCCAATGGCACAATCACTTAAATCGCGTTCTATTGTTTTTTGTACAGCATCTATGTCAGTAAAATGAGTTTGATTCAAGCTATTGAGATATAACTTAAGGCTTTTTGATTCAATTAAATTTATAGTGTGCATACTTAGTATGACGTTTCCAATAGCTACTTGCGGTAATCCTTTTTGGTTTAACCAAGACACTTCATATAATGTCAAAAGGTCTTGTCCTATTAATTTCGTTGGTTGGAAATCCTGGCCTAATAATTCACGGTTCAAGCTACGTGGCACAGCGTGTAACAGTGATGGCTGATAAGTATCATGGTATACTGTTGGTTTACCAAGAAATTTTCCTGCTATAGTGCTAGCATCATGCTTAATAGGTTCAGACATATTGCTTTCCTTATCTATTTGAACATATTCAAATATTTATGCATTGTAACATGCTATAGATAAATTATATATCATCAAAGATGTGATGAAGTATCTTGTAGATAGATGCACGCTACTTATACCAATAAGTGATCTTTAATAGTAAAACATGGGAATGTCACTAGCTTTCTCACCATCTTTTTACTAGATTACCTCGATAAAGAACTAATAATTTTGAGATTATACTATAAAGTAGTAATAATACTCAGAGAGTAAAGAGATATAAATGTGATCTTTCACGTCATGATCATACTTGGCGAAATAGCATATTGATTTGTAGAGACAGACTGTTTTTATATTGATGGTGGCATCATCAATATATATATCAATACACTTTATTTCACTTCCAACAGTTATGAAATCGATATAAACATGTATAACTATTTTCTGTAAGAAAATAGATTGAAGTTACTAAATATATGAATCAATAACGAAAATTTCTTTATACTTTGCAGTACCAATAATTTTTGAAAAAATTTTACGTATGTGTATCGGTATATGTTATATCGGCAAGGCTTCGATAGAATAATCTCATGAGTATGTGTTCAGTGTTATTACATGCTTCTATCAGAGATAGTATAAAATTAATATTTTGTTGTTAGACACCTCTTTTAAAATAATCGTAAGATTATAAAAGTCATTATAATGTAACATTCAGGATCTCTTTATTCTTCGAATAAATACACTAAATAATAAATAGGGCAGTATTTTCAAAAAAAATAAAAGAGACTATTGTCTTTTATCGTATTACGTCATGATTCTGTGATATTCATATTTTATTTCGGGAAAGTGATGCATGTTTTTGATAAAAATGTCATATGAGATATTTTCTGCACTATACTTGCACAAGTGATATCACATTACGGTGATACATTGTCATTCGCACATAGAATTACTCTGTGTTAGCAGCTATTATGCTTGTAACTTGTTTGGCTTCCATGTCTAAATGTAATTGACGATAAGCATTTTCCATTAATGGTAAGGCTTTTTTAGTTGCTTTTGTATCCGGATAATCTGTCAGCATTTTTGCTACACGGTTTACCACTGCCACATAAGCTTGACGTTGTGCGTAAAATTCAGCTACGGATAAATCATATTGAGCTTGACGCTCTTTTAAGTAAATAAGATGATCGCGCGAAGATTTGGCATATCGACTATTTGGATAGTTTCGTATTAATTGCGAGAAACTATCAAATGCAGATAGTCTGTAAAATGGATCACGATCCGATCGATTAATATGAAATAAAGTATGTATTGGATTATGATCCTGTGCCATATATGTAAGACCACGAATATATATGATATAATCCATGTTTGCATAATTTGGATATAGGCGCATAAAGCGATCAATAGCTTCTAATGCTAAAGAGAGATTGCTATTTTTATAATAGGCATACACCAAATCAACCTGAATTTGTTGGGAATAAGGGCTAAAGGGATAACGAGCATAAATTGATTCTAACTGAGTAATAGCTTCTTTCCATCTACCGTCCTTTATTTTTTTTTCAGCAGAAGCAAAAATTTTTATAGGGAACTGATCAGGAGAAGTGTTTATTGATTGAGAGCATCCGCATAACCACACACTCAAGCTTACTGCAGTTAGTAGATATTTTATATTTGTCATGCAGATTTTCTAATCCTCGTAGAGTCATGGATGAGGCGACTTACTAAGCTTCTTTATGTTGTACACTTTCGTTTACACTATTGTATCACTAGATATTATATGAAATGATCTTCATATGATAGTCTAATATATTCATGGAAGACACTATTATTTATGATCGAACAAGTAAAACTTCATGCCACGATCTCAAAACTAGAATTTGGACAACGACTAGATCAATCTTTGACTCAATTATTTCCACAATATTCACGTTCTCATTTACAAAAATGGATTAAGAATCGATGTGTTACTGTTAACGGTGCGATCATTGATAAAGCGAAATACAAAGTATTTAGCGGTGCAGTGATCGAGATTAGTGCAACCTCCGAAGAAAAAGAATGTTGGGAAGCAAAAGATATACCACTAAATATTGTTTATGAAGACGATCATATTCTTTTGCTCAATAAGCCTAGCAAATTAGTTGTACATCCTGGCGCAGGTCATATTAATGATACCCTTTTAAACGCACTGCTATACTACTTACCAACGCTTGTTTCTGTGCCTCGAGCAGGTATTGTGCATCGTTTAGATAAAGATACAACAGGATTAATGGTAATAGCAAAGACTATTCCTGCGTATATTCATCTTCTTGCGGCTTTAAAGAATCGCATCATTACTCGTGAATATGAAGCAATAGTCATTGGATGTATGATCTCTGGTGGAAAAGTGGATGCGCCAATCGGTCGTCACATGACTAAACGCACCCATATGGCAGTCCACGCTATGGGTAAAGCTTCTGTCACACATTATCGTATAATCAGGGCGTTCCGTGGTTACACTTGGATCAGATTACAACTTGAAACGGGTCGCACACATCAGATCCGTGTGCATCTGTCGTATATCTCCCACCCAGTAGTCGGCGATCCTTTATATGCTGGTCGTTGTGGTTTTTCCAAGGGAAATTCAGAACATGTGATAGCCCTTGTACGTGCCTTTAACCGTCAGGCGCTGCATGCGACAATGTTACGTCTCCATCATCCGATATCTGGCGTGCTCATGGAATGGCATGCACCATTACCAGAAGATATATTAGAATTAATTCATGCCATTCAAGCTGATACTGATCACATTAACAACCATTAGAATACACTAGATGTTTGATAAGATCATATATCTAAAAAGATCAGGTAAGGATTTTTTTTAATCATAGTAGTCATGCTGACTAAGCAGCTTTGTTTTGTATGACAGTGTATTTTTAATCACTTGCAATGTCTATTGAAAATTTCATATGCTTTGATAAAAAACTATCGTTCCATTTAGGAGATAGGATAGTTAACTGTTTTCTAGATTTTATATGTTGTTTTCATGTTTCATAGTATGTCCAGAGAAGCTATGCATTTCTTCGCTCTAGTAATATCATCGTTATTGCAGCATATTGTTTAGTGCAGTTTGATGCAGTATACGAATGTCATTCGTACAAAATATTCAGAAAGTTTGAGTATTGATGCGATATATAATACTACGTCGTTATTCTGGAAATTCTATTTAGTATGAAGCGAAAGAGGACATGTATCTTGATGTATACAGCAAGAATGTAAAGAGCGAAGTGTAATAATCGTATATACTAAATATTTTATCTATGAAGACAGGAGGTGAATTATTAATGAGCTTCAACCGATAATAAATATAGGATTTAAAAATCCTAACTCTGTAGAGAAAATATTTTTATTATTAAATTATCTATCTTACATTATCAACATAAAGATAAGATTTTAGTGGTATTATCATATAATAGATATTCTGCCATATTAGATGGTGAGGTATATATAAATTATGTTAATAGAACATAAATATATACAAATATTTTAGTGATGTTCAGAGATGGTAAGTTATTTACGATTTAGTTAGCAGGTGAAGATAAAATATATAAAAATATTTAGGTATTTTATGTCAATATAACCGTGACGTTTTTTCTGTAATCATGCTTATAACCCCTAAATTTTTTGTATATGAGAGCACAAGTATAATTTTTTATCATAAATAATAAAGGTATAGCCTTTATAGCATCTTATCTATTGTCAATTTAAAGATCATATAGATCATTAGAAGTACTTTTTACATGATTCATATAATATTGCAAATGATTATGGAATAGACTTGATGAGCACTGATTTGTCGCCTTAACACCATGAGAGATGATTAGTATATTTCCGATAGTATATTTTTACTGTATACTTGGTGAATTTTTTAGAATTTCAGGTGGTCATTATTGATGATATCATATTAGTGATAAATCTTTATGATGATATCATACGCAATATTCATTCACATTACACGTACTAAGATCGATATTCTCTGTGGCAGAGTCATGTGCTTGTAGCTGGTGTGTAAAAAAATATTGTATGATTGACTATGCGAAAAGTTTATAGATATATATGGTCTATGTACGATAGAATAATAAAAAATATCCATGTTAGTGAAGTACACTATGCATAGTACATCTGTAATCTCCTAAGATTAGAATAGCTATATGGAAGATAACCTATCTCCTAAGTATGCCAAGTGTGTACTGATAGCAATACAGCATGATATATCACAGTTTTGCCCTGATAATACCAAAAGTACTCTTATCTCAAGATGTTTCACCCTACTCTTATAACTATAAATGATTTTCAATCTAAATCTTAATATGAGATCTATCTTTAAGTAAGGTAGAGGAGTAGTCTTTGTTTTTGCAGAAACTGGGTGTTGTTTTAACGCTAATTTTTATTGCACTTTATTTTTCTTATTCTGAGAATAAAAACATTAATACCTTCTGATATGCGCAGGAATATATCTACTCTAGATAATATTTCTAAATATGGTGTTATTGTAGTCGTGCATCGTGAATCTTCTATTCCATTTTCTTACTATGATAATAATCACAAAGTTATCGGATATTCCCAGGATTATTCTCATGCTATTGTCTCTGCCATTAAGAAAAAACTTAACAAACCTAACCTTAAGGTAAAAATGTTACCCATTACTTCACAGAACCGCATTCCTTTTTTACAAAATGGTACATATGACTTTGAATGCGGCTCAACGACACATACCCTGACGAGGGAGAAACAGATCTCTTTCTCAAAAAGTATCTTTATTGTTGGAATTCGTATGTTAGTTAAGAAGAGGGTTTTTCTAAAAGAATTAGAAGACCTTAAAGAAAAAAACGTGGTTGTAACTTCTAGTACTTCTCTGAAGTTCTGCTAAATAAAATGAATGACGCACAGAATATGAAGATGCGGATTATTAGTGCTAAAGATCATAGCGATGCTTTTCGTGTCTTAGAAAGTGGTCGCGCTATAGCATTTGTAATGGATGAGGCCCTATTAGCTGGAGAGCGAGCTAAATTAAAAAACTATCGGATTGGGTAATTATCGGGTTACCGCATGCCATGAAGTTTATTGATGTATGTTGCGTCAAGGCGATGAAGAATTTCAAAACATAATTAATAATACTATTATGCAGATACACGCTTCTGGTATAGCTAAACAATGGTATAAAAAATTGTTCACGGAAGTTATTCCACCAAAAATATTAATATGAATTTTCCAATATCTAAGGATATGGAGAGGTTAGTTCAATATTCCAGTGATCAAGCATTAGAGTAACGTCTGCTCTTGCTATGCAGGAGTCTTTGTAATAAGTTGTATTACTTGCGAGAGACGCGCCATTAGATATCCATCCTATGCAAATAGCGCATCTCAAGATTTACCTCTATGATGATCAACAACATTTCTTCATCGATTATTGTATGTTTACTATGATGAATCTCATAATACTGCTATGTGCTTGTAGTAACGATATCAGTTACCGTAGTTCGTAGTTAGGAAGCGAGATAAGTTGATGTTAGTTTATTACCAGAAGAAGCAATATTAAAATTATGGATAGGGATCAATCTCTGACAAAAGAGGGGTTGTAACAGTTTGATGTAATATTGATTTTTGCGGTAGCAAGCACTGCTATGTATGAGGAACATTGTATGTCTATTATTTCGAACCGGGACATTCTTCTACAGCTCGCATCATTTGATAATACCACATATTTGGGATGGTTAATATCAGGGTTATTTGTCACCGTTAGTGTGTCCATATCTTCTTGGGTCATTGCTTTTACTATCGGTATAACATTAGGTATTTTACGTACTGTTCCAATCTTTTATGTTCTTTTTTGAGTGCAATGTACGTTGAGGTATTTCGAAATATTTCTCTTATTATTCAATTTTTATTTGGTATCGTATTATACCTGCATTATTACCAGATGATTTTGGTATGTGGTTTAAAGCAGAAGTTGATTCGAGTATACAATGTTTTATTTGTTCGGTATTATGTTTAAGTTTATTGACTGCTGCTCGCATTTGCGAGCAGGTAAGAGGGGCGATCCAGTCGTTATCTAAAGAACAAAAAATGCCAGTTTAACTATGGGTTTGACTTTACCACAAACTTATCGGTACGTGTTATTACCAAATATATATCCTCTTCTTTTCCCACCAATGATATCAGAAATGCTAAATTTAGTAAAAAATTCAGCTATTGCTTCCACTATTGGTCTGGCCGATATGTCTGCACAAGCCGGCAAGTTGCTAGATTATTCTGCACAGGATTATGAGTTGTTTACAGCTAGCTATTACTGTCACTTATAATACAATCAACATGTTGATTGTATTGCTTATGCGATGGGCTGAACGTAAAGTTCATCCACTCCATTATGGAGAGAAAGAATAATGCATCTTTTGGATTGGAGTACAATTACTCCTTATCTGTCCTTGCTTTGGAGTGGCAGTATTATAACCTTAACGATTACTCTTGCAGCAATAGCTGGTGGTTTGATGTTAGGTATTATGCTTGCAGCAATGTGTTTTTAATCTTTTAAGATTAAATGTGGTTTGGCTAGACTTTATATTAATTTTGTTCGTTCAGTGCCGTTAGTGATGATATTATTATGGTTCTATATAATTATACCGAATATTTTGTGTCAACTATGTGATATATCACCGCAAATTGATATTCGTTTAGTTTCAGCAATCATAGCTTTTTCGCTCTTTGAAGCAGCGTATTATTCTGAAATAATTCGCGCTGGTATTCTGAGTGTGCGTCAAGGTCAGAAAAATGCAGCATTGGCGTTAGGCATGACTCCGTGTAAGTCAATGAAGTGAATGATTTTACCGCAAGCATTCCGATCTATGATACCTCTTCTTTTTACACAGGGTATTGCATTGTTTCAAGATATCTCCTTAGTATATGTGTTGAATCTTGCTGATTTTTTCCGTACAGCTGAGATTATTGGTATAAATAATGGTACAGAGATCGAAATGATATTATTTGTTGGAATAGTATATTTTATGATTAGCTTAAGTGTAACCTTACTGGTTAGCTATTTAAAAAACAGGACTATAAGATGATTATCTTAAAAAATGTTGCTCAGTGGTATTCTCATTTCCAGGTGCTTATAAATTGCACAACTATAGTCCACAAGGGGAGGTGGTTGTTATTTTTGGTCCTTCTGGTTCTGGGAAATCTACGTTCATTAGAACTATTAATGGTTTAGAGCCGATTCAGAATGGAGTTATTACAGTGAATAATACCATAGTAAATTCTAAAAAACTAATTTATCACAGCTACGTGCTAAAGTTGGTATGGTATTTCAACATTTTGAGTTATTTCCACATTTGTCTATTATAAGGAATCTCACTCTAGCTCAAGTAAAAGTTTTGAAGCGTAATCAGCATGAAGCATATACTAAAGGACTCATGTTTTTAGATCACATGGGTCTGAAAGGCTACTGCAATCAATTTCTCCATCAACTTTCTGGAGGTCAACAGCAACGTGTTGCTGTTGCACGAGCACTGTGCATGGACCCTGTAGCTATGTTATTTGACAAACCCACCTATGCTCTGGATCCAGAAATGATTGCTGAAGTGTTAGACGTGATAGTCAATCTAGCCAATGAAGGTATGACTATGATAGTTGTAACTCACGAAATGGGGTTTGCCCGGAGAGTTTCTAATAGAATATTTTTTATGGACAAAGGAAAAATTATAGAATATTCACCTAAAGATATTTTTTCATTACCCTCAGTCGCAGCGTGCGCAAGCCTTCTTAGGTAAGATATTAAAGTAATGACTTGAATTTTTTTTCGTTTTTAATCTCTACTTAGTTAGAGGCAGAGATTAAAAAATAAAAATTTTCGTTGCTATGGATGTTCTCAAGCTCAATAAATAGAAGACTTTTCAGACAATCTATGTATAGGTAAATATAGCATTGAATATAGTAACATTACATGATATTTATACCGACAGTATTCTTGAGCTCTGTAATGTTGGCTGTCATCTCATAGCTATATAGAGAATAGGAAGAATTTAGAGTATTAAAGTAATATTTTCATAAAAATTAATCACAATTAAAGAGTGAATCCAAGGCAGTCAATGATATGACACAAAAATAACATTTTTTAAAGTATTATTGTTCACATGCTTGAAAATGTTAAGGATCATAATTTTAAAATCATTTCATTATCGAAAAATTCCAAATTAGTGAACAGCCAGAATCGTGATTGCTTCTGTTCTTAAACAGAAAGAAATATTTTTGTATACACACCACATTATGCACATTACTTATATAAGTGACGTAGGTATCTGCTATAGTATCTTGTATTTTTATAGCACACTACTTCATATATACGCATACGTATTATATGTAATTATAAATTTGTTACTATTGTAGCCTGGATGTATAATGATGATTAGGGTGATTAATCATAATTATACATCATAGTAGACATTATACATACATGTTATCGCTCAGATCATCTATGTTATTCATATTGATGGTTACACCTATTTCATTATCAAGCAGTTTATTGTAGTTTGTCCTAACAAAATATATAGATGCTTTCTAATGGATAAATAAACATATCTTTTATATCGGATGTTAGTGTTATTGTACGTACTGATACGTTTCCATGATAACTATGATCAAAATACTACAGATTATACATAATACAAGCATTTTAAATATATGAGAAGATAGTGTTTTTTACGAGAGCATGAAAATTATATAAAGGTTTGAATAGCTCTACAGACTATTAGATATCTATAATAGTAAACACTATAGCATAAAGTGGTAAAAGGACTTTTATATCAATAAAAACTAATAGTCAGACAAGATGATTGCTAATACTTGTTTTTATTATTAATAAAATTTTCATGATATCTATCTACTGCATTATATGCTCTAATCATCATAGAAAATCAGGTTTACTCTTATTAATGTCATATAATGGTATGATACTGATAGATTTTTGAATAAATGAATGCAGTGAATCGGCAATGAGAAGAAGTCATGTTTTATTGTCATCATAAGTACGGCAGAACACAAGCCTACATACTAAATGTTTTTACGCATTAAATACCCATTAATGTTTTCAATCTCATTAGTTCAGCTTGTTATTGCAGTATCATATATATGGCGGCATTCAAGAAATAATTATACTGACTACTTGATTGAATGTGCTATATATAAGATTGTATGGAATATAAGAGTGCGAGAAAGCAGTAACGAAAAATAACATGTAATTACTCTATGTCAATACATGACATTCATAGAATAGTAATAACGTAAGATGGACATAAGAAACAGCATGTATAAACAGAAATGAACACAATAATAATGACTGTGATTAAAGTATAGTACTCGATATTTTTAGTAGTATTATATTAAAGATATGGCAACATTATCAATCATATGTTAATTGTGAACATCAGTGCTATTCTTGTCTGTTGACATGGACAAATGATTATCAACATCTCAGGATAAGTGTATCAGAACACAGTCACTTGTATGATCAATGCATATAACCATCATAAGCATAATTATACTGGCTTATGCGGTGTTTTTATAAAAAGGATAGATTGTATGAAAAGTCAGCGCTGTATTATAAATACATTGTGAAAAAGTATGGTTATATATACCTTATTCCTCAGAAAGATATAACAGTAATACATATTATACTGATAATAGTATTTTACGCTCTCTACAATTCATACTGAAAATAATTTATTTTTCTAGTGATGCTATTTTTAGAACAGTGCATTGATTTTCTATATATGCCTGAATAAAGTATTGTTTGTGACACGCAACAGCGTTGTATAAATATTTTATGAACACACTACCATCATATTTTTATTCTAATATCAGTAGAATATGGATAAGAGCGTTCTGTATAAGATATATGATCTAGCCTGTTTTACTTCATTACTAAAACAATTCTATGAAGCAGGCAAAAATAATACAATGCCGTGATATTTCAATGCACTCATACATTCTTTACGCTAGCATGCATATGCGATGCGTATGTATGGGAGTTAGAGTGACGCAGTGTACATCATACGTATAACCGGGAAGAGTTATGGAAACAACTCAAAATATGACTGTATATCAATAGTTATCCTACGATTTACCTCTTTTGCTCTCTAACATAAGCTACAAAATAAAAAAGTATATATATTGAGCTAAAACAAGTAGGGTAGTAAGACTATTGATTATGTCAAGTAATAGTGATATTTTGCGGCAGTTTGGTACATACCTCGATGATAGTTATATTAAGAAAATGTTTGAATATTATAAACAGGATATATGACCTCCTTGTAAGGATCGAACATTGACATACAACTCACTGCTCTTATTATTTTTTCTACCAGAGTATGTATAACTGTATGCTACAGTAATTACTGTGCATGACTGGAGCAGGAGGCTATTACATAATTATCTCAATATTATTTAATAGATGACGCTCTTTATGTAATTAAAATCAATATAAATGCATATTTAGGTGGATTATTTACATACAGAGTATTTTATATAATAACATTGAAGATACATCCAGTATCCATTCTTATATCCATTCTTAGATTAGAAAGGGGAAACTGATTTAAACAGTCCTACTTTTAAATCATTAGCAGTATAAATGATTTTACCATCCACTAAAACTTCACCATCTGCTACACCCATAGTTAACCTACGTTTTATAATACGTTTAATATGAATAAGATAAGAGATTCTCTTAGAGGTAGGTAAAACTTGCCCGGTAAATTTTACCTCACCAACACCTAATGCTCGGCCCTTCCCTGCGCCTCCTAACCAACCAAGGTAAAAACCCACTAATTGCCACATGGCATCTAGTCCTAAACAACCAGGCATCACTGGATCACCGATAAAATGGCAAGAAAAAAACCACAGATTGGGATGTATATCTAATTCCGCAGACACAAACCCTTTGTGATATTTTCCATCAACCTCGTTTATCTGTGTTACACGATCTAACATTAACATATTTCCAGATGGTAAAGGAGGACCTTCTGAACCAAAAAGTTCGCCACGACTTGAGGCGATCAGATCTTCTTTTGTATAAAATCTATATTTATCCAACATATTTACATGAACCTCGTATATGTATGAAGTTTGGAGCAGCACGTATAAGCATACAGATTTAATGACATTAAGCAGATCCCCTAGATATATGGTTTAGGTAAAGATCAAGAATCTATCATCATAGATATTCTAGCGTAGGCTGCAGGCATTTTTTCACATGGTATATCTGGGTTCTGTACGAGGTAAACCATATACAAGACATTTTATCAGCGTATTGTATATAACATACCATCTCGGTAAAAATATCATCATATATGATTATAATATCGTATGAGATATCATTAATATCTTTAGTTTCTGAAATATATTCAGATTAATGGTGTAGTGAGAGGGTGCGGAGAACATGATTATCAATCATATAAGTTTTTAGATAAAAGCATCGCTATTATATTGTTAATCATACAGAGTATTGAGTCTTATATCTTTATTGGTAGAGTGTATACTCTATATTACCTCTTGACACTATTTTGTATTTAACTAGTCTGATATACAATGGTATTATTAGATATAGTTGATGCCATGGTCATTGCTGATTTAGAAAACTACATGCGCTAAATTATTAAATTTACATGATATTAGGTATAATATCTGTTATATACTATGCTAATGGCATTACCAGTACAATATTATATCTTTGATATGCACATTTTATCACATAGATATTGTTCTATCTCTGTACGTTTTGTGAAACATTATTACTTATATGTCAATGGTAAGCTGAAATATCCATTTTTTTTGGACTGCGTATTTGCATAAATTATATTATTGATATTCATTATGATGGTCATACAAGTAGTCATAAATGTTTGTAGAATATGCAATAGTATACTAGTGATATAGTAGTGTATATGTTATAAAAAATAATACGAGCTGAATCGCTAGCTAACTCATATAGTCATGTAGTAGTATCTCTCTATGCCACATAGAGATTTTATCAATATATTTTTTGATTGATATAATTGCTATAATTGAATTGTTAGTTCATTTTCATAGGGTATACTCTTAATTATGGATGCAATTATCCATCATTATAGAAGAAGATGGTGAACTTCATAGCAGAAAGAACTGTATTGTATGTGTGATTTCGCACGGAAGATAATGATATTTATTTCAGACAACTGAGCCAACGCATGGGCCCTACTCGATGCCGAGTATCTTGCATAGTAAATTTTGCAATACGAGTTTGTATTAAACGCAGAAGAGAATGGCTTTCTGCGTCTTTCCATGCTACCCCAGTCAATAGAAAAATAGCTTCATCCACACTAGATACCGCCCATATGTAAAATTTTTCATTGCGTACGGCATGAATCACATCTTTATGCAATGCTAGATGGCGAATATTTGTAGATGGTATAATAACGCCTTGATTTCCAGTGAGAGTACGTTTGTTACAGATATGGAAAAATCCTTCAATTTTCTCATTAATGCCACCTACGGATTGTACATGACCAAATTGGTCAAGCGAACCTGTGACTGCTATTTTCTGATTAATGGGTTGTAATGATAGTGCGCTAATTAGTGCGCAAAGCGCAGCTAGTGACGCGCTGTCGCCATCTACTTCCGTATATGATTGTTCAAAGACCAGTGATGCAGAAAATGGCATTGGTTGATCTAGTTGTAACACCGACATTAACCACGATTGTATGATCATAAGGCCTTTAGAGTGAATATTTCCACCTAGAGCTACTTTACGCTCAACATCATTCAACTCACCATCACCAGAATGTACCACACAGCTAATACGTAAAGGCTCTCCAAAAGCACGGGGGTGTCCAGGGTATTCTATAATAGATAGTGCATTAATTTGCCCGATAACTGCACCTTTTGTGTCAATGTGAACTTGTTCTTTTATGATATCATTAAGTATATTCTCAGCGAGACACCCTTCCCGCCATATGCGAGCATTCATAGCTTGTTGTAGATTTTCTCCGCTGATGATCTGTCCATCAGAATATAGTATCGCCTCTTGAACTTGTGTACTAATCCAGTCTAGATCTAATGGGAGTGATCTTTGATCACCAGTCCAACGCGTACCTTCATGAATTAACACTGGCCAGAAGGTATGATCTAACATAGGGCACGGTAAACCCTCTACAACGTTTTGCACCCATCTTCTCCAATTGATCAAGCTCATGTCGTTGAATATTTCAATCTTATCCTCAAATTCACTATACAAAGAGATAGAAGATACTTCAGAATCTAAATTCTGAAGTGCTTCTATCATATCGCGCTCACCTAATAGAAGTAAACGTAATTGCATCGGCATAGAAGGAATATCTAGTGGTAGTGGTGCATGCTCATCATGTGAATACCATTCATATTTTTTGTGAATAAGCATTTTTTTTAACCGAAACCATATTAGTGGTTGTTCGAGAAGAGTTCGTATCGAAAGTATTAATACTCCACCGTTAGCACGATGCACTAAACCGGGAGATAAGGATATTTTAGACTGATGAAAACGAACACTACCAAAAAGATGATTATGCTCAATCCATGCTGCCTGATATACGCCACCAGAACTAGAAAAATTATCCTGTATAGTTTTTACAGGATACCAGTGGACTATTTCTTCATTGATTTCATAACGTCCGCCGTAAAGTATAGGGCTCTTATCTTTCGTATGCTCCGTAAGAGAAGATAAGATGCGTTGAAGAAGGGTAAAATATAAAGCTGTCGCAGGGCTTTTAATTATCATTATTGGTACTTGCGCACGTGTTTTTAACAACAAATCTAGTCCATAATAGAGACGTGTTTGTACGGCAGAAAAAGAATCTAAATATGTTACTAGATTATCTAGTGAGACATGCTGAAATCGTGCTATTGCGGGCTGTAAGGCATGCCATTCTAATTTATAGTTTTTCAATCGCATCTAATTATTTTAAAAGAAAAATGAAAGAATATTCAACTAAGTAGATTAATCATTGTCGTGTGAGATATTACTAACAATTTCTGTATAATATCTCGTAGATATATAAATAAATTTCTCTAATGTTTATTAATTATATCTAGATTGTTTATTTTTATTCTCATCTATATTGGTTCTACAAATTAACTAGAATTATATCTGTAATAATATCTACTATCTTAGTATATTTATTTATTTTGAGCCAACTTCCGTCCTATCATGAGATAGGACTATACTAGGAAATAAAAACAAGAGTATCTCTGGATATGTTTTATCCTGAAAATAAATATACGTTGAGTATGATGAGCAATCTACATAGAGTGCAGTGCATTTTAAAAATAATATGAGCATGCTGTATACTTCAATAGTTCTTATATATTCTGATGCTTTGCTAAGATATCAGATATCACTATGCTCTATTGTGCAATAAATCTAGCCACTTTCTTAACTCAAGGTATTCTACCTTATATAGGATGTTTCCTAACATGTATTTCTTTGCGCTTTCTTTTTTTAAATATACAAAGAGCAGCGGGAAATATGTTTTTCAGAGAATCAGTTTTACTTTTTATAGGTGATGTTCTGTGAGAACATACAACCATTTTTTAATCCTTCAGTTGAGCGCTTACGCAGCATATATTTTGTGATATATGTTTCAAACCAGTACTATATTTTTGTGCGACCCATTCTTTTTGTGTATAGCTGGTAATGGATAATGCATGTATACCATTAGATAGTTCTTGTTTTAACACACTATATATCTGACGGTGCCTTGTGAGCAAATTCTGATTATTAAACTGCTCACTAACAATGAACACTTTAAAGTGACTTGCGATATCTATCGATGCACGATGATGAAGAGTACTGTCATTCCGTATATCGATATACGTTGGAGAAAAAGCCATACGTAATTTTTCTTCTATCTTTTTATGGACCATGTTCATTTCGCTCTCCCATGTAGAGAAAAATATATGAATATATTATATAACATGTCATTGTGAGATAGACCATACCACAGAAATTTCTGTATCTGAGATATTTTAGAGAGTGGATAGGATGGTACGTGGTAGATTAAAAACTGCCATTGATAAGTAGCATAACTATATTTATCTTATTATGTTCACCTTGAAATCCCGCTTTGCGCACTGCTCTTCCAAATTCTTGTAGACTATAGCACTTTCTACACATATTTTTCATATTACACAAGGCTTTCCACATTATGATATTTAATTTTGTGGTTATTTGATGTTTTTATTCTGCAATAATAACTGAATAATATGTATGTAGTATGCATATATCAATCTCACTAGATGACTTCTGTGTGGATAATAAGTATGATGTATGTAGTGATGATTGATAAAAAATAAGAGTTATTTTTCTAAAAAATAGTGTACTTGAGGTATGTCTCTCTTATGGAGCGTCTACAAAAGAATGTGTGCATATTTATTATGCTCAAGAGTATATGTAAAACATAAAAATAGTTTTAAAAATACTAAAAGCTTTATGTTTTTCTTTTTATTTATCAATCTCTGTATAGAGTATAATACTCTAATTCATGTATTATTGTATTTTATATTTTAATATAAAATAAGCCGCTAAATTTACAAGTACTTACTATTTTATAAATTAGTTAATAGTCATTAAGAGGATATTGAGTTTTAAAGTTTTCTTTAATGTATTTGCTACTATCTATAGTCATGATGGATGATATAATATCAGTATGGATAATTTTATTATGAATGTATAATTATTTTTGTTTTATGTAAATGTATTACTTGACTTTATGTAAATATATTATTATTTAGTAAATATAATTATTTACAAATATCAATAAATTATGATTGAGTGACTATGAGAAGATTTGTAGATTTTAAGAAGATGTATGATATGTATTATTTATACGAGATATGCATATAGGTTATAATAGCTGGATATCGACATGTTCTTTGTAGTAAGTCTTTTCTTTCTATATTTTATCTTTCTTTAATTCATATCAATGAGATAATGGATATAGTCTATTGATGATAAATTATAATATTAAAGATAGGATGCAAGATCCTAAAGTAATAAACATGGAGGTTTAAATATTTATATTACAATATTAAAATGATTATCACTAATATATGCAATCATCTCTTATTATTTTATGTTTATCATACAATTGAAAGAGAATAATCATTCTACGGTCACAGTATATTTTATGTAAATTTACAAAATGAACCTAACCATGATATCCCTTCAAATATACCTTTATTCGAAGCTGACAATGATGTAGTTAAACTTTAACGTACTTCATGTATATTCTCTCAACAGTGTTGTGATAGATGGACGCATAGAAAAGAAAATAATTCTATTTTTTATAAAAATATATCATGATTTCTGATAGAGGCTTCTAGCGAAGTATAGAATAACGTGATTATAATAAATTTATGATTTGTTTTATTGATACGAAGGGGAGGGTTTAGATTCAATGACTTGTATCATGCCAGTATGGTGAGTATTGATGAAACATGTTTTTTCTAGATTTACACCTTTGACATTACCACTGCGGGGAGAGGTATTAATTGAAGCATCTGCAGGCACCGGAAAAACTTTTACTATTGGATTACTCTACCTACGTCTTTTACTTGGGTTAGGGGGTCATGCAGATTTTATACGACGATTATCAGTTAAAGAAATTTTAGTAGTAACCTTTACTGAATCTTCTACAGCAGAATTGCGTGCACGTATTGGTTCTAATATCCACGAATTACGCATTGCCTGTATTCGCGGTGAAACGTTGAATCCGGCTCTTGCAACATTAATGTCTGAAATTAGTAATATACAGCAGGCTATCTCACATTTATTAATCGCCGAACGTAATATGCATCATGCAGTCATTTGCACTATACACGGTTTTTGTCAGCGCATATTGCATATGAAGGCTTTTGAAGCCGGTATGTTATTTACGCATGACTTTCTAGAAGATGAAACAAGTTTACAGCGCCGGGGTACCATTGATTTTTGGAGACGAGATTTTTACTCATTACCCCTACCTATTGTCCGTATCATTAATAAAATATGGTCTGGACCAGATCAATTATTACAAACATTATCGCCATGGTTACACAGAGAGGAGCTCACGATAAAGGAAGATATACATAGTAATGATACTATTGAGCAGCGACATGGGAGGATTATCGCACGTATTAATATGTTAAAAACAGCATGGCTTCAAATAAAAAATTTACAAGAATTAATTGCGAAATCTGGGGTTAATCGCCGTATTTATAACAGTAAGAATCTACCTACTTGGTTAGATCGTATTACAAAATGGGCGCTTTCTGAAACAGTAGATTACGTGATAGCTCAAGATCTTGTACGTTTTAGTCAGAATATATTAATAGATAACACCATTAAGGGAGAATCACCGTATCATCCTGTTTTTGATCAGATCCAAATCTTTTTGGCGAGTCAGCTGTCGTTGCGTAATCTTATAATTTCTCGCGGATTAAAGAGTATTAGGGCCTATACGAAAAAAGAAAAAAACACAAAATCACAAATTGGATTTTACGATTTACTAACATTTATGAACATTGCATTACAGAAACCATCTGGTAAAATATTAGCTACAGCTATTAGACAAAGTTATCCAGTAGTATTCATAGATGAATTTCAAGATACGGATCTTCAGCAATATCGTATTTTTCAGACTTTATATTACAAGAAACCTAATACTGCGCTTCTACTTATAGGTGATCCTAAGCAAGCAATTTATTCGTTTCGCGGAGCCAGTATTTTTACCTATATGCAAGCCAGTTCTCAAATTAAACAACACTATACGTTAGATGTTAATCAACGTTCATCCAAAAGTATGGTTAATTCGATTAATCATCTATTTACACATCATGCAAATCCGTTTATTTTTACCGCGATACCGTTTATACCTGTACAATCCGCAAAGATAAATCATGATATGTATTTTAGTGTAAGTGATAGAAAGCAACCCGCGTTAACATTTTGGCTACAGCCTGGTAATGGCGTGAGTCTTAGTAACTACCAAGAATACATGGCAAAACAGTGTGCAGTAGAAATTAGTAACTGGTTATCGTTAGCTGAAAAAAATGCGGCTTTTATAGGTAATACTAAAATCCAACATCCGGTAAAAACTTCTGATATTGTCGTATTGGTACGCAATAAAAATGAAGCGGCATTAGTACAACAAGCGCTGGATGTCTTAAATATTCCATCAGTATATCTTTCTAATAGAGAAAGCGTGTTTAATACACTAGCAGCACAAGAGGTGTTATTGCTTTTAAAAGCCATGCTCACACCAGAGAAAGAATCTACTTTTCTCCATTGTTTAATCACTAATCTTTTTGGTATGGATGCTACCACATTGGATATTGTGAAGCATGACGAACCAATGTGGACTACCTTTATAGCAGAGTTCATGGATTATCAGAATTGTTGGAAAAAATACGGAGTGTTACCGATGCTTCGCAGGTTGATTAAACAAAGGAAGATAGAGGAAAAATTATTAACATCTAAACAGGGTGAACGTTATTTAACGGATCTATTGCATATAGGTGAAATTTTACAGGCACGCTTTTCTGATTTCGATAATCACACTGCATTAGTGCGCTGGCTAAGTAAGAAAATTCAGAAAAAGGATGCTGGAATACCCAATCAGCGCCTACGGGTAGAAAGCAATCATAATATAGTAAAAATTATCACAATCTATAAATCAAAGGGATTACAATATCCCTTGGTGTGGATACCTTTTGCTATTTCTTGTCTTCAGGCAAAGCATGCAGTTTACTATGATGACAAAATATGTACTACATTTTTGGATTTAAATCAAGAGCCTAAAAGTATGATTCTCGCTGATCGGGAGAGATTAGCTGAAGATGTACGTTTACTCTATGTTGCACTAACTCGCTCAATCTTTCACTGTAGCGTGGGTATAGCCCCTCTATGTCTCAATATACGCCAAAATACTACAAAGACAGATCTGCATCACAGTGCATTAGGTTATTTAATTCAAAAAGGTAAAGCGATGGATGCTAGTGGTCTTCTAGAAGCACTGGTAGCTTTCGATACAGATAGCACTACAGTCATGATATCATCGGGGGAAAGTGGCGATACATGGCACGGTGCAATTTTGAAGCCTACAATACAAAAGACCGTAAGCAATAGTCTTTTATCATATCCTTTAGAAGATTTCTGGCGGATTACGAGTTATTCAGATTTATACAAACAATATAGTCTGATGCATCTCAAAAAATGGCAGCCCATGCCTGCAAAAGTTTTGGATTTGTATTTTTCTGACGTAATCGAAAGCAACAAGCAGGTATCATCTGCATTACTCACTCCCCATACTTTCCCACGAGGTGTAAAATCAGGGGTATTCCTGCATAAGTTATTAGAAACTTCAGATACTCATCAGTTGTTAAATAAAAGCTGGTTAGAGAGTCAGTTAGTATCTCAAGGTTTTAGTAAAGATTGGGGGCCTGTAATGTATACTTGGATGAAAAATATTGTTCATGCTCCCTTAAATCATATTGGGGTTAGCTTGTCCCAAATACCTCTGCAAGATAAACGAGTCGAAATGCAATTTTATCTACCCATCTCCCCTGTTATGACGGCAGAAAAATTAAATAATATGATCAGACAGGATCCATTATCTGCCAGTTGTTCTCCGCTAAGATTTCAGCAGGTGCGAGGTATGTTACAAGGTTGCATTGATCTAGTATTTTTTTGGCATGGAAAATACTACATTGTAGATTATAAATCTAATTGGTTAGGACCCGATAGCACTTACTACACTCAAGAGATAATGATAGATGTAATACGAGAGCATCGTTATGATTTACAGTATCAATTTTATACATTGGCATTACATCGTTATCTACGTCATCGTCTACTGCACTATAATTACGAGCATCATTTTGGTGGAATAATTTATCTTTTTTTACGTGGTATAGAGGATACAAATTATAACCATGGAATCTATCACGCTGCTTTGAATGTGAATTTTATTGATGCTATGGATGATTTTTTTGCCAACAAGATCTAATTTACTTTAAAGTACAAAATTCAATATTCCAGAATTTTCTATTGACCATTACTGGATTTAACATCATACAGTCAGTTGAATCCTTGACATACTGACACAACATATACAGAGTATACCATGCACATCTTATTTAGACTGTCAATGTGTTATTCTCTCTATACATTGAATATATGTGAGTTATTATAGATTTTTATGTCATGTATGTGTTAAGGAAATACAAAATGAGTAAGGCTCTATCTTGCCAAACTAACTTTATTCGTCAGATTATTGATGAAGATCTGGCACGTGGTGTACATACTATAGTGCGCACTCGTTTCCCACCTGAACCTAATGGTTATCTACATATTGGCCATGCAAAATCTATCTGTTTAAACTTTAATATCGCTATAGACTACCGAGGGCAATGTCATCTGCGCTTTGATGACACCAACCCTGTAAATGAAAATATGGATTTTATTGAATCTATTAAAAATGATGTTACGTGGCTGGGATTTCAGTGGTATGGCACTGTACGCTATGCTTCAGATTTTTTTGAGCAACAATATGAATATGCTGTGGAACTTATCAAGAAGGGTTTAGCGTACGTAGACGAATTATCACCGGATCTTATTCGTGAATATCGTGGGAGTTTAACTGTAGCAGGGCAGGATAGCCCCTATCGTAATCGTAGTGTTGTGGACAATCTTAACCTCTTTTCTCAGATGCGTAATGGATGCTTTTCTGAAGGAGCGGCATGTTTACGTGCTAAAATAAATATGGCCTCTAGCTTTATGATTTTACGAGATCCAGTTCTCTATCGTATAAAATTTTCCGATCATCATCAAACCGGTAGTAAATGGTGTATATATCCGATGTATGATTTTGCTCATTGCATTTCTGATGCCCTTGAGGGGATTACACATTCATTATGTACTCTGGAGTTTCAGGATAATCGTCGTTTATATGATTGGGTACTAAATAATATTACTATTTCTACTCATCCAAAACAGTATGAATTTTCGCGTTTAAACCTTGAATATACGATTTTATCTAAACGCCATTTAAAACGTTTAGTTTCAGAGAAGTTAGTAGAGGGTTGGGATGATCCAAGAATGCTTACTCTTGCTGGTATGCGTCGTAGAGGTTACACTGCAGCATCTATACGTGAATTTTGCCGTCGTATTGGTATTAGTAAACAAGAAGCCATCATTGAAATGACGGCATTAGAAAGTTGTATTCGGGAAGATCTAAATGAAAACGCACCACGAGCGATGGCTGTTCTGAATGCAATTAAAGTTTTTATTATAAATCTTCCTGATGACTATGAAGAGATGCTTAGTATGCCATGCCATCCAAATAAGCACACGATGGGTAGGCGTATCGTGCCATTTACAAAGGAGATCTATATTGATCGTTCTGATTTTTCTGAAGAAACACAAAAGAATTATAAGCGTTTGATGATAGGAAAAGAGGTGCGCTTGCGCCATGCATATGTAATTAAAGCAGAGGGTGTAGAGAAAGATGGCCAAGGTAATATTACTTGCGTATTATGCACTTGTGATATGAATACTTTCAATAAAAATCCACTCGATAGTCGAAAAATCAAAGGTGTGATTCATTGGGTGTCTACTAAATATTCTTTAGCTGCAGAATTTCGTTTATATGAACCATTATTCACATCTCTAAATCCAGCGGCCGCAGAGGATCTCTTAACAACGATTAATCCAAATTCTCTGGTGGTTCAAAAAGGTTTTGTAGAACAAAATATGCAATACGCACAAACATCATCACCTTATCAATTTGAGAGAGAGGGTTATTTTTGTACTGATAGCGTGCATTCTACTCCAAATAAATTAGTATTTAATCGTATTGTTAGTTTACGGCACTCTTTGTTAAAATGTAACGTGTAGTCTTGGCTAGATTAAGCCGTAGTGCGATGGTATATATGTTATAGACCTAGAACTATGTCACAGTAGGATAAATCTTATAGGTATAATATTATTAGTTAGCACCCTGAGATCTTTAGTGTATTACACATACACATATCAGTTTTCTACGCTACTACAATGAGAATTGTAGGAAAAATAAGTCGTTAATAGTACGCGCACTTATTACAATTTGTTTGTAATTTACAAATAGGATGCTTGAATAATCTTTTAAAAAATATATTTTTATAGTTTAGCACCATATTAGTGTTTATCTTCATAAGATTGCTTTAATGATTTATAAGTGATTAGATATAATCTATTTTGAAAGTTCTAGTCTATCTTAAATGCTAATATTAGTGGCGATCAATGGAAATTATTTCATATATAACGATTCTATTTTATAACTTTGAAGTATATATTTCAAATATATTACGATTAATACATTTTTTCTTAGCACCTGTGCTTATTGTTTTTTAATTCTAAAATTCTGGTAAGATAGAACACTATATATACTTTATTTATTCATGTCTCTGTGATCTAACATTTATTCTTTCACTATTCATACGAAAAAAAAGAAAAGAGCGCTATTGAATAATATTTTTTGTTATTTCCTTTCTATAAGGTTATATACAATATTACATTGTAAATATAATCATTATTATTAATGTAAGTGCTTGTTGAAAAAATAGATACAGAAATTTTATTGATTACAGATGTACATCATAGATAACAAATTATGAATATATACTATATACATTGATATACACCATACTCAGTATAGGTACTATAAGTTAATTAAAAATTAAAGTGTTTTGCACAGATATTTTTGGTGACATAAAACATATATTATATATTTAGATGTTATAATAAATAAATTTTTAATGTAACCTTTGTATCTTTTACTCATCTACATAGCGATACTGTGGTGATTGTATAAAATTTAAAATTAGTGACATACTAGTTTTTATCGATAGCGCATGTAATACTAATTTTATTTAAAAAATAAATATAATAATTATGTATATCGTATATATGTTACGCATAGTTTTATTAAACATGTAGTCATTTATAATTACATAAAATAATAATAGTAAATAACACCAGAGGAGTAATCGCATTAATATCTATGCGTTATAAAAACATAGTGAGTAAGATATAGAAAGGAGTATACAATACATTCATCACTGCATTGTTTGTATAATAAATTACAAAAAGAATCGAATGATTACATGATTTTTAAGAGACCGCTGAGGATGTATTCTAGATAAAAACAGATCTGATCTACATAACATAAATAGCGGTTAAAACAATTTGACCGTAGGATACTTGTGTGTTATGACTTAACATATATGTTTTCGAATGCAGATTAAGATAACTAGAATGAATGTGTGTTTTTAAAATTTTATCACCTTACTTAGGTTTCAAAATTAAAGTGTATCGTGAGAAGGCATATATAACATTATCAATACATCGACAAAGAATTTTCATAGATTGGCGGTATATCTGTTACGATGCTAATCATCTACTACGTCGGCCACAGATAAGGCATCAAACAAAAACTACCTTAATATATGAAATAACTTCTATTATATCATGTCATAGAATAAAAAAGATTATGTAGTAAGTTACATGACAGTTATCGTATTCATGTTCATAAATAATTTTTATTTTTATAATATAAAAATTACATCTGCTCTGTTTTTAATATTATAGAGCATACTTTTGTAAAGTATAACTCTCTTCTATGAAAGATTATAAATATTACGTATATTATAGAAGGTTCTATATTCTTTTACCAATGACTTGTGACTATAAGGATAACGGCCGACTAGCATAATATTTTTCAGTACTCATCGATGTAGTTCCCACTGAGCCAGAAGGTTTTATTTTTAAAATCGGAGTATTCATGAAAACTAATCTTATCAATCTTCTTGAATTTCCCACTTTATTTACTTATAAAGTCATCGGTTTTGCACATGCAGATCTACCTGGTAACATAGTCAAAATTGTACAACATCATGCACCTGGTAAGTATATTCCCAATATTAAAGCGAGTCGGAAAAGAAAATATTATTCCATTTCTATTACTATTTCTGCAAGAAATGTCCAGCAAGTGGAAGATTTGTACGATGCATTAAGCCAGATCCCAGCAGTATATATGGTGTTATAACTTCCATAGTAGAAGCGTTCATGAAGAGCTAATAGCTTAATATATTGCATACTAGAGTGACTTATGATGAATTGTTAGACATCATATATGATGAGGAGGTGTAGTGTCTTTAGACATTCTGGTAATTCGACAACTAGGCCTGCAGAATTGGACGTCTGTTTTCTTTGCTATGAAGAATTTTACTCACCAGCGTAATCATATGACACTAGATGAGATTTGGTTAGTAGAACATCCACCAGTATTTACACAAGGACAAACAAGCAAAAAGGAACCTTTATCTGCGCTTAAGAATATTCCAGTTATACAGAGTGATCGAGGAGGTGGAATAACCTATCATGGTCCGGGACAGCAAGTACTGTATGTAATGCTAAATTTGCGAAGACGTCAGCTGAGCATTCATCAGCTTGTGGGTGCTATGGAACGGACAGTACTCGCGACACTTTCTGATTTTTCTGTATATGCACATCTAAGACCTGGTGCACCAGGTGTATATATTAATGGGAAAAAAATATGTTCACTGGGATTACGCATACGCAAGGGGTGTTCATATCATGGTTTAGCGTTTAATATTGATATGGATTTAACACCATTTTTATATATTAACCCTTGTGGTGACCCGCAATTGAAAATGACTCAGTTAATTCAAGAAAAACCAGAAGTCACGATTTCCGACGTGCAGCCAGCCTTAATACGTAATTTTATGTCTCACTTAGCTATTAAAGAGATCTATTGGGGCAACGGCATCCACTTACTTGGACAAACAGTTCAAGAGTAAAATCATTTGACTATATACATGTATTATACAATGAGTTATACATGCAACAATCAATTAACGCTCACCATAATATGGTTACTGATATCAATTGAGTATCCATAAAAGAACAATACAGTGCAAATAATTACAGATCATGAAATGATCAGAAAATACTTGTATTACCACCTTGAATAAATACTAATCTGATTATACTCATATGGTTATTCATACACTGTTATATAGAAGTATTTTGTAACGATGTTATAGATATTTAGTTATTATAGATCATTCATTATTTTCAATAGTATTCAAGAGTACATATCGCTTCGTCTACCCATTAATGTAATGAATTAATGATAGACTACTTACAGAGGATCACATTCATTTTGAATGTATTATATTTCTTTATTTTACTAAAGAATACTGTGAAATATAGATGAATATATATGTACATTATTTGTATATATTATCTTTTATGATAAAATAAAACATTTTAACAAATAAAGTATTTTAACGAAAAATAGCGATTCAGAAAATGTTCTTATATTTTGCATGTTGTCCTGTTTTAATATAGGGCATCCAGCTATATGATTAGATATTTTATTATAATGCATATTACCTCATTTGAAAGTATCTTAATCAGCGGTTATATCTATCATGTAAGTGATGCAATGAAAAAATCAATATGGATATAATACATTTGAGAAATTTCTTTTTAAAGAATAAGCTACCACTTTTTATTAAATAGGATTAGTAGTACGATGAAGGAATTAGTTATAGGCCATAATATCCTAAAAACCAGTAATATCGATGCAACAGATGGCACTCAAGAAAATATTAGGATGAATGAAAATTTAGACATATTACCTAAGCCGAAATGGACGAAGATTAAACTGCCCACTAACTGGAGTAATATTCAGATTCTAAAAGATATAATGCGCAAGTATAGTCTATATTCTGTTTGCGAAGAAGCCTCTTGTCCTAATATTTATGAATGTTTTACACGTGGTGTAGCTACTTTTATGATTTTAGGTGCCACTTGTACTCGTCGTTGTCCTTTTTGTGATGTTAAACATGGCCGTCCCGCTATTCCAGACATAAATGAACCAGATAATCTCGCTAATGCTCTTTATGAAATGTCTATTCAATATGTAGTGATTACTTCAGTAGACCGCGATGATCTGCATGACGGAGGTGCTCAGCACTTTTCTCATTGTATTAGTGCTATTCGTAAAAAAAATCCGTCTATCAAAATTGAAATTTTAGTACCTGATTTTCGTGGATGTATGGAGCGTGCTCTTAAGATAATCAGCCTAACACCACCGAATGTATTCAATCATAATGTAGAAAATGTTCCACGCATCTATAATATTGTGCGTCCTGGTGCGAATTATCAGTATTCATTAAAATTGTTAAAATTATTTAAAGAATTACACCCAGATATCCCCACTAAATCTGGTTTAATGATGGGGCTGGGCGAAATAGATTCTGAGGTGATAGAAGTCATGCATGATCTACGTCAAAGTGGTGTGAGCATGATAACTATTGGACAATATTTACAACCTAGTAATCAGCATTTACCGGTACATAGATATGTTAAACCAGAGACATTTGATCAAATGCAAAAAATGGCTATAGAGATAGGTTTTAGTCATGCCACGTGCGGTCCTTTAGTACGCTCTTCTTATCATGCAGAAAATCAGATACAAGAATTAGAAATGAAATAAGTATCCATAGTATTAAGTATCATGTATCATATTTTCTGATACAACAAGAATCATGATACGATCCATTTCTTAATATCACTGTCTGAGAAAAAATTACTACGACATCAGTCAGCATTAAAGATAAACCCTTAACTTTATAGATACTTTAGTAATTCCTGGTAGTATCAAATCGCAAAAACATCTACATGAAAGATAATAGATTATTCGCTTCGTCCCTTATGTGGATAACAAAAAATTAAAAACGATGATAATATTGGAAATATTATAATACCATTACGAGAATTTAAGGTCGTGGGTAGATGTTGCTACAACTAATAGATTTTGCAATGTATTCTCTTGTCATGAATTAGGGCTATGATTTTATACTACGCAAATAGTACAGATTATAACAACGCAGATGGGGAATATATTTTTTATTTAATCTAGCTTTTTGTCTATATTTAAGCCAGTCATTGACTGATAACTATCGTATGTATATATGCATGATACTATAAACATCTCATACAGAATAGTATATGAAAGTAAAAGGTACCTGAATAATTGGACCGTATCCTCTATGAGAAAATGAATATATATTATCTTCATACAGAATTTGTATCACAAAGCTGAACGATAAAATATTATAATTTATAAATCTATTGTATAATGTACATACTAAAGATTGAAACATTTATAATGTGTATACACTATTTTATAGATATAGTATCGTATACACACCATACATGAAAAAAATTGTAAGACCTTTTTTGGAAACGTATGAGCACACATATAATCCAATTATAATGCACATTTTGATAAAATATTTTATGATTGCGCGATTATTCTTGGAAAGAATCACTGATATTGCAGTAAAAATAGTCGATAAGAAGATGTATATTACGATATTATTTATAATATATTTATCTTTTTCTATTGTGCATCTTGATATACTGAATGTAAATAGGTTTATAGTATAAAAATATATTCATTTAGTAATGAATTGAGTATATATTTTTATGTGTATTATACTAAAGATGATTGATATATGATACTTCAAGATATAGTTTGATTAAAAGTATAATATTACCATTCTTCATTACTTGTATTTTACTCTTGCACTTGTAAAAGACATATTGATAGTCAGTGTCCTTAAGAGCAAACTTTATGGTTTATAAACAGTTGATGATATCAAGCATAAATAGTATCATACTGATATGATGAAACCGTCATCTAAAAAACTTCATGATAATTCAATTTTAGCAGATTGCAAGCTAGATTGATGTAATATAAGTGTTATGCAGTCTATTTATATAGTTAAATAGAAGAATACTAAAAATTTTTAATAGAACACATCTACCGATCAATCAAGAATATTATATGAATCAGATTTCTTTACTGTATCCGCACGACTTTGATGCCGCATTTGACATTGAAAAACGTAGTCATATTTATCCTTGTATTAAAAAGATATTTTTTAGTAACCAAGGTCCGCGGTATGTAAATTTTTGCCTTGTAGTACATGGAGTAATGGCTGCTTTTGCTATCACTCAATTTGTATTGGATGAAGCTACTTTGCTCAACTTTGCAGTAGATCCTAAGTTTCAAAGAAAGGGTTTAGGGCGAGCATTGCTTAATCATTTAATCCATGAGTTACAGAGACGTGATCTTAAGACACTATGACTAGAGGTACGTGCTTCAAATTATCCCGCCATCATTTTTTACAGACACTTAAATTTTAATGAAGTATCTGTACGTCCAGGATATTATCCAACAGTTAATGGAACAGAGGATGCTATTATAATGGCCCTTACTATATCATCGCAACTAGATGAATAGCAGTAAAAGTATATTTGGTATTTTTTAACGCTCATGAGACATTTTTTATTTTGGCATAGGTTGTGACGACTATGATAACTATAAGGTGATACATATACCGCTATGAGAATAATATTACCATGGTGTCATTAAAATATCAGTATTACAAGACAGGTTTTACATATTTTGCGCGTAGGTTAAATATTATCACATATGCGTTAACTACAAATTTACTTCACATGATGGGAGAAATGTATATCCCTCGTTGAGGAGACGAGAATCTTTTAAAGCGAATACAGAATGCGAGTTAACTGCAGTATTATGACTAATGGATTTGCTACATTGCATCAGATATACATCCACTATTTCTTATCGTATTACGTAATATCTTTTTGGTTTTTAAAAAAGCAGCTATGTAATATTCTGCTAAGAATTTTTTGATTTTACTATAACCCGTCTCTGATCCATCACCTAATAATGTTCTGATTGTTGGATACAACCTGGAATAAGGTATGACGTGCGATATCTATTCTGATATTATAATACGCCAGTTCAAGCGTGGTGATTGTAGAAGATATCCTATAAAATGTGCACTCTTGTTAGTAGGCCACCTCTTTACGAAACTTACAAACTGTATTCAACCTCTATGTCATAAACTGTAAGGGAATTTTACTCTCTACATCATATTATTCTAGTAAATATATTGAGTCTGTACTGAAGGAAGAATTTTTTAAAAAACATTATACAGTAAGTGGATACTATGTATTATATACTTCTCGCAATAAGAGTAAAAAGATAAAATTATGTTATAGGAGAGTGGTATTTTAATACGTCATATATGCATAACCTTTAGAATATCATTAATTTTATACCTTTTACGATTTATCGATATGTAAAAGCATAAAGAGAATGATTATTAGAAAGATCAGTGACTTAAAATTTGAATTATAGCACATACTCCATATATGACTATTATATTTTTGTTATTAAAAATTAGTTGACGCAGAGGGCAAAAATTAACATAATACAGTATGTTTCTAACACAGAGGGTGCATAAAACATCAATTTTTATATATCACTATATGAATCGTAAAATTTGAGCGCGGGAGTGGCGAAATTGGTAAACGCACCAGATTTAGGTTCTGGCACCGAAAGGTCTGCGAGTTCAAGTCTCGCCTCCCGCACCACAAATACTTAGAATTCGATACGAATGGGGTATAGCCAAGTGGTAAGGCACCGGTTTTTGATACCGGCATTCCCTGGTTCGAATCCAGGTACCCCAGTCATTTTATAATATGTTTTATGTGTATAGCACATCTCAAAGATAGGCTACTTAGCTCAGCTGGTTAGAGCACAGCACTCATAATGCTGGGGTCACGGGTTCGATTCCCGTAGTAGCCACCAGTTTTTATATGGGGTGTCGCCAAGTGGTAAGGCTCTGGTTTCTGATACCAGCATTCCGGGGTTCGAATCCCTGCACCCCAGCCATAATAATTATTAACATTTTCACGGATCATAGCAATATAGTTCCAATGTATCTATTACATAGAGTCTGGCATACTATATAAAAACATCCATAATCTTTATGCATAATCTATGTAGATTATGATTATAATATTAAGAATAAAATGAAAGATTTATCTATCTTAATGCATACATATGACAGATACGATGTAATAGTTATGCATAGTCCGTGCACACGATTTACTATCTACGTATAATGAATTTTTCATGCGTCTCTTTCAGATCGTTTTCTATAAAAAATTTAGCGATCGATCTATACATCATTCGATTAATAAGAATTATTGACCTATGTCATACACATGGTATAGTGTGCGTATACTATTTATCTTCTTGTAGTGGTAGTATATATCGTAATTATGTTGCATGTGCATAAGATACAATATGCGTATGATCTACATATAATACATATCGTAGTTGTGATTAAAGGATAAAAATTCAGATTAACCATTTAATTCATGTCTATATTTAATATATATTTATAGGATCAATGAGTGCTGTTTTTGCTTGCAAGGAATATGCATCATCATTATAAGGATATATAATCTATAATGATAGATTGTTTCTTCATATAGAAGATAAACGTTATTATACTAGCATATTACCTTTTCATATAATGACGGTTGAGTGCTTTCATAATATCCATGATAATACAATGATTGATATTACAAGGTAGTAGATGCATTTAAGCCTAATATGAGATTAGCGTCATCAACATGTATAAAATATTGGCAAATATAATTGATTACTTTGTTATACATTCATAAAATATGGTGATAGATACTAAGAGACGCAGTAGTTGGAGACTACTATAAGCATTATAAAAATTCTTCAAGAATAATATTCTTGTGCTTTTGTTTGATTTTTAGTACAAAATATTCACTAATCATGAACATTGCAAGCACTTTGAATGTTTATGTAGTATATGGCAATATCCATACCACAAGATTGATTGCACAATATTTGTAGTGCATTAGAAATTCCCCTATGTTTTTGAATGCACTGCTCTTGTAAAGATGACATCTTTATAAGAATATTTTCATCATATGTGCATATTTCTTATGAGAATGGACTAGTCTAGTGACACGCAGATATCATAAGTTCAAATATTTATCATATCACTACCAGCGATGCATGCTACATTGCGAAGTTTTTTATTTTGTATTTACTTATAGCGATGATTTTGCTAACTTTATTAGCTGCCCTTCTGCGAGTAGTAAGATACTAGATCTATCCTGTATAGATTTCAATTCTGTATTGTTAAGATCAAAAAAAATAAATATGTATTGATCTTCTGATTTCTTAAATAGGAGAAGACAACATATTTATTTTCAATAAAAATAACTTCTATTACATAGAAATTTGTTTTATGTGTAATAACAAGTAAAATATTCTACTATATTATTTTTACTATATACTCTGTTAATCTTAACAAAAAGAATATAAGAATAATACTACCATAGGCATTACTAATACTTTGTCATATAACTACCAATGCCACCAATATTATTGTAAAATATTTTCTATCATACATGAATTCTAAAAGCATTTATCGATAAGATATTTTGCATCTGGTGCACGAGGTGTCATATAAATATATATATAATTTAATCCCCAATGCGTACTGATCAGTATGACTTTGCGTCATACTGATCACATTATTTATTTTACAGAAAGAACGTCAGTTAGGATAAAATATGGCTCGAAAGCTCTCTGCATCATTAAATAAAATTTATCGATGAGAAACTAAAAGTTTATGTATATTCTATATATACTTGTTATTTATGTCTCTGTTAAACCTAGTTTTTTTTCCAAATAGTGAATATTAGTTCCACCAATCTGAAAGTTTTCGTCCGACATAATATTCATTTGGAGTTTGATATTAGTTTTTATTCCATCAATAATTAATTCTGTTAATGCATTTTTCATACGTGCAATTGCGACATCACGATTTTCTCCAAATGTAATGAGTTTACCAATCATGGAGTCATAGTATAATGGTACGCTATAACCAGCGTATACATGTGATTCCCAACGTACTCCAAAACCACCAGGTGCGTGAAAGCGGGTAATTTTTCCAGGACTTGGCATAAAAGTTTGAGAATCTTCAGCATTAATACGACACTCTACGGAGTGACCACGAATAATTACCTCATCTTCTTTGATAGACAAAGGATGTCCAGCTGCGATGCGCAGCTGCTCTTTAATTAAATCAATACCAGTGATCATTTCAGTGACAGTGTGCTCAACTTGAATACGTGTATTCATTTCAATAAAATAAAACTTACCATTTTCATAGAGAAACTCAAAGGTTCCAGCGCCACGATAACCAATATCAATACAAGCTTTTGAACAACAATCGCCAATATATTGCCTCATGGTAGAGGTAATTCCAGGGGCGGGTGCTTCTTCTACTACTTTTTGGTGTCGACGTTGCATGGAGCAATCACGTTCAGCAAGATAAATAGCATTACCATGTCCATCAGCTAATACTTGAATTTCAATATGACGTGGATTTTCCAGGTACTTTTCCATATACACCATATCGTTATTAAAAGATGCTTTCGCTTCTGTTTTTGTCATGTTGATTAGCTGTTCTAAGTCTTTAGCCTTATGCACTACATGCATGCCGCGGCCGCCGCCGCCCCCAGAAGCTTTAATCATCACGGGGTACCCAATACGTTTTGCAAAGGCTCTATTCTTTTCCATATCTTCGGTTAAGGGCCCATCAGAACCAGGAACCGTGGGGATGCCTGCTTTTTTCATTACAGTAATTGCTGAAACCTTATCACCCATTAGACGAATGGTATCAGCTTTAGGCCCGATAAAGATAAATCCCGAACGTTCCATTTGCTCAGCGAAGTCTGCGTTTTCTGAAAGGAAGCCATAGCCAGGATGGACAGCTACAGCACCAGTAATCTCTGCTGCAGAAATTAAAGCTGGGATATTCAAGTAACTTTTAACGGATGGTGGTGGACCGATACAGACTGTTTCATCTGCGAGCAACACATGCTTTAGGTCACGATCTACTGTAGAGTGCACTGCCACTGTTTTAATGCCAAGTTCTTTACAAGCACGTAAAATACGCAGCGCAATTTCACCACGGTTAGCAATGATAATTTTATCCAGCATTGTTAGCCTCGTTATTCCATGACGAGCAATGGTTCATCAAATTCAACAGGTTGACCACTTTCCACCAAAATTGCTTTTATAACACCAGACTGTTCTGCTTCAATGTGATTCATCATTTTCATGGCTTCTACAATACATAAAGTATCACCAGGATTGACTGTCTGACCGACTTCGACAAAAGCTTTCGCATCAGAGCTTGGGGTGCGATAAACAGTACCAACCATAGGGGATCGGACAACATACCCTTCTAATTCTTGAGATTGAGATGTAATTAATTTTTCTGGTATAGATGTAGTAATAGACGGTATTTCTTTTCCTAAACATGGCTGTTGTGCCATTGATGTTGTGTGACTGTGCTGAAGAGTAGTATAACTAGCATTCTGTACCGTACGGATAATACGCACCGATTCTTCACTTTCAGTGATCTCTAATTCAGAGATACCTGATTCTTCAACTAATGCAATTAGTTTTTTAATTTTACGAATATCCATTAATTTTATTCCATACTTAGCTTAATCAGAAGGTAGTGGTATCGTACTACGCTTGATCGTTTGATCAAGTTAGGAGGTATCTGTTAAGGATTAGCGTGCGACTCTCATCATACAAGAGGGTTAAATATACGTTTGATATCGAATGCAGACTTACTAGGCCTACATGTATAACAGATGTAAATTAATGTTTTCTACCTACTTCATAGATATCAATTAGTATTTATATGATTATATGACGTGGTTTCATGCATTACGGATGCATGACGATATTACCCATATTGCTTTCACCTCTTCTATACTATGTATTGGAGTTTTCGCTAGGTTTTACTTATTTATATATAGGTTTACTAGGAAGAAAATTATTTATTTGTTGCAGAGATATATCCCTGTACATAATAATATATCATTGTCTTAATGTTCTAATACGTACTATAATAGATTTATTTCAGGTATTTTCCATATCAAATATCATTTTATTGATCATCTGGTTTTGATAATCTACGATCATTCAACTATCGTACAAAATACATGGCTAACTCTATTTTGTCACTCTTTCTGCTAAAATTTACGTATAAGGTACAAAAATATAGATTGTTAATCTATATTTAATTCGACTCTGTCAAATATATCCTGCAAATATTATTATAATGGATAGATAGTGTAATACTTAAGAGAAGGATGCATTAATGTGTTCTTAGGGGGGCAGTAGTATACAATCTGGTGAACCTGCATGTTAATATCAACAATCAAAGAAATACAATAATCATGATGCATCCATAAATATATTAAAATAGCATATACATAATCGCAATATTCCCATACCACCACCCTAGATAGTATATATAGCTATATACGAGTATTTTATGTAATTGTATATAACCCAAAACAGTAATGAAAATTAAAGAGGAGGCAGGTAAAAGATCATAGCCCTGACATTACATATACTATATGTATAAATGCCTAAGAATTAGGCTGTTTTTTGTCTATTAATGCAGTACAATTACACTTATACAATAGAAGCAATACATGATGTATCCATAATGCAAATCATTAAAGTGAGTCATCGGTCAAGGCAGTAAAATTCCTAGTAATATACTGTATCACTTGGTATCTTGTGTCAATAAAACAAGAAAGAGTCTTAAGAATAGTCTATGGATGTAGTACGCTTTTAGTAGGTATAGTAATACTATCATACTTATGTTTAATGATCACACATAATTTTACTCTCCAGTGATGTTATTTGTATATTATTGTAGTCCTGCTAAAAAATTTGTCTAGAGAGTAGTACCTTCAATGTGGTGAAGATTCTGCACCATGATTGGTTTTCTTTATATGGTAGCCTAAAGATTGCATGTGGTGATTATATCTATACTCTTTATTCAATGCATTTATATTTCAATAATATCATGGAGTGTGCAGGATCTCACTCATATATGCTAAAACTAGTATACAATATCATTAACCGAACGTGTATAGTCAGTAAACTAAGCAATTCTTCTAGCATCTTGCGTTAAATCATTTGAAATAGACATTTGAAATAGATGTTATTAATATATCCGATCTCTCTTAAGAAATAAAGTAATGCAAAACACTTAGAGTGTTTTCTCATTGAGAAGCACGAAACGATATATAAAACTGCTACGGTTTTACTGCAATGTATCAATACACTTAACCAATGGCTTTGCTTAGGTATTTGCTTTCTAGGAGGTGTAATGATATTGCCGATGATAAAAAAAATAATAGCCTGTGTATTTATTTTGGTGCTGAGTAGTAGCGTACAGGCGACTGTATTACTTAATAGCTCCTATGATGTTTCACGGGAACTGTTCTCAGCCCTTAATGTTGTCTTTGAAAAACAATGGGCTAAAATGTATCCTAAGGATGTATTAACCATTAAACAGTCGCATGCAGGTTCATCCACGCAAGCACTATCTATCTTACAAGGATTGAAAGCTGATGTGGTTACTTATAATCAAGTTACTGATGTGCAGATCTTATACGACAAAGGTAAACTTATCCCCTCAAACTGGCAAGAACGCTTGCCTGATAACAGCTCACCATTTTATTCTACCATGGCATTTTTGGTACGAAAGGGCAACCCGAAGCATATCAAAGATTGGCAAGATTTAGTCCAAAATAATGTTAAATTAATTTTTTCTAATCCGAAAACCTCTGGTAACGGGCGCTATGCGTGGCTAGCTGCATGGGGTGCGGCTAATCTTATGAATGGAAATAATACATTACAGACTAAAAAGTTTATGACACAGTTACTACGCAACGTGGAAGTATTGGATACAGGTGGGCGCGGGGCTACAACAACATTTGTTAGTCACAGTATAGGGGATGTATTAATTAGTTTTGAATCTGAAGTCAATACTATTCGCGATCGGTATATGCAGAAAGGTTACGAAGTGATCGTCCCAGCTACTAATATTTTAGCAAAGTTCCCAGTTACATGGATTGATAAAAATCTCAGTGAGAATAATACTGAAAAAGCAGCCAAAGCTTATCTGCATTATTTGTATACACCATCTGCCCAAAAAATTATGACGCGCTTTTACTATCGCGTGAACAACCAACAGTTAATGAAACTAAATCAAAACCGCTTTCCATATACGAAATTTTTTACGATAGAGAAAATGTTTGGTGGTTGGGATCGCATAACAAAAATGCATTTTTCTAGCGGTGGAGAACTAGATCAGCTTTTAGCAGAGAGGCATGAGTAATCATGTTAATCACACAAAGAAAAAAAGTATTACCAGGCTTTAGTATAAGCCTGGGTAGCAGCTTATTTTTTGCCTGTCTAATTATATTACTACCTATTAGCGCTTTATTAATGCAGTTATCAAAAATGACTTTAGAACAATACTGGGAGGTGATCACGAATCCACAGGTAATTGCAGCATATAAAGTCACATTAATTTCTGCTGGCGTTGCATCTCTTTTTAATGCAATTTTTGGGATGCTAATGGCCTGGATCTTAACACGATACAATTTTCCTGGACGCATCTTTTTAGATGGTTTAATTGATCTTCCTTTTGCGCTTCCTACTGCTGTTGCTGGTCTGACTTTGACGGAATTATTTTCCAGGAATGGTTGGTATGGGAATTTGTTAGCGCATTTTAATATTCAAGTATCTTACACGTGGTTAGGCATTGCTCTTGCCATGGCATTCACTAGTGCTCCCTTTGTTATACGTACAGTGCAACCAGTATTAGAAGAATTAGGGCCGGAGTATGAAGAAGCAGCTGAAACACTTGGTGCCTCGCCACTGCAAAGTTTTTTCCGTATTATCCTACCAGAAGTAGGGCCTGCATTACTAGCCGGAACCGTTCTTTCTTTTACCCGTAGTTTAGGTGAGTTTGGTGCAGTTATTTTTATAGCTGGAAATATTGCCTGGAAAACTGAGGTGACCTCTCTAATGATCTTTATTCGTCTGCAAGAATATGATTACCCAGCTGCTACCGCAATTGCTTCAGTCATTTTAGTCGCCTCTTTAGTGCTATTATTCACGGTCAACATTTTACAAGGCCGATTTGGTCGAAGAATTGGAGGATATTAATGCCGGAAGCAAGCGAAGTTCTTAGTATGGATCGTTCGTACATGCACCGGTGGGGCCGGTGGGTCCTCATAGGCATAGGAGTAATAATTTCTATATTTTTGCTAGTAGTGCCACTGATGGTAATTTTTCTTACTGCTTTTTCTGAAGGACCAAGTGTTCTCTTTCATAATCTGCAGGATGAAAATATGCTACATGCCATCGGTTTAACCTTGTTAATTGCTTTGATTGTGGTGCCGATTAATTTGATTTTTGGTACATTATTAGCCTGGTTAGTTACACGTTTTACATTTTCTGGCCGACAACTACTGCTAACATTATTTGATATTCCCTTTGCTGTCTCACCTGTTGTGGCAGGGTTAATGTATTTACTATTTTGGGGTATGAACGGGCCATTAGGTGAGTTGTTGAATGCGCGCAATATTCAATTGATGTTTTCATGGAAGGGTATGGTTTTAGTAACAATTTTTGTTACCTGTCCATTCGTTGTACGTGAATTAGTGCCTGTGATGTTGAGTCAGGGTAGACATGAAGATGAAGCAGCAGTATTGCTAGGGGCGCGTGGCTGGAAAATGTTTTGTCGTGTTACTTTGCCAAATATCCGTTGGGCCCTACTATATGGTATCGTTTTAACTAATGCGCGCGCTATTGGCGAATTTGGTGCGGTATCAGTAGTTTCAGGATCAATACGTGGTGAAACCTATACTTTACCGTTGCAAGTGGAAGTATTACATCAGGACTGTAATGATGTTGGTGCTTTTACAGCAGCTGTTCTTTTAACCATTATGGCAATATTTATGTTGTTGATAAAAAGTGCACTGCAATGGCGACTGGACAACCAAATGAAAAGACGCATACGGAAAGAGGGGCGTTATGAGTATTGAGATTGTCAATATTAATAAGTTTTTCGGTCAGACAAAAGTTCTAAATAACATTTCTCTAGATATTAATTCTGGCGAACTCGTAGCATTATTAGGGCCATCTGGTTCAGGTAAGACTACATTACTTAGGATTATTGCAGGATTAGAAAATCAGAACAGTGGTCGTCTGAGTTTTCATGATAAAGACGTTAGCCAGCTACATGCTCGAGATCGTCAAGTAGGTTTTGTTTTTCAGCATTATGCACTATTTCGGCATATGACCGTGTTTAATAACATCGCATTTGGTTTAAACGTTTTACCAAATAGAAAGCGCCCCACTGTTGTGGATATTAATAAAAAAGTCACACGTCTATTAGATATGGTGCAATTAGGACACTTATCTAAGCGTTTTCCATCTCAGCTTTCTGGAGGGCAGAAGCAGCGTGTCGCTTTAGCTCGTGCTTTAGCAGTAGAGCCGCAAATTTTATTATTAGATGAACCTTTTGGGGCTTTAGATGCTCAGGTTCGTAAAGAGTTACGCCGCTGGTTGCGAAAATTACATGAAGAATTGCAATTTACTAGTGTTTTTGTAACTCACGACCAAGAAGAAGCTATGGAGGTTGCAGAACGCATAGTGGTAATGAATCATGGTAGCGTTGAGCAAGTGGGGACGCCTGATGTAGTATGGCGTTTTCCAAAAACTAGATTTGTTCTAGAATTTCTCGGAGAAGTTAATTGTATTCATGGAAAAATTTCTAATTCTCAAATACAGGTTGGAGAATATTATTGGGCGCTAGCTAATCTTTCATCATACGAAGGAGATATTGAGTTATTTCTGCGTCCATGGGAAATAGACATGAGCTCCCAGAGCAGCATGGATACACCTTTTCCTGTACATATACTAGAGGTGAGTCCTCGTGGACATTACTGGCAAGTAGTACTCCAACCTAACGGATGGCAGATTGATCCTCTTAGTGCAATTATACAACATGATCATATTTCTCCACAACGTGGTCAAGCTTTATTTATTGGTTTAAAAAATGCACGACTGTATCATGGTGATACGGCATTATACTGATAATAAGTTTTTAATGTTTGACACTGAACATTCTTTTTCGACAAAAATTTAATTTTTTTAAAGACAAACAAACTCTTTTTATAATCTATTACAGTATATGACTACGATAGGTATTAATGGTTTGTTTGTGCACAAAAAGGATGATTATAAGACTATCTACTAACATATACGATAGTTGTAAGACTGACTGAATTATAAAAAATTAAAAACAATCATTAATGTGATATATGCAATTACTCAAATCATAATTGAAATTTTGATACTACTTAATTTATGAACTTTGAGTTCTCTAACACAGTATTGACAATACATAGGTATTAAAACTTTTTGTGTGAAAACTTTTTCATACATTGAATTTCTTCTGAAATGTAGTGTTTAGGGCAATTTTAACATCAAAATCAATTCTTTTGTATTACAAGATTACACAGATTATATTCTATCATCTCGATGATTGCATGATTGCATGATTGCATGATTGCATGATTGAAGGACGAAATGTTTTCAATGCAAGGTATAATCATATTTGTTTTTACTACTATCAATCAAATCTTTTGTAAAGAATGATATTTTATGTATAGGTATGATCCCCTTATACGATATAATGCGCATATTGTTCTGCACACATCCTTTATAGTTCGTGCATAGATTCACTACGAAGAATGGTGTATAATGATTAACAGGCATTGATTGCAATCTATCAATAAATACCAATATAGTGTTCCTATACAATAAAGAGATCTTTTCTCCGGCACGCTATTAGCACATGCATCTTATGTTTTTAAACATAAAGAATATACCTTATTGGCTAGAGATAAAGAAAAGACATATAGCTTATGTCCTATGTTCTCCTCTGTTGTGTATGCACAAAGATTAGGAGTTAAACAAGGGTATGACTATGCGTACTGAATATTGTGGGCACCTGAATTACGCCCATCTTGGTCAAACAGTGACACTTTGTGGATGGGTGCATCGTTATCGAAATTTAGGTTATTTGATCTTTATAGATATGCGCGATCGTGAAGGGATTGTGCAGATTTTTTTTAATTTAGAAAACAAAAGAGCCTTTTCTCTAGCTTGTGACTTACGTAACGAATTCTGTATTCAAGTAACAGGAAAAGTATGCGAACGCACTGAAAAAAATAAAAACAAAAACTTATTAACAGGTGATATTGAGGTGTGTGCCACACATCTTTCCATTATTAATCGTTCCGAATCATTGCCACTAGATTTTAGCAACAAGAATAGTGAAGAGGTACGCTTAAAATATAGATATCTCGATTTACGGCGTCCAGAGATGATTGATCGCCTAAAAATGCGTGCCAAAATTACTAGCTTAGTACGAACATTTATGGAGGGATCTGGATTTATTGATATCGAAACACCAATATTAACAAATGTGACGCCGGAAGGTGCTCGTAATTATTTAGTACCCAGTCGTTGTCATGAAGGTAAGTTTTATTCTCTACCACAATCACCACAACTCTTTAAGCAAATATTAATGATCTCTGGTTTTGATCGTTATTATCAGATTGTAAAATGTTTTCGCGATGAAGATCTTCGTGCTGATCGTCAACCTGAATTTACGCAAATTGATATAGAAGCGTCATTTATGGCTGGACATCATATAAGAGACCTTATGGAACGCTTGGTTTGTACTTTATGGTTAAAGATTAAATCAATAGAACTAGGTTCGTTTCCTGTTATCACTTATACTGAGTCAAGGCTTCGTTATGGTTCTGATAAACCTGACTTGCGTAATCCCATGGAGTTAGTAGATATCACTGATGTAATAAAAGATATGAAGATTAAAATACTTACGGCACTATCTAATAATAACAGTCGTGTAATAGCACTATGTGTTCCAGGAGGGGCGAGTCTTACTAGAAAAGAAATTAATAATTATATACAATCAGTAAAAAATGATGGTGTAAAGGTGATCTCTTGGATAAAAGTACATCAGATGGATAGGGGTCTGGAGGGTGTTAATGGTCCTTTATCTGCATCAATGGTGGCAAAAGGTGTAGATGTATTATTTCATTGTACAAAAGCGTCTAATGGTGATATCATTTTTATTGCCGCAGATGATCAAGATGTAGTAACGAACGCATTAGGTGTATTGCGTGTACAGTTAGGTAACCATTTAAAAATCACGAACGCATCTACCTTTAAACCAATATGGATAGTAGATTTTCCAATGTTTGAAAAGAACCGTACAGAAGGTTTGACCGCAATGCACCATCCGTTTACTGCACCAAAAGATATTTCAATAGATAACATGAGAGAAAATCCAAGCGCTGCAATTGCCGATGCATATGATCTGGTGATCAATGGTTATGAGGTATGTGGTGGTTCTGTGCGTATTAATAATTTGTGCATGCAGACTGCAGTATTTGATATACTAGGCGTCTCTCAAGAGGACCAAATTCAGAAATTTGGTTTTTTTCTAGATGCCTTGAAGTTTGGAACCCCTCCTCATGCTGGATTAGCTTTTGGTCTTGATCGGTTAGTTATGTTATTAACTGACTCAGATAATATACGAGATGTTATTGCATTTCCCAAGACAAATGCTGCATCTTGTCTTATGACAGAGGCCCCGCATGTAGTTGAGCCTACGTTATTGACAGAACTAGGCATAACATGCACACATAAATTAAATAAGCCACGTTAAAAAATAGAAAATCCATAATTATAACAAAATAAAGTCTGTGCTTCTAATGAACATCTAAAATATACTGTAACCAGTATTATATAATATATGATAAGTCATATTTTGCTACTTAAGACATATTGCAATGATTTATGCGCTGTACATGTATATGATATATAATAGTTATTCTGTAGGATAGATCTTGACTTACACATAACATTTCCATGTAATTTTACTACCAGATTTTTATAGTAAAATACTATGTTTAGTGATATAAGGCGACAAGAGTAGATAGCACATACTTTTTAAATTAGGAAAACCATCTGGTTTCATCATATCAAGAAATAGTTACCTACGATGTATTTTTACTTACTGATTGTGTAAAATTATTAGTAATATAATGCAATTGTAATAGGTGATTGCTTAAATTTATATTAATTACTCTAATAGTTATTTATATTTCCAACGAGTGCCATCTCTAGTATCTTCTAGAAGAACACCCATGTCATACAAACAATGACGTGCAAAATCAGCCTGCTTCCAATCTTCTTTTTGGCGTGCAATATTACGTATGTGAATAAGTTCTTCAATCTGAGATATTGAATAATCTTTCACATTACAACCATGGCCTTTTAAAAATTTCTCTGGATCTTGTTCTAACAAACCTAAAACACGACCCAGTAAACGTAGTTGCACAGCTAAACTATTCGCTATCTGCGGATATGTGTTTTTTTTGCGATTAATTTTGCGTGCTAACTCAAATAATATTGCACAGGCTAGTGGAGTATTAAAATCATCATCCATAGCTTCGCAGAAACGGATTTCAAACTCTACACCTTCGTCACATACCAACGCATTGATGTCTGTTTTATACAGCGCAAGATAAAGGCGCCCCAGTGCGGCGCGCGCTTGTTTCAAGTTAGCTTGATTATAGTGAAGTTGACTGCGATAATGACTCGAGAGTAAAAAATAACGCACAGATTCTGCATCATGACTCTCTAACACTGTGCGTATGGTAACAAAATTATTTAATGATTTCGACATTTTTTCTTGCTCAACATTTACCATGCCAGAATGCATCCAGTAGTTGACATATGGAGTATCATAGGCGCAGGTAGACTGTGCAATTTCATTTTCATGATGAGGAAACAGTAGGTCCGCTCCACCACCATGGATATCAAAATGCTTACCTAAATGGGTGTAATTCATTGCGGAACATTCAATATGCCATCCTGGCCGACCGTCACCCCATGGAGAGGGCCAGAAAGGTTCACCTATTTTTGATCGTTTCCATAACACAAAGTCCATAGGGTTTTTTTTGTTCTTCGAAACTGGTACTAGCCGTGTGCTAGTTTGTAATTGAGTTAAGTCTTGTCGTGAGAGCAAGCCATACGTTGGGTTTCGATCCACAGAAAATAGTACATCGCCATCATGAGAAATATAGGCATATTCGCGATCCATCAGTCTTTTGATTAACGACACCATTTCTGCAATGTACCACGTAGCACGTGGCTCATGATTTGGTGGTAAAATATTTAACTTCGCAAAATCCTGATGCATCTCATAAATGATATTTTTAGTTAGACATGTTATGCTTTGTCCATTATTATCAGCACGTTGAATTATCTTATCATCAATATCAGTAATATTACGTACATAATTCAATTGATAACCAATATATCGTAGGTAACGTGCGATAATATCAAAAGCGATAAAGGTTCTACCATGACCAATATGACAAAGGTTATAAGCAGTCATTCCGCAAACATACATATTCACCATACCAGTATGAATAGGTTGAAATTCCTCTTTAGCACGACTTAGAGTATTAAAAATTTTCAACATAAAGATATTCCATGCTAATGCAATAAAATGAGAGAAAGAACAGCGTATTCAGAGTAATTAAAGCAATCTAACTAATAAGGTGGGCAATAAAATCACAAACATTTACCCCTTAAATCTTTGGTAACGTGTTTTGTTCAACAAACAAACACGTCAAAAATATAATGAATTATCACTACATCAAGTAAACCATAAGAAACACTATGAATGCTTATAGCATATATATTGATTATATAGCAGATATAATAATGACAATTAGAGTACGCATTCGTCCACAAATCAGCGTGTAGTTGTAAAAATTTTTATATTCCCAATAAGTTATTAGATAAATAAACCACTGTTCGTTCGTGCGCATATTTTTTGCTTCTAAAATTAATTTAGACTAGACAGAGATAGTGTGAGCTTTTACATATAACATTATTTTTGGATAGGCGCTAGATATAGTAATCTCAGTATAGGTATTTTATACGATGGTGATGTGGTATAAAAAGAAAGGGTATCACAGTAAAAATATATCATCATATATTTTATCACCCCATCTGATGTCTTTTAACTCAGATAATACTTCATACATGTATTTTGTACTAAAATATATATAGTCTGCGCTAATTGACGTCATAGTATAAAATTATAACTGCAGGTTAACATCATGGTGTGCTTACACAATTATAACGGAATGAATAAACATTTTTTCTAAATTAACAGTAAATCTTTCTTAGAGATTTGTAAATAGCTTGTTATCTATAAACTGTAAATTATCAATAATCTATGTCGAAAACTCTATTTATTTCCGATCTCCATCTCTGTAATAAGTCACCTAAAATTACTGCTGCTTTTTTACACTTCTTACATCATGAAGCTCGGTATGCTGATGCACTATATATTCTTGGTGATCTATTTGATTCGTGGATTGGTGATGATGATATAAATCCGTTGCATGATCATGTGGCCTGCATGCTACGCCAGTTATCCATTCCATGTCACTTTCTTCACGGTAATCGTGATTTTTTATTAGGAAAAAGTTTTGCAAGTCGTGCAGGGATACACATCATCCCAGATGCAAGCATCCTAGAGTTACATGGTCAGCGTTTGTTGATTATGCATGGTGATAAATTATGCACTCGCGATATGACCTATCAAATCTATCGTCAGTACATACACAAGGATTGGCTAAAAAAATTTTTTTTGAGCTTACCAATATATATACGAAAACGTATCGCATTTAAAATAAGGTCCTACAGTCAAGAGACGAATAACAGTAAAAATATAGATATTATGGATGTTAGTTTACATGCAGTGAGTTCTCTTATGTGTCAACATCAGGCATTCATACTTATTCATGGTCATACTCATCGCCCAACTGTACATAAATTTACCATTAACGGACAGTCGGCTCAGAGATGGGTGTTAGGAGATTGGTCTGAGCAAGGCTCAATGATTAGCGTGAGCCATAAAGATATACAGTTTATTACTTTTTCGTTATAAAGAAGAAACATTGTTTCATTGCAGATAACTATTCCTGAATACAGCTATGTATTGTAACTAGCCTAATGTATGTATTTTAAACAATTTTTCATAGTAACGCAATAAATTGCCTTCTATTTTAGAGTACAAAATTCAAATAACAGGAGTGATTTTACGTGTCAACTAAAATAAAAATGAAATCTATTGCAATCATTATGGGTTCTAAAAGTGATTGGTCTACAATGCAGAATACTGCTCACTTTTTAGATAATTTAGACATTTCATTTCATTGTGAAGTGATATCAGCTCATCGTACACCTCAGAAATTATTCACTTTTGCAGAAGAGGCTGAACGTAATGGTTACCAGGTTATTATTGCCGGCGCAGGAGGGGCAGCGCACCTCCCAGGTATGCTAGCGTCTAAAACATTAATTCCAGTATTGGGTGTCCCCATACAGAGTACTGTTTTAAGGGGATTAGATAGTTTATATTCTATTGTACAAATGCCATGCGGTATACCAGTTGGTACATTAGCCATTGGTCCAAATGGGGCAACTAACGCAGCTATTTTAGCAACACAAATACTTGCGCTACATGATCACTCATTAGCTAAAAAATTAGCGAATTGGCGTCAATATCAGACCGATGAAGTTCTCAATCATCCTGATCCAAGAAAGGAATAAATATGAAATTAGTCTATGTCGTAGGAAACGGTCAATTAGGCCGCATGCTACGGCAGGCCGGTGAAAGAATGGGCATAACCGTTTATCCGATAGCGCTAGATACTGACCCAGAAACATTACACATCTCACAATGCGTTATTACTGCCGAAAGAGAACAATGGCCAGCAACAGAATTAACTCGTATGTTGTCTACACATCGTACTTTTGTAAATCGTGATATTTTTCCAATTTTATCAGACCGCTTAACACAAAAACAACTAATAAATCAATTAGGCATAGGAACCACGCCCTGGCAACCACTGCTCTACACCAAGCAATTGGAGCATATATTTTCTGATTTTGGCAAATGTGTGATTGTTAAAAATCGGACAGGTGGATACGATGGGCGAGGTCAGTGGTTGATATGTTCAGGTAAAGAAAGTTCTCTACCTCATTCTTGCTACGGAAGTAGTATTGTCGAAAAAATTGTCCATTTTTCTAGTGAAGTATCTCTTATTGGTGCAAGGGGTTATGATGGCAGTACTGTTTTTTACCCGTTAACTTATAATCTTCATCAGGATGGTATATTACGTGTTAGTGTTATTTTATCGGGTCAACATGCACAACAAAAGACAGCTGAATACATGTTATCAACGATAATGCGTGAATTACATTATATTGGTGTTATGGCTATGGAGTGTTTTATAGTACCAGAAGGTTTACTTGTGAATGAAATAGCACCTCGTGTTCATAATAGCGGACACTGGACACAGAACGCTGCCTCCATTAGTCAATTTGAATTACATTTACGAGCTATTCTTAACCTTCCGTTACCTATTCCAGTTATCAATATGCCAGCGGTAATGCTCAACTTGATTGGAATCAATGCAGATATGGAATGGCTTGCCGAGCCACGCGTATATTTACATTGGTATGATAAAAAGGTGCAACAGGGTCGTAAAGTTGGTCACTTAAACGTAGTGGATGCAAGTACATTATCCATTAGTAAAACATTAAGTACCCTCGTTTCCCTTCTACCATCAGAATATGCAAGAGGTATTAGTTGGGCGCAGGAAAAATTAGAGCAGGGTTAGATGTATTAAAAAAGAAAAGTATTACACAGGATCCACCTTCACATAAGCAGAACTCTAAGGCATACTTTACAGTGAATATTATCAATATGTAGAAGTGGCATTCTGTGTACTACGGAATGTAATAATATTGCGAGTGTTAAAATCATAAATGTATAGATCGGTATGGTACCAAATATGCTGTCGTATTTTCTACTGTAAGAGAACACGCATCTCTAAGAGAGATTAGATACTAACGCATATGCTTCCTGGTCATGTGTTCATAACGCCAACGATCATTAAGATAATGATATGTTATATATGTATGATGATAATACAACTCATGACTGAAAGATGATAAAACAGCCTAAAGAGAAAGCACTGACGGTGTACATCTATATAAGTACTACAGATGTCGATATAGAGTATATGAAAATAGTTTGTCTAATAAATATAGATCATCATGAATATATAACTAATGAAGTTGACTATGTAACAGCTATGCGCATTAAATATACTTCATTTCTTTCGTGTCAAAATATCCACTTATCATTATCGTAATATTACAATGCTTATCTCTACTGAGATATCAGTGATTAATGTTTGTAAGCAATTTAGTTTTTCTAATACCTCATTATTATATCCAACCTATGACGATAGTGCCAAATTAGGTGACAACTTTTGCAAATACGAAAAATATAAGTGTAGTACACTATCAGTTAGCATATAAATTAGGATGTGCTAACCGTTACAAAATGCATCAAATAATTAATTACTGATCAACAGTCATCCTTGTTAAGGTAAAATTATTTAAACAGAAAATACAAGATATAAATTATCTATCATATGATTTTTATGATAATACATACTCTGAACCATCATAAAAACATTACCGTTAAGTATTACTTATTAGCATTATGTATTTCTTAGAAGGCATGTAATCGGATAAAGAGTTATAGTATGATAGTGAGTGTCCATTAATCCTACACTTCTTGCTTCACTGCAATAATCAGAACGGCAGCATTTTTTGTTAGCATATTAAGTTGATACGAAATGCTACATCATAGTGATGATGCAAGTTTGTATTGCATGAGTTAAGCGTAATGGATAACACTGTATATATTTCCATAATACTCATAGTCTTTGTATTTTTATGTACCTAATACTACAGACATCCATCGGTATATATGGATAAGTAACTATTGCAACGTGTGGATATTTAATAAACTTCAATACATTTCAATCTTGCTAAGTAGACACACAATATGTATGTGATTTAGCAAATGTCTTTGTAGTGATATTTGATCACGATTACTATTCTTTAATATGTGATGAATACACATTCGTTTCTTTCGATACGTCTATAGTTAAGACATACTTATAGTATTATAGAGTATAAATATATGCTTATTGAGCTTATTATTCTAGCACATTCTTATGCTCAAGAAAAAAATATAAGAATTTTTATATTGCCACTATTTCATCGTTAATCTTTTACTGTACTGCAGTGTTTTTTTTTGTTGTAGCAATGCAATTTATGTATTCTGAGTCTTTTTTTAAAATATAAGATTTTAGTACAAATATAAAATTAGCTATGCGCAAGTAAATCATGTGTGAATATAATAAACAAGATAAGGAAAATGGCACCGTCCTACACAAACTTAAGAACATAATACAACATCAAATCAGACAGAGTCTTCTCCGATGTATTTATATGTTTGTAATTATGCATACCATGGAGACTATTGTGTTACTTCCTCGTCATATCAGCAGATATATGCCAGCACTTTATGTTCTTTAATATAGTTCATGGTTTTTCTATAGCGATCTGTACCGCATGATATTATCATGTATACGATACAGATATTTATCTCTACTCTTAGTATAACATTAAATATCATTAAAGATGTAAAGCATATAAAAACGTATGATTTTACGATTAAACACATGTTGTGATCTATAGATATTATGCAAACTAATTTTCAGCAGAGATAATGTATTATTATCATCGAGTAATATGGTAGCGGTATCATTATAATCATAAGACTAACACAATAGTTTTATGCAAACACACGATGATTTTCAAAGCTACATTTATCATAGTTTTTATCATTTTAGCGCATCAACCAAACTGAACATTGGAGTGTATAAGAATGGATAATATGGCTATTTCTTTACAATTTACTGATTCTGCGGCAAAAAAAGTTAAAGCATTGCTGTCTCATGAAAAGAATCCTCACTTGAAATTGCGTGTATATATCACAGGTGGTGGTTGTAGTGGCTTTCAATATGGATTTACTTTAGATTCTCAAAGGAATTTCGGTGATATCACGATTGAAAAATTAGGTGTGTTTTTAATAGTAGACCATATGAGCTTACAATATCTGCTTGGGGGTTCCGTTGATTATATTGAAAACCTTGAGGGATCACGTTTTGTTGTTAATAATCCGAATGTAAAAACTACTTGTGGATGTGGCGCTTCTTTTAGTTTTTGACTTAATTATTTTATCCTCATTCTAAATTTCCATGACAATATCAAAGAGTGCCATCAGAACATTAGCATCTTTCATGCGAGTGTGTTGAATTGACTATAAAGATAATGTAAAAATTACATATCATAACAGTATGTTATATAGCAAGGTAACGTGTCTAATATTTCTTTGCTGAGATACATAATATACTATATATGCTATAGGCTAAAATTGTAATATAGGCAGCACTCAGAGTAGTAAGATACTTATATTAAAATAGTAGATCAGAACTCTTTCTTAAGTTTGGAGTCACCGTTAGATCAAGCGCGTCAAAAATACTTAGGAGTACATCAAAGGCTGTATTATGCCATTGATAGGATCAAATCATGGATCTGCAATACGGCGATATATCATCACTTGTATGCAGATAGAATATTACTAAATGATATTATAATCCTAACTTATATGATATTTGCTATTTTATACTACTATAAAAATATACTGTGTGTTATATACTTCTCATCATACTATGTAAATAGCGATGACATTTTATCTGAAAAGAATACTTTTTAGATTAATTTATACACATAGAAATTTCTTCATGTTATACGAAAAGCTTGATGTTATTATTTAAGCGTGCATTCTTAACTCAGAATTACCGTGCTCAAAGATATAAAACTTTTTGGCTTATAGTATAATAACTAATCAGGTAAGAGTGGATATCATCAAATGCGAAAGGTTATTCTTATTGACGCTCTCGTAATACCATGAACTTTCATTTATTAAGCTAATATTGTATATTACAAGATCATAGTAGGACTGCTAATGACACAATTACCAATTGTTTTAAAAGGTAGTAGTTTTACACTTCCAGTGCTATATTTATATGATGCTGATCCCATAGTTATACGAAAAGCACTTGAGGAAAAATTTAGTCATGCTCCTGCTTTTTTCCATCATGCAGCTGTGATAGTCAATGTAGAAGTCTTAACGAGCGAAGTTGATTGGTATCAAATGCAAGAGGCTATTATATCTACAGGTGTTTTTATTGTTGGTATTAGCGGCTGTAAGGATGAACAGTTAAAAACTATGATTATACGTTCTGGTTTGCCTGTACTAAATACAGGTCCGTTGACAACCTCTAGTAAAAATAATTTGATCCCAGTGGTAGTATCATCTCAGATTTCACAGCATAAAACTCGCATGATTTTTTCTCCCGTTCGTTCTGGTCAGCAAATATATGCTAAAAATACTGATTTAGTTGTTATTAATAGCGTTAGCGAAGGGGCCGAGTTAGTTGCGGATGGTAATATCCATATATATGGAATGATGCGTGGCCGCGCTCTTGCTGGGGCTAATGGAGATTATACTTGTCAGATTTTTTGTACTAGTTTATTAGCGGAATTAGTATCCATTGCTGGTCATTACTGGATGATGGATCAAATACCCGCTCATTTTTCTAACAAATCTGCTCGCATCTATCTTAAAGATGATATATTAACTATTCAAAAATTAAACTAAGATCTGATCAGTGATCATTTCTGGTAAGGTCGTAAGGAAAGATGATCTATGTCACGTGTGATTGTTGTTACATCGGGTAAGGGAGGTGTAGGTAAAACCACATCTAGTGCTGCTATTGCAACAGGTTTAGCGCAACAGAATAAAAAAACTGTGGTTATTGATTTTGATATTGGTTTGCGTAATATGGATGTCATCATGGGTTGCGAGCGTCGTGTGGTTTATGATTTTGTAAATGTAATACGTGACGATGTCCCCTTAAATCAAGCTTTAATAAAAGATAAACGCACTAAGGATCTTTTTATTCTGCCTGCATCACAAACTCGTGATAAAGATGTACTGACTCGCTCAGGCGTCGCAAGAGTATTAGATGATCTACAGAAAATGAAGTTTGAATTCATTATTTGCGATTCGCCAGCTGGGATTGAAACTGGTGCCTTAATGGCACTATATTTTGCTGATGAAGCTATTATCACTACTAATCCAGAAGTATCTTCGGTTCGTGATGCTGACAGAATATTAGGTATTCTTGCTTCTAAATCCCACAGAGCAGAGAACGGTGAGGAACCTATTAAAGAACATTTACTCCTCACGCGCTATAACCCAAGTCGCGTTAATCGTGGGGACATGCTGAGTATAGAAGATGTTTTAGATATCCTACAGATTCCACTCACTGGAGTTATTCCAGAAGATCCATCAGTACTACGTGCCTCTAATCAAGGAAAACCAGTGATATTGGATGCTCAATCCAATGCCGGTCAAGCTTATCTTGATACTGTTGATCGTCTTCTTGGTAAAACACGTCCATTTCGCTTCATCAAAGAAGGGAAAAAGAGTTTTCTGAAGCGCTTGTTTAGGGGGTAAACTATGGCCTTGCTTGATTGCTTTATATCCCGAAAAAAAAGGACAGCTAATATAGCAAAAGAGCGTCTACATATCATTGTAGCAGAACGTAGGAAAGGAGACTCTGAACCTCACTACTTACCTCAATTAAAAATTGATTTATTACAAGTGATTGGTAAATATTTTCAGATGCAACCACAGATGTTAAATGTCACTCTTGACCAAAAACATAAGGATATCTCTATTCTTGAGCTCAATATTACGTTCCCGGAAAAAGAAACAGAAAAAGATGTGTGATTGCTTGCTGTATAAGAAATCTTATTACTCTATAAAATTATATTTTAAAGAAACATAATCATTATGTTCTTTTGCAAGAAGAAAGAGTGCTATCTCTTATGGTGCACTACTCTTTAATATATAAAATTACTTTTTTAATAAAAAGCACTAGACAGATTGAGATCCTATCCGTAGGATAGCATATAGTCTGATATTGTGCACCCGTGGCTTAATTGGATAGAGCGTTGCCCTCCGGAGGCAAAGATTACAGGTTCGATTCCTGTCGGGCGCATCATTTGGGTTATGCTTGATATATACACTAATATTGAATATTATCTTTTTCATGTACTAGTATGGTGGCTATAGCTCAGTTGGTAGAGCTCTGGATTGTGATTCCAGCGGTCATGGGTTCGAGCCCCATTAGCCACCCCAAATTATCTATAATTTTACTTTATGATGCGAAGGTGGCGAAATTGGTAGACGCGCTAGCTTCAGGTGTTAGTGTCTAAATAGACGTGAGGGTTCAAATCCCTCTCTTCGCACCAAACTGCTATTTTATTATGTATTTAGTATTAATCGAACTCGGCGAGTAGCGCAGCTTGGTAGCGCAACTGGTTTGGGACCAGTGGGTCGGAGGTTCAAATCCTCTCTCGCCGACCAATGCAGTGGTCTTCTGTAAAAACTTTTGATATCACACAATAACTGCTAATAATACACACGTGCGTCATAATTCACATAACTAATATATATTAAGCAATGATAAGAAGATGATTTGTCTTCACTAAATAATATTTTTATAGTCACAAAACGCAGGAAAATAATATTAATATGAAAGTTGGTATTATTGGTGCCATGGAAGAGGAAGTACAAATTCTTCGTAATAAGATTATAAAAAGAAAAGAGATATCTCTTGCCGGGCGAGCGATAGATACTGGAGAGTTACATGGCGTAGAAATATTTCTTCTGAAATCAGGGATAGGGAAAGTCTCTGCAGCTTTATGGACCACTCTGCTATTATATATCTATACACCAAATATAATTATAAATACTGGTGCGGCTGGTGGGCTTATCTCTAAGCTAAAAATAGGAGATGTTATAATTTCAGACGAAGTGCGTTATTATGATGCCAATCTCACAGCACATGGTTATCAATTAGGGCAGATACCAGGTCATCCTGTAAGTTTTAAAGCGGATAATACTTTAATTAAAGTAGCAGAGTTATGCGTTAACAAACTTAACATGTTTTCAGTACGTGGTTTAGTGATTAGTGGTGATACGTTTATTAACAGCACAAAAAAATTACAGAATATTGTGAATAGTTTTTCTACAGCAATTGCTGTGGATATGGAATCCGCTTCTATTGCTCACGTTTGTCATCAGTTTTCTACGCCATTTATTATTGTGCGTTCTATTTCTGATGCAGCTAATGTAAGCGCACAAGAGAGTTTTGATAATTTTCTGAAAACAGCCGCACAGCGGTCTTCATTAGTTGTTGAAAACATGTTAGCCCATTTATATTAATCAAGTATGGTATGTCACCACTGATTATATATCAAAATGGTTCAATACATTCCTTGTACATTGTATGTCTGCATCAGCATGGTATAATATAAAATCATTGATGATAATTAAAAGACACTCGATCTCTTTTTATTTCCTATACTTAAAATACACCTTAATCCTTATAATAATTTAATATTACATTAGCAAACAATGGTATTGATTTAGATTTATATTTCATATGGTGAAGATAAATGAAAAGTACTGCATGTAAGATCAACATCTTCTTATTACGCCTATCATTTTTATAGTTGCTAGTCTAAAATTGACTATTGCACAAGCATGTTTTCTGATCAATTTCTGATCAATATCCTCATTTCGTTATTTGAGTACTAGCATCGGGAAAAAGTGTATTTATGTTTGATGTGGGAGTTAATTTAACTAGTAAAAAATTTTTAAAAGATCGCGAAAAAGTAGTTCAGCGGGCACGTGCTGTTGGTGTTACTGGTATGGTTATTATTAGCTGCACTTTATCAGATAGCCGTCAAGCAATCATGCTGGCAAAAGAAGGTGAAAATTATTTCTGGTGTACAGTTGGCGTGCATCCTAACTATGCGAATACATGGTCACAAAAAGTTGGGGTCGATATGCGTCCATTAATATACGAACCTTGTGTGGTAGCTATTGGTGAATGTGGGCTCGATTTCCATCGTTCTTTTGCTACAAAGAAAAAACAGATTGACGCTTTTCAAGCTCAGATTGAATTGGCGGTAGAGCTTTCTGTGCCACTTTTTCTTCACTGTCGTAATGCACATAAATGTCTTATGTCTATCCTCAAACCATGGTTACCCCATCTTCCATCGGTGTTTTTGCATTGTTTTACTGGTACTCAAGTAGAACTTGAAGTTTATATAGAACATGGTATCTTTATTGGTGTTACCGGTTGGATATGTGATGTATATAGAGGTAGAGATTTGCGTCAACTCATATCATTAATACCATCTGATCTTTTATTGATAGAGACAGATGCACCTTGGTTGTTGCCTATGGGTATGGATTTAGCACCACCATCAAAACGAAATGAACCATGCTTTTTACCACATATTATACAAACGGTCGCTATATTACGTGGAGATGACATGATAGAACTATCAAAAAAAATAACATTAAATGCCCATAAATTATTTCATTTAATCTGATGGATATCACTACTCATGCTAGTCTATATTGTGTATATAGCGTATATGTTAGGGGAACTTTCTATAATGTGAATATAGTATAAAATCTACAAAATTATATGCAATCTACAACTATGAAAAAAGAAAAAAGAAACTATTTTATGACAGAGTTTTATGCTTTCTGTCATTATTGAATACTGAAAGATATAATATCAATTATATAATATAGCTTTATGCGAGTGTACTCTGTACAAGACATAATACTCTCATAATTCTTGTATAATATATACAGATATACTATATTGCAAATCCATAATACTCCATATATCTTGCGGTATGAGTATCATTAGTATTAAAGTAATAGTTATCAGATGTAACCTCATAGCTGATAGCCATTATGATTAGATATTTATTATCTATGGCAGTGATCATCCGATATGTATTTTATTCTATGTACATAGAATATTCTTCGACTATTTCATTTATGATATTACAAAGTTACAAGTACAAGTGCGATATCTCTCTATCATAACCTTGGTACGTCCGAGCGGATTTGAACCACTGACCCCCACCATGTCGAGGTGGTGCTCTAACCAACTGAGCTACGGACGCTTAGCAAATCTTGGTGGATTACTATCTACACGAATATTTAAACATTACCTTTTTATTTGTCCTATAAGGTTTTCTGATAGTAATGGTGTTATTATCGTGTTCTGTATTGTTTTATATCTACAAGCATGTCTTTACTATCTCAGTAACATAATTATGTCATAGTGTGTTCACTATATGCAATGTTATTGTGTATGCTTTTACGGCACTATGATTAGTAGATAAGAATTAGACATCACAAGCTTATGTTATTGATTATCAAACTGAACATATGTAGTATAAATTTTCATCACAGATCGCGTGAAATCGCAAAAGTTTCAACAGACTACATAAATAATATTATACATTGAATCTCTGAGTTTTTAGGATTTTTCTTTTCATATGAATTGTATTATTCAATATAAAATATAAATAGTATATTGAATTGGATTAGACTTCTTATAAAGTATTAAGATACACGGGTACATTCTGCAGAAAAAATATCCCATGATGAATGAATACTATGCAATTTTTCATGTAAAAACACATTCCATAATGCGATGTATATACCCAGTAGTCTTATGATTGTCAATATAGTGAAATTTTGATTCTTCACATTCTAAAGGTATAGCTAATATCAAGTACATGAGATAATCTATACATAATTATTTTCAAAAGATCTTGTACATAAGTCAGTCCATTTGGTATTAATCGTCATTAAGATACGATAAGAGGAGCGATTCAATTATGTAGTCAGTTTGATTCTCAAAGAGGTCAGTATATTGCATTCAGTATACTGCTTGTTATTCAATATATTTAACATAGTAATGGCATGTCTATATTTAATAGTAACAACTATTACGGTGGATCTTACTTCTACCTCTTTTTTTAAAAACCCGTCTCATATGCATCAGAATAAGGGTGAACATAACCATTTACACTTACCATTAGATAACATCGCTAGAAATGCTATTTTACAGCATTGTAATAACTTAAAAATCATTCTAGAGATTTTTGAATCAACCGGTACCTATGTTATGCTATGGCTGCACAAAAAACTATAATCTATTATAGACCCTAATGTGATTCAAAAATCTCTCTTGGTATAAATACTACAGGCAAATATCGCCTCTAGTTTGAAGGATAATCCTTATCGTATGTTTAAAAAATTTCGCGGCATGTTTTCTAATGATTTGTCCATCGACTTGGGTACCGCCAATACCCTGATATACGTCAAAGGACAAGGTATCGTACTGAATGAACCTTCAGTGGTTGCGATTCGTCAAAATCGTGTCGGTTCTCCCAAGAGTGTAGCAGCAGTAGGCCATGATGCCAAGCAGATGTTGGGACGCACTCCTAGTAATATCGCTGCTATTCGCCCAATGAAAGATGGCGTGATTGCTGATTTTTTTGTCACTGAAAAAATGTTACAGCATTTTATTAAACAAGTACATAGTAACAGCTTTATGCGTCCTAGCCCTCGTGTTCTTGTCTGCGTCCCGGTAGGAGCTACACAGGTAGAACGCCGTGCTATTCGTGAATCCGCACAAGGTGCAGGTGCGCGCGAAGTATTCCTAATTGAGGAACCTATGTCTTCTGCTATTGGTGCAGGACTACCAGTTTCTGAGGCTACTGGTTCTATGGTCATCGACATTGGAGGAGGCACTACTGAAGTAGCTGTTATCTCACTTAATGGTGTAGTGTACTCCTCTTCCGTGCGTATTGGTGGTGATCGATTCGATGAAGCTATTATTAATTATGTTAGACGCAACTATGGTTCTTTAATTGGCGAAGCTACTGCTGAGCGCATTAAACATTGCATTGGCTCTGCCTACCCAGAGGATGAAGTACGTGAAATAGAAGTACGAGGACGTAATTTAGCTGAAGGAGTACCACGTGGTTTTACCTTAAATTCTCCAGAAATTTTAGAAGCTATCCAAGAACCACTAACTGGTATTGTGAGTGCAGTTATGGTGGCTTTAGAGCAATGTCCACCAGAACTGGCATCAGATATCTCTGAACGAGGCATAGTCCTTACTGGAGGAGGAGCTCTTTTACGTAATTTAGATCATTTGTTAATAGCAGAAACGGGAATACCGGTCATTATTGCTGAAGATCCACTTACTTGTGTAGCACGCGGTGGCGGTAAAGCCTTAGAAATGATTGATCTGCATGGTGGTGATTTATTCAGTGAAGAGTAATACGTATAGTCCTAATAAATACCATTTTCAGTAGGATAATTAGTTTATATGGATGTCGGAATGGGTAGGTATATCGTAATAACCCGCCATCTTGCATTAGTGATTTTGTAATAGTGATATTATAACGCATAATATACCTAAATGCTCTTTTAACTATAAACATTTATATCATCTTCTTATATTAATTGGCCTTTAATGTGCGGTACATATACTTTTTCTTCTATACCTTTATGACTAACTAATACGTTATCCACTATATGTATAATCTTATGCGATAGTCAAAAAGCTAGGAGTGATTATATGTAATTATTTTCATATATTAAAGATAACCATTCCAGAGGAGATGCTGAATTTATGCAGTCAATATTTAATAAACGGTCGTCTCTACGCTTACAATTATTATGCTCTATTATTCTGGCAATCACGATCATTGTCACTGATCATAGTTCTAAGTCTTTTTCAACCATCCGCGCTTATATGGATACTGCCGTTAGTCCATTATATTTTCTCTCTAACAGTCCTTGTAAGCTTCTTGACCAGATATCTATAATGTTCTCTTCTCGTGAGAAACTTAGTTTAGAAATAAAAGAATTACACGATCAACTTCTTTTAAAGCATAGTGATCTATTAATACTTGATCATATCAAAAAAGAAAATTCCTTCCTTAGGGCATTACTGAGTTCGCCGATTCGGCAATATGATCATAAAATTCTTACTCAAGTAATATCCGCTCCTTCTGATCCCTACAGTAATCAAGTAATAATTGATAAAGGTAGCATGAATAACGTGTACGAAGGACAACCCGTTGTTAGTGCAAAAGGCGTGATTGGTCAAGTAATAGTAGTTGGTAAAACAACTAGTCGTGTACTTTTACTTTGTGATTTATCTCACGCATTACCTGTACAGGTAATGCGTAATGGTATACGAGCAATTGCCTCTGGTAATGGTTGTAGTGAAGAGCTACAGTTGCAATATATCCCAGACCATACTGATATTCAAGATGGTGATATTTTAGTTACTTCTGGTTTAGATGGTAGATTTTCGGAGGGTTACCCTGTGGCAATTGTCTCTTCTATTCACGAAGACATAACAAGTTCTAATGTGGTGATTCGAGCACACCCAATAGCTAATTTACAATATTTACGATATCTTATTTTGCTTGAAAAAGAGAAGCATGATGTTCGATCTCCAGAAAAATAAAGACGGTTTATTTTATGTGATGTATCATCCATCATTACAAGTCATCTGATGTGAAAACAAATCTATAATCACTAACATACGCACTTATAGCGTTATGCACCATATTTAAATACTCTTTCTTGAGACAAAGAAGTTAAATATTATTATTATTCTAATAATTAGTATAATAGGAGAAAATTGTGTATGGCTACTATAGTCACCGGTACTCAATCATTTGGCTATCTTTCGTATTTGCTATAATAATACAAATTATTCCTTTTCCTGAAAAACTATTATTATTCCGTCCATCGTGGTTATTTCTAGTAATGATTTACTGGATATTAACATTTCCATCTCGGATTAATATTTTTACTGGGTTTAGCATTGGTTTAATAACGGATATGATCTGTGGATCTACATTGGGAATACATGCTTTATCTTTTAGTATAATAGCATACTTAGTAGCGAATCAATGCTATTTTTTTAGAAATTGTGTGTTATGGCAACAAGCCATATTAGTGATTGGTTTATCATGCGTCATGGACGTCATGGTTTTTTGGTCAGAATATTGTTTAATGCGTGTAGTATTTTACCCAGAGCATCTCTGGAGTAGCGTTATCAACGGCATTCTTTGGCCATGGTTGTGCTCCTTTATGAAAAAGATATGTCATAAATGTTCCATAAGATAAATATTCATACCGCATCATATTTTTCTGTGTTTAATACTAGATTGTATTAGGGGTACACTTACTGTGACTACAATTTGTCCAATATAAATTACTACAGAAGTTAGTTGATGTCCATTCCCGGGACATATTCTTATATATTACAAAGGGTGTTTAGTGAGCGTGTATCATAGACTATATAATATACACTTATTGCTGATGAGAAAAGTTCTTTGATGTTCTTTCTCGGAAAAGCTAGGTGTACGTTATATATCATTGATGTTATACGGTTATTAATACTGTTGTATATGATATTATCACCACTCTCTTACGGTAAGCATTTTTATGAAAACAATGATCAATTGATATGTTTGTTAGCAACGTATATATAATATTTATGTGTTTATATATTTTATAGATACTATCTAGTTTTTTAAAAAATTAAACCTGTATTCTTTGTGATATTCACCATAATTATATGAATAAACTACATAATATTTATTGCATACTGTACTACGATGACAGTTGTCTGCAAGAGATATTGCACTCTAAATTTGGCAATCCTTAAATAAATTCTGAACATAATAACTGGCTATATTACGGAAGGTAAGTAATTCTTATGGGTAATATGAGTATTTTAGAAAGTAGAGGTGTGTGTATATCGTAATTTACAGAACAATATCTTATGATATGCTCCCATTAGGTCATCCTTGTGGATTATATTTTGTAATAAAAAACATCGTATCCCGATATTACGACAGATATATTATAATAATAAGTCATCCACAACGTATACTTTTAATCACTAAGTGATCTTACTAAAAGTGAGTATTGTCTCTATGATCTATTGTTAAGAGAGTGATGTGATTGTCTATAAATGCAATCTAAATATGAACAGAGAGTCATTTTAAAGAAATAAAAATATCTTATGCGTTGTTATCCATTAATATATGCGTATAAATTCTATTTTTAAGGCCATTCTCTGATAGTAGATAAATGTTGAACTAGACTGCCTTTACTCCTATTAACTCCCTCCTATTAACTACTCTTACGAATTTTGATTACTAAAAACTCTTAATATTTTGTCAATCTTTTAAGTATGTACTATTTTAAAACATGGGTTGAACTTTTTTTTTAATGGTCTAAGATATTGTAGTAATGTGATGGACTCGTTTTGTTCGAATTGCATTAACGCCTTTCGCATCGATGTGATGATCAGCGCTAATAGATCATTTCTATCTAAAGTAACCCCAGTTTCCTGAAGGTCTATCCAATTTTTTTGAATTAAAGTGTTGCTTGATAATCCCTTCATGGACAAATTAACACCTGCACCAATAATAATCTCCGATTGATTTCTATTATTTCCCTTTTTTTCTACTAAAATACCTGCTAATTTACGATCGCGTAAATAGATATCATTCGGCCATTTCACCTTAATATCTGATACACCTTGTTCTTGAAGAATATTTGCAATAATATGGCTTATAAAAACACCTAAATACATTGTCGCTTCTTGAAGATCTTTTTCCAAAAACCAGTACATTGATAAGTATAAATTAGACCCAAACGGTGAAAACCATTGACTGCCATGTTTCCCGCGTCCTGCCTGTTGATATTCTGCTGTACAAACATCACCTGATTTTAGAATGGCTATGCTATCTAAAAGATATTGATTAGTAGAACCCACGGCAGGAAGAACTATAACACGCCCTCCCGGTAACTCTGCATTCATTTTGCCTTCATTTAAAAAATGTATAGAAGACTCTAATCGATATCCATAATTTTTGACATTAATAACTCTAATCTGCCAACCTTTTAATGTTCGTATATGCTTTTCAAGCTCTAACCGGCCTATCTGCATCTGCTGAGTCAAATGGGATTGTGAACACACCTTCTCATCTGATAACAGCTGAATCAGTTTCATTGGTATAGTATAATCTATCATACAATAACCTCTACAGGATCTATCTCACCCTGAGAAGAAATAAAACATACTTCCGGCTCTAACCAAACATTAAATTCTTCAGCTACACGTCTACGTACGAAACGTGCTAAATTTATAATATCTTGCCCACTAGCGCCTCCAGTATTAATAAGCACTAAAGCTTGCTTGTCGTATACAGCCGCCCCCCCAACCCTATATCCCTTTAGTGCACAATGATCAATTAAACCTCCAGCAGATAACATGATTTCACCATTATTTTTCAAAAAATAAGGTATAGTAGGGTGTTGTGTTAAAAAATCATTAGCAAAGGACATTGTAACTGATGGATTTTTAAAAAAGCTACCAGCATTACCTATATGTTTTGGGTCTGGTATTTTACTGCGACGCATCGCACATACAGTTTGATATACCTCTCTGGGAGTCACTGTTTTAGGATCTAGATGTCGCAACTGACTATAACTTAATACAGGTTGCCAATTCTTTTTTAGTCGTAGGCCTACAGCAGTAATCACATAACCATTTTTATAGGTATTCTTAAAGACGCTCTTACGATATCCGAAACAGCATTCATGAACATACAGACGTTTCTGCGAGTAATCAGTAAGAAACATAATATCTACATACTCACATACTGTCGCAAAATCTACACCATATGCACCAATATTTTGAATAGGAGCTGAACCTACTCGACCTGGAATGAGCGCTAAATTCTCTAGACCCGCTAAACCATGGATTAACGTTTTTCTTACTAATTGATGCCAACTTTCGCCAGCTCCTATGTGTAGTAACCATGCATCCGCTACTTCAGTCACACTGATGCCTTTGATACGGTTAATAAATACGTGTCCATGAAAATCATGCAGAAAAAGAACATTACTTCCTTCGCCTAAAAGAAGAGTAGGTTCATTCTTTTTAACGCTCTGCTTCCATCTACAAGATAGAATAGTATCTATACTATCTGCTATAGTAATATTATTAGCATAAGCGTTAATACCAAAAGTATTCCAAATTTTTAATGAATATTGCCGACAAGACATAAAAACCTTTCTGACCTTAAATCAATACATATATTATTGTTAATAAATGCTATAAATACATCTGATTATTTCTTAGAAATTATATTGTCTGTCTTTATATATAACATATAGCATATCCAACACGAAGTAAGCGTCACAAACAGAACAAACATATCAGTCATATTATTATGAATTTTTGATAAGACAAGCTTATTATTCTTAATACGCATGAAGCAATGACTACGCTATTATAATAAAAATTATTTAATGTCTCCTTTATAGGAGAAAAAAGATATACACCATAATACACTGTCTTTAATACTAAAATATAAATATTTTACGTAAAGTATAGTGTGTATTGTACATCTTTGTACAAGTTCATAAGAACATTAATCATTTTATAATTATTTCTTAAATATTTTGATATTAAAAACATTGGAATAAAATAAAATATTAAATTTATCATTAGTATTTCGAGCGTGCCTCCCTCTAATAAAAATTATCTGATGTATTTTTTATGTGATACCCTTAAATATTGACTTTGTATATTTATATTTCAAATCATTAAAAATGATATTCTAGTAGTTTTGAGTATGATTAAAGGATCATGTACAAATTAAGATTCGTAAGAGAGAGTATAGAATTTCAAGTCTATTCCTCAATATCTAAGATCCATTATAAAATAAAATTATCAATACATCCCATGAAATATTGAATGGTATTTTTATCAAATCGTGCTAAATACATCTAAAATATAATTTTATAAAAATAAATTATAATTTATATATGAGTATAACTATTATTATAAATAGAATGCATAGATATTTTATATTTTATTTATGTTTATTAGATTCTATAGTATTTATAAAATAATAATTTTTAACGATATTAATGAGGATAAGTCAGTTTTAAAAACTTAGAATGTAAGAATTAACACTTTCAACTGATCACTTATATTGTGCCTCATCTCTATATTTTATATATAATTCACTGAATACATATCAGTAGGATGTATAAAAAACTGATACTGTTAACTTCTTGTACATCAGTGTTTAATCAATGTACAGCTAAGGGCAATCATGGTAAAATTATATGCACTACTCGATTGCACCTTAATCCGCAACTGATGTTTTCATTTTTCAGGTATACACAATGCTTATTCTTATGTACAGTACTCTTTATCATTCGATAAACATGAGTTGGATTTCTGATGCACAAAAATAATTTTATTATAGCGAATACGACAGGTAAATTGAAGTTAAAAAAACATTCCCGTAGAGAAATGGCAAATGCCATTCGTGTATTGAGTATGGATGCAGTACAAAAAGCTCAATCTGGTCATCCAGGCACACCTATGGGTATGGCTGATATTGCAGAAGTATTATGGCGTGATTTTTTAAACCATAACCCCTCTAATCCACTCTGGATAAACCGTGATCGTTTTGTGTTATCTAACGGTCATGCTTCGATGTTACTCTATAGCGTACTCCATCTGACAGGATATGACCTTTCAATTAATGATCTCACAAAATTTCGCCAGCTGAATTCTAAAACTCCCGGTCATCCCGAGTATGGTCATACTACCGGCATAGAAACTACCACGGGGCCTCTAGGTCAAGGTATCGCAAATGCAGTTGGTATGGCTATCGCAGAACGTACGCTAATGGCACAGTTTAATCGCCCGAGTTATAAAATCATAGATCATTTCACTTATGTATTTATGGGTGATGGTTGTATGATGGAAGGCGTGTCTCATGAAGCCTGCTCTTTAGCAGGTACGCTACAACTAGGTAAGTTAATTGCTTTCTATGACAACAATGGTATTTCCATTGACGGCAAGATTACAGGTTGGTTTACTGATGATACAGCACGACGTTTTGAGTCTTATGGCTGGCATGTAGTATGTAATGTTGATGGTCATGATGCGCATAGCATTCATCTAGCAATCCAAGAGGCCAAAACAATAGACCAAAAACCTTCCCTTCTTATCTGTCACACTGTCATTGGTTTTGGATCCCCAAATAAAAGTGATACTCACTATGCTCATGGTTCCCCTCTAGGAGAACAAGAAGTGGCCCTAACTCGAATAAAATTAGGTTGGCCTTATCCAGCATTTGAAATTCCACAAGAGCTTTATGCGCACTGGGATGCAAAAGAAATAGGTCAGGAAAAAGAAAATACATGGAATGCACTATTCATGGCTTATAAAAAATCTTTTCCGAAACTGGCGCAAGAACTTATAAGACGAGTCACTCAACAATTACCATACAACTGGGATCTAACATCAAAAAACTTTATTACATATTTACAGGATAATCCATTAAATATCGCTAGTCGTCAAGCATCTCAAAATATTATTGAATTTTTTGGAGAAATGTTGCCAGAATACCTCGGTGGTTCCGCTGATTTAACACCAAGCAATTTAACGACCTGGTCTGGATCAAAAGCTATTAATAAAGATATAGCAGGTAACTACATTCATTTTGGTGTGCGCGAATTTGGAATGACCGCTATCGCTAATGGCATTTCTCTACACGGTGGTTTTCTACCCTATACTGCTACATTTTTAATCTTTTCTGAATATGCACGTAATGCCGTACGTATGGCAGCTTTAATGAAAATCCGTCACATTATGATATATACTCATGATTCTATTGGAGTAGGCGAAGATGGACCTACACACCAACCCATTGAGCAGTTAGCCAGCTTACGTCTAACACCAAATATTAGTACCTGGCGTCCTTGCGACCAGGTAGAATGTGCCATTGCATGGAAATATGCTATAGAAAATTATAATGGCCCCACAGCTTTAATTCTTTCACGTCAAGTATTACCTCAACAATCTCGTACAAAATCGCAGTTAGAAAATATTGCTCGTGGTGCATATATTCTTCACGATTGCATCGGCATACCACAAGCTATTTTAATATCTACTGGGTCTGAAATACAAATAGCAGTAGCTGCCTTTCAATTTCTGACGCAAGAAGGTTATAAAATACGCGTAGTTTCTATGCCATCCACGGATGTTTTTGACAAGCAGGATGTAGATTACCGTGAATGTGTGCTACCAAGTATCATAAGCCATCGAATAGCCATTGAAGCTAGTATATCAGATTATTGGTTAAAATATACCGGCCTAAAAGGCGCTGTAATTGCTATGACTCAATTTGGAGCATCAGGACCAGCGGCACAGTTATTTAAAAAATTTAATTTTACATTAGAGTACGTCATCGAACAAACAAAAAAATTACTTCGATATGATTAACATCATACGAATCTTAACTATAATATTGTGAGAGATTTAATCTTTATATGTACCGACATCCATTTCTTCATCTATATCTTTAATAAAACGATACCATACATGGTATGATATTGTTATATAAAAATCCCCTATGGAAAATTATACAATAATCATATTTAAAATAATAGCATACTCTCTATTTGCTCATAGATTCTTCCATGGAAATCAATAATATAGATTTTTAATCACTACATGTCTTTTTCTTAACCCGCTGATCCCGTATGGGTAATTGTAACATTAAACTCATGAGTGTCATAACAGCATCAGAACTGATTTTATAATGAGTGATAAAAATAGTCATCCTTTATAGATACTAAAATGTAGATATGGATCTATGATGCGCTGTGTATCCATGACATATTAAATTCTATTTCTTGTTACATCTTAAGTTTTATAATAAATACACATATGCCCTCTATTATATATACGAAACAGTGATATTAGAACAAGCAGTGCATCAACGATTAATTCTAAAATTACCAATTTTTAAAATATTACATGCATAAATGGATACTTATGCAGGTAAGTGATCTTCAATATAGAAAAATCATCCATTAATCTAATATAGATAATAGTAATAATTTTCGTTATTCATGTATATCAGTAATGTTATTTATCAAGCTTATTATACAAATGACTTTATTTATATGATATTTATAAGTATAAAAATTTAAAAATTACCCTTGCGATACATAGGTGAATCTATTTATGAAAATATGAAAAATATAATATAATATTGAAAGTGATAGTGCACGTTATATCTCATGCTATACAAATTGTTATAAGGTGATAGATAATATTCTATAAACGATTATAAAATATTGACACAATATTTGTTCACAAATACGTGAATAGTGTTAATAATTAAGAGTGATTACATCAATTCTATCAGAAAATAAGAATTTTTTATTTCCCATTGGTGAATATCTATGATATGTGATTAGCATATAAGAGGTGTATAATGTCTATTATAAACATGCAAGATATAGAGATTTCAGATAAACGCGTGTTGATTCGTTCTGACTTAAACGTACCTATTAAATTAGGAAAAGTGACGTCTGATGCACGAATTTGTGCAGCTCTTCCAACAATTAAAGCAGCATTAGAGAAAGACGCCAGAGTAATAGTGGCCTCTCATCTTGGTCGCCCAATTGAAGGCGAATACAATAAAGATTTCTCTTTATTGCCAGTCGTAAACTATTTAAAAGAACAACTCGGTAAGAACCATGTCACTATGCATGCAGAATATCTTAACGGCATCCATCCAATCACTAGACAACTTACTGTTCTAGAAAATGTTCGTTTTAATACAGGAGAAAAACAAAATAATAGACATCTTTCTCGGCAATATGCTGCATTATGTGATATATTTGTGATGGATGCTTTTGGAACGGCACATCGAGTGCAATCCTCTACATGCGGCGTTAGTCAGTATGCAATGACGGCTTGCGCGGGTCCCCTGTTATTAAATGAAATAACAGCCTTAGAAACAGCCTTAAAAAATCCCTCTCGCCCAATGGTGGCGATAGTCGGTGGCTCTAAGATATCTACGAAGTTTCATGTGCTCCACTCATTAGCAAATATTGCAGATACTGTTATTGTTGGGGGGGGCATTGCCAATACTTTTATTGCCATTAATCATAAAGTAGGCAAATCTCTTTACGAACCAGATTACGTTCATTTAGCAAAAAAATTATGTGATAAATTCTCCATATCCATACCTATAGATGCTCGTGTCGGAAAAGAGTTTGCAGAAAAAACTTCATCTACTGTAAAAACAATATCTGAAATCCAGGATAACGAAGTCATTCTAGATGTTGGAGATCAGACGTCTGTGATCAACGCTCAACTATTAAACAGTGCTAAAACTATTTTATGGAACGGCCCCATGGGTGTATTTGAATGGCCGAATTGTCGGGAAGGTACTAAGGTACTCGCAAAAACTATTGCGAATAGCCCTGCATTTTCTATTGCAGGTGGAGGTGATACACTGGCGGTAATTGATTTATATGGAATTAAAGATCAAATCTCCTACATCTCAACTGGTGGCGGGGCCTTTCTTGCCTTCGTATCTGATAAAGATTTACCCGCGCTATCCGTATTAAAAAATCGTACACAATGTTTATATTAGTAGATAGGGTATATATTGGATCTCCAAGGTATAACTAAAATCCATATACCAGTAAAACATTCGGAGAAGTAAAATGTCTAAAATTTTAGATTACATACAACCAGGTGTTATTACCGGAAAAGATGTACAAACCATTTTTAACATCGCAATACAGAATAAATTTGCATTACCCGCTGTTAACTGCATAGGCACATCTTCTATTAATGCTGTACTAGAGACTGCCGCTAAAGTGCGGGCACCAGTTATTATTCAGTTTTCTTATCATGGCGCACGCTTTATTGCTGGGCATGGTTTGTTATCAAATAACAGTCATGCTGCAACTATATGGGGCAGCATCTCTGGCGCAAACCATATACACCTTATGGCCAAACACTATGGTGTTCCTGTTATATTACACACAGATCACTGTGCAAAAAATATCCTTCCATGGATAAATGGATTACTAGAGGTAGGTGAGGAGAATTTTTCTAATACTGGAAAACCCCTATTCTCGTCTCATATGATTGATTTATCTGCAGAAACTTTAGAAGAGAATATTCAAATCTCTAGTCAATATTTAAAGCGTATGTCAAAAATTGATATGACTTTAGAAATTGAACTGGGATGTACTGGTGGCGAAGAGGATGGTATTAAGCATGATAGTATCGATGAGTCTGCCTTATACACTCGCCCAGAAGATGTTGAGTATGCTTATACCCAACTAAGAAAAATTAGTAAAAATTTTACTATTGCAGCTTCATTTGGTAATACACACGGTGTATACAAACCTGGTAATGTAAAATTAAAACCAATGATATTGCTTCATTCTCAGGAATTAGTGCAGAAAAAATATAACTTACAACATAATCCAATACATTTTGTGTTTCATGGTGGTTCCGGTTCTTCTCTTTCTGACATCAGGGCATCAGTCGAATTTGGGGTAGTAAAAATGAATATCGATACTGATACTCAATGGGCTTGCTGGTCTGGTATTTTAAACTACTATAAAAATTATGCAGAATACTTACAAGAACAGCTTGGTAATCCTTCCGGAAATCATCAGCCAAATAAAAAATTTTACGATCCCCGTACTTGGTTACGTGCATCTCAGTCTGCAATGATCACTCGTTTAGAGCAGGCGTTTGAAGAGTTACATGCTATAAATGTTTTATGATAAAATGAATGATGCTATGTCTGTATATAGTAGTTTATATTATCTTCTATAGAAGATAGAAAGATATATGATCTTATGGAATGAATATCATTATATTTTTTGTTTTGATGCAGAAAAATCTGGATGTATGTATGATCCAATCACTGGTTAGTAAAAATTATAATTGTTAGAGATAAAATATTATTTTTAAATTAACATTTTATTTTACTCATATATTCTTACATATTACATAGATTAGCCATCTTCTTAGGTTGAATAAAACTAAATATTTGCAATTCAAAAACTTTTTTAATATCACTAACATCTCTGTATACAATACAGAGTAATTTACAATACTGGCATCGCATATACTGACTGACATCTATGTACGTATCCTACTCACTTTATATAACATTCATTATTGATGTATATACTATGTAGGGAACATATGTAAAAAGATACTGTCTCTTTTTATTTAAAAATCATTAACTACATATTATTATTTTAAATTTTTTGATAGAAGATATCCAAATTTTAAAAAGAAAATATCACTAAAATTTATCAACAAAATAATACTTTTTGATAAAAAAGAGTTAACAACCATATTTTATATAAATTCATGTTTATATTTTATAATAAAATATCGATATATTGTTATTTCTATAAATTACCATAATAAATAAACATTTTCTATCATTTATTTTTCTATTACAAGTGACAAAATACTCGATATGTATTTTGCAATAGCATGGTGTAAAACATAGGGATGGTATTTAACTCATAGATCATTGGTAATAATGCATCAGACACATGGCACATATATTGATCTGTGCCAAAATATATAAACATATTTTCAGAGCTTTATAAATATAATTTTACAAATATGTTGATGTTCAATATAATATGTTCTATTTTACTTAAAATCTAATATATAGACTAATATATATTCATATAAACATTCTATTGTCTAGTCAATTTAAAAAAATTAACTATCATTATCTCTTAATGTCATTATTACCTCCGATATATATTCTATATAGCTACGAGAACTGCTATTTATCAGAAAAGTGTTTCTTCTCTTTGAGGTATCTATACTAGCTAACGTGTATCATCTTTTGTTTAAAAGGATGAAATTTCATCCATTTTTAAATTAAAAAAAAGGATTATACTAATTTTAATACTTAATTTACCATGTCATAACTTATCGCACATTACCACATCTTATAACTGAAGGTACAGGTAGAAAATATTACTTTTGAACCGGCGGATACCTAGTATATATAGTGGATACTATATATTTCTGTAAATCATCAATCTCATTTTTAGTTACAAAATAACTATATGACTCTTGATCATAAGGAATAATATTTTGTAATATAGTACGTGATTTTTATGTAGCTATACACTGAGACTGTCTAGTCATTAAATGATAATCATCATATGTTAGTCTACGATGAACATCGAGTATCAATCCAGAGGAGTAGTCTGTTGGATTAGGATTTTTTACTACTGTGTCATGTTATTTTATATGCTATATTGAATTCCGCATAGAATATCACTAGAAACATAGTGATCACATTATTTTACATAGCTAGCGTGCTTCCTTTAAATATAGATAGACCCTCTATAAATATGAGTAGCTGGTCCTGTCATATACATAGGATGCCCCTCTCCTTGCCAGGAAATATCCAATGAACCTCCAGATAAATCCACTTGTACTCGATCTGCGAGAATTTGCTTCTGAATACCAATAGCAACTGCTGCACACGCACCACTACCGCATGCTAAAGTTTCACCCACGCCCCGTTCAAAGACACGTAAACGAATATGTTTGCAATGCAGTACTTCCATAAAACCAACATTCACTCCTTCAGGGAAGCGTTCATGTTTTTCTATTGCCGATCCAATTTTTTTAACTTCCGCTCTACTAACATCAGAAACTTGTAATACACAATGTGGATTGCCTATTGAAACGATACCGCAAATGATGGTATGTCCGGTAACACCCATCACGTACAAAGTATCCTGGATGATAGTTTGAAATCGTACCCTGTCTGGTATAAAAAGAGGTTTTCCCATATTTACGCATACCATGTTCTCTGATATAATATGTAAAACAATATAACCCGTTTGTGTGCTCACATAAATATCATTTTTATTTGTCAGGTTATTGAGGCGAACAAAGCGCGCCAAACAACGAGCCCCATTACCGCATTGTGTCACTTCTCTGCCATCAGCATTAAAGATGCGATAATGAAAATCAAGATCAGGATCATAGGGTGGTTCTACAAGTAACAATTGATCGAAACCCACGCCACGATGACGATCAGCTAACTGGCGAATTAAAGTTAGAGAGAGAGAGACATCTTGAGTGATACCATCTATGATCATAAAATCATTACCAAGACCGTGCATTTTTGAAAAGTGCATGTTTTCTCCAGAAAACGCGTAACGATAAAGATATTATATAAATTATACTATACACTTTTATATGCTACAGTTCCTTTCAGAGCATGAAAATATCAATGAAAAAGATGTCTGTGCGGTGTATGCGAAAGTAAATTGCTTTTATGTTGAGAAAAATATAAAGGACCTTTTAAACCGCATCCAATATCACTAGTTATAAGCATGATACATACTAATGTAAGAATAATTTTAATTATTATCGTATGTACTATGTCTCGTCCATTATCTCTATATTTTAGTATGATCATTACCTCTTACAATTAACAGAGCATGAAAAAGTTATATATATGTAGACTGTACAGTAACTTTTATTTGCTACCGATATTCAGCATTTCATATACATTATATTTAGTTACAACATGAATAGAAAGATATTCTAAGGAATATTGGAGATTTTATATAACTATAATATACATTACATATTATAGAATCGTAGATATACTAAGTTACAACAATATTTGATCTAGTCAGTAAGTAGCATAGATATAGCATCTCTACCATCGAAAGTGTTATCCTCTCATTATATTCTATAAAGAATATAGATGTTGATCATCCTCGTAATTGGAATTGCTTCTTATACATAAGACATAATAATTTGTAATTAGTGACTATTTTAATATAAATAATTTTTCATTGTTGAAATGAAATAGCTCTTACATAAGAATAATCTGTATATATACTACTATATGTGAATAGTTTTGTAAAAATAAACTTATTATGGTACCAGTACCACGTAGATTCTCTGTAACATTATGCGCAATTTGCATTAACATATTGTAACATACTGATCATAAATTATATTATATAAAATAACCATTCATCCTTGTTTAATAAAAATGAAGTATTTGATTGTTTGTGTATAGTTAGATATGTGTGTATTATATAATATAAAATTTTCATAGAATCTATAAATATAGAATCTTTAATATGAAGATATAAATAAAAATAATATTAACAGAAAAATCTATTTATTAAAAATAATTTTTTTCTAAATTAAAGAAAACTTAAATGATCTATACGAAGGATAGTGCTTCCTGTATATTACAAAAGCAATAAGAATAAAATAATATTTATTATGAACCTGTATACCGTATATACCTGATAATAAAAAATATTATTTATCTACTGCTTTCATCGTAGAAAACACGCTATACGTCACCTTTTCTATAGCAATTTTTAATATGAGTAAATTTTGTATATCAACAACAACCTCTAATGGATTATAAAACTAAGGTGAAACATATTTATCTTTTATTTGTTAATAATAAACATTCATATGTAATAAATAAAACAAAGGTTTATAAATCATTATGTATAGTGTGACTATTATTTATAATATATAAAATAGTATTTTAAATAACCATCTATTATGTTTGTTAGTATATCTCTATCATTGGTATATATTTTCATTTTACATATAATTATTAATTGATAAATTCATGACATAGTAAATATATCTGTTATATAGTAGAATATGCTTGTTTCACGCTATCCTATCATGTGATTTCTAATTGTTATTTTTATACATCCTATAATTTTACTATATTGTTAGTATGAGTTTATAGATGTAGTAAATATTATTAATTTACGATAGTAGGTTTGCATAGATTACTATAACTATAGTAAAAATTATTGAGATTTGTATTTTTCATTAATTATTATTTATAAATATATTTATTTAATTAATAATATTCTTCTTGCAATTTATATTTACGGTGCTGTACGAACAAATTATACATCTGTATTGTAGATATAAATAAATATTTATACATAAATAAATTATACGATATTAACTATTATAAAATTTCCATAAATATCATAAAAATATAATAACAATATATTTATTAGCATATATCGTAGGATGGTAAAGTTAAATATTTATAAATAAGCAGAAAATTTTTATAAAAAACTAAAGTTGTACGTTTAATACTAGATATATTTAGTCATATTTTATAGTTATATACATCAATACGTAAATAATTTAAAATAACAATGTATTAGAGAGTATTATACAGATAATTTTGCATTTCTATGCAAAGATAAAATGATATTTAGAATAAATAAAATATTTCTGAACCCTCTGCATATATATAGTATATATCACATACATATATTAATACTTTTATATACATTAAAACTATCTATATTTATATGTTGTGAAATTCATGTGTATAATATTTTTTTATAAAACTGAGATATATAATATATAATATGAGTAAAATGTATACAATTATACGATGTATTATATTATTATACTATAATTTTAAATTCAAAAAGTGTGATACTTTGTGGATTACAAGTGTCTTCGATATTATTACTTAAAAAGTATATCGTTCTTAAGATAGGGTATAATTTAAAATAGCAGATTAATGGTCTTAATATTTTTGCAAGTATCATGTAATTGAAAAAAATCGATAATGTTTACCCTACATATATGTCACTCTACGACAACACGCGAAGGCATAATACTTATCTGATCTTGCATTATTGTTCATTGAACATATGACTTCCATCATTGTAGAGCCAATAATGATTCTATGAATTTTATCAAGACAGAGAAATATTTACAGGAATATTTTTCATATTTTAATAAACTATAACAAAGTAATCTCATGCATTATGAATGAGTCTTTTCATATCTGACTGCTTTTCTTATAAATTTTTTTCAGATTTATTGAAAATAAACCTATCCCTTTAGTATGTGTATAATCTTTTCGCATCAAAAACAATGTCGTGATATTCTTTTGCTAAAGTGGTATAAAAATGTCGTATAAAATCATAAAAATTGTTACTAGAAAAAGTCCACTGGCTATATGGCAAGCACAGTTTGTGCGACAAAGATTACTAGCATACTATCCTAACTTGCATGTGGAACTAATACCCATAATGACTCGTGGAGATATGATCCTCGATTCTGCATTAACTACTCTTGGTGGAAAGGGAATATTCGTTAAAGAACTAGAACAGGTGATACTCACCGGGGCTGCTGATATAGCTGTTCATTCTGTCAAGGATATTCCAATAAATTTTCCGAAAGGATTAGGATTGGTGACCATCTGTAAGCGCGAAGATCCTCGTGATGCATTCTTATCAAATAAATATCAATTAATCGACATGCTGCCGCGCGATGCGATTGTTGGCACATCGAGTCTGCGACGTCAGTGTCAACTATATGCTCGTCGTCCAGACGTATTAGTAAATATACTGCGCGGCAATATTGGAACCCGTCTAAGTAAATTAGATTCAGATCACTATGATGCCATTATTTTATCTGTAGCGGGATTGGAAAGATTAAACCTAACCCATCGAATCAGTCAAATCATACCAGTAGAAGAATCACTACCTGCCGTTGGTCAAGGAGCGATTGGTATTGAAGGTCGCCTTGACGATTGGAATACTATAGACTTACTATCTATCTTGCAGCATAATGATACAAACGATCAAATTAGGGCAGAAAGATCTATGAATGCTAGATTAGCAGGTGGTTGTCATGTACCTATAGGTAGCTATGCGATTTTAGAAGGCAGTAATCTCTGGTTGCGTGGGTTGGTTGGTTCATTAGATGGTAGTCAGATAGTACGTGGCGAGTGCCGGGGACTTCGAGAAGATGCTGAAAAAATAGGTATATGTTTAGCCGAATATCTTTTAGGAAATGGCGCTCGTGTCATTCTTAATACAATCTATGCCACTACTATATACTAATGAGTATTTTAGTCACCCGTCCCTCTCCGTTTTCCGATGAGTTAGTGACGGCTCTCCGCCATCAAGGAAGAGTAGCTTGGGCTTTTCCACTGATAGAATTTACTTCGGGCACTCAGTTACATATCCTTCCAAGACGCTTGCACACTCTAGAATCTGAAGATTTAGTCTTTATCCTTTCTCAAAATGTAATCCATTATTCCAAAATGATTTTTGCACGCATCAACATGTCATGGCCTACAAAATTACATTATTATGCCATTGGACGCAGTACTGCACTAGCATTTGAGAATACCAGTGGGCGTGCAGCTTTGTGGCCAAAAGAGAAAGAAACTAGTGAAGTGTTAATTCGCTTATTACCATTACAAGCTATAGAAGGCAAACATGCGCTAATTTTACGTGGTAACGGCGGGCGAAGTTTACTAGAAGATACCCTACTACGCTATGGCGCTAAAGTAGAGATAATTGAATGTTATCAGCGTTGTCAAAAACACTATCATGGTGACAAAGAGGGACTGCGTTGGCGTACAGAAGGTATTCATACACTTGTTGTGACTAGTGGTGAGATGTTAAAACAACTTTACTTATTATTTTCAGTTACTGATAGAGAAGAATGGCTGTTAAAATGTCGTCTGGTTGTTGTTAGTGAACGTTTAAATATGTTGGCTCTCGATCTCGGGTGGACTAAGATTCACATTGCATCTGGAGCGGATAATAAGGCATTATTAGATGCAATATTAATAGATACATAGAAGTATTTAAAACATAATTTAGAAAGAGAAACTTGTAATGTTTGCAACACCATTATTGCCGGTATTTTAAATTATTAACGCATAAAGAACATTATCAGTGATTACGCGCACTAAGATCAGGTTGCATGCTAAGCGATCAGTTTTGCATTTAAACGGTATTATATAATTTTATGATAGAAATTAATACTATAAATGATATTTTGCATTCAATTTCTTGTTTTAAAATTATACGCTACGGTTAAGAGACGCTAAGATAATACCAGTACTCGCATCCTTATTTTATAATGAGTTTGTATCTGTAACCAAATAACTATTACTATTACGGCTATTAGTTGACTCTAGAAAGTACATGAAGGCATGAGATAAATAATTATGATGGAAATTCATAGAACGTATCCCTATACATAAAAATATTTTTTATATTTATATAGATATTATATAAAGTACAATTTTATATATCCTATATATTATATAATATTAAAGTATAAAAATGTATCATTAATTCAATCATATCGATTAGATAATAAATATTAAATATTAATTTACGATTAAAAAGTACGTATTGTTCACAAAATATATTTATATATTCATATATATGAGAAACTCATATATATTATATATAATAATCAATTCTATAAAAATTTTATTATGCGTTGATATATATCATAAAAATATGATATTGAATGTCAATATATGTGAAATAAACACTTTGCAATATAAAATATATACTTTATATACCAATGTATGTTGTAATATATAACATATCAAATAAAAAATATTGTCTAATGACATAATAATAGATCATTATATGATCTATTATTTAATAGCATATGTTAGTGCAATATTCTAGATGCTATCGGTTAGTTGTCAATTACATGTTAATATGCAAACGTAGCATACTTGTATTTTAAGTATTGAATGATTATTGTTATATATCATGGTGGAGTTATATTAATCAAAATTTTTACATTTACATCATTTTGTGTGTTTGCAATATCATATGACTATTGATATATATTAAATAATAATTAAATCTTATCACAATTCAGATTGCGAATATAATTAAAAGTAACATAAAGCGGTAAGGAACGTAGTTCTTTATGAGTGAATTTACAACAAAAATCATTATTATTTTAACGTGTTTTAATATTCTCTTATAATTAATGATTTAATTATATAAACTATAATAACTCATATGTCGCTTAACCATCTTGGTACACTATGTCAGAAATATATTTTCTATGCTAAGAGAACTTCTTCAAAATAAAATACTTGAGATAGTAATACTAAGTTATTACTACTGACTAAATACTGTTTAAGTTAATATCACATAGAATATTTAACATGAATATAATATATAAAATATTATATTACCCATCACATACAGGTTGTAACATATCAGTTTTATAAAGCATAAAACTGATGCCGTACAATAAAAGAATATAAAGGTATTATTATATCTTTTTACATTAGTACTTTTATATGTAGAACTTAAAATAAAATATTGTATTATGTTTCATAAAATTTCTGATATATTAAAGCTTTTAAGCTTTAAATATATACATTCATAATAGAAATGTTTTTATTAAAATTAATTTATTTTATGCTTTCATAAGATGAAAATATAATACTATTAACAATAGTATTATATTTTATTCAAATGATTCAATCAATATTTACTGCTATATATAACAGGACAAAACTGTAGTTTATATACATACTACAGATGTATACTATGATTTTATAAACGTTTATGGTATATAACATTGCTATATTGTGTAATATGCATAGATCTATCAACTTAATAAAAAATATATATTTATAGACCATCTGAGATAATCCGGTGTAAATATCTCTTATTTTAGCATCTGAAAAAAAACAATGCGTAAATGAATGAATATTCACATATTTATTCACGCGGATATCAAAGGGGCTAAGTAGAGTTTCTGTATGAAAACTAAATAAATTACATCCTTGTGTCACAATCATAGTATGATATAAGAAGTCTATGAGACTAGCTGAAACCCTAATAGAATGAAAGTATATCATATTTCACTATCATATAATTTGTTACAAAACCTATGCACTCATATTTCAATTGAGTGCATAGGTTAGGGTGCATTACATATAAAATCACTAGTGTAGCTTATCAAGGTTTAACCAAGTCCTTGTCTTAGGAAAAAGTATTAATGCACGAAAAGCAAATATCACTACAACGTGGATTAAAAAGTCGTCACATTCATCTCATGTCCTTAGGTGGTACAATTGGCACTGGACTGTTTTTAGGTAGTGCGCAGGTAATTCAATCTTCTGGTCCTGGTATTATATTAGGTTATGCAATAGTTGGATGCATTGCTTCTTTCATTACGCGACAAATCTGTGAGATGGCGGTAGCTGAACCAGTAGCAGGTACTTTGAGTTATTTTGCTTATAAATATTACGGTAATTTTGCTGGTTTTGTATCCGGGTGGAACTATTGGGTGCTATACATTCTAGTTGCAATGACTGAACTTACCGCTATAGGTCAGTATATTCAGTTTTGGTACCCAAGTATACCAACATGGATGTCTGCTGCTCTATTCCTTATTTTCATTAATATCGTTAACCTCATGCACGTAAGAGTTTTTGGTGAAATAGAGTTTTGGTTATGTATGATTAAAATCATATCAGTCTTAGGTATGATCTTATTTGGGTTTTTTATGTTGCTTAGTAATTACGCCGGCTCACATGCTACTATAAGCAATTTATGGCAATATGGTGGATTTTTACCGCATGGTTATAATGGATTATTTATCATGATGCCAATCATTATGTTTTCATTTGGAGGGCTAGAGCTTATTGGAATGACTGCAGCCGAAGCTGCTCAACCAAATATTAATATCCCGAGAGCTACAAATCAATTGATATACTGTATCTTATTTTTTTACATTTGTTCTTTAACTATTCTGCTTGCTCTACGACCTTGGTCACAAGTGACAAGTTCTATCAGTCCATTTGTTGTGATCTTTCATCAGTTAGATGATCAAGCTGTAGCGACCATTTTTAATATGATAGTTCTAGCTGCGGCTTTATCGGTATACAATAGTTGCGTGTATTGTAATAGCCGTATGCTATTTAGCTTAGCACAACAAGGAAACGCTCCTAGTTTCCTGTGGAGACTGAATCGTCACGGTGTACCGACAAGATCCATCCTATTTTCTGCTGTAGCTACTACATTGTGTTTGTTGTTGAATTATTATTTACCCAACAAAACTTTTATCTTGTTTATGGCTCTCACAGTTTCTGCTCTAGTACTGAATTGGACAATGATTACTTTAGTGCACATAAAATTTCGACGGACAATCAACCATATATATATAAAAGAGCAATACTTCTTTCGTACATTATTTTATCCATTTAGAAACTGGCTTTGTTTATTATTTATGGTTTGGATTGTCATACAGTTATCTATACAACCAAATATGGTCCTTTCTGTGTGGTTAATTCCAGTTTGGATATGTGTCCTATCTATAGGTTATTGGATTAAAATTTTACATACTACGCGGTATGAGAAAATCACATGAGTACATATATTCGCATTTACACATTACAATTTTAAGAAGAGTATTCTTCTATGTCTACTATGCTTAAAAATATTTCACTGAGGTTAACAATATAAAATGATGTATTTCCTAGTTGACTCGTATAATACAAACATAAATCACTTAAAAAAGCATTTTTATAAATCTTATTTTTTATAATATATCTTTGCATTGTACATATTTTACGTAAAATAAATCAATGTGGTATTATTTATGTAAGAAAAGAGGATGCACTATGATATGTTTTGTTATGAAACATATGTTTTTAAAACTAATAAACTACGACATCACCATTTATGGTGATGTATTTATTTGTTATAAAATATATATCTGTGTCTTACATTAAATACAATACCTATTAATGAAGGGGCCATATCTAAAAATTAACCTCTATTCTATGTTCTGTAAGAACATATCTCTCAGTTAAGAAAACAGAAAGCGTATAAATAGTACATCTATTTTTGGTAAATATGAAATTATGACGTTGATTTTATAGTAGAAGGCTATCGGACATTTAACTTCATGGTGATAGCGAACGAAGTTACTGTATTATGTGTACATGATTTTATTATACGCTTCCGATGAAGCACTCAAAATTTATATCGTCATGATTGTAATCTACAATATAAAATTAGCTTTCTGTAAAACCGCAAATCGACATCATTTACTACATATACGAATTATTTTATTCGTGATTTTATCATCTATAATAGATTGTCTACTCATGCATTACTAGATTTAAATCTATAGATTATATTCATTATATTACATGATGAATCATTCAAATGATAAAAAATGCAATTGTATGTACAGAGAGCGCCGATAAAATATGAGAAACTTCATAGTTCTATATAATATATTAGGTAATATTAAACGCATCTGCAAACATCAGTGATGGTTGAGCATCGCGTTCAGCACAAAAAAATACCCGCGCCTTTCTGACCATACTAACAGGCCCTGCAAGATAGATATAATGCTTGGATAGGCAGCCATAGTCGTCCATTACTGCATTTAAAACAGTGCCATATCGACCCTTAAATCCATCTATTGGATATTCCAGAACTGGATGAACATTTAGATTAGGATAACGTAGTGTTAACAGATTTAGCGCATCTAGTTCATATAGGTGTTTTTTTTCGCGCCCACCCCAATATAGTGAAATTGATCGATCTGCCTGTTCTGCAAGAGCTGTTAAAAGAATGGAACGAATATAAGAAAAACCTGTTCCACCGGCAATTAATATAATTGGAAAATCTTTTTCTTCTCTTAACCAGGCATGGCCATGTGGTATATCAATAATAATATTAGTATTATTCTGAATATGCATGATGGCCGACATCGCATATGAATTATATTCAGACGCTCCGATATGCAACTCAATAATATCTTGTTCTATAGGGGTAGAAGCAACAGAAAACGCACGACGCTCTTGATCTGTTATTTTAAGAATTAAATACTGCCCTGCACGAAAACTAAAATCCGATTTCGGAATTAAACGCACTCGATATATATTAGTAGTAATCTCCTCTAATGAGGAGGTTTTACATATTACGTTTGGCACGTATTCCTCTTTGAAATGATTCTTATCATCATCATTGTACCTTGATTGCACTGAAAACTACATAGATCTCTGAATTCCTAGCTCATTCCAGATTGCATCAATGCGCGCGGTGACTTCAGGATCCTTCTGTATAGGATATCCCCATTTACGCTGAGTTTCACCAGACCATTTATTTGTTGCATCCATACCCATTTTCGATCCTAACCCAGATACTGGTGATGCAAAATCAAGATAATCAATAGGCGTATTCTCTATAAGAACTATGTCACGTGCTGGATCCACACGTGTGGTAATAGCCCAGATTACATCATTCCAATCTCTTGCGTTAATATCATCATCACATACAATAATAAATTTTGTATAAGTAAATTGTCGTAAACACGACCAAATACCCATCATTATAAATTTTGCATGTCCTACATATTGTTTTTTAATAGTGACTATCGCTAGACGGTAAGAGCAGGCCTCTGAAGGAACGTAAAAATCTATTACTTCGGGAAACTGTTTTTGTAACAGGGGGATAAATACTTCGTTCAGAGCTACACCAAGAACTGAAGGTTCATCAGGGGGTCTTCCTGTGTAAGTAGAATGATAAATAGCATCACTGCGTTGTGTTATATGAGTCACAGTAAATACTGGAAACACATCAGATTCATTATAGTATCCAGTATGATCACCATATGGACCCTCCAGCGCTACTTCGTCTGCCTCAATATATCCTTCTAATACAATTTCTGATCTAGCTGGTACCTCTAAGTCATTAGAAATGCACTTTACTACTTCAGTTCTAGTGCCGCGTAACAAACCAGCAAAAGCATATTCTGATAGGGTATCCGGTATGGGTGTGACAGCCCCTAAAATAGTTGCTGGATCAGCACCTAGTGCCACTGATACAGGAAAACGTTTCTCACCAGTTTTATCACCACGCCAAGCTTGAAAATCCAATGCACCACCACGCTGTGGCAGCCATCGCATGATTAATTTATTTTTTCCAATCACCTGTTGGCGATAAATTCCTAAATTCTGTCTTTTTTTGTGTGGACCACGCGTCACCGTGAGACCCCAGGTAACTAATGGTGCGATATCACCTGGCCAGCATTTCATTATTGGAATGCGATCCAAATCTACTTCTTTGTCTTGCCATATGTGTTCTTGACAAAGTGCATGTCGAACCCGTTTAGTAGGCATGTTTAAGACTTGCTTCCACTGCGGAATTTTTTTAAAAAAATTCCGCGCTCCATCTGGGATGGTGGGCTCTTTGAGAAAAGCTAATAAATGTCCTACATCCCGTAGAGAATGTATACTGGTCTGTCCCATGCCCATCGCTATGCGGTCTAATGTGCCAAACAGATTACATAATACTGGCATTTTGTAACCTTTGGGATTCTCAAATAATAAAGCGGGGCCATTCAGATGTAATGTACGATTAGCAATTTCAGTCATTTCAAGATCTGGATTGACTTCTTGCGTAATGCGTTTTAATTTTCCGTTTCTTTCAAGAAGTCCCAGAAAATCTCTTAAATCTACATATTGCATAACTTTCCAATAGAATTACTAACAAGTAAGGAGCTATAGATCGAGTACAGAGTCATAGAGTGATTAGAAAATCTTTTCCTTAATCAGTGATATATGTGGTGTGTACGCTGTAATGAATCTTTTTCTGATCAGTTTTCATCCATTTTATACATGCATGTTACATGATATGCACAGTAATAACGTTTCGTTAGATATCAAAATGATTATTTTGGCGCATCTAATTATTAATAATAATATATCTTATGCCCCAGAAATGAAATTGCATTATACATCATGCGCTTTAGGGTTTACTACGATCCTAAATATCTAAGTTAAAAGCGTACTAAATATACTATCTTAAACCTTAATTACTAACTAAATGATGGTTGTTGACAATCATAGCCTATCTAACTTTCCTGGTATATATGATATATCAGAAAGTTTAGTTAGACGATCTGATAACTCGCTAGAAACACATTATAAAAGAAGAAATAAACGCATGATATTAAAAATAAAAATGCGCTATTCTCTATGAGAATCTCTTATATTTGTTGTATTTTAATTATAGTATTCAAGAGACGCACGTATGGATTTTGTATCACATGTAGATCCTTTATCATGTTGAAGGAAAACCCTTAACTTAACAATAAACTATGAATTCCATGCTATATGCATCTAAAAATACGGAAGGTCTTCTGTGTACTTCAAGGCCATAAACATGAATATTTAGTATTAATATTAGTATGAGTACTATACCACTCAGACATATATAATAATAATATTATTCACATTACATATGCATAATCAGTACACAAGATACAGGTATCTTTATGAATAAAAATTCACACCAATACATAAGGATGTATTCACATTATGCCGTATTATCACATATAAGGCAAAAGAAAATACAGTGATCATAGAATTTCTTATATTGAGAAGCTATCGATTTTATATATCACTTAATTATTTCAGAAATCTTGATTGTGTGGTGTGAGAAATCATTATATGATGCATACGTGTATAATTCTTTCGCGATCACGAACCATATACCTCTATGAGCCACTATCTATTTTAATTACTAGTCAGTTGTCTGTTGAATATCTAATTATAGTTATTTAATAGGAGCATCGTATGTACAATATATAAAATTAAAGACAACAACGATCAACATCCCAGAAGCTCAAAAACAAAACATCTAGTAAAGAATTATAATCAGTAATCTTTAAAAGATTCCGCATATCAGATAATACAATAAATACTAACCATCGCTTCATATTGCTAAGATTTTATCCAATAGAAATCGTCTCTGTATTGAATAAATATATTTAATACACTACGTGGTAAGAATTTTCACTTCTTCACTATGATTAGCGGTGAATGCATGGATGCTATACAGTTACATACATAGCATACTGTATATTTATTCTATTAAGTATATAAATATATAAAAGAACTTAATACAGGGTGTTATTTTGCATACACTAATCATTCTTCCTAAATTTAGTATGCACGACCTCTCTCATTTTTTCATTAACAAAGAAGATTAGTTCTCAAGCATTTTACACAATGAAATACGGGTAAGGAATATACCTATGTCAAAAAATTTACACTATGACGTGGATCCGATGGAAACCAACGAGTGGCTAGAGGCAGTTAAATCAGTGATTCGTGAAGAAGGTATTGAGCGTGCTCAATACCTGATTGATGAGATATCCAAAATTGTGCGTCAAGATGATATGCACAGGGATCTGATTAGATCAAATAATAACTATATTAATTCTATTCCAGTGGACAATGAACCATTATATCCAGGGAATATTCCCTTAGAGCGCCATATCTGTAATGCTGTTCGTTGGAATGCAATAATGATGGTTTTACGCGCTTCAAAAAAAAATCTAGAACTAGGAGGACATATAGCTTCCTTCCAATCTGCAGCTACTATATATGAAGTATGCTTTAATCATTTTTTTCGTGCATCTACCATGAAAGATGGGGGTGATCTAGTGTATTTTCAGGGGCATATTTCTCCAGGAATATATGCTCGTGCTTTTCTTGAAGGCCGGATTACTGAAGAAATGATGAATAATTTCCGACAGGAAGTCGATGGCAATGGATTATCCTCGTACCCACATCCAAAGTTAATGCCAAATTTTTGGCAATTCCCTACTGTTTCCATGGGTTTAGGTCCTATGGGGGCTATCTATCAAGCTAAGTTTTTAAAATATCTCGCACATCGTAATCTGAAGGATACATCTGCTCAAACTGTTTATGCCTTTCTTGGAGACGGGGAAATGGATGAACCAGAATCTAAAGGGGCGATTACTGTTGCCACACGAGATAAACTCAACAATTTAGTTTTTATTATAAACTGTAATTTACAGCGCTTAGATGGACCAGTCATAGGAAATGGTAAGATTATTAATGAACTTGAAGGTATTTTTAGTGGAGCTGGTTGGGAAGTCATTAAAGTTATCTGGGGTAGCCGCTGGGACCCACTCTTTCAAAAAGACGTCAGTGGTAAATTAATCCAGATTATGAATGAAACAGTTGATGGTGATTATCAAACTTTTAAATCCAAAAATGGTGCCTATATACGAAAACATTTCTTCGGAAAATACCCAGAAACTATTGATCTTGTCAAAGACATGACCGACGATGAGATCTGGAGACTAAATCGAGGTGGTCATGATCCAAAGAAAATTTATGCCGCACTCAAAAAAGCGCAGTCTGTTAAAGACAAACCAATTGTAGTTCTTATTCATACTGTAAAAGGTTATGGCATGGGTGAAAGTACTGAAGCTAAGAATATTGCTCATCAAGTAAAAAAAATGAAAATAGAGGACATACGCTATATCCGTGATCGTTTTCATATTCCAGTTCATGATGAATATATAGATACCTTACCGTATATAACTTTTGAAAAAGATTCAGAGGAATATAAGTACCTGCATGCACAACGCAAGAAATTAGGTGGATATCTACCCACACGTACAATGCAGTGTAATGACAAACTCGAGATTCCGTCTCTAGATTATTTCCATAATTTATTAATCAAGCAACATAAAGACATATCAACTACTGTCGCCTTTGTTCGTGCCTTAAATATAATGCTGAAACATCCGGTTCTTAAAGAGCGATTAGTACCAATTATTGCTGATGAAGCACGTACATTTGGTATGGAGGGTTTATTCAGACAGATTGGAATTTACAATCCTCATGGCCAACAGTATCATCCATCAGATCGTGAACAAATTGCTTATTATAGAGAAGACAAACAAGGGCAGATTTTACAAGAAGGTATTAATGAAATTGGTGCAGGCTCTTCGTGGTTAGCAGCAGCTACATCTTATAGTACCAATAATGTATCCATGATCCCTTTTTATATCTATTACTCTATGTTCGGTTTTCAGCGAATTGGTGACTTATTTTGGGCGGCTGGTGATCAACAGGCACGCGGTTTTCTCATCGGTGGAACATCAGGACGTACCACTCTAAATGGCGAAGGACTTCAGCACTCAGATGGTCATAGCCATATTTATGCGTTAACTATTCCCAACTGTATTTCTTGGGATCCAGCGTATGCTTATGAGCTCGCAGTAATCATACATCATGGATTAACCCGTATGTATGGTGATGCACCAGAAAATATTTTTTATTATATTACGACTGTAAATGAAAATTATCATATGCCAAGTATGCCAGTAGGAGTAGAAAATGGTATTCGTAAAGGTATATATAAATTAAGAACTAAGAACGGTAATAGAGGGAAAGTACAACTTCTAGGTTCAGGAGCTATCTTACGTCACGTTTGTCAAGCGGCAGATATCCTTTATGAAAATTATGATATAGGATCTGATATATATAGCGTGACCTCTTTCACAGAACTTGCACGTGATGGTCAACAATGCGCACGATGGAATATGTTGCATCCTACTGCGATACCACGTATTCCATATATTACTCAAATTATGAATGCAGCACCTGCTATAGCCTCCACGGATTATATGAAATTATTTGCTGAACAAGTACGCAACTATGTTCCAAGTAATAATTATCATGTACTGGGTACTGATGGTTTTGGGCTTTCAGATAGTCGTGCTAATTTGCGTAATCACTTTGAAGTCAATGCCTCTTATGTAGTGATTGCTGCATTATCTGCATTAGCTCAAGATAAGATAATTGATATTAAGGAAGTAGATCAAGCTATTACTAACTTAAATGTTAATGCTAATAAAAGGAACCCTTGTTTAACATAACCAGGAGGTCACAAAATGGCTATTTCCATCCAGGTTCCTAATATTGGAACAGATATAGTTGAAGTTACTGAAATATTAGTTAAGATTGGTGATAAAGTAGAATATGAACAATCTTTATTAGTGATTGAAGGCGATAAAGCTTCTATGGAAGTACCATCTCCCCATGCGGGAATTGTACGGGAGATTACTATTAAACCAGGAGATAAAGTTCAATCTGGAAAAGTAATTATGATCTTTGACGCTGTAGACGATATTCACTCTCCGTCTTTTATAGACAATAGACAGGAAAAAGAAAAAATATTACCTTCAGATAATTGCTACAAAAACATTTATGCGCCAAAAATTGTTGGTGACAATGTTACAATTATTGATATTTTAGTTAAGGTTAGCGAAAATATTTCCGCTTCAGATACTATCTTTTTTATTGGAAATTCACAGAGTTCAATAGCCATTGAGACACCTTTTTCTGGGAAAGTACACGATATTACAGTGCAAACCGGAGATCAAGTTAGCACTGGTATGTTACTGATGGTTATAAATACTGAACAAAGCGTACTGCTTTATCACTCTAAGATTGGATTTCATCCATACCAAGAAAAAGAGACACTAACACCCACGAATACGTATGTGCACGCAACCCCCTTAGTTCGCCGTTTAGCACGGATATTTGGAGTCAATCTGAGTATGGTACAAGGCACAGGCAGTAAATCACGCATTCTGCAAGAAGACATACAGAAATACATACAAAATGCTATAAAATATACTGAAAGCGAGAGAAAAAAAAATAATAAATCAGAAGACATCCCTAAATGGCCAAAGGTAAATTATAGCCAGTTTGGTGAAGTGCAAAACGTAGAAATAAGCCGCCTGCAGAGAAAATCGGGTGCCAATTTAAAAAGAAATTGGTCGGTCATTCCACATGTGACTCATTTTGATAAAACAGATATCACTAATCTAGAGGAATTCCGTAAAACACAAAACCATGAAGCGGTAAAAAACCATCTAGATATAAAACTCACTCCATTAATATTTATCATGAAAGCTGTCGCGATGGCATTGGAGAAAATGCCGCGCTTTAATAGTTCTATATCTGAAGATGAACGGTATCTCATTTTAAAAAAATATATTCACATTGGTGTAGCAGTAGATACACCGAATGGGTTAGTAGTTCCTGTCTACAAAAATGTTAATACAAAAGGTATTCTGGAACTTTCACGTGAATTAACTCAACAATCTCAAAATGCTCGTGATGGAAAACTCACTTCATGTGAGATGCAGGGTGGTTGTTTTACTATTTCTAGTATTGGCAACTTAGGTACAACTTATTTTTCACCAATCATTAATGCCCCGGAAGTCGCTATTCTCGGGATCTCTAAAGCAGTTATAGAGCCCGTCTGGAATGGCATAACATTTATACCGCGCCTGATGATGCCTATTTCACTTTCCTTTGATCACCGTGTGATTGATGGTGCCGATGGCGCACGATTTATAACGATCATTAATAAGGTACTATCTGATATTCGCCAGCTCGTGATGTAAGAACATCTCTAATATGGCGTATACTGATCAAAATATATTCCACAGTCAATTGCTTTTCTAAACATTTTATTAACTTGATAAATGAAAAACTTCATTGTATATAGAACTCTATCATTAGATTATCAATTATCGTAAAGAGATTATCATGCGTACTCAAATTAAAACTCAGGTAGTGATACTTGGAGCTGGTCCTGCAGGGTACTCTGCAGCATTTCGTGCCGCAGATTTAGGATTACAAACAATTATAGTCGAACGTTATAAGGAGTTAGGCGGTGTATGTCTGAATGTTGGTTGCATTCCCTCTAAAGCCTTACTACATGTATCTAAAGTTGTAGAAGAAACGAAAGCACTGGAAAATCATGGTGTAGTATTTAGCAATCTTCAGCTCAATCTAGATAAGATTCGTAATTGGAAACAAAAAATCATCTCGAGATTAACCGGTGGATTGGCTGGAATGGCACACAGTCGTAAGGTACAAATAATACAAGGTATCGGTACATTTACTAATTCTCATACACTAGAAGTAATATCGCAAGATGGTCCTACTACTACTATTGCTTTTAACCATGCTATTATCGCAACAGGTTCATCTCCTCTGCCCATACCACTCGCACCATATGAAGACCCACGTATTTGGGATTCTACCACTGCACTAGCATTACAAACAGTCCCAGAACGTTTACTAATCATTGGTGGTGGCATTATAGGCCTTGAAATGGGTTCATTATATCGCACTCTGGGTTCAAAAGTGGACATAGTTGAAATGTCAAATCAACTAATCCCTCCTGCTGACGTAGATATAATACAAGTATTCACAAAATCTATTTCTAAGCGCTTACAAATCATATTAGAAACTCAAGTAACAGCTATGACAACAAAGAACGATGGTGTGTATGTCACTATGGAAAATAAGCATGCATGTGTCAGTATACAGCGTTATGACGCAGTATTGGTGGCAATCGGGCGTACACCTAATGGTAAAAAATGTGGTGCCAATAAAGCTGGTATTAAAATAGATGATTGTGGTTTTATACCTGTCGATAAACAGATGCGTACTAATATTCCACATATTTTTGCCATTGGTGATGTGGTGGGCCAACCAATGTTGGCACATAAAGGTATACATGAGGGTCATATTGCCGCCGAGGTCATTTCTGGTAAAAACTATTATTTTGAACCCATCGTCATTCCATCTATTGCGTATACGGAGCCAGAAGTGGCATGGGTTGGCATGACTGAAAAAGAAGCTCAAAAAAAAGGAATGCATTATAAAACATCCATCTTTCCATGGTCAGCGTCAGGCCGCGCATTGGCTTCTAACTGTGCGAATGGGATAACTAAGATTATCTGCGATAAAATGACACATCGTATAATTGGTGGTGCAGTAGTTGGTACAAATGGCGGTGAGTTATTAGGTGAACTAGCTTTAGCTATTGAAATGGGATGTGATGCGGCAGATGTCGCATTAACTATCCACGCTCATCCTACCTTATATGAATCAATAGGTTTAGCAGCGGAAATCTTTGAGGGAAGTATTACGGATATTCTTAACCCCACAGTCCATAAGATATAATTCGTTGGTAGCGAATAACAACTAATGACTAATAGACATACTGAATTATTCAAAAGATAAAATGATTAACATACAAGATGTTATTTACAAATATTTCATTACTAAATTCTTATATTTTCAAGGTACATCATTTTATGACATAAAACTTTCATGTTAGGCATGTAAAGAAAATCCAAGTATCTACTTTTGTATAATCAAGAGGGTTTTTTAATGCAGAAGGTTAAACATAGTAAATTACTAATTTTAGGTTCTGGTCCTGCGGGATATACTGCAGCGATCTATGCAGCGCGTGCTAACTTACATCCAACATTAGTGACAGGATTAGAAAAAGGTGGGCAATTAACGACCACGACTGAGGTTGAAAACTGGCCAGGAGATGCCTGTCATTTGACAGGTCCAATGTTAATGGATAGAATGCATATGCATGCACTTAAATTCCATACTGAAATCATTGACGATTGTATCGTGAATGTTGATCTAAAAAATAGACCATTTACCTTAAATGGTGATCAAAATCAGTATACTACTGATGCTTTAATCATCGCTACAGGTGCGTCAGCTCGTTATCTTGGACTACCTTCAGAAGAAGAATTTAAAGGACGCGGTGTGTCTGCATGTGCAGTATGTGATGGATTTTTGTATCGAAATCAGAGAGTCGCGGTTGTTGGTGGTGGGAATACCGCAATAGAAGAAGCCTTATACCTTGCGAATATCGCCTCTGAAGTACATCTTATTCACCGTAGAGATTCCTTTCGTGCTGAAAAAATACTTGTGAAGCATCTATATCAAAAAATAAACAATAGAAAAATTATTCTTCATACAAACTCTACACTAGATTTAGTATTAGGCGATCAAAATGGAGTAACCGCGCTACAATTACGATCCACAAAAAACGCAGAAATAAAAAATATAACCGTTGCAGCAGTATTTATCGCCATTGGACACACCCCAAACACTGCATTATTTCATAATCAGCTTATACTGAATAACGGTTATATTCAAGTGCAATCAGGCACGAATGGCAATGCCACGCAAAGCAGCATTCCCGGTGTTTTTGCGGCTGGAGACGTCGCAGATTATATCTATAGACAAGCTATTACTGCCGCGGGGACTGGTTGTATGGCAGCACGTGATGCTGAATATTACCTGGATTCATTTATGTAAAGAACAAAAGCACTCAGCTACTATATATTATACATCGAACTATAAGAGCTGTATAAAAAAATCAAGATTTATTGTGTTTATCTTATCTAGATAGAGTATATAAAAACTAATGTTTTCTTAGCGGAAAACTATTGTATTCATCTATTCTTAGTGCCGCTTCTATTCTTCACTGATAACATTATAGATTACTATATACTGTTAAGTAGTACATATTATTACATCAACATTCTAACTGTGGTGATGCGATGGCGAAAAAAAGTCAGTTGTTTAATAAAAGCGAGATTTTATATTTTTTAAGGAAATCTTTCCAAAATACCTATCGTCTATTATTAATTTGTGTTATCAACATTGCATCAAAATGATGCCATATACGCGTACGCGTCTACAAATCTATTTATTACATAGTTATAAATACTTATTTTAATGATTATTGTAGTGCATGCCTCATATAGAATGAAAAATTAATTACATTAATCCATTCTATATGAGAAACTAAGATTATTGTAAGTGACTAACTCCTTTAAGAAAAAGTAATATACTAGAATACTCTTATGATCTGCTATTACAAGAGTGTCTCATAGACATATATGCATTAATAGATGAAGGTGAAAAAGTGAATATACAGAATTTCCTCATACAGCATATTTCTCAAGCTATGGTTTTAGCAGGTGCCCCAGTACATTATCAAGCTCAAGTTCGTAAATCAGAAAAATCAAAATTTGGTGATTACCAGGTTAATGGTGTAATGGCATTAGCTAAAACTCTAAATATAGCGCCACAAAAACTCGCTCAACGCGTTCTGCAGAATCTAAATTTGCATGATATCGCGAAAAAAGTAGAAATTATGAGTCCAGGGTTTCTTAATATTTTCCTTGACTCTAAGTGGTTATCTGTACAAATTGACCATGCATTGACAACAGAAAAACTTGGCGTTTCGGTTATTCAACAAAAAACCATAGTTGTAGATTACTCCTCACCAAATGTCGCGAAAGAAATGCATGTTGGCCATTTACGTTCTACGATTATTGGTGATGCCATCGTACGAACTTTAGAGTTTCTCGGTCATAATGTCATTCGTGCTAATCACATTGGTGATTGGGGTACTCACTTTGGTATGCTCATTGCATTTTTAGAAAAAAAAAATATTACAGACTATCAAGAAATTAGTCTTACGCACCTAGAAACTTTATATCGTGAGGCTAAAAAAAATTATGATAATGATATTGAATTTGCTAAACGTGCGCGTAGCTATGTTGTTAAACTTCAAAGTGGAAATAAATATTACCGAAAACTCTGGAGTCAGTTAGTTGATATCACTATGAAAAAAAATCAACTATTGTATGATCGTATGAATGTAACACTTAAACCTACAGATACTATGGGAGAAAGCTTATATCAGCATATGATGGAAGATATCGTATCTGATTTAAAATATAAGAATCTTGCTGTATCCAGCCACGGCGCCACCGTCGTATTCCTGGATGAACACCGCAATCAATTAGGAGATCATGTAGGCGTCATTATTCAGAAAAAAGATGGTGGATATCTATATACCACTACAGATATAGCTTGTGCTAAATATCGATATGAAGTATTGCACGCTGATCGCATAATCTATTATATAGATTCCCGTCAAAATAAACATCTTACACAAGCATGGACTATTGCACGTAAAGCTGGATATATACCAAAAGATTTACAGTTAGAACATCATATGCTTGGTATGGTTTTAGGTAAGGACGGTAAGCCTTTCAAAACACGTACCGGTGATACTATTAAGCTATCTCATTTATTAGATGAAGCAGTCCATCGTGCTTCTCAGCTTATAGTAGAGAAAAATCCACACATCTCACACAATGAACTACAGAAGTTAGCAATAATTATAGGTATTGGTGCTGTGAAATACGCCGATCTTTCCAAACATCGCACTACTGACTATATATTTGATTGGGATAATATGTTATCATTTAAAGGTAATACAGCGCCATATATGCAATATGCATATACTCGTGTGGTATCAATCTTTCGTAAGTCTGGAATCGATCCAAATAGAGATATTATCGGATCCACATATCTTTTAAATAATATCTCAGTAGAACTAGCTATCAGTTTACTACAGTTTGAAGAAACAATCAGCAAGGTTGCCTGTGATGGCTTACCGCATATCATGTGTTCTTATTTATATAATGTCGCATCTATCTTCTCTCAGTTCTATGAGAGCTGTCAAATTCTAGAAGAAAAAGACCAAAAGAAAAAAACAACCTATCTAAAATTGGCATTATTAACAGCAAAAACTCTAAAATGTGGATTAAATACTTTAGGTATTGACACTGTGGAGCGTATGTAATAAAACGCATAAAAAGATAACAAATAAGAATTTTGATCTTTGAACAAAGATTCTATAAAAACATATGACAAAAAAATCGTAGAAAAAAGATACTTTACACACTATTTTATCTCACCATACCATGCATATGGTGATTGTACTGGTGATATAAAAAAGAAAAAATATACTGTACCCGCGCTGATACTACAACTACACACTGTGCTTCCTTGCTCATCTTACTTTTATGATCTACCTATTTAAGACTAACAATATTGAATTGTAGAAGATTATATCTTCTTATTACCCTCTATAATCATGATTGCCATCATTAGCATTGCATTTGACGCACCGCATTGATTGCAGGAGATCGCCTCGTTCAATCATTACACCCACTTGTTGAGTTTGCGGCACTGCATTTGGTTTACTCACTTTTACCCGAACCCATAAAGAAGAAAATTGATTCAGAAGACAGGCTGCAACCTCCTCTGCTACACGTTCAATTAAATTAAAGTGCCTTCGACTAACGAGGGATATAATTGCCTCTACTATCTCAGTGTAATTTAAACAATATTGAATATCATCACTCGCAGAGGCAGCACGCTGATCCTGTGCTATTTCAATATCTAATAATAATTTTTGTGGAAACTTTTTCTCCCAATTATAAATACCAATAGTTGTAATAATAGTTAATTGATTAATAAATAGAGTATCCATGTTATATCTCTGTGATTTTTGCAGGCTCCATAAACACTATATCATATGTTTTTATCTATTGAAGCCAATCAGTGCGACATTTATTTTCCAATATTTCTGATGCAGTATAAGTATACTCATACTTGTTATCAATCTATACCGACACACGAATAACTTTTGCTTAGACATATAACGTTGTTATCTTTGTGTGTATACAAAAAATTGAAATATATTTATCGGAATTTTGAAATTTAGATAACAATTAGAATGCAACTCTAACAATATGTAAAATATGATACAAATGTACATATATGGTGAGTAAAAATACTATCAGGATTCATGTATACTGCTTTCTCTTTAAGTAAAATGTTTTGCAGTAATTTTTTAATCAAATAAAGAGATGCATCAAAAATCCTCTACTTTCCATAACATGCACATAATCTAACATTCGTAAAATACGGCTTCTGATTCTAAAATCATTGTTGTATTTCAATATCTAAGTATCGTGTAAATTTACATGAGAGTCATTCGGATCTATGTGTGTAATGTTATTACGCTCTACCACAAAAATCTCCATTTTTCGCACTTTTTCTCCTCTATCTAATATAATAGAATATGATAAAAAATAATCTATGATGAAAGCGCACAGTAGGTAGATATTGCATACTGCTATTTTAATATATCATAAATCAATAGATACAGATTTATTCTTTACCTTATAGCGTATTTAACTCGGATAGAGGCCACCGTGGACGCACTGTAATGCTCAGTGGATTATCTCCGTTTAGTTGAAGGCGCATCATGCCTGTATAGGCAATCATCGCTCCATTATCAGTGCAAAACTCAGGACGAGCATAAAATACCTTGCCATCTCTTTGTATCATTAAGTCTTTTAGTTTCCTGCGTAGCAAACAGTTAGACCCAACACCTCCTGCGAGTACTAAAGATTTAAAACCACTATAATTTAAAGCACGTCTACACTTAATAACCAATGTATCTACTACTGCATCCTCAAAAGCACGAGCAATATCTGCACGGATTTGTAAAGTATTATGATTATTATAAATTGTATTTGCTGCAAAAGTTTTGAGTCCAGAAAAACTAAAATCGAACCCGGGACGGTCAGTCATAGGACGTGGAAACCTAAAGCGCTCTCTTAGCCCTTTTTTAGCTAGTGCAGATAATGCTGGGCCACCAGGATAACTCAGTCCTAGTAGTTTAGCAGTTTTATCGAATGCTTCACCTGCTGCGTCATCAAGCGACTCACCCATTAAGGTATATGCACCAATGCCAGTAGCACTAATCAATTGAGTATGTCCACCTGATACTAGTAAAGCCACAAATGGAAAATTTGGCGGATCATCTTCTAGCATTGGTGACAGAAGATGCCCTTCCATATGATTAATAGCAACTGAAGGAATGTTTAGAGAGAAAGCGAGAGAGCGTCCAATGCAGGAGCCTACTAATAAAGATCCCACGAGACCGGGACCTGCTGTATAAGCTATTGCATTAATATCCTGCATCCTTAGCTGAGATTCTTGTAGTGCGGCTTCAATTAGCAGCACTGTTTTTTGCATATGGCTCCGTGAAGCTAACTCGGGAACCACTCCACCATAGTGAGCATGGGTTGTGATCTGACTATGCAATTGATTGGAAAGTAAGCCTGCAGTAGAATCATAAATGGCCACACCAGTTTCGTCACAGGATGTTTCAATACCAAGAACACGCATCGATAAAACCTCATTTGACAAAATTTTATAAAACATAAAAATCGTGTGTTTTATAAAAAGAGAAATAAAGTTTAGTATACAAAAATTATGAATACAATAATGTAAAAATAATGAAGCGTTACGAGATCTAGTGATACTAATATTAAGCATGCTAGTTATTGCAGTGATTTTATTTTATGATAACTGCAATCCATGTAGAGAATAACGATCTACTGATTTTTATAGTATAAAGTAGACTGATCTATTTTGATCTCATGATATAGTACTATACAATCTATACTCTTTTAGAGTAAAATTAAAAATTTTTTTAAAATTGCCGAAAGGCTAACATAAAAACAAATGCCTTAACGAGAGGATTGCATGCCAGTAATTAAAGTACGTGAAAATGAACCATTTGATGTAGCACTACGTCGCTTTAAGCGTTCATGTGAGAAAGCGGGTGTTTTAGCTGAAGTGCGTCGTCGTGAATTTTATGAAAAACCCACCACTGAACGTAAGCGTGCTAAAGCATCTGCTGTTAAGCGCCACGCAAAGAAATTAGTACGAGAAAATGCACGCCGCACTCGCCTATACTAGGTATATCAAGTTGTGTTCTCGATAGGAAGAATACACGCACCTATTTATCCGGCCGTGCTTCTACAGGAAAGCACGGCTTATTTTGTTAGGGATGTATATACAATGACAGAGCTATTATAATTTAAATACTCAGATTACCGATAGTAAGAGGATGGTATGACACAACGTATTCCATTGGTATTCATTAAAGAATTAATCGGACGTACGGATATCGTAAACCTCATAAACATACGTCTTAAATTAACAAAGAAAGGTAACAATTATCATACATGGTGTCCTTTTCATAAAGAAAAAACTCCTTCTTTCACTGTAAATAATGAGAAGCAATTCTATCACTGCTTTGGTTGCGGTGCTCATGGAAACGCTATTGATTTTCTCATGAATTATGATCATTTAACATTTATTGAAAGCATTAAAGAACTCGCTAGTTTATATTGTCTAGAAATACCACATCAAGACAAGAATAGTTCCATTCTTTTCCAGTATCCTCAGCGTAATCTTCTATATAAATTTATGAACGACTTGTGTATTTTTTATCGGCAATGTCTAACACAAAAAGAAGCCTTTATGGCCAATGATTATCTTTTAAAACGCGGAGTTAGTAGGGAGATTATTGAGCGTTTTTCTATTGGATTTGCTCCACCTGGATGGGATAATCTGTTGAAAAATTTCGGACTTCGTTCGACTTATCGCAAACTCTTAATCGATTCTGGCATGGTAATTACAAATCACAATGGATATAGTTATGATCGATTTCGCGCACGAATTATGTTTCCTATTCATGATCAATATGGACATGTGCTTGGATTTGGCGGACGCATGCTAAACAATGCAGTTCCAAAATACCTTAATTCACCGGAAACAGCCATTTTTCACAAAGGGTCTCAACTATACGGTTTGCATGAAGTGCTAAAAATCAATGCTCAACCTTCTAAATTATTACTTGTAGAAGGTTATATGGATGTTCTAGCATTAAATCAGTTTGGAGTAGATTATTCTGTAGCATCTCTTGGTACTGCTACAACAGCTAAACACATTCAGTTGCTATTTCGCCTAACTAAACAAGTCATTTTCTGCTATGATGGCGATCATGCGGGTCGAACTGCTGCATGGCGTACATTAGAAACCGCTTTACCTTATATACATGATGGTTATCAGATAAATTTTATGTTTCTTCCGGAGACTGAAGACCCTGATACCATGGTACGTCAAGAAGGAAAAGAAGCATTTCACATCCGTATCAAAAACGCTATGCCTCTCTCAGTGTTTCTCCTTAAAACACTTATGCTGCAAGTAGATCTGTGTTGTGCGGAGGGCCGAGCCAAACTAAGTGCTTTGGCGTTACCCCTTATTCGTCGCGTACCTGGTGAAATGTTACGCATGTACTTATGTCATGAACTAGGTAATAAATTAGGCATACTAGATGAAGGGCAATTTAATAAATTTTTATTACAAAAAACGAATCATCAAGAAACATTCAATCATACAGCAGTAAAAAATACTACTATGCGTATACTAATTGGACTGTTAGTTCAAAATCCTTTTCTAGCTCATATACTCCCACCACTCAATGAATGTGAAATGTTTGAAGAACCCGGTTTCTCACTGTTTAGTAATCTAGTTAATACCTCAATTAAACATCATTCTTTAACCACTGGACAGTTACTAGAGTTATACCGTGGTACAAAATTTAGCAAACACCTTGAAAGATTAGCAATATGGAACCACATGATTGTAGATGATAAAATACAAACAATGTTTCTCGATGCATTTTCTAATCTCTGCGTCTGTAATAAAGAGCGCAAACTAGAACATCTAATTGCTCTGGAACGTATTAAGGGTCTAAGCAATCAAGAACGACGCACAATATGGACATTGAGCAAAGCTATTAAATATCATAAATAACACATTTTTTGGAGGACATAGATTTATTTACCAATATAAAAGATTTTATATTGGTAAAAGTTAATGATATACAGTCAGTGCTAAGAATAATACATATAATTATTATAAGATAAAAACTCTACTATCTTATGCAGTATACGTATTCGCTGATATTGATAGTTTTTATCACAGGCTATAAAATTAATCGCAAGACCCTAATACTTTACTCTTGGCTATATATGTCCAAGACCCATCTAATTTTAAGAAGTGTGGATACTGTCTTATGGATCAAAACCCACAGTCACAACTGAAGTTGCTAGTTACACGTGGTAAGGAGCAGGGCTATCTAACCTATGCTGAGATAAATGATAATCTACCAGATGATATCATAGACTCTGATCAAATAGAAGACATCATCCAAATGATTAATAATATGGGTATTCAGGTTGTAGAAGAAGCGCCTGATGCTGATGATTTAATGCTCAACGAAAATAGCGGTGATACTGATGAGGATGCTGTTGAAGCAGCTGCTCAGGTGTTATCTAGTGTCGAATCTGAAATAGGGCGTACAACTGATCCAGTTCGTATGTACATGCGTGAGATGGGTACAGTAGAGCTCTTAACCCGTGAAGGCGAAATCGATATTGCTAAGCGTATTGAAGATGGTATTAATCAGGTGCAATGCTCAGTTGCTGAGTATCCTGAAGCAATTACGTATCTTTTGGAGCAATATGAGCGAGTACAATTAGACGCAGCTCGTTTATCTGATTTAATAACTGGTTTTGTAGATCCTTATGCAGAAGAGGAGATTACACCTACTGCCACTCACATTGGTTCGGATATACCCTCAGAAGAACATGAGGAAGATGAAGATGAAGATGCTGAAGAAAATAATGAAGAAGATGAACACAGTATTGATTCTGAATTGGCGCATGAAAAATTCAGCGCCTTAAGAAAACAATATGAAATTACTCGGACTGTTATTAAATCTAGAAGCCGTAACCACGCTAACGCTCTTGTGGAAATCCAAAATTTATCTGATGTATTTAAACAATTTAGACTTGTTCCTAAACAATTTGAATTACTCGTAGACAATATGCGTATCATGATGGATCGGGTTAGAGTACAAGAACGTCTTATTATGAAGCTATGCGTGGAATGGTGTAAAATGCCAAAAAAAATCTTTATAAGTTTATTTAGCGGTAATGAAACAAACATAGACTGGTTTTACACTGCGATTACAATGAATAAAAGATGGTCAGAGAAACTCAAAGATGTTAAACATGATGTAGAACTCAGTCTGCAAAAACTTCAAAAAATTGAAGAGGAAACTGGTCTTACTATTGAGCAAGTCAAGGATATTAATCGTCGAATGTCTATCGGTGAATCACAAGCACGCCGTGCAAAAAAAGAGATGGTTGAAGCAAATCTTAGGCTTGTCATTTCTATTGCTAAAAAATACACTAATCGTGGTCTACAATTTCTAGACCTGATTCAAGAGGGAAACATTGGTTTAATGAAAGCAGTAGATAAATTTGAATATCGACGTGGTTATAAATTTTCAACTTATGCAACTTGGTGGATTCGCCAGGCTATTACTCGCTCGATTGCTGATCAAGCACGTACCATTCGTATCCCAGTACACATGATTGAGACAATTAATAAGCTTAATCGTATTTCACGGCAAATATTACAAGAGATAGGTCGTGAACCAACACCCGAAGAACTATCTGAGCGTATGTTTATCCCAGAAGATAAAATACGTAAAGTCATGAAAATTGCTAAAGAACCGATCTCTATGGAAACCCCTGTCGGGGATGATGAAGACTCACACCTAGGAGACTTTATTGAAGACACTACTCTAGAGTTACCCTTAGATTCTGCTACTTCTGAAAGCCTTCGTTCGGCTACACACTCGGTACTAGAGGGCTTGACTGCACGCGAAGCAAAAGTTTTACGCATGCGTTTTGGTATTGATATGAATACAGATCATACATTAGAAGAAGTTGGAAAACAATTTGAAGTTACACGAGAGCGAATTCGTCAAATTGAAGCAAAAGCGCTGCGTAAATTGCGTCACCCAAGCCGATCTGAAGTATTGCGTAGTTTTTTAGATGACTAAGTATCTTATAAGCGTCTCTTTGTTAGACGCTCATCTTGATAATAAGTTAGACTCATAATGTTACATCACAATACAATACTCATTTTATATTAGAGATGACTTCTTTAAACAGCGCTTATTTAATATAATATAGATGATATACATAGTTTATTTTAATACTGATTATTTTATATCGTACAGATATAAAAGAAGAGATAATCTGCAATACTCAGTGATATACATGAAGTATGCAATTATATCGTATGCATCTTGTGCCAAAATACATCAGATACTTGTAATAAAATATTTTAACTAATACTCAATATTCACCACATATGGTGAATATTGCTTATAATATTTTTATATATCGATTGACCTATATAGATACAGGAGGGGGTATTTTAAATTCTAGAGATAAATCGAGCACCTCTTCGATGCATTTTACAGCATCAATATTCAAACCAGCTATAACATTTTCCGGTATTTCTTCCAGATCACGTTTATTGTCATCAGGTATTAAAACTGTTTTAATACCCCCTCTTCTTGCTGCTAAGAGTTTATCTTTGAGGCCGCCGATGGGTAAAACTTGACCACACAAGGTGATCTCACCAGTCATGGCAACATTAGCACGCACTGGATTGCCAGTTAAACAAGAAACTAGTGCAGTGCACATAGCAATGCCTGCGCTTGGACCATCTTTTGGTGTGGCACCTTCAGGAACATGGACATGAATATCTCGTGTTTCATAGAAATCGCTCTTAATACCTAATTTCTCTGCTCGAGCACGTACAACAGTTAATGCAGCCTGAATAGATTCCTGCATGACTTCACCTAGCGATCCGGTATATGTTAGTTTACCTTTACCTGGAACACAAGCTGTTTCAATATTTAATAAATCACCACCAAAATGTGTCCATGCAAGACCAGTGACCTGACCTATATGATTTTTATTGTCCACGCATCCATATTTATACTGCTTGACGCCAAGATACTCTTTTAAGTTATCCGCATGAATGATGATTTGTTTTATTGTTTTGTCCATAAGCAAGCGCTTCACCGCTTTGCGGCACAGTTTTGATAACTCACGATCCAGACTCCGTACACCAGCTTCATGCGTATAATAACGAATAATACTAATCAACGCACTTTCGTGAACAATTAATTCATTTTCTTGCAAGGCATTACGCTTAATTTGTTTTGATAATAAATATCTTTTAGCAATATTTAGTTTTTCATCTTCTGTGTAACCAGAAAGCCGAATAACCTCCATACGATCTAGTAGCGCTGCTGGAATATTTGTCGAATTAGATGTAGCAAGAAACATGACATCGGAAAGATCATAATCCACTTCTAGATAATGGTCATTAAAAGCCATGTTGTGTTCTGGATCTAGTACTTCCAAAAGAGCTGCAGCAGGATCTCCCCGCATGTCATATGACATTTTATCAATCTCATCTAATAAAAATAATGGATTTTTAACGCCCACTTTAGCCATTTTTTGAATTAATTTTCCTGGCATAGAACCAATATAAGTTCGACGATGGCCACGGATTTCTGCTTCATCACGTACACCACCTAACGCCATACGTATATACTTTCTACCGGTAGCTTTAGCTATAGATTGCCCTAATGAAGTCTTACCGACACCAGGTGGCCCCATCAGACAAAGAATAGGTCCTTTTATTTTACTAACCCGGCTTTGTACAGCTAAGTATTCAAGTATTCTGTCTTTAACAAGTTTTAAACCAAAGTGATCAGTATCTAGTATTTCTTGTGCTTTTTGTAAATCTTTTTTCATTTTACTTCGTGCATACCAAGGAACCTGAACCATCCATTCAATGTACCCTCGTACGACAGCAGATTCTGCTGACATAGGTGACATCATTTTTAACTTGTGTAATTCAGATTCCGTTTTTTTCCGTGCCGCTTTCGGCATTCTAGATATCTCAATTTTGCGTTTTAATGCCTCATTTTCATCTGGGACATTATCCATCTCACCAAGCTCTTTTTGAATAGCTTTCATCTGTTCATTTAAGTAATACTCACGCTGACTCTTTTCCATTTGTTTTTTAACGCGAGTACGAATACGTTTTTCAACCTGTAGTAATTCTATTCCTGATTCCATCATAGCCATTAAATATTCTAAACGTTTACTGACATCTGACATCTCAAGGACTAACTGTTTATCTGATAATGTTAATGGCATATGTGCAGCTATTGTATCAGCAAGACGTGCGGCATCATCAATATTATTAATAGACGTTAAAATTTCAGGAGGAATTTTTTTATTAAGTTTAATATATCCTTCAAACTGATTAATGGTAGCACTAATTAAAACTGCCTGTTCTTTTTCTTCTATTGTAGGTGACGTTAGATATTGAGCTTTAGCTGTACAGTAATGACCATTATCGGACAATGTCGTAATATGTACACGTTGTAATCCTTCAACTAATACTTTAACAGTACCATCTGGTAACTTCAACATTTGTAAGACAGAGGAAACAGTTCCAACTAAGAAAAGGTCCTGAATACTAGGTTCATCCGTTGAGGCCTCTCGTTGAGCAACAAGAATAATCTTGTTATCGTAATCAATAGCAGCTTCTAAGCAGCGAATGGATTTCTCACGACCTACAAATAACGGAATTACCATATGCGGATACACCACCACGTCCCGTAACGGTAACACAGGGATTTCAATATATTCAGCACACTCAGAATTCATAAAACTCTCTCTTAGTTTAATTTAAGCCTAACTTCATGAGACCGTATAATCTTGCAATATGTACGGTGTGAGTAACTCGTAATTCTGTAATATATACATATTCATATGTATCATATAGATTGAATAAATCAATAAAAATCTGATATACGAACCACTAGTAGTACTATTATTCGGTATCATACAACAGCCTGTACACTGATAAATTAATCTGATCAAATATCATCGTGTATTACTATACTCGTATTTCGATACTATATTATCAATTCTTTTACTTATTAAGATTAACTTATATTCTCTCTATAAAAACACAAAAACTCAAGTACACAAGATTATTATTCCTCTGCATTGAGGTGTCGATATTAATCATATTGAAAGTGTATCGTCCAATCCTTCTAAATAATCATCCGTTATTATGATCTGAAATTTATATCATCACTGAATGTCAGTACAAAACAATCTAATATAGACATGATGATCATCAATCTCTATCTCGTACAAAAAATACGATTTTCTATACCTGCACTATACTATAAGTTAGTATTGCACTGGTATGTATTTAACGGATACGTATGCCTACACCGTACATACGAATGTAAATAAATAAACATTTTTCTTCATAATCATTTATGAAGATCTATAGATGATGATCTATATATGAGGGTTGTGGATATTTTAATGCGTACAATCAATATTCTATCATATGAAATTACTCGCATGACGAGATAATGTATAATGCAGTGTTAATATCAATATAACAGGTCTCACGCTTTCATGTAGTTACATATGAAGATTATATTTTTATATGTACTATAGACTTATAGTGCTATCTATGCTAGATATATGGTACTAAAATACAGCCAATTATACCCGATTGTACATATGATTCTATCATCTATAATCCTAGCATGTTTGGCATATGTGGCATGAAAATATCTTTTTTCCTTACAATAACCGCATTATTTAGTGTTGTATTAGCGATTATGAACGCCTTTTCTCCTTATGACCCCTGCCAGTGTACAATTATGATTTTATCATAAGTAATAAATTGATGTACTCTAATACATAGTATCACAATTGTAAGATTTGCCATCTTTATAAAACTATAGCTATATAACTATTTTTATTAGAAGTTAAGGTATTTATATATTGTATACTTGCCATTCTTGAATAAAAAACTATGTTGTAATAGACGGCTAGTACGGCAAAATATATATAAAGCTTCCTTGAGCATAGATCAATAGTTTACATGCGTTATATTTATACTATCCGCTTATCTATAGGCCTAATCATCAAGAAGATAGGATCAATAGTGGAGGATATTTCAGGCTCGATATCAATTACTCCGGCCTTTAATGTAGCTATCTCGTACATGTTCGCTTACCGTACAAAATTTTAGGTAACATACAAGTAGTGATTCTGTTTATCTAGTAATGAACAGAAGTATCCATAATGAGAAAACTACACCCATCATCATAGCTAATGGCGCCTCTTTTCTACCACTCTGTATAGCACTCAATTAGTTATAGATAATACATCACTATATCACTCAATAGTTTCAACTAAAATCACGTGGTAAAAGTGTACCACTACTACTATGTGAGTATTGATGTCCACCAACAGAAGAAGATGAACATCTTCTTAATATTCAAGCATGAAAAATAAAAAAGATATACTGAAAAAGAAGTCGACTAGGGCTGATTTTTCACGCACGCATAATATACTGTGCAAGTACAATAATTTCATACGTGCAGTGATATAATGATGTTTTTGGCGTTAGAGCAGCGGATGAGTTGCATTGATCGATGAAAGTGACGCGACATTATGTTAAATAGATGATATCTTTAAAGTGCGCACCCATCAAGCAGCTCTAGCTATTGATATGCAAACATCGCCATAACACTATACAAAATTCTCATATATTCATCAATTGATAGATCTGAAAAACACACTATTCTATAGAAGAACCAATGACCTCTCTCGTAAAAATCTATCTAAGAGTTTCCACATTTGATATTATCAATAGATATAATACTAGGCTAACAAACACCGCTTAATCAGCTAAATTAAATAAAAAAAGAAATTCTATTCTAAAACACAACCAATTAACTACTACTGTTTTGACTCAACTGATTCTCTGGATCATCTTAGCATCTTGCATAAATGTTTTTTTTCTTCTTTACTACAGAGAACTATATTATTTATAGTATAGATCATTATTTTCCATCACTACTTCATATAGAAAAAACAATGTGGAAATAATTTTTAGAAGTACTAATATGAGATCCAAAAGTACTTCAGGAATCCATTGATTTATTCTCGACTCTAGATCTATAGACAACTTCTTAGCCCTCCATGATCATCTCTCTGGCAATTACTCTCAATTATACATTAAATTTAAATGACATCTTTTTTCGCTTGTTACTAGTTTAGTAACATCATTTAAATATCCATATCGCAAATTAATTGATGACTGAAATATGCTCTTTAATAGATGTTAAATAGATTATTATAGCTACAGTATATAAACCAGTGCAAATTATCCCGTCTGTGCGCTATCATAAGTCCAAAAACTAATTGCAATGCCAAAAAAGATTTTTGAAGCAGTATCACAAATCAATATAAATATAACCTGGTATGGTTGATCAAAACTTCTTGAAGGTATTATCTTCCGGGTGATTCTAGGTGTCTAGATAAATTACAAAGAAAATTTTAATTTCATGCTATGAAGAATGTCATTAGAGTATTAATGGGGTCATCATGTGACCCTTTCCTTTAATCTAATAGTATATATCAGCGTAAAATGCTATACTCATAAAGATATTTTTTTGAAACAAGTGAACTGAAATAGGCCACAAACATGATCGATATATACAATATGCGTACTGGTAATTACAGCAGTATGGATATAAATAACTGACTGCATGCCATGTATGTTTGTGTATGTTCAGCGCCACCACATTATACATGTATGATTTTCTGTACATCTATCATTATTTTTATCTGTAAAGCTCATTTCTGATCTTTTGTGTAACCAGCCACATCTATAGTCATTACTAAATTCTATAATCATCACCATACTGAATCAGTCTGTATCAATACCAAACATTCAATGTCATCTTTTTAAGATGCCTATGATGTACTGTGTGTTATCTGATGCGATCAGATCGCAAATAAACAAGTTAATATTATTACTTTATCACACTATTGTCTATTACCTTTTTTGTATTTTTATATGATGACCTATGACCAATGAATACCAAATCTTTCTACTAAAAGCCTAATAACTTTATAGTTATTTTCTTCATTAAAGAAAGTTTTTATATTACTTGCTGTCGCTCTTCCTACACCATCTACTTCTTGTAAGGTAGTTAGGTTAGCTTTCATAAGCGAATCTATGGTACCAAAATGCTCTGCAAGATTTTCTGCAGTCACCGTTCCAATCTCGCGAATACCTAAAGAATATAAAAATCTAGCAAAAGTAGTTCTCTTTGACTTAGTAAGTGCACCTAAAATATTTTGTGCTGATTTGAGACATATGTGATCTAAACTTGTTAATTGCTGCAGCGTGAGACTAAAGAGATCTGCTGGATTTTGTACGTACCCTTTATTTACTAACTGATTTAGTATTTGTCCGCCCACCCCATGAATATTTAACGCTTTACGTGACACGAAATGTTTTAACGCCCCTAGACGTTGTGCTGCGCAAATCAAACCACCCGTACAACGCGCTATGACCTCTTGAGGCATCTGTTTTATTTTTGAACCGCATACTGGGCACTTAGTGGGGAAAATAATGTCATGTACGTTCAGATTCGCATAAGGCCTTGTCTTTATTACGCTCATAATTTTCGGAATAACATCTCCTGCTCTGCGAACAATAACATGATGTCCAATCTTTAGTCCTAATCGATTAATTTCAGCATGATTATGCAACGTCGCACTACTGACCATCACTCCAGAAATCAAAATGGGCTCTAGTTTTGCTACTGGTGTAATAGCCCCAGTACGACTAACCTGAAATTCTACACTATGTACGCGTGTTATTTTTTCCTGTGCCGGGAATTTAAACGCTACAGCCCATCGCGGAGCGCGCGAAGTAGAGCCCAATCTTTCTTGTAGGGATAAGTTATCTACTTTAATAACTATGCCATCAATATCAAAAGCCAGAGATGAACGATGCTTTTCAATATAATGATAAAAGTCTAGCACTTCTCTCGGATGACGACAAAGGCGTAAGTAGTCACTCACAGGTATTCCTAAAGTGCTTAAATATTGTAAACATGCCATATGACTACACGGAAGAATACCATCTGTGAGTAAACCAAAACCATAAGACACAAATGCAAGAGGACGCATGGCAGTGACACGTGGATCTCGATGACGTAAGGAGCCTGCTGCAGCATTACGAGAGTTTGCAAATATCTTTTTTCCATCTTGAGACGCTTGTGTATTTAGTTTTTCAAACCCTGCATGTGGCATAAATACCTCTCCACGCACTTCTAAGTAATCCGGAATAGGGTTATTACTGTCTAAGCACTGCGGGATGGCTTGAATAGTCCTGATATTATCACTGATGTCTTCTCCAGTGGTTCCATCACCACGCGTTGAGGCCTGTACTAAGTCACCATGAACATATAACAAAGTCACTGCAAGACCATCAACTTTCAGATCACAACAAACAGTAATATCATCATCAATTTTTAGACTTTCCTGTAGACGTTGATAAAATTTAATATAACTCACATCGTGAGAAATATTATCTAAAGATAACATCGGTGTTTTATGAGTAACCTTCTGCAATACACTACCTAGAACAGATCCGCCTACACACTGAGTGGGTGAATCTAAGGTTATAAAATTAGGATAATTTACTTCTAACTGATGTAAGGTGTCTATCAACTTATCATATTCTGCATCTGGGATTTCCGGTGAGTCCATAATATAATATTTATATTGATGATGATGGATGAGAGCTTTTAAATTAATAATTTTATCTTTTATAGATTGCATAGTGTAGAGCCATATAGAGGTCAATGTCTAAAGGTCGATTAATAAAGACAGCATGAAGTATTATTATAGATGGGCAATGCAATACATATCAGAAAACAATATGATATATCGCATATGTTGATACACTAGCATTATCTATAACATTGCGCTATAGCTATAATTTATTAGTATTAAAATTTCAGAAATACAATATATTACATGCTACAACCTATGTCGCGAAAATGTTCTGTGCTGAATCAATAATTAAAGCGCGATCATTAACTGCGAGGGCTATATAATTAGCAATAAATATAGCTATTTAATAATAAATTCACTCTCGTTAAATAAAGCGAATTACTCATTTTGCCTTACCATCTATAAATTCTAAAAGTATTATATAGGCCACCTATAAATACTATGAATCATTTTATGATACTACAGTTTATTTCTGTTTTTCCAATAAGTAATCAGATCTCACTCTACCACAGGGAATCTACTAGAATATAGGTTCTTGTAAAACTTTAGAATTCACTAATAACACTTGAGTGCCGGTCCCATATAAGAAATAAAAATTCTACCCTAGAGTCAATATTGGGAGTGACTGTATAAGAGATATCAAAAATATCTCATAGTGGAAGAACTACTACATATGAATATCTGCTCTATAGAAATTTAGAGAGCATAGCATGCGTTACTGTATTCTCAATAAAATATGCAGACTGCAATAAAATAAAAAGTACACTTAAAATATTATACGCACAGATACTGGTTACCAATAAATCTATTGAGAAATCTATAATCTCAATTCTACATGTATTACTTTTCATGTTTTCTGTATTTTTTTACTATGTCTACAATACTTATACCTATTCGTGAAAATAACAACTAGTTACTTTTACAAGTTAAGAGCTCATATATTATGAATTCGTGCAAAAAACAAAAATTTAATGAATAAAATCTACAATTTTTTTGATATACCGGCATCTAAAAGTCTGTTATTTTACTGACTAAAAATCTATTAAAGGGTTATATAACGAATCTTATAGATCAATAGTATAATAGCAAACCCATTCTACATCACACCTAATACGATCTCTCTGATTGGAATGATATGACTATTTATCGATTTTTGTATCGCATAGTGATCACTAATACAATACCTTCAGTATTAGGTCACATATTTATTAATACATATGATTGTTTTATGAGTAGTATAACCGAAACCTATATACTGAAGTGTATGTACCTCTGATCAGTGAGATTTACTATAGTATGCTTCATTTATACACACATTTTCATAAAGGACCATGAGCTCCATGAAAGAGCAATATGATCATAAAGAGATAGAATCTCGTGTTCAAAAACACTGGGAAATACATCAAACATTCCAAGTCACTGAAGAAAAAGATAAAGAAAAATATTACTGCCTCTCCATGATACCTTACCCTTCTGGCCATCTACATATGGGACATGTAAGAAATTATACTATTGGTGACGTCTTGTCGCGTTATCAACGCATGCTAGGTAAAAATGTATTACAGCCAATCGGATGGGATGCTTTTGGGTTACCAGCGGAAACCGCAGCATTGGAAAATAATACCGCCCCTGCATCCTGGACTTATTCCAATATTCAATACATGAAGAATCAGTTAAAATTGCTTGGTTTTAGCTATGATTGGAGCCGTGAGATAACCACCTGTCATCCAGAATATTACCTATGGGAACAGTTGTTTTTTACTCAATTATATCAGAAAGGCTTAGTTTATAAAAAAACATCACCAGTAAATTGGTGTCCACATGACATGACTATATTAGCTAATGAACAAGTCGTTAATGGTTGTTGCTGGCGCTGTCACTCTGTAGTCGAAAACAAGGAAATACCACAGTGGTTTATTAAAATCACAGATTATGCCGATGAATTACTGAACGATCTTGATACACTAGTAGGGTGGCCTGAAAACGTAAAAACTATGCAAAAAAACTGGATTGGTAGATCAGAAGGAATAGAAATTAATTGTAAAATTCTACACAGTAAAAAAACAATTAGTATATATACTACTCGCCCTGATACTCTCATGGGTGCTACTTATATTGCAGTAGCAGCTAATCATCCAATACTACATCAAGATGCTACCAAAAATCCTCTTTTACACCAATTTATACAAACATGTTATAAAAGAAAAATATCTGAAGCTGAACTAACAAAAATAGAAACAAAAGGTATATTAACAAGTCTTTTGATCAAACATCCACTGACAGGGGAGAGATTATCTGTCTGGGCAACTAATTATGTGATGATGGAGTATGGTACAGGTTCTATTCTTGGTGTACCAGCTCATAATCAAAAGGATTGGGAATTTGCTAAAAAATATCAAATACCCATTAAACCTGTAATTCTTAATGCTAACGGCAGTGTACCTGATCTCAGTAAGGGTGCAATGACTGATAAAGGCATCACTTTTAATTCAGGTGCATTCAATGGCCTATCATATGAAAAAGCTTTGATTGCTATTACGACTCAACTAGCTAAGGATGATATAGGTAAACGTGCGGTATATTATCGTCTAAGAGATTGGGGAGTATCTCGTCAGAGATATTGGGGAGTGCCTATCCCAATGCTTACTCTAGAAGATGGCAGAACAATTACTGTGCCAGAAGACAAGCTACCGGTGCTGTTACCAGAAAATAATTTAACAAATAGAGTGTCAGTACCCCTAAATACCGATACAGAATGGGCTAAAGTTATTGTGAATGGCCAACCAGCACTACGTGAAACTGATACCTTTGACACCTTTATGGAATCTGCATGGTATTATGCACGTTATAGTTGCCCAGATTATAAAAATGGAATGTTAGATCCAGCTGCGGCTAACTATTGGCTTCCAGTTGATCAATATGTAGGAGGTATTGAACATGCTATTATGCATCTTCTGTATTTCCGTTTTTTTCATAAGCTACTACGTGATGCAGGGTTAGTTCATTCTGACGAACCCGTGAAACGCCTGCTATGTCAAGGAATGGTTTTATCTGACGCGTTCTATGTAACTGGCAATAACGGTGAGTGTCACTGGGTAGCACCGGATAACCTGATCATCCAACGTGACCATAAAGGACGTATTATACATGCAACGGATCCATCTGGAAAGAAAGTATATTATGCTGGTATGATGAAAATGTCAAAATCAAAAAAAAATGGTATCGATACGCAAATCATGGTAGACCGTTATGGTGCAGATACCGTAAGGCTCTTTATGATGTTCGCTGCTCCATTAGATGCAACATTAGAATGGCAAGAATCAGGTGTGGAAGGAGCGTATCGATTCTTGAAAAGAATATGGAAGCTAGTCTGGCAACACACTCACACCCGTATTGCACTTATTAGTGCCAGTAATAGCACTGACCATGAACTGACAGCCTTGCGTCATCATTTAAATAAAACTATTTATAAAGTATCACGTGATATTGAACACCGGCAGACATTCCATACAGCGATTGCAGCAATAATGACACTCACAAACAAACTGATCCAAGCACCGCGTAATACAACTGAGGCTCAAATCTTTATGCAAGAAGCATTAACGGCTATTGTGCGCATGCTTCATCCATTCACTCCACATATAAGCTTTGTCTTATGGAAAGCTTTGGGTGGAAAGGGGGAAATAGATTATGCTCCGTGGCCTCAAGTCGATAAGACTGCGATGGTGGAGGAAAAAGTTCTAGTGGTAATTCAGATAAATGGTAGAGTACGTGGAAAAATTATGGTAGCAGCCAATAGTCATCAAGATCATATTCGATCTCTGGCACAAAAAGATCCTACTATTTGGAAATATCTTCGTCACACTAAAGTTCAAAAGGTAATTTATGTGCCAGGTAAGTTACTTAACTTAGTCGTTAGTGCATAAGAAGGCAATATTCGTGCAAAAACTGTTACTGCCTCTTTTATTTTCTATTATGACATTATGTACGGATGGATGTGGCTATCACCCATACCCTATTTTCCGTATACCTGATATCATGCAAACGCTTATAGTAGATACTACAGATCCATATGGTCCTCTCGCGACTGCGGTATATGAAGAGTTGCAACATCACAGTGTACGTATTATTGACACCCCTACCACACATACAAATATTACATCTCTTCGCTTACAAGAAGAGACTGTTAGTCGTGATATAACAGCAACGTTCCCAAATGGTAAAACTTCCGAGTATGTAATCATGATGACTATTCATGCAGAGGTTGTCATACCAGATCAAGGTGTCTATCCAATAACGTCTGCAGTATCGCGTTCTTTTTTTGATCATCCACAGGCCGCTTTGGCAAAAGATACTGAACAAAATATCATTATTGATGATATGCGGCAGCAAGCTGTAGAGGATTTAATACGTCAATTTGCAATTTTAGACGGTGCAGAAAAGAATATATTGTATCAATATGATAACGATCATTAATTCTTAGAAAGTAACAATATTTTAAATAAGAAACACTCTAACATAAATACTCCATATAAAAATAATGATAAGAATCTACCCCGAACAACTTAGTAGTACACTAGAACGTGAGTTACGAGCCTGTTATGTACTACATGGCAATGAACCGCTTCTTCTAGAAGAAGCGCAGAATACCATTTTTAGTATTGCGCAAGAACATGGGTTTACCGAGCATTTTATCATCACTCTTAATTATAAAACTGATTGGCAATGTATTTTTTCTAACTGTCAGTCTTTAAGTCTATTCGGTGCTCGTCAAATATTTCTACTCATTTTACCAGAACAAGGTCCTACTTCTGTGATGAGTACACAACTCGTAACTTTATCTACTTTTCTTCATAGAGATATTCTTCTCATATTAAAAATGACATCACTCACGAAAATATACGAAAAAAGTAATTGGTACCAAGCTCTCTGCATGAATGGAGTGGAAGTTCCATGCCAAAAATTGAACCACAAGCAATTATCTTTGTGGATTACTTCCAGAGCAAAATTATTGAATATAGATATAGATAATGCGGCAAATCAACTATTGTGCTACTATTATGAAGGCAATCTATTAGCATTGTCACAAGTATTAGAACAAATTTGTATCGTCTTCCCAAATCGCCCACTCATGCGACAGCATATTGAGAAAATAGTAAATGATGCAGCGCATTTTAATGTATTTCAATGGATTGATGCTTTATTATTAGGGGATAGTCAGCGTGCGATACATATCTTACATCAGATATCCGCTGAAGATAGCACACCTATTACGCTATTACTGCGTATGCTTCAACGGGATATCTTATTACTGATTACTATCATACCACAGATGGATACAATTCCATTGTATGCTCTATTTAAGAAGTATGGCGTATTAGAAAAACGTCGTACGTTGTTAAGCATAGCTCTGAAGCGCCTGGCATATGAACGGTGGTTTCAAATCTGTAGACTGCTCACGCACATAGAAATCACAATCAAGCAGCATGATGACCACTCAGTCTGGTTGGAACTAGAAATGCTAACTCTAATGTTTTGTCACACAAATTGTTCGTTAAGTATTGATGATATTGATCCATGATATCGATTCAAACTCTAGATAAGATCGCAAGAGCTTTTCTACTTCTCATAGAAATAAAATATTTATTTTTTTGTGTTATCCGTGAAATAGTCTCTATAATAGATGTCTACACATACCACCCAGTTATCATATATTATAAAATGAGCAGATGAAATATAAAACATGATAGAGCCTATGCATCAGATAGAAAATATTCCCTGCTTGTTCATTAAATATGTTATATGAACGATATTCCTATATGCTCTTCTAAAACAATATAAATAATCAAACATTATATGACTGTATTTTTAAAAATATATTTATAGAATATATCTATTGATACGAAACATACTACAAATCGTTAATATATGTCTCTATCAAGTATAGATATCATGTTTATATACTCTTGTGTGTAGATTTTATGAAAAATATTACAACTCATAATCTCATTATATCTAGCAAATATTATAGGTATAAAAATTATAATCTATATTATATCTCTTCTACAATTATATCATGATAAAATTAATATATACTGCCAATGATACACATGATATGTACATGAGATGGTGTAGATTCTATCTTTTATTATTTTTATAGTTCATAAACTTCTCTTTCTTACACGATATAGACGAACTAGATTGCGTATTTCTATATTTTTTTAGATTGATTCTCTTTAAATCTATATAGACTCTAAATAAAATTCCTATTAGCAGAACCACTCCAAGTAACCAAAAGTATTTCTGAATTAATATCATTTAACTATAACCTATTTCAGTAAAATATTTTCCATAATGCGTTGATATATTCTGCTCAGAAGTGGTAGATCAGAGACTTTGGCACACTCATTGATTTGATGAATAGTAGTATTGACTAACCCCAACTCTACCACATGTGCTCCAATTGCATTAAAAAAACATCCGTCGGATGTTCCACCCGTAGTCAATAATTGAGGACTATAATTCGTACAACACTCTACAGCGTGTATTACTTCATCTACAAAATAACCTCGTGATGTGAGAAATGGCTGACGAAACACGGTCCATGTAATATGATATTGTAAATGATGTCGATCAAGAACTGCCTTAACACGTTCTTGAAGTATTAGATCTGTAAGTTGATTATTAAAACGAAAGTTAAACTCTATAAAACACTCATATGGGGTAATGTTACTGGTACTAGAACCTGCCTTTATATGATACATTTGCATGTAGGTTGGTGAAAAGAATGTATTGCCTGTATCCCATTTTATTAACATGAGCTCATGGAGAGCTGGTATGACTCGATGTATAGGATTATCAGTAAGATGCGGATAGGCAATATGACCCTGTATACCGTGGACATGTAAATGAGCACTCATAGACCCCCGACGACCATGCTTTACTACATCACCTATGAACGCTGTACTAGTTGGCTCTCCAATGAGGCAATATTCTAAGCGTTCATTACGTTGAAGTAATCTTTCTATAACTTTCATAGTTCCATGAGCACCGCTTTTTTCTTCATCTGATGTAATTAAAAACGCTAAGCGTCCTTTGTAGCATGAATGAATGCTCACAAAACGCTCGACGGCTACAATCATGGATGCAAGCGCGCCTTTCATGTCAGCTATTCCTCGCCCAAATGCAACTCCGTTCTGAACAGTAAGTTGAAATGGTGGATGCATCCACAAAGTAGGATCACCGGTTGGTACTACATCAGTATGGCCGGCAAAAACCAATGTCTTTCCGTGTCCACGCCATGCCCAAAAATTTAAAGTATCACCAATATGCATTACTTCAATTGTAAAGCCTATTTTTTGCAGACGAGCAATCAAAATATCTTGACACCCAGCGTCATATGGGCTAATAGAAGGGCAAGACACCAGTTGTTGCGTTAATAAAAAAATTGGACAATCAATTATCATGCTAATTTCCTAAAGAAGAGATAGAGTGGTGAGTTCATCTGTATTAACTGATTATCCAAAGATCAAAACCATTTGATTTTATTGCGCTGGCTATAAGAAATCCAGAGGTGTAGTGCATTAGTACGACATATCAATCATATATTGCTATATTGATAGTTATTCTGGATTGATCTGATGTTTTTTCAGAGACTTTTGATAGATACCAATAGTATGTACTCAACAGTATGAGTAGTAGAAATAGACCTATAAATAAATGCGTCCTTGGAATCATTAGACCTACAAGTCATTTACCCCCTCTAAGGGTACATTAGATAGGGCAGACACTGTCAATAAAGTGAACAAAATATACAATATTAAAAACACCTGAAGATTTAACTAATTTTTTATCATGCCAATTTTTTCAAAATTCATTGTTTTTCAAGAAAATTGAACACAGTTTCTCGTGTCACTACAAAAATTTTAATAATATACATGCATGTATAATCCATTTATACTAAAGTTGTGTACTACATTTTATGTTTATTAGATACACATCATGCAGGCACGCCTCCTTAGTTGGGAACCTTATATATACGATATAAAATCGTTTTACAGATATGGATCGCAAAAACAGTCATACATTATAGATACTTATCCGTATCTTTATTTTACTGTGATATCATATGTAGAGGCAGGTAATATCTGGTGCACACTATCATTGATATTTATATTCAATAACTTATGGATATTATCCATTTCTAAGAGTGCAGATAATGTTTAACCTCGTTAAAAAATATATACAATATCTACAAATATACTTATATAGCAATAAATGATACTGATCCAATACTTTAAAAATACTTACATGCTATAGTATTTTATAAAAATTTTCTGCTACACGTATGTAGTGGGTATATGCTCATAGTATAACGTTTAAGACGCTTGTATATATTTATAAAATCTGCATAGACTTAACAAATAGAGTTCTCCTGCATCCAGTAATCACTGATATCGGAATTGTTAATACCATTGTAATATCTTCATAAAAATCTAAATACATTTATAATATCATAATATAAACACTATTTCATAAAAAATATTTCACAAAAAATATAGTTCTGTGTGCTTTATTTACAAAATACTCCTCTAGTATAGAGTATCGTATCAATATATAAATATACACTTACCCCTTGTGCTATATAATATATATCTCTTGTAAGGAATAAAGAGATATCCTTTAAAATATAGTATTTTTAATATATACATAGTTATTAAAAATGAATACATACATAGCATGACCTAATGAATATTAATATCACCTCACTTTTTAGTGGAAGTGATTATTTTATTTTAATTTCTACCATGTATCATAACAGCATAATATGTATTATAATACTTATTAAAGGACATACTATGTCTTCATGTATAGTAAATCAAGTGTAGCACTATTTATCTTCTTGGGTATAATTCTTGCCGAGAATAAGGTTCTTGATCGCCTGGCCGACGTGTTTTTAATAGTTTTAATATCCAAGTGTATTGCTCCGGATTTGGACGCACAAACACTTCCACTTCTGCATTTAAGCGTCTTGCTTGAACAGAACTGTCAGTCACAATATCATCTTCAATCAATGGTGAACGCAGATAAATATCTAGAGAATGAGTTTTGCTGTTATATACTGGAAATAACGGTACAATTTTTGCACGACATACCTTCATCATCCTTCCCACAATAGGCAATGTGGCTTTATAGGTGGCAAAGAAATCTGCAAATTCACTATGCTGTTCTCCGTGGTCTTGATCAGGAAGGTAATAGCCCCAATAACCCTGTCGAATAGAACTAATAAAAGGTCGAATACCATCATTGCGAGCATGCATTCTAGCACCACATCTATATCTTGCGAAATTCCAGGCATAATCAATCAATAGGTTACTTTGATTATGAAACATCGCCGCCATTCTTTGGCCGTCAGCTGCTAGTAACATTGCAGGTAGATCGACCGCCCAACTATGAGGCGCCAATAATATCACATTATGCCCACTATCACGCAATGTATCGAGAATGTCTTTTCTATGCCAATGAATGCGAGTTTTTACTACATGCGGCCTCAGCGCTAATTCAGCCATCATAGCTATTGACTGCAACATGGTTGCAAACATAGCATCTACGATTTTCTCACGCTCCGACTCAGATTTTTCTGGTAAGCAATATAGCAAATTAATCAGTGCTCTGCGTCGAGCGTTTATGGCAAATTTTCCAGCTATGCGTCCTACAACACCCAACATTGGATCACGTAAGCGTGCTGGTATTAAAGTTATTGCAGCTAGCGTGGTAATTCCTAACCATATACCCCAGTATCGTGGTAATAAAAAAGATTTTTGGAAGAGCGGTATAGATTCAACGTGAGTCTGTTTGCTATTTGCCATGCACTAACCTTATATAATAACCAAGGTATAATATATTTATACATAGTAATCACTGGAAAAAATATAGCAGAAAGAATAAAAATTTGACAAAATGAATATGACAACCTGATCATAACAATACTTTTTGTATATACTCTATACTATAAGTAAAGAACATATAAGTACACACTCTGTTTATAGTTTAAAATTTAATAAAGTTATACATTTTTATATAATACTGTTATAAACCATAGAAGGTATGTAGAACATATCTCACAATGATGTATTTATTCATCTTGATTAAGAGAAATATCCTCTATCTTTCCGGTAGAACTAGATCCTTAAACATTTCTTCAGCGTCTGCACTAGAACGTAATGCAACTGCTGCATCAACAATGTTACGCACTAAGTGCGGAGCAAAGTTCTGGATAAAATCGTACATATAACTACGTAAAAACGTGCTACGTCGAAATCCAATTTTTGTTGTACTGGCAGTAAATACATCTTCGATTGAAATCCTTACTAAATCAGGATCAGAGATCGGATCTACTGCCATACTAGCAATAACTCCAACACCCAATCCAAGCCTCACATAGGTCTTAATAACATCTGCATCCGTGGCAGTAAACACAATACGAGGTGTAAGTCCAGATCGATTAAATGCCATATCAAGTTCTGAGCATCCTGTAAAACCAAACGTATAAGTAACTAATGGGTATTGCGATAGCTCTTCAATCGATATGGAACGATATTTAGCAAGAGGGTGATTTGATGTAACAATAATCGTGCGTTTCCAGTGATAACACGGTAGCATAATTAAATCATCATATAAATGTAAAGCTTCAGTAGCGATAGCAAAATCAGCATGACCCTTAGAAACTGCTTCAGCTATCTGCGTCGGAGAGCCCTGATGCATATGTAAAGATACACCAGGATACCGATCAAGAAATTTTTTAATAGTCATGGGTAATGCATAACGTGCTTGGGTGTGTGTGGTAGCAATATACAAAGAACCTTTATTAGGACAAGTATATTCACCAGCCACTGATTTAATCGCATCAATTTTTGACATCACATCACGAGCAATACGGATTACATCTCGTCCCGCTGGGGTAATTTTAGTTAAGTGTTTTCCGCTACGAGTAAAAATTTGAATGCCAAGCTCATCTTCTAGCATGCGCACTTGCTTGCTAATACCAGGTTGAGAGGTATAAAGACCTTCTGCGGTTGAAGACACATTAAGATTATGATTAACAACTTCAACTATATAGCGCAGTTGCTGCAATTTCATTTTGTTTTCCATCTTGTTTTAAACAACACGAAGAGGCACTTACAGATATTCCATTGAACCACGGAAACACTATTTAATAACCGGGAAAACGTTAAGATACACTATAGGATGTTTACGGTGTGTGTAGCCTCGTATAGCATACTAAGTCAGGAACGCTCACCGGACTGTATATTATAGTATATCATCAAGATCCCTAAAGATTAGTAAGTGATCTTCAGCCAATAATACAAATATTTAATAACTTTCATAACATATAATATAGAACATTATTCTCGCTGCTAGCGCTATATGCATCATTGAAAGAGAGATGTTAAAGAACCATTCTTATACTGGACTTAATCACAGTAATCTAACTCTAATATTCTAAGCAATACCGCATATCATACTACTTAATATCATAGATATCCCTTATGTTCTTAATATGAATCCTATTAATATAATTGGAATGCATCTCAAAAAAGAAAAATGATTCTGATTTGTGTTCACACCATCACTTAAAATATATTATACATACGATATTCTTTACATCCTTGCATAGATGTTTCAATATTATATGCTTTATATCATCATTTACATTTTATTATTATACTGATACATAATTTAGAGTCATGCCTAACTCTAACTGTAGGAAGTAATGCAAAATATTTCATTTTATCTATATAAAAACCATCGTATATCTATAAATATTATCCAGTAAATAGATTTTATATAACCCCTGTTGTTTAGAATCTGAATCCAAAATGCTTGACGATCAATGATAGATTAAAAAACCACTCCCGTGAAAATGATCATAAAAGTGTTGAATAGCAATATAGGTGTATCTAAATACATACCTAATTCTCGTGTAATTCTAAATGATAGCGTAGATTATAGCTTATAGAATGCTAGAAATGAATACATGTACAGGTTTATACAACACAACTTGATTATGCACCTAGATATCACTATACTGTACATATATTTATCAATGTAGACTTTTAATGTACGCTTCATATCCTTCACTAAAAACGTATTTGGTTATCTTCATCAAGAATACGCATAAGGTATATGGAATTATTTTTGTAACTCTTCCCATTGACCGTTGATAAAATATGCACACCAACCAGTTTTTTTACCATTTTTTCTGGTGCTTACATATTGTTTTTTTGTTTTACGACTAAAATGTACTGTTGATTTATTACCCTCTGCATCCATTGTAGGTGCGTTAGTTAAATAGTGCCATTGTTGTGGTAACAGATCACGGTAACGCTGTAGCTCTTCGACCTGTGGAGCTCTTGTCTCGCGCGATTTTGGAAAGGTATGGGCTGCAAGAAATAATCCAGAAGCGCCATCACGTAAAACAAAATATGCATCTGATTGTGTACATATTAATTCTGGTAAAGGCACTGGATCTATTTTTACTGGTGCAATATTTCCATTACGCATAATTTTTCGTGTATTTTTACAATCATGATTAGTGCAGGCTATGTATTTGCCAAAACGCCCTATCTTAATTGGCATGTCTGCGCCGCATTTTTCACACTGTATGACTTGACCTGTATACCCTTTTAGTTTAAACTCACCATATTCAATTTCATACCCAATACACTCAGGATTCCTTGCACAAATATACAATTTACGTTGATGATCTATAAAATAAACGTCCATAGTAAGACCACACAATTTGCAGTAACATTGTGGTCGTGAACTATAAGCATCCATACTATTACATTCCAAAATATTTAATACCGTATTCTCTGGAATCAAATTTACGGTCTTTTTACAGCGTTTTTTTGAATTTAAAGTATAAGAAACACATCCTAAAAACACTCCAGTTCTAGCGGTACGAATACCCATATTTTGTTGACATGTAGGACATTCAATCGATGTACTTACCATCTGGTTGGGTCGCATACCACCCTCATGGTAGTCCTTTTCTGCTATGCTCACTTTCTCACTAAACTGAATAAAGAAATTATCTAGAATAAATTTCCACCCTATAGTATTATTGGCTATCTGATCGAGATTATCCTCCATTTTAGCAGTAAAATCATAGCTCATTAAATCTGGGAAATTATTGATTAAACGATCAGTAACAATTTCGCCTATTTTCTCCGCATAAAAACGACGATCGTGCATTTTAACATATCCACGATCCTGAATAGTAGAAATAATAGAAGAGTAAGTTGATGGACGACCAATACCTCGCTTCTCCAGTTCACGTACTAACAAAGACTCATTAAAACGGAATGGAGGCTTTGTAAAATGCTGACTTTTTAAAATATTCTCTAGTATTAACTCACTCCCCACTACTAATTTTGGTAGTTTACAGTTATCCTTACCTTCATTAAGCGGTTGCATCACCCTTGTCCAACCATCAAAAAATAGAATACGTTCTTTGGTTTTAAGTTTAAAACCTCCTGCGTCTACCATTAAGGTACGAGAATGATATTGTGCTGGCCTCATCTGACATGCTACGAACTGGCGCCAAATAAGAGTATATAACTTTTTCGCATCTTCTTGCATATTATGTAATTGATCAGAGATCACATGCACATCTGATGGACGAATAGCTTCGTGTGCTTCATGTCGAGTATCTAGAGCGGTATACACATACTCTTTTGATGGTAAATATTTCTCGCCAAATTCACGTTTAATATAACGACGCACCATGATGATGGAATCCTGACTTAAATTTTTAGAATCGGTGCGTATATAAGTAATATAACCTGCTTCATACAATTTTTGAGCTATAATCATTGTTTGATGCACGCTAAAACCAAGACGTATACTAGCTGTCTGTTGTAATGTAGAGGTAATAAAGGGCTCTCTAGGCTGAACGTTTATCACTTTATCAGTAAAATTTTCTACAACAAAGCGCGCTTGTGATAGACGAGTAACAGCAGTATGGATTTTTTGTTCATTGACAGGACAGAAGGATTTTTTCATATGATGTGTGACTTGCATCCGTATATTCACACCATCTACCGTTTTAAGAGCAGCATGTAGCGCCCAGTATTCCCTAGGAATAAAAGATTTTATTTCACGTTCACGCTCAACTATTAAGCGTACCGCTACTGACTGCACACGTCCAGCAGATAATCCTCGTGCAACTTTTTTCCACAGAATCGGTGAAATCATGTAACCCACTATACGATCCATGAAACGACGTGCTTGCTGCGCATGCACGCGATTTATATTTAACGCACCTGGGTTCTTGAAGGCCTCATCAATAGCAGATTGAGTAATTTCATTAAATACAACACGACTATACCGTGAAATATCCCCGCCAATTACTTCTGCAAGATGCCAAGCGATAGCCTCTCCTTCTCGATCTAAGTCAGTCGCAAGATACACATGATCTGCTTGAGCAGCCAACGCTTTTATCTCAGATACCACTTTTGCTTTACCTGGCAAAATATAATAAGTAGCTTCCCAACTATTAAATGGATTCACTCCCATGCGATAAAATAAAGAGATTTTTTGATTTTTTTTGATTCTATTAGTAGTTCTAAGAGTGACACCCTTCATCCTATCCTGAGGCAATGTACTACCAGTAGGTAAATCACGAATGTGTCCCAGACTAGATTTTACTATATAGTCGTCTCCAAGGTATTTATTAATTGTTTTAGCTTTTGCCGGGGACTCCACTATTACTAAAGCCTTACCCATAATTTCCTTTGCTCAATGAGAACCCCCTAAAGTAAACTTTTATTTTATAAAATCATGATGCTATGATGTGTATTCGATACATCACTTATATCATCTACATCCATCGGATATGTTATAATTGTCTATATTACTCTAAATATTATAATATCTCTGATTGAAAATATAAGATACACAGTTATGTCCTGATTACATAAGGCATATACTACTCAGTGATAATTTGTAATACAGTAATATACTATTATTGCAACCAATCTAGATTCTATACTATTTGCAAGATAAAGTGAAAAATTTTCATCATGTACTCTTACACAGTAAGAGTATTATTTTTATTCATCATATCTCTTTCTTATTAAGATCTTTTTATTAATTGCATGAATATTTAAAAAATAATATGCATGTATTATAATTTAAATATTATCTATCTCTCTTAAGACAAGATGCATATGCACGAATTAAATTTTTGGTTCACTCCATATGCTATAGAGCTATTTCTATAGTAATAGTAAATCACAATAGTGAATAACTATAATATTAAAGAAATTTGACATAAACATAAATGTATGTCGCACCCATTATTAAGTTTTGCTATTATATATTTTGCTAGTATATATAATATATAGACGATGATAAGGGATAACATACACATTTTTATAACTGAGTTTTGTGATAAAATGTTTCATAATAAAATTATAAATATATGATTTGCACTTTGGCTATGAGGTTATTCACAATATATCTTCCGATATGTGTCATCACTGAAAAAATGCTTTTATTATGAAAAATTACTAGTAAAATTACTTTATTTTTGATTATGCTAAAAGACTTTTCCTTTACTATCTATTACAATTCTACGCAAGATACGCTAGTATTAAAATCATTCTTGATGCACTATAAAAATTAGTAATAAGGTATTAAGGACTTATCAGTACATAAAAAATATTAACTTTATATATTTCGTAATAATCTGTCTTTAATATAAAAATTATACATGCATGGACTGTTATTCCTTATGGATAAGTATTCTTTTACTGGAACTACACTGTGTAATACATAAATTATCCACACTGCCTGTATATAATAAAAATAGAATAAAAATAACATCACGGGAGAATTAAATAAAAACAAAAATACTCTTCGTCTTTTACACCCCTGTAAGTCTTATGATATAGCATACAATAAGTGATTATGGCGACTATGGTAGAAGAATATATTTGTTATCTAATTCTCGTAATTATATCTAACTTATATTGATAAATTTGCTTCCATAGAGATCGTTTTGCATCGTAGTTATGATACAACTCATGTAAAGTAGGTGAGATAATCCGGATTCCTGTAAATATTTTTGGAACTTTGGCCCCTAAAAACCACCAACAGAAATCATTAGAAAAACATGGTAATGTATGTAGATGTTGTAAGGTTAAAATCTGTACTTGTAAATAGTTTATGTGTAATGTATGTAAGACATCATCTACTAGTGGATCAGTGAGAGCTAACATATCATCTGATATTATAACTAATCGAATCTCAGACGATAACCCAATGACCGTCTGCTCCTTGAGAGCATATGGCTGACGTAGTGTATATTGAGTAATACCCATTTTCTGTAATACTTGATCGCGTCTATAAGACATGATATACACCTCATTTTCCATCAATTCCTGAAGTTTGATTCTCAAACTATCATGAATAGACAATAAAAATATACAGCATGCTGTAACGTGAGTTCTGCAAATCGGAACAAAAGACTCGTTGGAGTATCAATAAATAAAATTCAATACTGTTTTATGCCATTCTTAGGAATGATATAGAGGATTTATTGATACATTCAGTAATGGATTGTATTTTTATCAGATATATATCATTCACTAATTTTCTCGCTTTGACATAATAGCAACTATGATTACTTAGGATTTTTTATAGATGTCTATCCTTACCCCAGAAAGCAATATGCTTTTACGAAATCGTGATCAATTTACTCACAGAAATGTCTTATTCTCTGGCGATCTCCAAGATACCCTATCAGCATACATAGAAACACAAACACGGTGCATATATACACAGCAGTATCTTCACTGGAAGATCTTAAAGGAAATACTGGGAAAAAACACTTATTTCGGTGTTATAATGACATCAAACATGTTAAATAAGTGTGATACCCTTATTTATTATTGGCCTAAAAATAAACAGAAAGCACAATTTCAGTTGCAAAATCTATTATCATTACTTCCATGTGGAAGTGAAATTTTTATTGTCGGAGAACATCGTAGCGGTGTCCGTAGTGCTACAAATTGTATAAAAAATTGGGTAGAACTAAGAAAGATTGATAGCGCGCGTCATTGTGGTTTATATCATGGATATCTGGAAAAACAACCATATTTTAATCTGAATACATTCTGGCATGAATATTTGGTAGGATCTCTAACAATTCAAAGCTTACCTGGTGTTTTTGGGTACAATGGTCTAGACCGTGGAACACAATTATTGCTCTCTACCTTGATTGATAATAACATAAGAGGGAGAATCCTAGACGTTGGTTGTGGTACAGGTATTCTTGCTGCAATGTTAGCGAGTTATTCGCAAGCAACCCATTTGACACTAACGGATGTTAATGCCGCAGCCCTTTCTTCTAGTCAAGCCACATTTTCATGTAACACTTTGCGGGGTACAATATTACCTAGTAATGTGTACTCGAATATAACGGGACGTTTTGATGTCATTATTTCAAATCCACCATTCCATGACAGGTTCAAAAGAAATCTAGATATTACGCGTGTATTAATTCAGAAAGCACCGGATTATTTATATATAGGTGGCGAACTACGCATTGTTGCTAACTCTTTTTTACCTTACAAAAAAATATTCAATGAAACTTTTGATTACCATGAAGTGCTGATTAGTAATGGAGATTTTAAGGTTTATCGTGCTATTAAAACTAAGTAAACTATCTCTAGAATTACTGATTCTGTTCATTACATCTTAATATGAACTGACATAAATTCTATAGCATTTATGATTTTTGTGAAGATGAGTAAAGTTTTTATTTTTTTTCTGAAAAAGCTAGGTGTATATTTTACATAACTGATATTATACGGTTATTAATACTATTTCATATAACACTATCAATAATCTCTTATAGCAATCATTTTTATGAAAATAATGATTGAGGGATCACTATATGCTATGTTTTGTGTCTCCATTGGATATGAATTTTTCATGTATCACATGCATTAGACGAGTTAAATACAACCGTTTATTATGCTCATAATACAATAAAATTGTAATGATATTAATGCCTACAAGACAGAATCACGAAAAATAAAAAATATAAAAGTAATATATGTATTCTTCTGAGATTACTTTGTACCATCAGATTTTCTAATCTATGATGTGCTAAATCAGTATATGTTAATATACAATAATAAATGTTCTATGATACTGTTGAAGACTTATTGTGGATAATATACCTTCGGCATAGATATATAAGAACTGCCTTTATTTTTATAATATTATGATCTTCTCATGAAAAACAAACTTGTAATGTTCTTGTGATCGCTTTGTTCTTTGTTAGTATTAGTGCTACTTTATTTTATCTGAATTATAATGTATAATATAAATATTATCAAAGCGCCAGTCATCCACTGATGATATGATTTAATCACTATATACGTAATTATTTATATTGCTTATATTATTTAGATGGCTGACATTGATGCGATACATCTTATCAATCATCCATCTAATGTAGCAGTGTTCCGCAATAGAAACCATAGAATCTCATAAATACTCATAACATCTGATTACATTCAGCTAATATTAAACTCTGCCATCATAGCCAGCGTATTTTCATACATCATAATCTATCTAATCTCTTATAAAAATTATGCTTTAAAAGAAAGCATGCATACACTAAGTATATTATATCTATACATCGATAAAATGTACCATCGAGATGCATGCGAGATAAAAAAGAAGAATATAAATCTGCCTAGAATGATGTTAATCAGATAAATAATTCTGTGTATTAATGTTAAAAATATCTAATGCCTATCATTTAGTAATAATTCTTTTTGCAGGCGAAAATTTAAATATTTCTCTCACATCATGTCTTTCATAACAGTCTTTATCATAAAAAATCCTGGAATGCAGAAATTATTCCTTGCACTACACGTTTATACGTAGTATTAGATAACAAATGACATTCATGCATAGAAAAATATTGAAGGTAGCGCTATAAAACATACTAAAGACATAAAAATTACGAGCTATTTAAACAAACAGAGAAAAAAACTGATGTTTGATATTGTTGATAACCATAAAATATATATATTAATATGATTTGACATTTAATAATGACTATCGCACATAATATAGCCTAATACGTAGGTGTGTTATAATTAGTGGATATAAATATTATTAGTCGGCCTCTTTTGAATAATGTTGCCAATCATTTAATACTATACTCTGACGTCGTGATAATTCATCGCCTATGTGTCTTCCTATAAATCCAGAGTCTATGACTTCTTGCACTGATATACTATTGACAACTTTCCATGCATTACATAAATATGCGCTTTTGATGTTAGCACCATGTTTCGATGATGAGCATGCACCGAAGTCAGCATCAAGAATTATAGAAATCTGCTCAATACGCAAAGGTTTCCTCCAAGCATCGATCTGATTAAAAAAATATATTAATTGCTCAGGAGAAGCATGCTGAATATTCTGTATAGTATCATAAAATTCCATCACTAATAAGGCTAAATCACGCAATGCACGTGGTGCATGTAAGCGCTGACATAACTTCGCAATTGTTTTGAAGTTTAATAAGGCATCATACTTACCGTGCGGAGTGTACAGATGTATCTGTGACATAAGGGCGTGGCGAAAACTATAGAAAAAGGCTGCAAAGCGAATTGCAAGGTTTGCACTATGCTTAGATATTCCTGAGAATGTCGTTAAAACCTGATCAATGCTAATATTAAAAACATTCATAATGCTATCCAATTCTGGAAACAAAGCCTTAAAAGCCCCGCAATCATATAATGCCTTAAAAAATATATGAGGATGATTGGTTTGAAGGGCACTTTCTATCTCTTTCCATATGCGTGGGGCAGTTAAGAACTGTAGTTCACCGCTATGCACCATACCCTTCATTATTTTCAAGGTTTCATCAGCAATGTGAAAGTTTAGGTGAGCAAAATATGCAGAAAAACGAGCTACGCGTAACACACGTAATGGATCTTCATTAAAAGAAGGGGAAATATGACGCAATTGACGTTGATGTAGATCAACAAAACCGCCATATGGATCATAATACATACCATATTGATCCTGGGCAATAGCATTAATTGTCAAATCACGACGCGCCAAATCTTGCTTAAGGGTAACATCCGGCGCGTAATAACATACAAATCCACTATACCCATGCCCTTCTTTTCTTTCAGTGCGGGCCAGTGCATACTCTTCATGTGTCTTTGGGTGCAGAAACACAGGAAAATGACGACCAACCTTTTGATAACCCAAATCAAGCATTGTCTGAGGAGAGCCACCAACGACTACCCAATCTCTATCTTTCAATGGTAGGTTTAATAATTTGTCACGGACGGCGCCACCAACTAGGTATATTTCCACGTAATGACCCAGTGTATAAGTGATTCATATAATCTAATCAAATATGTAAGTGCTATGTATGCATCAGGCATCTATTTTTAAGTGATAAACACTAGGTGGTGATGAATGATATTAAGAATAATTGGACATATAATAGCATTTTACATGAATTTTTGATGCATTGTCTCAGTCAATAACCATTTCAAAAGCATTAAAATTTAAGTATCATCAGTTATTACGGCATAACAAAGAGGGCCATATTAATCATAATTAAGAAGTATCGTAAAAGTTTAGTAAAAGTAATATGAGACAAATCAAATTCATCGAGATTAATTTTACGACGCTTGTGGTATTAAGTGTATCAATCACGCATCTCTAGTGCTATTGATCGGTCTGTCTTACTTATGAAGCGCTACCCCTGCTAAGTATGAGCATACAAATATAATAAAATTATAGCACCTTATAAAACTATTTTATATGAGCTAATTTTGCTTTTCTGCTCCTATGTCTGCATACCATGATCGCACATGCGCCATTACTACTATACACAGTGCTAGAGATACCATCAATATTACAAGTACTTCCAATCATCTCGATACATCTGGATGTTTTGAGAATACAATTTATCGATTTTGTGCATCAAAAATAACACTTGAATAAATAAGAAAATTAGCCATAATTGGCAATTATATAAAATAAATCTCCCTTAATTCACTACGATACATACATCAAATCACATGATTCCATTATCAAAATCATCTATATGATTAATCTGATTTTACGTTATGTATCTGCAAGTGACTCCCATATTCAGCACATGGTCGTCTAAAGGTACGAACCATCAAAAAAAACGCTACAAAATAACTGTTATTATACTAAGTGATTAGTAATCTTAGCCATAACTACTAATACAGTGATATTTTCATTACATTATTATATAATATTGATACATGCTTCAAATATTTTACTATATAAAATATGATAAGATAAGTCTGTTAATTTTATCGATCACTGTATAAATATCGCATACTGATCTGACAGAATGACAAGTGTTGCGTGTAATGAAAATACTTTTTTTCTGGTGTTAGAACAACCACTAGGGTTCTTATAAAATTAACTAAATAAACTATATGATAATAATATAATTAATGATCGTTCGTAGAACCTTCTAAGCGATTATGATACTTTTGTAAAAATCAATATATTGAAAACATAACGAAAGTAGATAATAGGTCTACTCTTATGGAAACTCACTTCTATTCTTGATAGAATAACAGAAAAGAGATGACTTGACGTCAAGGTGACGATAAACTAGATTTATTTATAAATATAATTTAAGGCGGATGCAGTGGATCTACTTTCTTTTTATGGACTCTTTCTTGCTAAAACAATTACTATTATGATAGCTCTAACAATGTTAATGCTTATAATTCCTACTATCAAAAAGCGTCATAATTCTAGATCTGGAAGGCTAATGTTAATACGATTAGATAAGTATTATCATGAAGTACAAAATAAAATACATTTAGAACAAATGAACCCTTTGCAACAAAAATTATGGAAAAAAGAACATAAAAAGAAAGAACAAAAAGAAGCAAAATATACTAAAAAACAAACTAAATTAGTACAAAACAAAAAAAAACCAACATTATATGTCATTAACTTCAAAGGTAGTATGGATGCTAGAGAAGTCTCTTCCCTTCGAAAAGAGGTATCGGCGATTGTTTCTGCAGCAGAAACAGGTGATGAAGTACTGTTGCGTCTTGAAAGCCCTGGGGGTGTAGTACATGGTTACGGGTTAGCTGCATCGCAACTGCAACGTTTGCGAAAAAATGGTATTACTCTGATAATATCTGTAGATAAAATTGCAACTAGTGGCGGTTATATGATGGCTTGTGTGGCTAATTGCATCATTGCAGCTCCTTTCGCACTAGTTGGTTCTATTGGGGTAGTAGGGCAGATCCCTAATTTTCATCGTTTTTTAAAGCACAATAAAATTGATCTGGAGCTTTATACCGCAGGGGAATATAAACGTACATTAACACTGTTTGGTGAAAATACCGCAGAGGGACGTGAAAAATTTCGTGATAACTTAAATCAAACACATATTCTTTTTAAGCAGTTTGTGCATCAAATGCGGCCAAAGTTATATATAGATCAAGTAGCCAATGGTGAATATTGGTACGGTACTCAAGCATTAGAAAAAGGTTTAATAGATATTATTAGTACTAGCGATGATTGGATCATGGAGAAGATTTCTACACATCAGGTAATCGAAGTACGCTATCTTTATAGTAAAAGTATGTTAGATCGTTTAAATCATAAAATTTCGTATAGTATCAGTAAATTACTTGAGCGCATTATAGCACAATAAGTACATTATTACTGATTTTGAAGTTCATAAGATGTCGTAAGGTAAAAACTCACAATATATGTGATACTAAAACTCAATGAAAAGGATCTCTGTGTCATATCTTCTTACGAAGCATCTAAAAGATATGCATGAGAATTAGTGAGCATTCGTTAACTAAGAAAATTTTATTGATAAATATATTATTAGAGTTGTCTTAAAGAATTTATTATTCTTGTGGATGTATATTAGTCCTCGTATCCATTTTTTGAAAAAAATCAAATGTGTTTTGTTATACTTGTTACGATAACGCTTTGATACACACAATCAGTCAATATCTAGATCTGGTTTTTAAAGTATCCAATAGTGATTAACCTGCAATATAATTTTATAAAAATATTGCAGATACGATATTTATACTATTGGATGAAAAATCACAGATTGTACTGTACAATACATTTTGAGATTGTAATGATATGGACATCATATAATCATATTACTAAATAAAAGAAACTTACTTCGCTCACTGTATAAAATATATTTCATTGATGTTTAGCATATTTTAAATTATAGTTATCTAGAAATAAAAATAATATTTTACTAATAATCTTTAGTACACTGCATCAGTAGTTGTCTCTAGAAAACTACTATAAATGCACAGTACATGTCTTTCTAGTGATGGATGCATTGAATAAAATATTTACGATAGTAGAGGAGTTCTAATACAGAATCATGAACATCCTCTAAAGCTTGATGCATTCCTTTCTTATTTAAACCCAGCAAAATATCGGGTTTCCAACGACGTACTAATTCTTTTATAGTGCTAACATCTATATGACGATAGTGGAAGTAAGCCTCTAGATCCGGCATATATTTAAATAAAAAACGACGATCCTGTGTAATACTATTTCCACACATCGGTGAACTCCGAGCAGGCACCCATAATTTTAAAAAATCTAAGATGGCTATTTCAGCATCATGCTCATTAGTTTTACTGACATTTACCCGATCGATTAAACCACTACAAGTATGGGTGTGCATATTCCACTCATCCATCATTGCTAACTGTAATATAGGTTGATGTATTGCAAATACTAGCCCTTCGGTAAGAATGTTTAAATTAGAATCTGTGAGTAGTATAGCAATTTCTAAAATACGATCTCTCTCTGGGTTTAAACCAGTCATTTCAAGATCAATCCATATAAGATGATTCGCATTTAAAGCCATAGTGTATCCTGCTATAAGCACGGCATTGTCAATGACAATATACATATATTCTTTACATAAACAGCTTTTATTAAAAAGCATTGACTGAATCTATTTGATGTTTTTAACAAAAGCGTTTTACATATTATCTGTTTCTTACGCAATTTATATTTCTCGCTATCATAGCGAAATATGAAGCCATGCGTATGGTTCAAAAACTTATATCTAATATACAAATACTACTACGTATAGCTATAAGCACTAACTCCATATTTACTATCTATCGGTAATCAGAAAGAATACGTAAAGCATTAATAGCATTCTACACACGTCAAGATACAGATCGAATGTATTGTCAATCTACTAATATCATATAATGATATATACATACTTCATGCATTACTATACGAATGACGCATAAAATAAACATATATTTAGTAATATTAATAGAGAAAATTTAGATGACATGGATAACTTATGCAATCTATCGATCTACTAATATAAGTTATCTAAAGCAATCAGCATCGAGAGTAGACTATTAATTAATAAAGGCAAGAATGTACGATATATAGCAATCATCTACCACAGTAGACTACTTGTTGTATTATATAGACACTTATGCAATAATACATAGCAGTATTTCTGTATTTGTTTTACACATAATATATCAAGCTTCTATCAACCATCCTATGTATTTTCTCTCCATAAGAAAAAATCCGATACAGACTTAGACTCTCGTATTTTTCTATTAGAATCCTATAAATAACCATGTGCGTATTATATAAAAAGAGAAAATTATTGTTCCTGTTGAACTCTCATATATCTACACAATACACTCTTAATTAGACACTAGAGTATTGTACAATACCAATATCCACCTGAGAGATAATCCAAACTCGATCCGTCCTAAAATTTTCTATGATAGGAAATATCATCCTTTTTCTATTTAATTGTACAATTTATTATCATAGATATCATATGTGTATCGGGGTATAAATGTCAAAACGATGATTTATAGTATTTATATAATTATCTGTTTTTATACCCGCTAATGATTGAGCATATCGTGAACGCTTAACGACTACGCGTTTTTTTGCAAGTAGTCGCGCGCACTCTAACAACTGATCTGCATCCTGATCGACTCCTATTAAACACTGCAGCATACGCATTTCTTTCTTTACTAATGCACTTTTTTTTTATTTGGATACATGGGATCCAGGTAGATCACATCTGGTTTGGGGGTAATATTACTTAAACAAAATAGACTAGGGGTATGTAATAATATTAGACGTACACGTAGCCAGAAACCAATTTCATGATCAGAATATCCACGTCGTAGTCCGTCTTCAAGTAGTGCTGAAATAATAGGATTACGCTCTAACATTCGTACTCGACAACCACATGACGCTAGAACAAAAGCATCACGGGCCAACCCTGCGGTCGCATCTAGTACGTCTGGAAAATAATTTCCCTTTATACCTACTGCCTTGGCTATTGCTTCATGCCGTCCGCCACCAAATTTACGTCTATAAGTAGCTTGCTTAGAAGAAAAATTCACTGAAACGCCTCCAAGTAAAGGCTCATCTCTTTTGCGCAGTTCAAGATATGATGGCTTGATAACTAATGCCAGTAATGCATTTTTATCATGTTTCAGCTGCAATCGAGTTGCTAATATAGACGCACTATGACTCCCTATTTCACCTGATTCATCTAACAAGCAAATTTGCATCAATATATTACCTTTCGTCACTTATTAATGGAATTCCATATTGATTGAGCATAGCGTCTATCTTTGGTGCCCTTCCCAGGAACCTATAAAATAAAGTCATTGGCTGCTCAGCGCCACCCTGTGTAAGAATATTATCAAGAAATGACTGCCCAGTTTTCCGGTTAAAAATTCCTTCCATCTTAAAACGAGACCAAGCATCTGCGGCTAGAATATTAGCCCATAAATAACTATAATATCCTGCTGCATAACCACCAGAAAAGATATGGTTAAAGGTATGAGGGAAACGACTCCATTCTGGTTCTTGTATCTTAGAAATACGATGTTGTATCTCCTTAAACATCACTAAAACTTGTAAATCGTCATTGGGATTTCTCTCAGAATGTAAACACAGATCAAATAAAGACAAGACGAGCTGTCTCTGTATGTACAATGCGCTCTGATAATTTTTTGCTGATACAATTTTATGAACAAATTCTTGAGGTAATGGTGCGTGCGTTTTGTAATGCCCAGACAGTAATACTAACACCTCTGGTTCCCAACACCAGTTTTCCATAAGTTGACTCGGTAATTCTACTGCATCCCACGGTACCCCATTAATTCCCGATACTCCGCATATTTCAATTTCTGTTAACATATGATGTAATCCATGCCCAAACTCATGAAAAAGAGTAATTATTTCCTCATGAGTAAATAGCGCTATTTTACCGCCAGCGGGGCGATGAAAATTACAAGTGATATAAGCTACTGGCTTTTGAAGCCTACCATCTGACATGCGCATCTGGCCGATACATTCATCCATCCATGCCCCGCTGCACTTATTATCCCGTGTATATAAGTCAAGAAAAAAACTTCCACGGAGCGTGTTAGTTTCATCAAATAGCTCAAAAAAACGCACATCTTCATGATAAACCTCAACATCATGACGTTCTGTAGTATTAACACCATAAACGCGGTTGAGTATTATGAATAGTCCATTTAATACGCGATGCTCTGGAAAATAAGGACGTATCTTTTCATCAGAAAGATGAAATAAATGCTGTTTTTGTTTTTCACTCACAAATGCCATATCCCATGGTTCTAAAATATGCATTTTATACATTTCTTTCGCAAAAGCATATAACTGAGTGGTTTCTTTTTCTGCCTGTGATTGTACACATTTTTCTATATCATACAAAAAATGCATAACTTGAGATACATTTTCTGCCATTTTAGTTGAAAGAGATTGAGCAGCATAAGACTCAAAACCAAGAATCTGAGATAATTCATGACGCAATGCTAATATTTCAGACATTATCTCTGTATTATCCCATTTCCCAGCATTCGGACCTTGATCAGAGGCACGTGTAGCATATGCATAATATACTTCTTCTCGTATAGATCGATTATTACAATATGTCATCACTGCTAGATAGCTTGGTAAATCTAAAGTCAAAAGCCACCCATGCTGCCCCTTCTGTACTGCTTGCGCTTTCATATCTTCTATCATACGTTCTGGGATACCCTCCAGATCACTTTGATCTGTAATTAATTTACTCCAACCCATGGTAGCATCGAGAACATTATTGCTATATATGGAAGATAATATGGATAAACGGATAGAAATCTCTTTATAACGATCTTGTTGTTCTTTTTGTAGTCCAATACCAGCAAATTTAAAATCACGTAAAATATTATCGACAACTTTTTTTTGTGCAATGCTTAGAGATTCATAGCTATCACCTTCCTCTTTAAGGTTACAGTACGCTTTATATAGCCCTTCATGTTGTCCAATCCAAGTACTATACTCAGAAATAATAGGTAATATTTTCTCATATTCTGTACGTAATGAAGGGGTATTTTTTACTAAATGTAAATGGCTTACTGGTGAAAGTGCACGGCTCATCTTGTTATCAACTTCCAAAAAAGGCTGGACAAAATTATTCCAGTTGTATGGCCTATCTTGAGATAGCATGTTATTTACGGTATCTTGACATTCATGTAAAATTTGTGTTATCGCTGGCACTATATGTATAGCATTAATAGAATGAAAAGGAGGAAGAGTAAAAGAAGCAAGTAATGGATTATCCATGATGTAGTCCTTTTATAAAAGAAGTCAAACAGACTGCACTAAAAAATAGTATTTAATAAATTTAGTAAAAGTAGCGCTTATGATAAAAAATTTCTTTGTCATAATTATGAAGTTGTAAATATTTATGGATATAAAATGGTTGGACGGTACTAATATGTATCAAGAATCACAACGCTTGATCAGCGATCATATTGTTTATATATCCTATGTCAATCCACATATATTGTTACAAAAAACGGTGCGATCATTGTGAAATTAATATAATATACATTGATGAATCTTTAAAAATGATTTGTAAAGATTCATCAATGTATAAAACTTCTAGCGTACCTTACGCCACAGATATGTATTGTGCTATCGCCACAAAAAAATCTATCTATAGCTTGCATCCTTTATAATAGTATATTTTAAACATAAACGATGAATGAAAATATATCTCTCTATTGTCAATAGAGAGTGTTCTTCTCTATAAGAAGCGCTTTTATTTCGCAAACATCGTTTATAATATTTTTCTCTAATATTTACTGCATATCTAGTGAGATTGAAAAAATACTATACATATCCTAGGTGGAGCTCATCATAATTCCTATCTTTAATGCAGTAGCTCTATTGTGAGCTATAAAAATATAGTTAAATTTATAGTTATAGTGAATACTTATATATTCTATGTAGCGATGTTATATATAGTATCAGTAAACCTTCTGAAGAAATATATATACTGTAATCTATAAAGCAATAGAATCTACTTCCTCCCTCTTGTTTTTTCGTTATCTGCTACATCTAATTTTCTTGTATTATGCGATAATATTTTAAAAATCGATAATTATCCGATATGAAGATACCTCTATGATCACACCTATTACTATAGAATAATCGTAATATATAAAATATCTTGCTTACCCTTATAACAAAAAATTTATAAAAATATTTACATGACTCAAAGTATCAACTTTACATACTACATTGGTTTTAAATAGAATATCAATATACAAATATTAATAGAAACGAGTGGTTTATTTATGCACATGTATTTTATTACAATACAATGCATACAGATCTTATAAACTGCATTATTTAAATCTATCACTATTTTCAGATTTCTGAAAGCATAAATGAATACGATACAATCGCGCTTTACCACTTCCAGTGAAACTATCTTTCTGGATATGGTGGCTAATCATTACATACAAAATTTCTATCATTCAAAAATTTACGTGGAAATATTAGAAATATTGCATCTATAAAAATATGGTGACAGAGATTGTCATCATGCAATAAGCAAAAATGATATCAGTTAACTAATGCGTGAAATAATTTCTTCAATAATCTTACTAGTACTAATCCCTTCTTCAAAATTTAACACCCTGACATCCCCTCCGTTTTCTAACACCTCTTTTCTACCTGCAATATCTTCAGATTTATTTTGATAATCTCCGCCTTTCACTAAAATATCAGGAAGAACCGCCTTAATAATCCGTTGCGGAATATCTTCGTCAAAACTAATAACCCAGTCTACTGTTTTAAGAGCATTTAAAACTCTAATGCGATTTATGAGAGAATTAATTGGCCGTGTTACTCCCTTCAACCGACGCGTAGATACGTCACTATTGACTGCTACAATTAATCGATCTCCTAACTTACGTGCATTAGCAAGATAAGAAACATGTCCGGCATGTAGGAGATCAAATACCCCATTAGTCATGACAATCTTCTCACCACGTTCTCTAGCTTTTTGTACCATAAAAAGCAATTGTTCTTCGTTTATTTCTCCTGAATCTGTCTCTGAAAAACCTATTACTGCTCTCTCTATCTCTATTGGAGATACGGTTGCAGTTCCAATTTTACCCACTACTATACCTGCAGCTATATTAGCAAAAAAACAACTTGCCGCCAGTGTTTCTCCCGCCGCTAAAGCACTTGCTATTACGCCGATCACTGTATCGCCTGCGCCAGTCACATCAAAAACTTCTTTTGCTTGTGTCGGCAGATACAGAGGTGATTTTCCTGGTTGCAATAACGTCATACCGTTCTCCGAACGTGTAATCAATAGTGCAGAAAATGCATACTTTTCTATTAACGCTAAGCCTCGTGCAATAATATCATCTTCACTGTAACACTTCCCTACTACCTCTTCAAATTCATGTAAGGTTGGCGTCAGAAGAGTTGCACCATAATAACGAGAGAAATCTTTTCCTTTTGGATCTACTAAAATAGAAATGTTTTCTTTACGTGCTAAAGATATGATATCTTTTATACGGGAGAGAGCTCCTTTAGCATAATCGGATAATACTAAAACTCTCACCTGTGAGAGTAAATTCTGCATTCTATGATATATTTTCTCAGCATTCACCTCTTCAAATCTTTTCTCAAAATCCAGACGTATCAGCTGCTGGTTACGTGAGAGTATGCGTAGTTTAATAATTGTAGGATGAGTGGATGTAGCCACTAAGTCACACTGTACCTGACGATCCCGCAAGATATTCATAAGAATATCTGCTGCATCATCTATCCCAATTAAACCAACTAAATAAGCCTTAGAGCCTAATGCAGCGATATTCATAGCTACATTAGCTGCCCCACCTGGGTGTTCCTCTACTGTATACACGTTTACAACTGGCACTGGTGCTTCAGGAGACATTCGAGTAGCAGTACCACACCAATAGCGATCTAACATTACATCCCCTATGATCAATACGCTTGCATTCGTAAAATCAGGAAGGGTAAGCTTCATTCGTAATCACTCCATACTCAATTAAAATTGATGTTGGTGAATAATAGAACAAATGTAATATATTGTATGACGTTCAAAAATATTGCGACACTATCAACATAACCTATGTAGGTTAGTGATAAGAACTCCATTATTGTAAATACTTTTAAGTCAGGTTTTTTCGAACATAACATGTAGCGCACATTTGACACCATACGCACAAAAATGCAATGGTAACTTCACTTATTCTATGAAATTGACAGTAATATAAAGCATGATTACGATTAATTATAAGAAATCCACATGAGTATCATATAAACAATACGTCCCATATGCATATATATCTTTAGTAATATAGATCAGAATCATCTAGAATTAAAAAGTACTAGACACGTTAAATAACGTTATGTACTCCTGCACACTTCGATGATTTTTATTTTATGAAATATATTGAGCTTATCTATATGATCAGATTTACAGTGAGATAACACTCTGCTAATAATTAGTTATGCGTTTATGATATTAATCAATATCCATTTTATTTGAATTGAATTACGAAGTTTTATCAAAATAATATATATCGTACACTCACTATAAAAAGAAGCGCTTGTGCTATGTATATCCTGTACATTATAGATATATAAAATATTTATGAAAATATTTCAATACTTGTAAGTACGCCACTACAAACTGCAAATACAGCACAATGCAGATTCATGATTGATAGGATCTTGATGTACTGAACTACATTTGTGTTATGAAATAATTCTTGATATTCTTACTATATTTCATAACCTTAGGAGGTTCAATAATATATTTTTAGCACAGCTAAATATCTAAAAAAATATAAGCATTCTAGATACAGTTTTTTCATATAAAATGGTGTAATGCAGAAATTTTCTCGCTATGATACATGCTTCATATTAAAGATATGCCAGTATTTTTAACAACATTCACAAAGTAACGTTATAACTGTCACACCAAGGTCTTGGATTTTTTGTAAGGCATGATAAATAAGTAACCACTCTCTTTATAGTCAGTAACCGTCATACATGTAATAGGGTAGTATGATGTGGATATATCTATCATCATAATTTAGTCTTTTAATAGAAAGACGAATTTAGTAAATATACCAGCAAGTTAGTCAGATATATAAGTATTTAAAGACACTGCACAGGTTTTGGAAGACCAGCAATTTTAGTTGCTTGCTTAGCTGGACCTTTGGGAAAAAGGCGGAAAAGATAACGACTATTTCCATGCTCTTTTCCGTGTCTTTGTTCTATTGCTTTAACTAACATACGTATTGTTGGTGAAATATTAAATTCTAAATAGAAGTGACGTACAAGATATATAATTTCCCAATGTGCCAGACTGAGTTCGATGCCTTCCTCTTTTGCTAGCTCTTTAGCAACATGCTCACTCCAATTTTCAAAAAAAATTAAGTAACCATGTAAGTCACGTACTGTTATAGAAGTGCTTTCTGATCTATAATTCTTCATTTATAACATACTCAATTATTCATAGAAACAAGCGATACACTTGATATGAATCTAATATTATATAATATATCTGATATTTTATACACTGCAGCTCACACACTCATCCTTATACAAAAAACACGCATCATATGTATACATTTTATCCAAATATAAAAGTGTACCAATATAAAGTGTTGTGATTTTACCAGAATGTATTATTCTTGTGTTTCCAAACGATCAAGGAACTTAATATAAACCATTGGAGCATTATCACCCAGTCGAAAACCGCATTTTAATATTTGTGTATAACCACCTTGACGGTGCGCAAATTGCGGGCCAAGTTTAGTAAATAATTTCGCTACTACTTCGTTGTTGCGAATACGAGCAAATACTAGGCGACGATTAGCTACACTATCCACCTTAGACAGTGTAATCAATGGCTCAATGATACGGCGTAATTCTTTTGCTTTTGGTAAGGTGGTTTTAATTACCTCATGATGCACCAAAGAAATAGCGATATTACGGAACAGAGCCTGACGATGGCTACTATTACGGTTGAGTTTGCGACCAATTTTACGATGTCGCATATACTTCTCCTCCTTACGAAAAGCTTAACCTACGATTAGATTATTAATTAGTACAGCTGGCGGCCAATTTTCTAAGCGCATTCCAAGAGATAAGCTACGAGCTGCTAGCACATCTTTAATCTCAGTAAGAGATTTTTTACCTAGATTAGGTGTCTTCAGAAGCTCTACCTCAGTACGCTGTACTAGATCACCAATATAGTGAATAGCCTCTGCTTTAAGACAATTAGCAGAACGCACAGTTAATTCTAGATCATCCACCGGACGTAATAAAATGGGATCAAATTCTGGTTTTTCTTCTTTAATTTCAGGCTGACGTACATCTCTTAAATCAATGAATGCCTCTAATTGTTCTGATAAAATAGTAGCTGCTCTTCGGATGGCCTCCTCAGGATCAATAGTGCCGTTTGTTTCAATCTCTATCACCAATTTATCTAAATCAGTTCTCTGCTCTACACGCGCTGACTCAACATTATAGGCAATACGCTCTATGGGACTGTAACAAGCGTCAATTAACAATGTACCGACCGCACGCTCATCTAATACAGCATTCACTCTCGAAGAAGCTGGCACATAACCGCGACCACGCTGTACTTTGATACGCATACTAATACTAGCGTTTTCGTTCGTTAGGTGACATAGTAAATGTGTTTTTTGCATAATCTCAACATCGGCATTATAAGTAATGTCCCCTGCCATTACCGGACCTACACCAGTTTTATGCAACGAAAGAGTTACTTCATCTTTCCCATAAAGTATAATTGCTAACCCTTTTATATTCAAAAGAATTTCTAAAATGTCCTCTTTAACGCCCTCTTTAGTACTGTACTCATGTAAAACACCATCAATCTCAACTTCAGTCACAGCACAGCCTGGCATCGATGATAACAAAATACGGCGTAATGCATTCCCTAGAGTATGGCCAAATCCACGCTCTAAAGGCTCAAGAGTCACTTTCGCACATCTCGAGCTTATTTGATCAATATCCACTAAGCGCGGTTTTAAAAATTTAGTAACAGAACCCTGCATTATGTCCTCTCTTGAATCCTACTTTATTTAGAGTAAAGCTCGACGATCAGGTGTTCATTAATATCTGCAGTAAGGTCAGTACGTCCAGGAACATATTTAAAGATCCCTTCCATTTTATTCACATCTACAGTTAACCATGTTGGATGTTCACGCTGGTTAGCTAACTCTAAAGCAGCTTGTACACGAGATTGCTTTTTTGCTTTTGCTCTAATACTGATAACATCATTCAACGCTACCTGGTAAGAAGCAATATTAACTACTCGACGATTTACCATAATGGATTTATGACTCACTAACTGACGTGCTTCTGCACGTGTAGCCCCAAAACCCATACGATAAACTACATTATCTAGACGCCCTTCGAGCAACGATAACAAATTATCTCCCGTATTACCTCTTAAGCGTGTTGCTGTTTTATAATAATTATGAAATTGACGCTCTAGTATTCCATACATACGACGAACTTTCTGTTTTTCTCGTAATTGTACTCCGTAATCAGATAAGCGCATCTTGCGCGCTCCATGCTGACCAGGAGATTTGTCTAATTTACATTTAGTATCAATTGCACGAATACCAGACTTAAGAAATAGATCCGTACCTTCACGACGACTTATTTTTAGTGTTGGCCCCAGATATCTTGCCATGTTTTTCTCCAAGATTCCTCAAAACGAAATGTTACACGCGACGTTTTTTGGGTGGACGACAACCGTTATGTGGGATTGGAGTCACATCGGTAATATTCGTAATGCGAAAACCAGCAGCATTTAAAGCACGAATAGTTGACTCACGACCTGGACCAGGACCTTTGACCATCACTTCCAAGTTTTTAATACCATAATCTTTTACAGATTCAGCACAATGCTCGGCAGCAACCTGTGCAGCAAATGGAGTAGATTTACGAGAACCACGGAAACCGGATCCTCCGGCAGTCGCCCACCCTAATGCATTACCCTGACGGTCAGTAATTGTCACGATAGTATTATTAAATGATGCATGAATATGAGCTACACCATCAGACAATTGTTTTTTTACGCGCTTACGTGAACGAATTGGTGCCTTTACCATTATTTAATCACCTACATTATTTCTTGATCGGTTTACGGGGGCCTTTGCGTGTCCTGGCGTTAGTTTTAGTGCGTTGACCGCGCACTGGCAAACCACGACGATGGCGCAATCCACGATAACAACCAAGATCCATTAAACGCTTAATACTGAGAGTAACTTCACGACGTAAATCACCTTCAACGACAAATTTTGTTACTGCATCGCGAAGCATGTCCATTTGTTCTTCTAGTAGATCACTGATCTTAACCTCTTCGGCGATACCCGTTAACCCACAGATAGACTGTGCACGACTTTTGCCAATACCGAATATCGCAGTTAATGCAATGACGGTGTGTTTATGATCAGGAATGTTAATCCCTGCTATACGGGCCACTATGCACTCCTATATATTGATAACTAGTACTGTTATGATACCGTTTATATCCAAAAGCCCTTTAGGATACTTCTATTAGTAGACATAGTCAATACACAGAAAATGAAAGTCGGTCTGATCACACCTGAAATATGAGACCACATTAGCCTTGTCGCTGCTTATGTTTAGGCTCTGTGCTGCAAATTACTCGCACAACACCTTTTCTACGAATAACCTTACAATTGCGACAAAATTTTCTTACCGAGGCACATACTTTCACTTTTGCTCTCCACCCACTAAGGACTATAATTTTTCAAATTTGCTTTATTTAAAACAGACTCGTATTGACTTGACATTAATAGAATCTGCACTTGTGATATAAAGTCCATAATCACAACAACTACAATGAGTAAAGATGTACCACCAAAATAAAATGGAACTTTCATTGCATTGCGTAAAAACTCTGGAATAAGACAAATAAAAGTAATATATAAAGCACCAATGAACGTCAGTCGAGTCATAACTTTATTAATATACTTTGCTGTTTGTTCTCCTGGACGAATGCCTAAAATAAATGCACCACATTTTTTTAGGTTATCTGCTGTTTCACGCGGGTTAAAAACCAAAGAAGTATAAAAGAAAGAAAAAAATATAATTGCTATAGTATATAGTATCACATAAAATGGTTGGCCAGGCTGCAGTGAGAACGAAAGAGTGGTTAACCATCCTAAATTTTTCTCACCCCCAAACCAAGATGTAATAGTGGCTGGCAGTAAGATTACGCTAGAAGCAAAAATAGCAGGAATAACTCCAGACATATTAACTTTTAGCGGTAAATGCGTGTGATGTGCCGCATATATGCGTCGACCTTGCTGACGTTTCGCGTAATGTACGATAATTCTTCTTTGACCGCGCTCAATAAATACAACAAATAAGGTTACTGCAAACACTAAAGACGCCACACAAAGCAATAAGATAAAGTTTAGATCCCCTTGTCTTGCTTGTTCGATAGTATGTACAATCGCAGGCGGTAAACCTGCAACAATACCTGCAAAAATTATTATGGAGATACCATTGCCAATCCCTCTCTCCGTAATTTGTTCACCTAGCCACATCAGAAACATAGTCCCAGTCACTAAGCTAATCACGGCAGTAATATAAAATCCATATCCTGGATCTAATACCAAACCTTTCATACCTGGTATATTTGGTAAACCTACTGCTATACCGATAGACTGACACACACCTAATAATAGCGTACCATAGCGAGTATATTGATTAATTTTTTGACGGCCCGTCTCACCTTCTTTTTTTAGTTCAGATAATTTCGGATGTATCATGGATATTATCTGCACTATAATAGATGAGGAGATATAAGGCATAATGCCTAAAGCAAAGATAGATGCACGACTCAAGGCGCCACCAGAGAACATATTAAATACTTCAATAATGGTTCCGCGCTGATGTTCTAATAGGTTGGAAACAATAGTAACATCAATACCTGGTATCGGAATGAAAGAACCAATACGAAAAATAGTAAGAGCCAAAACCACAAATATTAGTCTTGTCTTGAGCTCACGTAAACCACTTTTTGCGCTCTGGAAATTTATTCCTGATTGCTTAGTCATCTAAAACTCACGCCTCAATTATACCACCAGCAGCGAGTATTGCAGAACGAGCACCTCTTGTAATACGAAGGCCTCGGATCGTAATTGCTCGAGTGATGTCACCACATAGAATTATTTTTACAAATGCAATCTTCATACCAATTAAACGTGCTGCTTTAAGCGTTTTTAGATCAACGATAGTACCTTCAATTTTATTCAGATCAGATAAACGTACTTGTGAGGTCACAATGGCCTTATGGGAAATAAAACCAAATTTTGGTAAACGCCGATACAAAGGCATCTGCCCTCCTTCGAATCCACGATGTGCGCCACTACCAGCGCGTGACTTTTGGCCTTTATGACCCCGCCCAGCAGTTTTCCCGAAGCCAGAACCCAAACCACGTCCTAAGCGTTTTGTTACATGCTTTGACCCATGAGCAGGCGAAAGAGTATTTAGATGCACCGATTACTCCTCCTCTACTTTAATCATATACGAAATCACATTAATCATACCTCGAATAGAAGGAGTGTCCTCACGATATACAGTATGGTGTATTCGACGGAGGCCTAAGCCAATCAGTGTAGCTTTATGTTTTGGTAAGCAGCCAATTGCACTACGTATTTGAGTAATCTTAATTGTATTAACCATTGCGAATACCCTCAAGAATATTTTCAACGGATTTTCCACGCTTAGCGGCAACACTTTCTGGTGATTTCATATTCATAAGACCCGCTAAAGTAGCACGTACTACATTAATAGGATTAGTAGATCCGTAGGCTTTTGCCAAGACATCATGGATACCAGTAACTTCTAAGACAGCTCGCATCGCGCCTCCGGCAATAATTCCAGTGCCCTCTGAGGCTGGCTTCATAAATACACGAGAGCCAGTATGGCATCCTGTAACAGGATGCTGCAGCGTACCTTTGTTTAGCGAAAAATAGCTCATATTTCTCCGAGCCTTTTCCATTGCTTTTTGAATTGCTGCTGGAACCTCCCGTGCCTTACCATAACCGAAGCCCATGCGCCCATTACCATCTCCTACAACAGTTAATGCTGTAAACGAAAAAATACGACCACCTTTTACAGTTTTAGAAACGCGATTCACTGCAATGAGTTTTTCTTGTAGTTCGCCAGCTTGTTTGTCGATATTTGCCATCTTACACCTTATACCTTAGAACTGTAGGCCAGCATCACGAGCTGCGTCTGCCAATGCCTGAACCCGACCATGATATTGAAAGCCAGAGCGATCAAAAGAAACATGTGTAATACCTTTTCCAATTGCACGTTCAGCAACTGCCTTACCAACAGTAATCGCAGCATCTTTATTACCCGTGTATTTTAGTTGCGTATAAATTACTTTTTCTATTGTCGAGGCAGTCACTAAAGTTTTAGAACCATTAGGAGAAATGATTTGTGCATATATATGACGTGAAGTACGGTGTATCACCAAACGAATAGCACCAAGATCTTTTAGTTGACAACGTAAGCGAGTTGCTCGTCTGAGACGAGAAGCTTTTTTATCCATAATGTTACCCTATTTTTTCTTAGCCTCTTTGCGACGTACGACTTCATGAGCATAACGTACTCCTTTACCTTTATAAGGTTCAGGAAGGCGATAAGATCGTAAATCAGCGGCAACTTGACCTAGTAGTTGTTTATCAGCACTTCTTAGTGTAATATCAGTTTGACTAATGCACGTAGCGGTAATTCCTTGGGGTAGCGTATGATTGATGGGATGAGATAAGCCTAAGGATAAAGTTAACTTGTTATCTGCTAGCGTAGCGCGATAGCCGACTCCTACCAGCTGTATCTTTTTAATAAAACCTTCTGTTACACCAATAATCATAGCGTACACTAAAGCGCGAGCAGTACCTGCTTGAGCCCATCCATCAATAAAACCTTTTTTTGGAAAGAAAACAAGAGTATTATCTACTTTTTTAACTATCACGGCTTGATGTAAAGTACGACGTAACTGCTCATTTTTACCTATAACAGAAATTATCTGACCGTTCACGCTTACCTGTACATGTATAGGAATACTAACGGGTGTTTTAGCCACACGAGACATTTCCCCTCCAATTTTAAGCTATGTAACAGATAATTTCGCCACCTAAACCTGTTTGACGAGCCGTACGATCAGTCATAACACCCTTAGAAGTAGACACTACAGAAATACCTAGACCAGCCATAACTTTAGGTAATTGATGTTTTCTCTTGTAGATCCTTAAACCTGGACGACTAACACGTTCAATGCTCTCAACAACAGATTTACCATTGAAATACTTTAAAATTAATTCTAACTCCGACTTAACATCCTGTGTTTTTTTATATGCTGTAATGTAGCCTTCCTCTTTCAGAACATGCGCAATGGCTAATTTTATTTTAGAAGAGGGCATCTTGACTGAAACTTTATTTGCAGATTGGCCGTTACGGATACGAGTCAGCATATCTGCAATCGGATCTTGCATGCTCATCTATCTTTACTCCTAGTATGTAATTTGTGATTACCAGCTTGCTTTTTTCAAACCAGGCACCTCACCCCGCATGGCGGCTTCACGCAACTTAATCCGACTCAATCCAAATTTTCCTACATAACCATGTGGACGACCAGTTTGACGGCAGCGGTTACGCTGACGTGATGGACTTGCATCACGAGGTATAGTCTGCAACTTAAGAACTGCATTCCAGCGATCTTCAGAAGATGAGTGCAGGCTCGAAATAATCAATTTTAATGCTTCGCGTTGCGAACGATATTTTTGTGCCATCCGAACGCGAACAACTTCACGTGCTTTTAGTGCTTTTTTAGCCATCAGGCAGACCTCCCTCTTACTTTCGAAATGGGAAATGAAATGCATTCAATAGCGCTAAGCCTTCATCATCCGATCTGGCAGTGGTGGTAATACTAATATCCATTCCGCGAATACGATCGACGCGATCATAATTAATTTCTGGGAAAATAATTTGTTCACGGACTCCTATGCTATAATTTCCATGTCCATCAAAAGATGCAGGCGACAAACCCCTGAAATCACGAATACGTGGAACAGCAATAGAAATTAGACGCTCAAAAAACTCCCACATCCGTTCACCGCGCAGAGTAACTTTACAACCGATTGGGTAACCTTGACGTATTTTAAAGCTTGCAATTGATTTACGCGCGTTAGTGATGACCGGTTTTTGGCCAGAAATGGCTATTAAATCAGCTACCGCATTATCCAGTAATTTCTTATCACCACTCGCTCCACCCACGCCCATATTAAGAGTGATCTTCTCAATACGAGGAACCTGCATCATAGAGTGATATTTTAAATCATGCATTAAATTTTTTACCACTTCTTCTTTATAAAAATCGTGCAATCTCGACATTGTACTACCCCAGACTACTTAATCGTTTTTTTATTAGATTTAAAAAAACGGACTTTTTGGCCTTCTTCAAATCTAAATCCTACTCTATCAGACTTACCAGTTTCTGAATTAAAAATAGCAACATTAGAAATATGTATTGCTGCTTCTTTTTTCATAATGCCACCTGAGTTATGCATAGATGGAACAGGTTTTTGATGTTTTGTAACTAAATTAATACCTTCCACAAAAACTTTTCCGGACAGTAATACTTTTTGTATTTTACCACGTTTACCTTTATCCTTACCTGTAAGAATAATCACTTCATCTTTGCGCTTGATTTTTGCTGCCATTCTTATTCCTTAGAGCACCTCTGGTGCCAAAGAGATAATCTTCATGAACTTTTCACTACGTAATTCACGGGTCACCGGCCCAAAAATTCTTGTTCCGATTGGCTGTTCGTTATTATTATTCAAGATTACACATGCATTCCTATCAAAGCGAATGGCAGAACCATCTGGGCGACGCACGACTTGTTTTGTACGCACGACTACTGCCTTCAGTACATCACCTTTTCTTACCTTACCACGAGGAATTGCCTCTTTAATAGTAATTTTGATGATATCACCTATACTGGCATATCGCCGATGCGAACCACCCAGAACCTTGATACACATTACGCGACGTGCTCCGGAATTATCGGCGACAGTCAACATAGTCTGTTCTTGGATCATTTTAGTACTCCGCTGATGCTTATTATAACTCTCTATAATTATAGAAGAGACTCCAGCATGCTAATACCTATTCCACTATGTGAATAGATAGAAGATAAACGGTTCCTGCAGGAACCGTTTATCTTCTATGCATATGCCGAGCACTAAGAGAGGGTTACTTTTTTTACAATGTTAACAAAAGTCCAAGATTTCGTCTTGGATAATGGACGACATTCTCTGATACTTACTATATCGCCAATCTCACATTGGTTATACTCATCATGTACATGTAATTTTGTGGTACGTTTAATAAATTTTCCATATATTGGATGTTTTACAAAACGCTCAATAGAAACAACAATAGATTTCTCCATTTTATTACTAATTACGCGACCTTGAAGAGTCCGGATGTTATCGGTCATGATATTTTTGCCTTTTGAGTTAATACAGTCTTTACGCGCGCAATATCACGACGAACCTGCTTAAAAATATGAGTTTTTTTAAACTGACTAGATCTTGCCCGCATACGCAAATTGAACTGTTCACGCAAAAGGTTAAGAAGCTGAATCTGAAGATCTTGTATAGTTTGTTCACACAGCTCTGTTGCTTTCATTACATTACCATTTTAGTGACAAAGGTAGTTTTAATAGATAATTTTGCTGCTGCTAACTTAAATGCCTCGCGTGCAACCTCTTCTGGTACACCGTCAATTTCATATAAAACTTTCCCTGGCTGAATCAGGGCGACCCAATACTCAACGTTACCTTTACCTTTACCCATACGTACTTCTAATGGTTTTTCAGTAATGGGCTTATCGGGGAAAATACGTATCCATATTTTACCTTGTCGCTTCATGGCGCGGGTTATAGCACGACGTGCCGCTTCTATCTGACGTGCAGTTAAACGACCACGATCCACAGCTTTTAAGCCAAAAACACCGAAGCTAATATCCGTACCTTGCGCTAGACCACGATTGCGACCTTTTTGCATTTTACGGAATTTTGTACGCCTTGGTTGCAACATCAGCGGTTCTCCTTACTTACGGCTTTTACGCTGCTTTTTTTTAGGCTGCGAAGGTTGTTGCTCTGGCGGTTCGCCTATATTCATACCACCTAGGATCTCGCCTTTAAATATCCACACCTTTACGCCGATGACACCATAAGTAGTATGAGCCTCAGATGTATTGTAGTCAATATCTGCTCGTAGAGTGTGTAAAGGAACACGACCCTCGCGATACCATTCAGTACGTGCAATTTCTGCACCACCTAAACGACCACTCACTTCTACTTTTATCCCTTTAGCGCCTAAACGCATTGCGTTCTGCACTGCCCGTTTCATGGCTCGACGAAACATTACACGACGTTCTAACTGTGAAGTTATATTATCAGAAACTAATTTTGCGTCTAATTCTGGCTTACGCACCTCAGAGATATTAATTTGCGCCGGTACACCAGAGATCTTTGCAACGACCTGCCGAAGTTTTTCTACATCTTCGCCTTTTTTACCGATCACGATACCAGGACGAGCAGTATGAATTGTGACTCGTATGCTCTTAGCGGGTCTTTCTATAACGATGCGAGAAACTGAAGCTTTAGACAGTTCTTTCATGAGGAACTGACGTACTTTAAAATCACTGTCTAAATTATCAGCAAATTCTTTGGTATTAGCGAACCACGTTGAGTTCCAAGATTTCACTATACCCAATCTAATACCATTTGGATGTACTTTTTGACCCATTGCTACTCTCCACAGTCTGAGCGATCGGATACAGCTAGAGTAATATGGCTTGTGCGCTTGAGAATTCGATCTGCACGACCTTTTGCACGTGGCATAATACGCTTCATGCTCGGACCTTCATCAATAAAGATCTTTGTAATTCTTAACTTGTCAATATCTGCACCATCATTATGCTCAGCATTAGCAATGGCAGATTCCAGAACTTTTTGAACCAATACCGCTGCTTTTTTGTTGGTATACCTTAAAATATCTAGGGCTTTTGACACTTTCTTACCCCGTATAAGATTAGCCACTAAGCGAATCTTTTGTGCAGAAGAATGAGCGTGTCGTTGTCTTGCAAAAGTTTCCATCTCTAGCTCCTAGCTCATCGTTTTTTAGCTTTTTTGTCAGCAGTGTGGCCACGATAGGTACGCGTAGGAGCAAATTCACCTAATTTATGACCAACCATATCTTCAGATACAAAAACAGGAACATGCTGACGACCATTATGAATGGCAATAGTTAAACCAATCATATTTGGAAAAATTGTTGAACGACGTGACCAGGTACGTACAGGTTTCCTTTCTCCGCTTTCTAAAGCTTTTTCTACCTTATTTAGCAAGTGCAGGTCAATAAAGGGACCCTTCTTGAGAGAACGCGGCATAGCTTATCCTCTAAAATTATTTACTACGGCGGCGTATGATAAATTTATCAGTACGTTTATTTCGACGAGTCTTCTTACCCTTTGTTTGTAACCCCCACGGAGACACTGGATGCTTTCCAAAGTTACGGCCTTCGCCACCGCCGTGCGGATGATCTACTGGATTCATTGCAGTACCGCGAACAGTTGGACGAATACCTCGCCAACGTGAAGCACCAGCTTTACCTAACACACGCAACATATGCGTTTCATTTCCAACTGAACCTAAAGTAGCACGACAATCTAACTCAACCTTACGAATCTCACCGGAACGTAAACGTAATGTCACATAAGCACCTTCACGCGCAACAATCTGTACATAGGTACCTGCAGCACGTGCAATTTGTCCACCTTTTCCTGGTTTAAGCTCCACATTATGCACCGTAGATCCAACTGGAATATAGCGCATAGGAAGTGTATTGCCGGTTTTAATAGAAGCGTCAATACCAGATTGAATCTCATCGCCAGATTTGAGACCTTTGGCCGCTAAGATATAACGACGGACACCATCTTTATAAATAACCAATGCAATATTAGCAGAGCGATTTGGATCATATTCAAGACGTTCAATATATGCTGGGATTCCATCTTTATTGCGTTTGCAATCAATAACACGGTAAGCCTGTTTATGCCCTCCACCAATATGTCGAGTAGTGATGCGACCCTTGTTATTACGACCGCCAGTTTTACTCTTTTTTTCTACTAGGGAGGCAAACGGTTTTCCTTGATATAATTCTGAATTGAGCACTTTTACTACATGACGACGACCCGGAGATGTCGGGTTACATTGTATAATTGTCATGATTTTTATACCACTCCTGCTTTATTCACTACTACCAACCAAATCTATTATCTTGTGCCCTTCTTTCAGAGTAATATACGCTTTTTTCCAGTCTTTGCGACGACCCAGACGTTTTTTATGACGCTTAGTCTTTCCTTTAACTAATAGTGTATTCACGGATTTTACTTCTGCTTTAAAAATTTTATTTATAGCAGATTTAATGTCAAATTTACTAGCATCCATGGTTACTTTAAGCACAATGGTATGATTTTTTTCCATCAAGCGAGATGCTTTTTCAGAAACATGCGGGGCTCGCAGTATTTTGAGTAAACGCTCTTCCCATTTCATGCGAGCATTTCCTCCAATTTCTTCACTGCATCAGAAGTAATAATTACAGTATTAAATGCAATTAATTGCACAGGATTCATACTTGTTGTATGGCACACATGTACATTATACAAATTACGCACCGCAAGGAATAAGTTTTCTTCTATAGAAGAAGTGATAATAAGGGCTTTTTCTATGTGCATCTCTCGCAGTTTTTGGGTAAGCAATCTCGTTTTCGGCGCTTCTAAAGAAAAATTCTTAACAACAATCAATCTATTTTGACGTATCAGCTCAGAAAATATACTTTTTATCGCACCTCTATACATCTTTTTATTCACTTTTTGAGCATGATCTTGTGGTTTTGCAGCAAAAGTAATTCCTCCAGAACGCCAAAGCGGACTTTTAACAGAACCCGCACGTGCGCGCCCAGTACCTTTCTGACGCCATGGTTTTTTACCTGATCCAATAACTTCAGCACGCGTTTTCTGTGCACGTGTTCCCTGGCGCGAGCCAGCTGCATACGCAACTACAACCTGATGTACCAGCGCTTCATTAAAATTACAATTAAAGGTGGCATTAGAAACAGTTAGCGCCCCTTGTGCGTCTTTTAATGCTAATTCCATTCCTTTACCTTTTTACCCCTTAACAGCTTGTTTAATTATAAGATCGCTACCAGTAGCACCAGGTACGGCTCCTTTAACTAGAAGCAGGTTTTGATCAATATCAATTTGTATTATTTTCAAATTCTGAATTGTCACACGCTGATTGCCCATCTGCCCTGCCATTTTCTTACCTTTAAAAACTTTACCAGGAGTTTGGTTTTGACCGATAGAACCTGGCACTCGATGAGATAAAGAGTTCCCGTGTGTTGAGTCTTGAGTCCGAAAATTCCAACGTTTTACTGTGCCAGAAAAACCCTTACCTTTAGATGTTCCAGATATATCAACTTTTTTAGCATGTAATAAAACATCAATATTCACACTTTGACCTACATTAAACGATGTAACTTCGGGCAGTCTAAACTCCCATAAACCTCGTCCTGCTGAAGTACCAGATTTAATAAAATGACCGGCCTGAGGCTTAGTCATACGCTGTGATCTTTGTACACCAGTAGTTACTTGTATCGCAGTGTAACCATCTGTTTCGCGTTTTTTCACCTGAATGACGCGATTTTCTTCCAGCTTGATTACAGTCACTGGAACAGATATACCCTCTTCTGTGAAGATTCGAGTCATACCCACTTTTTTACCGACTAAACCAATCATTTTCACTCCGCACCTAATGAATGAGCAGATTAACCTAGACTGATCTGCACATCTACACCAGCAGCTAGATCTAGGCGCATCAACGCATCAACTGTTTTTTCGGTTGGTTCAACGATGTCGACTAAACGCTTATGCGTACGAATCTCGTACTGATCCCGCGCGTCTTTATTAACGTGAGGAGAAATTAAGACAGTAAAACGTTCTTTACGAGTCGGTAATGGAATAGGACCATGTACCTGCGCGCCAGTTCGCTTAGCGGTCTCTACAATTTCTAGCGTAGATCGATCAATTAAACGATGATCAAATGCTTTTAGACGGATACGGATTCTTTGGTTCTGCATAATACCAGAACTCCAATTATTTATAAACAAAAAAAATACTATATCCAATCTTAAATGATTGGTATACGCACGCAATCGTTCATTCTACACAGGCAGGTACAAGATATATATGTACGAGTAATTCATCATCTCATGCATTAACCGATAGTATCATATATTATAATTTCTCTATATTTTGAATCACCTGTATATAATTTTTATTATATATGATCTATTGAGTTAAATCAACTGTAATCTTTCTGATATCAATGATATATGAATGTATTAAAGAGCATCCAAGACTAAAAGAGCGCTTTAGCGCTCTTTTAGTCTTGGATGCATAATTATAGATAAAGTGTCTTCACGTTACGCGATGACTTTAGCAACAACACCTGCCCCTACAGTGCGACCCCCTTCACGAATAGCAAAACGTAAACCTTCATCCATAGCAATAGGGTGGATGAGGGTTACTACCATTTTGATGTTATCGCCTGGCATCACCATCTCAATACCTTCTGGTAATTCTATAGAACCTGTTACATCAGTTGTGCGAAAATAAAATTGAGGTCTGTATCCCTTAAAAAACGGGGTATGACGCCCACCTTCTTCTTTAGATAATACATACACTTCAGATTCAAATTTAGTATGTGGCTTAATAGTGCCAGGTTTGGCTAGTACTTGCCCTCTTTGGATATCTTCCCTCTTAATACCGCGTAATAAAATTCCACAATTTTCACCTGCACGCCCTTCGTCTAAAAGCTTACGAAACATTTCAACCCCAGTGCAAATGGATTTTACAGTATCCTTAATACCCACAATCTCAACTTCCTCACTTACTTTAATAACACCACGTTCTACTCTACCCGTCACCACAGTCCCGCGACCAGAGATGGAGAAAACATCTTCAATTGGTAGTAAAAATGCCTGATCAATTGCACGCTCTGGTTGTGGAATATAATTATCTAGATGATTCGCTAGCTCGATAATTTTTGATTCCCACAAGGGGTCACCTTCCAAGGCTTTAAGCGCAGAACCGTAAACAATGGGTGTAAGATCACCAGGGAAGTCATACTGAGATAAAAGATCTCGCACTTCCATTTCTACAAGCTCGAGAAGCTCTTCATCATCAACCATATCACATTTGTTTAGGAAGACAATAATATAAGGTACACCAACTTGACGCCCCAGAAGAATATGCTCACGAGTTTGAGGCATAGGACCATCAGTCGCTGCAACCACTAAAATCGCCCCGTCCATTTGAGCAGCCCCAGTGATCATATTTTTAATGTAATCAGCATGCCCTGGACAATCTACATGTGCATAATGTCGTGTTTTAGTATCGTATTCTACATGCGAGGTGTTAATCGTTATACCACGTGCTTTCTCTTCTGGCGCATTATCTATCTGATCAAATGCACGCGCAGTACCGCCATACGTTTTAGCCAGTACAGTAGTAATGGCTGCAGTTAAAGTGGTTTTACCATGATCCACATGACCAATAGTACCGACATTAATATGGGGTTTAGAACGTTCAAATTTTTCTTTAGCCACGATGATATTCCTTACTTTCTTTACTCACACTGTAGTCGGTGAGCATTGGTAAATAATATAAACCCAAAAACTTATTTACTGCGAGCTTCAATAACAGCCTGAGCCACATAACTCGGCGCTTCAGCATACTTCAAGAACTCCATAGAGTACGAAGCACGACCTTGAGTCTGTGAACGTAGATCAGTGGCATAACCAAACATCACAGATAAAGGCACCTGCGCACGAATGGTCTTACCAGTAGTGGTTTCATCCATACCTTCAATGAGACCGCGGCGACGATTCAGATCACCAATGACATCACCCATATACTCTTCTGGTGTTTCAACTGAAACCTGCATGATTGGTTCTAGTAACACAGGTTTTGCTTGATTAAATGCAGATTTAAAAGCTAACGAAGCGGCTATCTTAAAAGCTAATTCAGAAGAGTCAACATCATGATATGAACCATAATGTAAACGCACCTGGATATTCACAACAGGATACCCGGCCAATGGCCCAGACTTGAGTTGTTCTTGGATCCCTTTATCCACAGCAGGGATAAATTCTTTAGGAATCACGCCTCCAACAATATCATTAATAAACTCATAACCTAAACCTTCATCCTCTAGAGGACTCATATCAATTACAATATGAGCAAATTGCCCACGTCCGCCTGATTGCTTAATATATTTACTCTCAATATCAGTCACACGCTGACGAATAGTTTCACGGTAGGCTACCTGTGGTTTTCCCACATTTGCTTCAACATTAAACTCACGCTTCATCCGATCCACTAAAATCTCTAAATGCAGTTCTCCCATCCCAGCAATGATTGTTTGAGAAGATTCTTCATCAGTCCAGACGCGGAATGAAGGGTCTTCTTTCGCCAATCTCCCCAGAGCCATACCCATTCTTTCTTGGTCCACTTTAGTTTTTGGCTCTACTGCTACAGAAATAACTGGCTCAGGAAATTCCATGCGCTCTAGAATAATGATATTATTGATATCACATAAAGTATCTCCTGTTGTCACGTCTTTTAAGCCAATAGCTGCAGCAATGTCGCCCGCATATACTTCTTTAATCTCTTCACGTTTATTAGCATGCATTTGCACAATACGACCTAAACGCTCACGTTGTGACTTAACTGCATTCATTACTGTATCGCCAGATTTAACCACCCCCGAATAGACACGAAAAAAGGTTAAATTACCCACAAAGGGGTCAGTAGCAATTTTAAATGCAAGTGCAGAAAATGGCTCACTATCATCCGAATAACGTATTGCTGATGTATCTGCGCCATCATTTAATACACCTTTAATTGCAGGAACATTAGTTGGTGCTGGTAGGTATTCAATTACCGCATCTAACATTGCCTGAACGCCTTTATTTTTAAAAGCAGATCCGCATGTCACTAAAATTACTTCATTACTTAAAACGCGCTGCCGCAGAGCATCTTTTATTTCTTCCTCAGTAAGAGTTTGACCATTTAAATATTTATCCATCAAATCTTCAGAAGCCTCAACAGCAGATTCAAGTAATTTTTGATGCCATTCTTCAGCTATATTTTTCATATCGTGAGGAATGTTCTCATATGTAAACGTAACACCTTGATCAGCATCATTCCAATTAAGAGCTTTCATTTTTACTAAGTCAATCACACCAGTAAATTTCTCTTCTGCGCCAATAGGCAACTGAATTGGCACTGGATTGGCTAAAAGCCGTGCTTTAATTTGCTGCACCACTTTTAGGAAATTCGCTCCCATGCGGTCCATTTTATTAATAAATGCAATACGCGGCACTATATATTTATTAGCCTGACGCCATACAGTTTCAGACTGTGGTTGTACACCACCCACGGCGCAATAAATCATTACTGCGCCATCTAGAACACGCATTGAACGCTCTACCTCAATAGTAAAATCAACGTGTCCAGGGGTATCAATAATATTAATACGATGAGGCTCAAACTGTTTAGCCATACCAGACCAAAAAGCAGTGGTTGCTGCAGAGGTTATGGTAATACCACGCTCCTGCTCTTGCTCCATCCAGTCCATAGTCGCCGCACCATCATGCACTTCACCAATTTTATGATTTACGCCAGTATAAAATAATATACGCTCAGTAGTGGTTGTCTTACCTGCGTCGATATGTGCGCTGATACCAATATTACGATAGCGCGTTATAGGTGTGCTACGAGCCATGTGATTCCTCTGAACCTCAGATATCCTAAGTGCGCCGATTTGCATTAGATTAGATACTATAACCCTATTCTGTTCTACTCGGTCTATAGCAGGTGTATGTCTGTTACCAGCGATAATGAGCGAAGGCTTTGTTAGCTTCAGCCATACGATGAACATCTTCACGTTTTTTTACTGCAGCACCTCTACTTTCTGCAGCATCAGCCAATTCATTTGCTAAACGTAATGCCATAGACTTATCACCGCGTTTGCGGGCAGATTCAACAATCCAGCGCATTGCTAATGCATTACGCCGAATTGGTCGAACTTCAACAGGTACCTGATATGTTGAACCCCCTACACGCCGAGATTTCACTTCTACAATGGGTCGAACATTATCCAAAGAGGTTTCAAAAACTTCTAACCCATTTTTACTAAAACGCTTAGTTAAGGCTTCTAATGCATGATAAACGATAGATTCAGCGATAGATTTTTTGCCATCAACCATTAGAATATTAATAAATTTCGCTAGTAACTCCGATCCAAATTTAGGATCGGGCAAAATTTTACGCTGACCTATAATCCGACGACGTGGCATGTAGTACTCCGTTATAAATTCAGAATGCCCCAAAACGATACGAGTATCTCTCATTCATATAAGAGATGTTTCACCCTCTAGTGAAAGGTTTGGTCTTACTTAACCTTAACAGAAACTTATCAAGCCTTCGGTTTTTTCACACCATACTTCGATCGTGCTTGTTTACAATCTTTAACACCGGAACAGTCCAGTGCACCCCGTACGGTATGATACCGTACGCCTGGTAAATCTTTTACACGACCACCACGAATTAAGATTACAGAATGTTCCTGAAGGTTATGCCCTTCCCCTCCAATATAGGAGGTAACTTCAAATCCGTTTGTTAAACGCACACGACATACCTTACGTAAAGCTGAATTCGGTTTTTTAGGGGTAGTAGTGTATACTCGAGTACATACTCCACGTTTTTGAGGACACCCCTCCAACGCAGGCACATTACTTTTTGAAGTCTTACGCACGCGTGGTTTACGAACCAGTTGGTTAACTGTTGCCATAACTGCACTCCTTGGTTCTAATCCTTTTTGATTTCTCATCCTGCTTGCTAAGGAGATTATATTGTCCTAACATCAATTATTACTCTTATGTGATATAATAAGATTATACCACATAAGAGTCAATAAATCAGAAAATCCTATAGAGTATTCACCATGATATTTGTTGGGGATGTTCTATTGTAAGATTTATAAATTCATTATAGGTTATCACTGTTGCCTGTGGTGAAATATAAATAAGGAGACCTCTTGCGATCAGATCCACCTTTAAAATATACACATGCTGTGTACTATTACAAAGTGCCGGAAAAGTAATCCCGCTCTCGATTCCCATAATCACTCCATCACCTAATAATAACACATCATCACCAGGAGATATGAGACGTAAAATAGCTCGAAAGTCACACTGAAATGGAGAATGGGTTATCATGTGCAACATACACTACCTCAAAAAGTCATCACTCGATCATACTTATGTAATATCACTCGTAATTCTTCTGAAGATAATACTTTGACTGGTAAGATAAATTTATGATCATAGGGTATACCCCTTTCCAGTAACGATTCTGAGCACACATAAAACTGTCTAGCATCATATAGAGGCAGTACACTAAACGTAAGACTATAATTACGCGTTAAGATAACGTCACTGCTCTGGTCTCTTATTAATTGTAGAGCACCATCACTTAAAAAAAATAAACCAACATTATTTCTCAATGTTAGTGTTGCTAAAACAGCATCTAAACCTTCACGTCCAGCGCTAGATCCATGTGGACTCTTTGTAAAAACAAAAGCTATAGAATGCATCAGAATTGTACGATACGATCGGAGGTCAGTATTGCTATGGCTAACTCTCCTAAACCAGTAAGCTGAAAACCTGTGGCTACATTAGATGAAATGCGATTAATATCGCGTGATTCTTTGTGATCACATATGCCACGCCGTAATGCTGCAGAAATACAGAGATTTAATTTAACTCCGTAAGTTGTGTGCAAATCCTGCCAAAGACTAGTTAAATTTACCTCATCATTCGCGGCTGTATTAAGAAAATTGGCATTAAGAACACCTTCTCTATAAAAAAAGACGCTATCTAAAGTATGCTCTGTGGCTACTATAGAACTGGCAAATAACCAAGCACTACTAGCCTGCTGTGTTCCATAAGCAGGCCCGGTTACCATTAAACAAAAACGCATTTTGCACCCTTGAGACAAAAATCATATCCAAAAATATTATATTAAGTATCTATGTTATGTATCATATACTTATCACCTAAGAAAACTTAGAGCTATATAATATTGTATCTATGAAGATCATGCATAGATGCATACTCATTTATCTATGCAAGGTCAGCAACATGTACCCTTGATGTACCTATACATTATGATAGATAATACCAATTATTCTGTTAAAGTGGTTATATTACTAATAATGATGACATCATCAATCCATGTGATAGCAGTGAAAAATCCTAAAAATTTTAGTCAAATGACTCTCTGCTGAGAATCCGCTTAGCGCAGTTAATGCATAATAGCTACATGCATACTGTCATATGCCAATATAGTATTACATTAAGCGTTATGATTCACTCTTTTAGATGGGGTAATCTCACTATTATTAATTGCTCTATACACATTCATTGTTCTATACGTAACACACAACAACTATATAATGTTGCCATATCATTATATCACTTCACTGCACATCTCTATCTTTCTCTCATGCATATGCCATACTCATATGGAAATTTCATAGAGAATACGTACTTTTAAGGAAGATTATAGCATTAAACTCGAGTTCCTCTCAACTGTATAAAATATTTTCCACTATACTAATCTTATCTTTTTATTTTCATACTGTATGAAGAACAATCTTTTATAATAACTTGATAACAGTGCCATCGGCAAAAATAAATTAGGGTAAAAATATACATCAAAGAAAATAACGATACGCAATCCATACAATGTGTGCATAAAAACACACTACCTCTCAAGATATCCGCTAAAGATACTATTTAGTTTATTCAAAAGATGATACTGCATGAGCACAAAAAACTGTAGAGTGACACAGGGAATACCATATAGTTTCTGTCATGATACCTAAGTGTTAATTAAGTTTTTGATGATCAAAAAAAGATCGCGCATCAATGACATCACGCTGAATTTGCTCTTTTAAAGACAAAAGAGAAGAGAAATATTTTTCATCACGTATTTTATGTAAAAAAATCACTTCAATATACTGACCGTAAAGATCAATAGTTATGTCTAAAAGATGCACTTCAAGTTGTTTTTGTACCCGCTTTAAAGTAGGTCGTATACCAATATTTGCGACACCTAATAATACTTGCAGTCCTGCTCCCTTCACGTACACCACATATACTCCTGTGATTGGTGTCGAAATACGAAATAAAGGTATATTGGCAGTCGGAAAACCAATAGAACGACCCAAAGAATCACCATAAATAACTCGGCCAGACATACTAAATGGACGCCCCAGCAACATCGCAGCCAATCGTAGATCATCTACAGACAATGCTTCACGTATAGCAGTACTGCTGATTCGTTGGTTATTATCTAATAATGTCTGTGTGCTTAAGACATTAAAACTATAATGCATGCTCGCTTGTTCTAGCAAACAAAAGTTACCACGTCGACCTGCACCAAAACGAAAATCATCACCAACAGCTAATAATTTTATTCTTAGTTTATTGACAAGTAATTCAGTAATAAAATCTCGCGCGCTATATGAGGCAAAATGGTAATTAAAACGAATACATAATACAGCATCTACCCCCGCTTTTTTTAAATAAACCAACTTTTCATGTAATCGAGTTAAGCGAGCAGGTGCATTTTTTGCTCTTAAAACTTCTAGCGGATGCGGTTCAAAAAGCATAACCATTACAGGAGCATTATATTTGCTTCCTTCTATGCGCAGTTTTGTTAGCAATGCTTGATGCCCACGATGAACACCATCAAAATTACCTATAGTTAACGCATAACCACAATGTTCTGTTCTCAGATTATGTATGCCACGTATCAACATCATACTCAACTCAAATTCAATGGCAAAAAACTATACCTTAACTTTCATATAAAGTATTCATGCACAATCATTTCGTTTGATAAGGCATGATAACTAATTACATGCTAATGAATCTCATAGGAGACGAGGAAGGCTACCCTGCTAAAAATAAGGTAACCTTCAGCTGCTTGCGATACCTTGGTGTAGTCCAAGGCAGTACGTAATCAGCCACCAATACGAAGAGATTTCTTTCTAAGTTTCATGCTGTTAAAATATACAAAAAGTTATTTCCTATACCAATAATCAGAATGCAAGTATTACAGTTTATCTTGGTTTTGAGATAAATACTTAGATATACCTTCAGATGAGGCCTCTATGCCATCCATCCCTTTTCGCCACTGTGCTGGACAAACTTCTCCATTTGTTTCATGGAATTGTAATGCATCCACCATCCGTAACAACTCATCAACATTACGACCTAATGGTAAATCGTTGACCACTTGATGCCTAACAACACCACATTTATCTATTAAGAAAGAAGCACGAAGTGCTACGCCAGATTCTGCGTGCTCAATACCCCAGGATTGTTGAACTTCACGTTTTATATCTGCAACCATTACGTACTGTACATTACCAATACCACCTGCATTGATAGGTGTTTTACGCCATGCGTTATGAACAAATGCTGAATCAAATGATACACCGATAACCTCTACACCACGTTTCTGAAATTCTATATATCGCTTATCAAAAGCAATAAGTTCAGAAGGACACACAAATGTAAAATCCATAGGCCAGAAAAAAACCACACTCATTTTATCAATAGTGTATTCCTTAAAATTAAACCGTTCAATGATTTCACCATTCCCTAAAACAGCCGGAGCAGTGAAATCCGGGGCTAAACGAGTTACTAAAACCATTACCAAACTCCTATCAAAATTATAAAATTTCACGTATGCTTGATATAAAAACAAACCTCAAAAAACACTGAGAACATTACATACAATTAATAGCTCTCATTTATTATCATGTTTATTATGATATAATCAACTATCGTATGACAGGACAAAGAAAACCAGCGCTCAATGTAAAACATATCAACTAAGCTGAGATGTTTTTAACCAGACACTTCATACCATCTTTAAGAATATTAACGCGGATATCGCTTTTGAAATCCTTTATTAAAACCACAACAAGAAAATTGGATGCCGTAATCTCATGTTCTAATGTTTTTCTTAGAACTCGAAGAAATACACAACGATTATACTCTGTGTATTACATGAAATTCATCGTGATCACACAATTAAAATAAAATGTGTACGATCTTTCATTTTTCACCTTCAATATCTCTAATATATCAAGAACATTATGTCCAGCAACCATGTATCAATTGGCATAAAAAGCTACGCTTAATATTTCGTTACAAATGGCAATGAAAAAAGAAAGTATAATCCACCTTTTAAATAAATCACGACAACGAGATGTTAAAGGGACTACACCAGTATTACATATAGAAAACTATTACATATAGATAGAAAAAGTATAGTATGAGTATGAAATATTCGTGTGTATTATAAAAATATATCACAAAAAGATTGTACCTGATAGTCTCGTGCACTGATAATCAAGCAGTACATATCGCGAGTATAACTAATCATACAACCATCGCCAATCAAAAACTTCATAAAGCGATACGGTGAAAAAATATAAAACATAGCATAATCATCTTTAATACTCATGGGAGACACACATGGCAATAACTCGTACGGAACAAGATTCAATGGGATCTATTGAGGTACCTGCAGAGCAACTCTGGGGCGCACAAACACAACGTTCATTGAAATATTTTCGCATATCTACTGAAAAAATGCCAGTAGATCTCTTATATGCACTAGCACTAACTAAACGTGCAGCAGCGAAAGTCAATCAAGATCTAGGGATACTGGAATCTACTCGTGCCACAGCGATTATAGATGCTATCGATGAAGTGCTGGCTAAAAAACATACAAATCAGTTTCCACTCTCAATATGGCAAACTGGTTCGGGGACCCAGACTAATATGAACATGAATGAAGTACTGGCTAATCGCGCTAGTGAGATTCTCGGTGGAGAACGTGGCATGAATCGTCTAGTACATCCGCATGATGATGTAAATCAGAGCCAAAGCTCTAATGATGTTTTTCCAACTGCAATGCATATTGCAGCGGTCTTAGCGGTACATCAACGTCTTATTCCAGCACTTAACATGCTACAAAAAACACTAAAGGATAAATCCATAACATTTCGAGACATTATTAAAATTGGCCGCACCCATCTACAAGATGCCACACCACTAACACTTGGCCAAGAGATGTCGGCTTGGGTCGCTATGTTACAACATAATTTACAACACATTCAGAATACCATGAGTCATCTTTTAGAGTTAGCAATAGGAGGGACAGCTGTAGGAAATGGTCTGAATACTCATCCTCAGTATACGGCTAGAGTAGTTGAAGAAGTTATCTCGCTTACTGGGGAAAAATTTACGCCCGCACCAAATAAGTTTGAAGCATTAGCAACATGTGATGCCATAGTCCACACACATGGTGCACTGAAAGGTTTAGCAGTTTCTCTAATGAAAATTGCTAACGATATTCGATGGCTGACCTCTGGACCGCGCTGTGGTATCGGAGAGTTGACGATCCCTGCAAATGAACCAGGTAGTTCTATCATGCCAGGAAAGGTCAACCCCACTCAATGTGAGGCGATAACCATGATTTGTTGTCAGGTAATCGGTAATGATGTCGCCATTAATATAGGAGGAGCTTCGGGTAACTTTGAGTTAAATGTTTATAGACCTATGATCATCTATAATTTTTTACAATCCGTACGCCTGCTATCTGATGGCATGAATAGTTTTAACACCCACTGTGCTACGGGTATTGAACCAAATAAGTATCGTATTGCTAAATTACTAAATGAATCATTAATGTTAGTCACTGCCCTTAATCCACATATTGGTTACGATAAAGCAGCAGAAGTCGCTAAAAAAGCCAATATAGAAGGATTGACGTTAAAAGAATCTGCAATACAACTGGGTTATCTCACCGCTATGCAATTTGACGATTGGGTCAAACCTGAAAACATGGTAGGCGTGCTAAAATATGAGTATGAAGATTAAATGACTATATTTAAATTCTATACATTCATATAAATTATTCTTTCGAAAGATATCAATATTATCCCGCATAGCACGGTGTATCATGAGATGATAATTCGTGGAGGTATGAGATTATCTCGTACTATAATAGATAGTTTCAAAAAAACTATTCTACGGTTACTGATTTAGCTAAATTTCGCGGTTTATCTAAGTCTGTCCCTTTCCTCACAGCCACATAATAACTCAACAACTGTAGTGGTAGAACATAAACAATAGGAGCGATCACATCTTTGAGGTGAGGTAAAAAAATAATACGTACTCTTTCACTATTTACAAAACCAGAGTTAGTATCAGTCAAAATATATAAAAGACCACCTCGCGCTCGTACTTCTTCAATATTAGATTTTAACTTTGGTAATAATGTATTATTGGGTGCTAAAATAATTACAGGTATATTAGTATCAATCAATGCTAGCGGACCATGCTTTAATTCACCTGCCGCATATGCTTCAGCGTGAATATAAGAAATCTCTTTTAACTTAAGGGCACCCTCCATAGCAATAGGATAGTGATCACCACGTCCAAGAAATACAACATGGTTTTTCTCAGACAATTCTTTCGCTAATTCCGAAAACAGTATATCTTGTAATAATACCTGTGTCATGTAGGTTGGTAATTTTTCTAAAGATTCCAGCGTGTCTTGTTCTACTAGTGATTGTTTATCTTTTAGACTACAGAACTTTGTAACCAAAAGTAATAATAGTACCAGCTGAGTGGTAAAAGATTTCGTAGAAGCCACACTCACTTCTATCCCAGCATTAGTCATTAATGCAAAGTCTGATTCCCGCACTAAAGAAGAAGACGCTACATTACAGATAGACAGCGATCCCAGGTAACCAAGTTGCTTTGACAAACGCAATGCTGCTAGTGTATCAGCAGTTTCGCCTGACTGAGATAAAGTGATCAATAAGCTATTTTCGCGTACAACAGATTGTCTATATCGAAATTCAGAAGCAATTTCAACATCACATGATACTTTTGCTAAGGATTCCCACCAATAATGCGCAACCATAGCCGAGTGATAAGAAGTACCACAAGCGACAATCTTAATATGCTGAGCTTTTTTCAAAAGAGCGTAGGCGGAGTCATCTAACTCATCAAAAGAAATAAGACCATTTTTACAACGATAAGCAAGGATATTCTGAATCACCTGAGGTTGTTCATAAATCTCTTTCTGCATATAATGAGTATAAACACCTTTATCATACGAGTCATATTCTAAGTGCGATTCTATTTTACGCCGCTGTACAACATTACTGTGTCGATCAATTATGATGATATCATTACAGCTAATTTGTGCAATATCTCCTTCTTCTAAATACAAAAAGAAACGCGTTAATGGAAATAGTGCCATCGGATCTGAAACAATAAAATTTTCACCTCTTCCGCAACCAATTACTAGGGGACTACCAGAGCGAGCAGCAATTAAAATACCAGGAAAATAGATATCTAATATCACCATTCCATAGGTACCGTGCAAATGTAGTACAACACGCTGCACAACTTCTAATAAGGAGCCGCCTTTTTTTTGCTCCCAATTCACAAGATGTGCTATAACCTCTGTATCAGTTTCTGATACAAAAGTATAACCTTCATCTTGTAGATTTTTGCGTAATAACTCATGATTTTCAATAATCCCATTATGTACTACAGCAATATTAGTAGATACATGTGGATGCGCATTGATTTCTTCTGGTTGACCATGAGTAGCCCACCGTGTATGTGCAATTCCGGTCTCCCCTAGGAGCATAGTTTTTGCTGCTGCACAAACGAGATTACTTACTTTTCCGACACGTCGCAAGCGACTGGATTGTCCTTGACTATTGACCACAATAAGACCAGCAGAGTCATATCCACGATATTCAAGACAACGCAGCCCTGCAAGCAATACATCTACAACATCCCTCTGGGCCACAGCACCAATAATTCCACACATAGTAATGTAGTTTTCCTAATATGAGAAACAATCAGTTTTTCGTATATCAGCTGATTGCATCTTCAGCATACCCCAGTTTTGACTTCATTTATATCAAACATCCATTTTCATGCATTTACGAGTAGTAGTATGCTATGTATAATACTCTGCGACGGTTTATTCTGTATCTTTATTTTCCTTTTTGGATCGGCACCAATGATGATTAATCATTTGTTTTTTTTGATCATAAACCAAACCTCCCGAAGAAACATCTCTCATAATCGTAGTACCAGCGGCAATAGTAACCCCTGATGACACTTTTACTGGAGCAATTAGGTGAGTACCAGAACCAATAAAAACATCATCACCAATTATAGTTTTATATTTTTTAGCACCATCGTAGTTACAAGTCACAGTTCCCGCACCAATATTTACCTTTCTTCCAATCTCTGCATCTCCAATATAACTGAGGTGTCCCGCTTTACTCTCCGCCCCGAGACGGGAATTCTTAATCTCAACAAAATTTCCCACATGTGTATTTTCTTCTAATACACTACTGGGTCGCAAATGGGCAAATGGTCCAACTCTACACCTAGGACCTAAGTGAGAATTTTCAATTATACTATAAGGATAAATAATACTATCATCAGAAATAACACTATTCTTAATAATACATCCGCTACAAATGGTAACCCGATCTCCAATGACAACATGACCCTCAATAATCACATTAGCATCAATGATCATATCACATCCATGCTTGAGCTTCCCTCGAATATCCACACGAGTGAGATCCTGTAATGTTGCTCCAGCAAGTAGTAATTGCTTAGCCTGCTCTATTTGATAGAAGCGTTCAAGTTGCGCGAGTTCAAGAAGATTGTTCACCCCCCTAGCTTCAATATTATTTAAAGGATGAATAGCGATGATTGGACACTTTTGGTTATGCGCAAGCGCAATGATATCTGTAACATAGTACTCTGCTTTTGCCTCATTACTAGTGATCGTTCTTAACCAGCCTTTAAGATCTGCACCGCTAGCTAATAAGATACCTGTATTAATTTCATTCAGCATCAACTGTGCCTGCGTCGCATCCTTCTGTTCTACAATGGCCACTATATCTCCGTGTTGTCGTATAATACGACCGTAGCCACACGGGATATCTAAATGCATAGTCAGTAAAGCGATACCTCTGTCTGCCTTTGCCAAACGAAGACGACGTAGTGTATCACTAGAAATTAAAGGTACATCACCATACAAGAGCAAAATATCTTCATCGTCATCAAAATACGACGCGGATTGCTGCATGGCATGGCCTGTGCCTAACTGCTCTGACTGAAATATCCAATTTAGCGGTTCATCTTTCAGATTTTTTTTTAAAAGTTCACCTCTATAGCCATAGACAAAATGAATGATCCTTGCGTTCATTTCTTTAGCGGTGTCTATGACATATTGAACCATAGGCTTTCCTGCCAGTAAATGCAGGACTTTCGGAAGGCTAGAGTGCATACGAGTTCCCTTGCCAGCAGCAAGGATTACTACGCTTATAGAACGATTTAACATAGACATACTAACTCATTATTCATTCCATATGACAAATGATAACACTAAGTATAGTGCTTAATATTTTGATTCCACAAGTACTAAAAATATACGTAAATGTGTAACTCACATAATTGATAGAAGGGACGTATGTAATCATGAGAAATATCAGGGATCTCGTATGAATTATTACATATTGTAATGCACTATCTGCTGCGATGATCTTGGAATAGATACACCCACGTCATACTAAAGACTATTCTTAATATGCAAGATTTCGCTGTACGATAAAATCTCAACCTCTTTAGTGTTTCATTAACAATATCTGATACAGGATATGACACAAAAAAGATTATACATATGAATATATCTAGTTATTAATAAAAAGCAATCGCAAACTAGCATGTTACAAGCTAAGAATAATCACGAAAACTTTTTGAAAAATTCCGGCGTCTAGGACGTCTGTAGCAGTAATAAATGCTGCTTAGCATTATATGAAAATATATACATGCTATTTATGATAATAGTAGGATAAAGTGATTCTGTATACCCTTCGTTGAATCCACCCTCATTACAGTGCGAAAAATACATAAATTATATTTCATACCCTACGACTATAAGAAATTTACAAAAATCATATACATGTCATGATAAAACAAATAAATTTATCTTAATCACCATGTGACTCCCTCACCCTTCTGCAAAACTGACACTTTTAGTAATCTTCATAATCTTTGTTCATGTTCATACTAAACAATGTCTGCACACAACACTATATATCTTTACGCCCTCATTGCATCAATATACGTATATGATGTGCTATATCCTCTATTTTCGAATCTGTAGAATGGATGACATAGTGTTAATAGCATGTTCATTGCCGATATAATAACGCATGATTCTTTTACTTTTATAATTAGAGGTAACTCTGTATGAATATATAGTACATACATAGAGTACACAGAAAAATAATATTCAATGATGTAGAAGTTTAAAAGAAAAATATTTCTTGAATCCAAGTACAGCATGCATCACTGTGATATGTACTGCAATCTCTTGTGAATACAAATCTGCATGCGTCATCCTAAATGTTTGTTATATACAATATTATAATATAAATATATGAATATATAGAATACCACCAAGAAGATCAATAGACAGGTCATCTATGTATCTAGCGAATAAAATGTACTCTATTTCTCTATCAACTATATTTGATCTGCGAGACAGTAAACTAAATAACTGTAGTTCTGTACACTCAGTGCTATAAAAAGAAAACTTGGAGATATATGTTCAATCCCTACTCTGTAGTCAGTATAAAAAATAATAGACGTATCTTGAAATATTACTATTATTTAAGTAATGTCATTACTGACAAATGAAAAAGAATGCTATCATTATTCTAAACATAAAAATATAAACACACTAATAGTACAACCATATACTAATAGTAAAAATTGTCGCTAGAGAATACGTAAGAGTATCTTGTACTATCATCATACATATAAAAATTATATATCGCATGCTAATGCATGTATAGAAAGTAAAGTCCTGCACCAATCATGATTACGCCTTCATATCTATCGAATAGCACACACCTTCCAGTAAGATACAAATAATATTGATCGAGTCCTTTTGTCCATCTCAAATGCATTCAATCTTCTATGGCGCTTGGTATGCACTTCTTAATATTATAATTCTAATCAGAATTATAATGATAACTTGTAGTACATTCATCGATGGTTGTTTTAATTAGTGTAACCATAAGGCTATAAGTATCAGAGCTATATTACGTAATGATAAAATCACACGATTATGCAGTTCCCGCCGGAATAGGAAACAAAACAATACTGCAATCCAAATATATTATCTATCTTCACAATAAATATCTCATGTCATCTGAACATATTCTAGTTTTAATAAAAATAAAAAATTTTACAATAGATAAATAGGTTTGATGTGCTCATGGTACATGCTGTAACAGCATAGCACTTTAGTAAAATGATATGATATTAAAACGTTATGTATATGAAATAGTGTATTAAAAAGGCCCTGATTCTTAATCATTAATACACAGAGAAGGACAATAAAAGATCACATACAATATAGAGTTATATATCTTTTTGAGGAGTCGTTTATTTTTAATAAAACCCACGTTCCTGTTCCAAAAATCAGCGCTATACTACAAGAGATCTAAAAAGTAAAATATTAATATTATATTAGTGTTAATTACAATATAATCTTATACACCAGTCTATTAAAGACGTACATCGCTCTACAGATTGAAATCAATATTTAATTAATAACAAATATAAACAAAAGGGTCACTATATTTAAATACGAATGTACAAAATAAATGAATACTATCCATAAATACCTCTGAATGCCTAGTATTTGGCACCCATATCAGAATATTTCTCTGACAAAATACCTACAAAAAAATAAAGAACATAGCGCATATTTCAAAAATATAACCTTATTAAATTATAAAGAACATTTCTTATCGAATATAAAATGTATTACGTCCCGATAAAGGATTTATTTTCTACGAAAATACTGAAAAACGTGATATTTATGAGTGTAATAGCATTCTCGAATGCACAATCCAAGAGATTATATACGCAAGATATTAATGGAATCTTGCGCTTCTCGCAATCATGAGTATACCTAGATTTTTATTTTTTCTTTCTACAGTATTTGCAGTGTAATATAATTTATACATAAATCAATCTTGTATGATGTTTCTAAAACAAAAAACTTTAAAAGTTGTTCGTAAGTACAGTAATAAAAAATTAAGCTTTAGTGTATTACACTATATTTAATCAAATATCGTATATTTCATTAATATATTCTTTAATATTAAGTACGATGTGATATCTCTAAATAGATATTTTATCTAATATGTACATTAGTGTATATAACATATTGGATTAGTATCATAAAATACACATCAGTATGATACTTTTAATGAAAGTTGATTATATGTTCTTAATATGCAGTAAAATCGTATTCTTTCTAGAATTATGTTAATCAAATATTTAGCCTGTATGTATTATCGTATCTAGTACGATAGTCATCTTTCTTTATATATCTTATATACCTTATCTATTATCGCATATGAATATAATCGAAAAGATTAGTACATTTTAAATCTTATGACTACTCAATATTGACCATTCTTGTTCTGGGAACATATATTAAAATTATAATTAATAATAATACCATCGAATATTCATCACCTCTATACACCTTAGGTTATCGTAACTTTAAATATCATGTTATCACAGTATATCCTAAAGTCAGTATTCACAGTGTAGAAGTTACAATAGAATTATATCACGTGTATAGACAGTCATGTCATACATTGACATCTAACATCTCGCAATTATGCTCGTATCTAGTATAAAATTACAATGATGAAATATATTTTTCATACAGACCATGCTAGTATTATACTAAATATATACTCTTTATTTCATATAAAAAATAAAAGATACAAAATATCAGTATAACATTGCATTTATATTGATAAGGTAATATTAGTACACATATTATGGTATAAAATATAAAAACTATTAAAAATTCAGATACCTATCTTCTTATAAGATATACTATTTTATTAGTATATTAATTCGATATGCAGCTAGATAAGTATGATACAGGTATCATTAATACTTAATGAATAAATATACTACACTTCAGTATATATATTATTTTTAATACCGTGTATTATACGTACACATTATAAATGATAAATTACATTGATAAGATGAGACTTTATAATCTTTCTTATGACATATGCTTTCTAATTAAAATTTAGATTAAATTGTACCAAATGCAAGATATTTATGTTTTTAATACAATAAATCAACTTAGTGATGTACTCATACTAATACATTTTATGATACCGCTCATCTAATCTTAAAAGACTGTAAATACCAAAAATCTTTTTACTATAGTATTTTATATTGTATCAAGAAAAAATAATTTAAAGATAAAAAGAATACATACTACAATATAGAAACAACTATATACATAAGATAGTAAAAAATACAATATATCCATAATTTTCCATACGCATTACACTGACTGCATTTACTCATACTACATATAGCCTGACTGCACTGTCAGGGTGCTTTATATCACACATATCTAATTCAACATATATTTCTATAAGCTACCTTACTGATATTAGATAAGAAGATACAAATATACACGTATCTATCTTCAATAAATAAAATAATGTATTGTAACATCAACTCAATACATCTTATATAGAAATCAAGTCATTAAATATTAACAATAAAAATAATTAAACTTTAATATATGAAAAACTACACATTATTACATTTAGATATGCACTGAATTAGAGTGGATATTCATGCTTCTAAGAATTGGTGTTACTTGTAATCTAAACTGTAACACTGACAGTAATCGTTAGAACCATAAAAACACTTTTAGAACGAAAAGTTCTTCTACTCTCAACCATTGTCAAAAATTTTTATGATATAAGCACACTCTAAATTAACATATATTCCTAAAATGTATAACAATGCACATCTCTCCGTATGTCGTCATCGGTGCTATTATGGAATAAATGGCGCACAAAAACCCAGAAAATGCTATGAAATACAGCTTATATATAAGCATTACATCATTAATCTTAATACCAATAATATGAAAGGCATAGTTTAGAAATATTCTATAAACGATCATACGAGACATCCTAGACAAGGGGTAACTATAATCATATATTTATCTGCTCAACATTAGCATAATCCTGAAAAAAAGACGCGGTTAGTATTTAACAATGAATCTTTAATACATATCTGTACAAATACATATTTCACTCGTGAAATACTGTATGTCTGTCAATGTACGTATAGTAAATCAAAATACTAGTAGTTACTACTCTGAAGGCATACCACTTATCAAAATGATGACGCACCCATCAGTATAATTTTTATTATAGACGAAGGATGTTGCACTAGGTAGTCAATCTCGTCGGTATCCTTCAAGACACCAAAATCTACAGAATATAACTTTCACATCACCGATACCATCATGGTGATACATTAATCATATCCAATAACAAAACATCTTTCTACGCACAGAGGGTATCTTAGGAATTCTCAATTACTTAATACTAAGCTATGATTAGCTTATTTTAGATTAAATACTTGTTAGTGTAGAGGTGTCCTATTTTTATAAGAGTTTCTAACTTTTGTCGAAAAATCCTTAGTTGCGAAAAAGTTGTAGCACATGAGATATCAGTGGTATATCCGGTAGTTATTATCTCACAAAAAAAACATAATATCTCACATCAGGATATTAGTGACAACGCTCTAAAGGTGTTATATCGTCTGCATAAATTTGGATACGAGGCTTATCTGGTAGGCGGAGGCGTGCGTGATTTGTTACTTGGAAAACAACCAAAAGATTTTGATATAACCACTAATGCTACGCCAGAACAAATGCGTAAATTATTTCGGAACTGTCGCCTAGTAGGTCGACGGTTCCGTCTTGCCCATGTCATGTTTGGAGAGGAAATTATTGAAGTGGCGACTTTTCGTGGTCATCATGAAAACACGCAACACAATAGTAAAAATCATAATCATGCGCAATGTGCGCACAATGGCATGCTATTACGTGATAATATTTTTGGTTCCATTGAAGATGACGCTCAACGTCGTGACATTACTATTAATAGCCTTTATTATAGCATTATAGATTGTACGATACGTGATTATATTGGTGGACTTAGTGACCTTAAAACAGGCATCATTCGCATGATTGGTAATGCAGAAACTCGTTATCGAGAAGATCCAGTACGTATGCTACGCGTAATTCGTTTTTCTGCTAAATTAGGTATGGGCATCGCCCCTGAGACTACAGACCCCATTCCACGACTAGCATCTTTACTATATGAGATTCCTCCAGCGCGTTTATTCGAGGAAATATTAAAATTATTACAAACTGGACATGGTCATCACACCTATCTAAAACTATGTGAATACAAGCTTATTCAACCACTTTTCCCTATCATTACACAGTACTTTACTACTAAGGGTGATAGTAATATGGAAAAAATGATCCATTTGGTATTAACCAACACGGATACACGAATTCAGAATAAAATGCGCGTTAATCCAGCGTTTTTATTTGCTGCAATGTATTGGTACCCGCAATTAGACATCGCATTCTCTATTGCAAAAGAGAATAATATAGCGTACTATGATGCATTCATATTATCTGTCAATAATGTATTGGAAAGAGCTAGTCGTTCACTGGCTATACCAAAACGTATTACTAATTTAATACGTGATATCTGGCATCTACAGTTACGCTTAACACGACGTAATGGTAAAAGAGCATTTCTTATAATGGAGCACCCTACATTTCGCGCGGCTTATAATCTTCTAGCTATGCGGGCCAAGATAGAAAAAAATCATGATCTAAAAAAACTAAGCGCTTGGTGGTTAGAATTTCAGGTATCTACACCATTGCAGCAGCAACTAATGCTTAAAGAGCTTGATTACCAAGTAATTGCTCCGTGCAAGTCACAGTGTGTACATTCACACATCTTTACACCAATATGTCATTCACATATTAATCAGAAAAAAAATTACCCAGAATGAATCGTGCATACCTCTCACTTGGCAGTAATCTTTGCAACCCATTGCATCAAATTTGTAGGGCTCTGGAAAGATTAGCATCGCTTCCGTATTCTCATATTGCCAATATTTCTCACCTCTATCATACCCCCCCGTATGGCCAAGTACACCAATCTCATTTTCTTAATACAGTGGTAGCTCTTGACACTTATCTTGATCCAGAAGAACTGCTCAATAAAATTCAATGTATTGAGATAGAACAAAAACGCTGTCGTCAATCATATCGTTGGGGTCCACGTACACTAGACGTGGACATTATGCTGTTCAATAAACAAACAATCAATACACCTCAATTAATAATACCTCACTATGATATGCATAATCGTGCCTTCATGCTCAAACCACTCATCGATATTGCTCCATCACTTTGCCTACCAAACGGTAAAAATCTATCAGAGATACTAAAAACTCTTAACGCTAATGCCATTCACAAAGTGGTACAGTCTTCCTTTGACTTACAAAAATCGCAGGTGCTACTACAGAAGAATTAAAAAAAAATCTGTGTTTTTGCAGGATACATATCTATCTGGCATAAACCAGGCATGTCAATAGATGCTGACGCACTTAAGTATTGATATCATTGATCAGATACAATAAAATCTGATCATAAACCAACAAAATTAATAAACAACCTTTTACTGAATATATACAAAATAGAATTTGATGATTAGTATCATGTATGTGTGATTTGTACATAAATCAATGATATATTGATATTTAATCAATATGACATGTGAGTTATTCTAATATAAAGATTATTTCAGAAGATGACGAGGTTCATGCAGTGATAGCACTAAGCATCTTATAACTATATATGAATAGATAGATTTCATCTTTCAAATCAGTAGAGCATCACATTTTATTGACTATAATACGATTATTACATGGATATAAATACACATGTTAAAATTTGCCCGCGTGTATATACTATATATGCTTTCTTTTGTAATAAGATTACTACCTCTTACTTAACAAATATCTAACTGTATTTGCATATTGATGAATATAAGTATTAATAGAACTCCTATCTAATCCATCACCTGTCACTATATATTTGCCATTTATGAGCATAACCGGCACACCTGGAAGGTTAATATCTTCTGAAATTTTTTTCTGCTTCTCAAGTAAAGAAAGAACTATGGGATTATGCCATGCAGAATCATAATCTTCTGACTTGATTCCGGTAGATTTTATAAAAACTTTTTTTAATGAAGCGGAATCTACAATGGTTTTATTGATCAATAGACCTTCAAAAATTGGAAACATCACTTTTTTTTCTACACCCATCATTCTTGCCATAGCCCATACATGGCTTAATGTTTGCCCCATGTCTCCACCAAAGTTAATAATATGGTATTTTACTACTTGACCATGCAACCCAAAATCCCCATTTAAAATATCTTGATTGTACCATGCTTTTTCAAATTCATAGCAATGAGGGCAGTAAAATGAAAAAAATTCGAGCACTGGAGGGATAGTAGTAATAGGTTTAGTTAGCGTCATATATTGCTTACCATCGTTAAATGGAGCTGCAAAGGCGCTATATGCTAGAACCATAGCAACCACAGTGAAAAAAATATTTTTCATTTGCGACCTCTTCGTTTTTCTCGCTCATTACGTCATACAGTGACAAACCTTTAAAAACTGAGATTGACGTTATGACTATATACATCATGTTAACTCAATCTGTATTGTACTCTTACTATCCAATCACCTAGTGCTATCTTTGTCTCATACGTTATATCACTCAGTGAGGTAAATTAGATGATCTTCTACAGCAGATAATTATCCGCACAATGATCCACCTGTCCTATATTTTATATTAAGCTGTCTAATATATTAGATCACCATACCATTTATGGAAATGTACAAAAATAATCACATCTATAATATATAATATTGAACATATACGTTCATTATGCTTCATAATATGCATATATTATCCATCTCTTGATGGTTTTTTCAAAAAGTATAGCAAGTATAGATATTGGCTATAAAATATAATTTTACACATTACTATAAAAATAATTTTAAAATATGAAAATAAAGTAAATTTTAAATAAAAATAAAATAATATTATTATGAATAATTGGCACTACACTAGAATAATACTTATTATTTATCTTATAAAGTCGTAATTATATATAACAATATAATGCAATAGTTATTTACAAAAAATTAAATTTGTTAATAAAGATGATAAAAGTAATATGCTATGTATTTTAATTAGACATACGCATATTTTAATAAAAGTGAATTTTAGAGTGTCTTACTGCATCACAAACGATAGTAACGGCATCAGTTTTAATAATTATTAATATGTATATATAATTTTTCTCAATCAGTCTCTTTAAATTAAAAATAAGTACAATATATTATATGTTATCATCATATGATCTAAATAGTATAGAAATATAATTCATGTCATAATCATAATATATATACTCTTAATATATTTTATTAAAAAATTTTTTTAAAAAACCATGAAATGGTTTACTCATATAAAGGAATATCTTTCAATTCATGTCATGCATTAGTTCTCCATACCCCCCCAACGCTTAAAAAGGTCATTGGGAAGCTTAATATCAAATTGATCTAATACACGATTCACAATCTGATCGATGATATGCATGATATTAGATGGACGATGATAGAAAGCTGCGACTAGAGGCATAATAATAGCTCCTATCTCTGCTGCTTCAGTCATGGTACGAAGATGACCTAAATGGAGAGGGGTTTCACGTACACATAACACTAGACGACGACGCTCTTTTAAAACAACATCAGCAGCGCGTGTCATTAATCCATCATGATGCCCACACACAATACCAGATAAAGTCTTCATTGAACAAGGTAGTATAAGCATGCCAATTGTTTTAAAGGAACCAGAAGAAATGCTAACTGAAATATCCTGTACATCGTGCACTACATCAGCCATTTCCTGAATATCACGTACTGAATATTCACTCTCTAAAAGTAGTGTTTTGCATGCTGCCTGACTGATGATTACATGTGTTTCAATATCATTGACTTGTTGTAAAACTTGTAAAGTGCGAACACCATAAATCACCCCACTAGCGCCAGATATTCCTAGAATCAGTCGTTTCATCGCATATATCCTAAATACACTAAATAAAAAAGAATAAGTTATATGCTTAGTGCATAATCTATCGATAGATGTTTTGATAAAGTTTTTCATGAACAGTATGTAGTCATAACTCTACAGTATCAAAATAGTGGAATATAATAATTCTGCTATTTACAAACACCACTTTTATATACCGTCAATGATTCTTTCATATACTTTTTTATATTATACAATTCATTTTATGTAATTTTAGAGTGTGTAAATATAACACTGATATCAGTTAAAAATATATGAATAAATGACGATAACAAGTAATACAATATTTAACTATAAACATAAAAGTGTTATATATAGAGATAATCTGTAATAACCTACATTATGGCAATAATTATAAGATAAATGATATTGATGTACATAAAATATAGTAATATAAAGATTCACTTAAATATATCTATAAGATATTGCATTTTTGATTATGGCCAATGATTACAATAATTGGCGCTTAAAGAATCTTAGTCACAGTATGTAGTCAATTTATATAAAAAACTACGTTTGATAATATCATGTGATATCAAAGTAATAACATATTGTTATGCATTATATATGTCAACTACACATATGATATAGTGACACACTAAACAAAAGATAACATAGCTATTTAAATAAAAATTTAATTGTTTATTACCTATTACCATTATTCTTAAATATTTCTTAGTCATCATGAACGAAAATAAAACATCTTTTTAATGTCATAACATGTGAAAAGACATAAAATATAACATAAATATCACTGAGAACATTTTATATAGAATACCAGAATTGTATATTCAATACCACATGCTTGCACAATATTTAACTCTCATTATGTATCTCTAAACTCTCTATTTCATTTAAACGTTGTAATTCTTGCGTTTCATCGTTACGTAAGAATTGCAAATACTCAAAGGACCGCTGATCCACATCTTGAGTGACGTAAATACCATTAAAGACAGAGCACTCAAATTGCGTAATCTCTAAATTCTCCTCCCGTACAGCCTCAATGAGATCAGTAAGATCCTGAAAAATTAAAGCATCAGCACCTATTAACTGCCGGATCTCTTCCACCCCTCTCCCATGGGCAATTAATTCATTTTTGCTTGGCATATTAATACCGTATACATTTGGAAATCGAATTTCTGGAGCTGCGGAAGCTAGGTAAACATTTTGAGCTCCTGCTGCTCTAGCCATCTCAATAATCTGTTCGGAAGTAGTTCCACGCACAATTGAATCATCCACTAACAAGACATTCTTGCCGCGAAATTCTTCACGATTGGCATTTAACTTGCGTTTAACCGCACTACGTCGTAGATTTTGACCTGGCATAATAAAAGTACGACCTACATAGCGATTTTTTACAAACCCTTGCCGATATGGTTTATTAAGAATGCGTGCCATTTCTAATGCTATATCACAAGAAGTTTCAGGAATCGGAATCACTACGTCAATTTTGCGATCTTTCCATTCACGAACAATCTTCAAACCCAGTTTCGTCCCCATACGAACCCGAGCGCTATACACAGAAATTTTATCGAGGAATGAATCTGGACGCGCAAAGTACACATATTCAAATATGCATGGATGATGTTTAGGATTATCAGCGCACTGTTGGCTAAATAGTTGACCTTTATCAGTTATATATACAGCCTCACCTGGTTCTATATCACGTAAAAACTGAAAGCCCAATGTATCTAACGCAACACTTTCAGAGGCTACCATATATTCAAAACGACCATCTTCTGCCTGCCGTCTACCAATCACTAATAAGCGAATACCGTAAGGGTCACGAAACGCAATAAGCCCATGACCAATAATGATTGCCACACAAGTATAAGCGCCTCTTACTTTACGATGTAACTCAGAAATAGCTGTAAAAATATTGACAGATGAAAGTGGATAGTGCTGAAAACAATTCACCTCCTGTGCGAAAATATTAAGCAGTATCTCCGAATCCGAAGTGGTATTCACATGACGATGACTATCTTCAAATAATGATTTACGTAACATATTGGCATTAGTAAGATTTCCATTATGAGCAAGAGTAATGCCATAAGGAGAGTTCACATAAAAAGGTTGTGCTTCAGACGCACTACAGCTACCAGCGGTAGGATAACGAACATGGCCAATGCCCATGTTTCCCTGCATACGCTGCATATGACGCGATTTAAATACATCACTTACCAGTCCGTTAGCCTTTCGCATATGGAAACAATTTACTGCATCAACAGTAACAATACCAGCAGCATCTTGACCTCTATGTTGTAGTACTGTTAACGCATCATAAATAGACTGATTAACTGGAATAAAACCAGCAATCCCAACAATACCACACATATTAATATTTCCTTATAATCTGAGTAATAACAAAATTATAGTAACAGAAAATTTGAGGTGCTGTTTAGGTGATGTACAATCCAATTTATGAGATAACTGAAACGTGGTGCAAGCTGAGATTTATGTAAATCGGGAAGTGTGCTAACATCAGTAAACGTATCGAAAAAAAACAACATAGCTGCAACAATAAATATACCACGCAGCCCCCCAAAACAAACCCCTAGTACCTGATCAGTGCCTTTTAAGCCGGTTTTTACAACTAAGGATTCCATCATAGAAGTGATAAATACTCCTATCAGTAAGCTGCCAATAAACAAAAAGATTATAGATATTCCATTACACACTAATTGGTTGCCTAACCCTTTCGCTTCTAAAAAAGTAGAAAAAAATCCGTAATAATGATAAGCAACAAAACACGCCATACTCCAGGTGATTAAAGATAGTATTTCCTTAATTAACCCCCTTGTTGAGCTAACAAGAATCGAAAAACCAATAATTGCAACAATTAAGTAATCTATCCAGATCATTATATATCTTCCGGTTAAGCACTGCATGAATACTTCATTTATGTTTTTTATGAAAACTTTTTCTCTATTGAGATTGAGTGCACGCACGACTCAATGAAATAACATTTTCCGTATGTAGTATCTCGGTAATAATTATGATGATTGGTATGTCTAGGTATTAAGAATATTATCTCTCCTCCCAATATAATTATAAATATCCTAGTGAAGTAGGTGTTAAATACACTACGATAAAATGTGTCATATTAAACAAACTATGATGAAATGTATCATTGTAATCTTACATAGAACTACCACACATGATAACTACACGATGTATAATTTTCTATGAAAGTACTGCAATGCTAGATATTATATGATTATGTGAGAACGCCATTAATGTCATGAAATGTATTTTTCTCAATCATCACATATCACAATCTTAGCATGTGTTATGCTTTACCTGAATGACATATGACAATGTTTTACTTACCATTGTATGAAATATTTCACTTTGAATAAAATTCCAAAAATACTCCACAGTACTATTATGCAGCACTCTAAACACCTATAGTGCATGAACGAGTAAGCAACACCTGTATATCCAGAAATTATTAAAATTAGTGATTACATAGAATGATCATCTAGTACAATCTACAATGTACCACAATTTGTACTGATGTTCTCAGTACACAGCATATAGCTTGCAAAGCAATAAATAGCGCTCATATGACATCGTCATCATATTCCACATAGTCTGTGTTTTGCCACATACATACAATTGAAAAAATTTTGACTCCCTATATTGTAATGCTCACAAATCCATCACCCTCAACGTATAATACGTATAATAATTGTGTACTTTGTAAATAATTTTCATATACCCCTGCAAAAATAAAGCATGCACTGATCTCACATAAAATAGATATGCATTGTATAAAAATTATTTATTATTTACTAAATCCACCTATATCTTTATAAGAGCAAATATAAGCATAAAGACATTTCTACAGGTATATTCTTCTGTTTTAGTCGTATTAATCACATTGCTCTATTTTCATTATGCAATGTGAAAAATATTTAAATGTCAGCATTCAATGCAAGGATGATAATCCATCACTATTAGCATGCTTATATTACAAAATAGTCTGCGCGGGCACTATTTTATATTTCTATTGAAGCAATCTCACTACAATCATTTAAGATAATAATATGACGCAATACTAATGTGTATTAGTATCATGCTCTTCATTTTTAATCCAAAGAGCATTCAATGATAATCTAACTATTATATCATGTGATGATGCTCAGTTATAAAATCGATCACTTCATATTAAAATACAATTTTACTAATGATATTCTATATATAAAAAGATTGATGACCCATTTTTGTCATCGTGCTAAGAATATTATTCTGCTCTAAATACACAATCAGTGATTAGTCATAAAACGCATGTAATTTTATTACAAGTGATAATCATGACCGCTGTTCTAATATAACTACTCTCTGCTCTAATATAGCTAGTTTCTCTTGTAGGTGTAATAAAGTTTGAGCTTGAATATCAAACTCTGCACGATTCACTAAATCGAGTTGCATTAGTTGTGATTGAAGAATATGCAGTATTTTATTTTCGAGATCATATCCTAAATCCCGAAAACTTATAGGCATAGCATTGTGCACATGGCGAGCTAAATTTTCAATTGTTTTTATATCAATCATAGTATAATTCCTCATAGGATTGTAGAATACACTTTATCATGTCTATATAGTATTTATCTATCTACATATAGTGTGATCAATCAGAAACATAAATACCAATGATCTAAAAATTTTTAAAAATACTATAGATATAATTATCATGCTAAAAAATAAATTAACCCTATAAACATTTGTAATTTTTAGTAAAAATGACTAAAAATATTCGTTAGTCGTAATAAAGACACTATATTATTAATATATATGATAATATTAATAATAGCTCAGTTTAGATCCATATAATAAAGCCTTAACTGCAGATAAAATGTATATTTATATCGTAAGATTAAATATATCCATTCTTCTGTCTACATACATAGTACATGCACTGTAGAATCCATGTATACTCTTTATTATATTTATATAACCATATATATCTGCTATCTATCTAAAAAATACACAGAAACAATCTCATATATAGTTGTATAGTTTATGTGTATCTTCTGTTTCTCTCCTGACGCCAAGATATAAAATATCATTGTGCATTTCCTGATAACACCACATTAACTTTTATATCCATGAGGCAATAACATATTACTTTTCCTGATGTAATAGAATGTTTTTCTTACTTATTCAATAAACTTTTTATCACACCGCTCATACAGCATACTATGAGTATTGATAAGTAAGATACTTTAGTGCACATTTAATTTTTATTGATTAATATGTATTATAAGACAAACCTTCTTCTTTTAAATTTTAATGTAATAGATAATGCAGTCTTATGCACAGGATAAAATATTCATATCTTTTAATAGATAAATTAATGTATTATATATCAATATCTGCATCATTATTAAAACACAATTATATAGTAAAATAACCATATGTTATTAAACAAGCTTTCTTACTGATTTATCATTCTCAATATCATATTTATGATGATATATATTTTAATATATTACTATAATTAGTATAGCTTGATAGGCATTTATTAATATCTAGTTAATCAAGTTTTAAAAACGTATTATGTTTTGATTACATCATAATATCCAATAATTAAAATCAATAAAATAAATAAAAAAATGAGTTGGAATTATCATGAAATAACTGAGTAATAGTTTTTTCAGAACGTGGAATGTTATTCCACTTACAGTACACATACGTTATGGATATAAATATTATATTAATCGTGATCTTTATTTTTATTTCATGTGATCGCTGTGTTATTTAGCTAACCAATCTTCTATTTGTTGATGTATTCCCACCCAATCTAATTTATAATCAACACGAATCTCTTCTTGAGTCCCTTGAGGAATAAACTCATCTGGTAATCCAATATTTAATACTGGGATTACTTTACGTTTAAACATCAAGAGCTCATTAATTCCGCTACCAGCACCACCTTTGATGACCCCTTCCTCAATAGTAACAACTGCATGATGTTGTGCTGATATCCCTAGCACTAAAGCCTCATCTAATGGTTTCACAAAACGCATATCAATCAGCGTGCTATTCATTTTTTCTGCTACTATGGCAGCCTGTGAGAGAAGTGTACCGAAATTTAAGATGGCTAGTTTTATTCCTTTACGTTTTATGACACCCTTGCCGAGTGGTAAGTTGGACAACGGTTTAAGATTAACACCAGTTCCATGACCTCGTGGGTAACGAACTACACTAGGACCATCTAAATAATGATAACCAGTATATAACATCTGACGACATTCATTTTCATCACTAGGTGTCATAATAATGATATTAGGGATACAACGGAGAAAAGCAAGATCAAATGCTCCTTGATGAGTTTGACCATCCGCTCCAACCACACCCCCCCGATCAATGGCAAATAACACTGATAATTTTTGCAATGCAACGTCATGAATTAATTGATCATAAGCACGTTGCAAAAAAGTAGAGTAGATGGCAACTACAGGGCGATAACCCCCAAGCGCTAATCCAGCAGCAAAAGTTACTGCATGCTGCTCGGCAATAGCTACATCAAAATATTGATGTGGATACGTGCGCGAAAAATTCAACATACCAGAGCCTTCACACATTGCTGGCGTGATTGCCATAAGTTTATCATCTACGGCAGCAGTTTCACTCAACCACTGACCAAAAATCTCGGAATAACTAGGAAAACAGCCAGTTTTCTTTGGTAAAAGACCACTAACCAGGTCAAATTTAGGTACTGAATGCCAACTAATAGGATCTGCTTCGGCTGGTGCGTAACCTTTGCCCTTTTTTGTGATCACATGTAAAATTTGCGGACCTTTTAACACCCTTATATTACGCAATATTGATACTAACTCCCGGACATCATGCCCATCTACTGGGCCAATATAATTAAATCCAAACTCCTTAAATAACGCGCCAGGAACTATTTTACTTTGCAACGGTTCATCAGTGCGTGTAAATATTGCTTTAATAGATAAAAATCCATCTAGAACCTTTTTATTGGTTGCATTAAGACGTGCATATGCTTGACTAGAGAGAATATGTGAAAGGCGATTGTTCAACGCACCAACATTTTTAGAAATTGACATTTCATTGTCGTTCAGTACCACCAGTATATCGGTCTGCATATCTCCAGCATGATTCATGGCTTCAAACGCCATACCAGCAGTCATCGCACCATCACCAATCACACAAACAGTAAGACGACCTTTATCTTCTTTGTTCGCTGCCACTGCCATGCCCAACCCAGCACTAATTGAAGTAGATGAGTGACCCACACTGAGCATATCAAACTCACTTTCTTCACGCCATGGAAAAGGGTGTAGCCCACTTTTTTGTCGAATAGTGCTAATCTTGTCGCGACGACCAGTAAGAATTTTATGCGGATACGCTTGATGCCCAACATCCCACACAAGATGATCAAAAGGCGTGTTATAGACATAATGTAGCGCAACTGTAAGTTCTACAACACCTAGTCCAGACGCACAATGACCACTTGAACAACTCACACTTGCAAGAAGGTACTGTCGTAGCTCATCACAAAGCAATGGAAGACTCTCTTCCGGTTGCCAACGTAATTCTTGTACCGTACTTACCAAAGCAAGTGTCGGATACTTTTTAGATTCAAAGCTCATGAGCCTCTCATGTATAAAGTTATTTATTGCGCTGAATAATAAAACTTGCTAGAGCTCGTAACATAGTTGTATTATATTTTTGTTCAGAAAGAATTGATAATACACTGAGAGATGTTTGATACAAATCTCGTATTTTTGCTTGAGTATTAGATACACCAAGTAACGTAGGATATGTACTTTTACCTGATAGTTTGTCGGAGCTAGTTTTTTTACCCATCATCCCCGCATCGCCAATTACATCCAGAATATCATCTTGTGCTTGAAAGGCGAGACCGATGGCATGCGAAAAACTATCTAGTTCTGGTAGAACAGATTTTCCGTAAGCGCCAGCTGTAAGTGCACCTAAACGCACCGCTGAACAAATCAATGATCCTGTTTTGTATCGGTGTATCTTCTCCAAATCTTCTAGTGTCATTCTCTTACCTTTGGACATTAAATCTAATGCCTGACCGCCACACATACCTGTAACTCCGCTAGCATGTGCTAGCTCAGATAACATCGCTAGACGGTTTTCTTTTGTCACACCCGGCATTGGAGAGTTTACTAAAATAGAGTATGCAAGAGCTTGCAAGGCGTCTCCAGCTAGGATAGCCATATCCTCTCCGAATTTACGATGGCATGTCGGATGACCACGACGCAGATATGCATTATCCATTGCAGGCAAGTCATCATGAATTAAAGAATAGGCATGAATGCACTCAATAGCTGCCGCTGCAACATCAAGCGCCGCATCATCTGCGTGTAACATATTACCTGTTGCATATACTAGTAAAGGACGTATTCGCTTACCTCCTAATAATGTACCGTATCCCATAGCGCCCACCAAGGCAGTATTTTTAAAAGATAGTTTTGAAATATATCTTTGAAGTACTGTATTCACTCGATGACGATAACGATCGAGCAATATGTTAACACTCATTACTTTTTCCGTTTAAGTTATACTTGTCTACATGCTAGTGTACATAGTACATGAATACATGAAGTCTATGTGACCTTCAATGCTCTAATATATCAAACAAAGACGCACATATGATCTATAAACGATCAATTAAAGTTATTCCGTAGACTTAGCTATCCATCATGTGATAATGTACCGATAAATTATCGATGTAGTTTAGACATTAATATTCAAGATGTGATAATGCATGAATGCATCTATAACCCTTACATAATTTACATTAATGTTCAAGTGCATGAAGTTAACAACAATGAATAAACCTATATTGATAATTACCATCGATACCGAAGGTGATAACCTTTGGAAAAATCATAATAAAATTACCACAAAAAATACTGATTTTTTACCACGTTTTCAAGAACTATGCGAAAAATACAAATTTAAAACTACTTGGCTTACAAATTATGAGATGTCTGTTGATGCAAAATATATTGAATTTGCTAAAAGTATTATTAAGAACAATAGTGGTGAAATAGGAATGCACTTACATGCCTATAATAACCCCCCTCTATACAATCTTACTGGAGACGACTTGCGATACAAACCATACCTAATTGAATATCCACCAAAAATTATGAAGCAAAAGGTAATGTACATCACCTCTTTGTTAGAGGATACTCTACAGATAAAAATGCGCTCTCATCGCGCCGGTCGCTGGGCTTTAAACACCTTGTATGCACAGTTATTAATAGAACAAGGTTATCAGGTAGACTGTTCAGTTACACCACACGTGAGTTGGCAATCCTCCATGGGAGATCCATGTGGATCTGGTGGAACTAATTATCAAAAATTTCTTGAGCACGCTTATTTTATTGATCCCGATGATATATCTAAATCTGGCTGTTCTACGTTACTTGAAGTACCAATGAGCACTCAGCATAAACATTGCTCCTTTATCAATCAGGTGCAAAAGATATACAATAAATTACATGGCAAAAAACGCAACCCCTCTGTGCATTGGCTTCGCCCTCAAGGTGGTAATGTAGCACAGATGATCAAAGTGATAAGAAAGACGCTATCCAGTAATAAAGGTTACCTAGAATTTATGATACATTCTTCCGAGTTAATGCCTGGCGGAAGTCCGACCTTTAAGAGTAAAAAAGATATCGAGATGTTATATCAGGATCTAGAAAAACTATTCTACTATTTAAGTATGCGTACAATAAGTATGAGTTTATCAGAATTTTATGCTAAAAAATTAAAAAACCGCGAGATGAACCCATGTAAATGAAAAGACTGCAATATAAAAAAGATAAAAAAGCACTATTACAACAGAATTAAAATTCTATCTTTTCTGCGGATAAATAATATCCAGCACCTCTATTACAAGCATAATACTATCTTAAATAACAAGATCTTTTATTATAACAAACTGATAAGAGATACATCAAAATCCTAACTCTGGATGTTTATTAAAACTAATATTTACTTCTTCAGATAAGATCCACGTAAATCGTACGATTGCATATCCCGCTGTAGACTAATCATCAACGCCATAATTTATAGCAATTAATAAGTCCATTGGTGGAGCTATCATGACTATGACTGTCTTCTTTATCAGATAGATTGAGAAAAATACGATTAGCAAGTTTTTTACCGACATCGACCCCCCACTGATCAAAGCTAAAAATATTCAGAATGGCGCCTTGCGTAAAAACTTTATGTTCATACAATGCCATCAGTGATCCAAGAGTATATGGCGTCAGGTCACGTAATAAAATTGAGTTAGTCGGACGATTACCTTCTAATACTTGATAGGGGATCACATTTTCAGACCATGTAGCACCTTCCTCGGTCATCATAAATTCATTTGTTATTTCTTCACGTGATTTACCAAAAGCTAATACTTCTGTTTGTGCAAAAAAATTAGACATTAATTTATCGTGATGTTCTCTGAATTTATTGTGAGATATAGCAGAGGCAATAAAATCACACGGTATCAATTTAGTGCCTTGATGAAGACACTGGTAAAACGAATGTTGGCCATTAGCACCTATCTCACCCCAAATAATAGGACTAGTCTGATAAGAAACAACCTCGCCACTACGATCAATACACTTGCCATTAGATTCCATATTCACTTGTTGAATATATGAGACAAAACGATGCATATGTTGATCATGCGGTAAAATGGCCTCTGTTTCTGAGCAGAAGAAATTATTATACCATATACTTATTAGAGCTAATAATACAGGTAGACTCTTCTCTGACGGAGTCTCGTAAAAATGACGGTCCATAGCATGAGCGCCGCTTAAAAATTTTTCAAAGTTCGCGAAACCAATGGATAATACAATCGATAAGCCAATAGATGACCATACTGAATATCGACCACCAACCCAATCCCACAATGCAAACATATTATCAACATTTATACCAAAATCACTTACTGCTTTTTTATTGCTTGACAAAGCGATAAAATGTTTCTGTATATCCGTCTCTTTGCCAACAGTTAAAAACCATGTACGCACACTGTAGGCGTTAGTCATAGTTTCTTGAGTTGTGAAAGTTTTTGAGGCAATCAAGAACAGTGTTGTGTGAGGAGTTAATTTCTGAAATATTTCGGCAAGCTGCGTACCATCAACATTAGATATAAAATGCATCCTCAGATGATTTTTATAAGGCCTAAGCGCCTCAGTCACCATATATGGACCCAAATCTGAGCCACCAATACCAATATTCACTACATCAGTAATCGCCTGCCCGCTAAAACCCTTCCACTGACCATTAATAACAAGATTAGAAAAAGCTTTCATTTTATCTAATACTTTATTAACTTCAGGCATGACATCTTGTCCATTCATCAACATTGGAGAATTCGTGCGGTTACGCAAAGCGACATGCAGTACTGCACGATTTTCAGTACGATTGATCTTTTCACTGGCAAACATTGAAGTAATCGCACTACGTAAATTAGTTTCTCTTGCCAATGCCTGTAAATTCTGAAGTGTTTCGCTTGTAATAATATTTTTTGAAAAATCTAACAATATCTGGTTGTTAAAAATAAGAGAAAAAGTAGAGAAACGTTGACGATCTTTATTAAAAAGATCAATAATTTTTACACCTTGCATTGTTTGAAAATGATGACAAAGTACTTTCCAAGCAGCAGTTTTTGTTGGGTTAATATTGTTCATACCACCTACCTTCATTAAAGGTATTAGCTTGACATTAAAGATATAAACACTTACTACTATTAATCACTGTGCCTGCTCTTTCCTGATGATCATCTTTCTTTATCCTATAGTGATATTAACTGCATATGCAACGTGATTGGTGAATACTGAATGGGTACGTTGTAATTATCATAAAAACTTAAAGATTCTATATCACAAAGAGATGTCATTAAAGATGAATTTTATCTAAATTAGCGATCATATGTGTAGATATGTTAATTGCACCATTCAGATCCATAATGTTAGCCTCATGCATATAGCATATACTTCTTATACCAGTAACATGCATTAATGCGTAATAAACACATATTGTCACTATTCAAGTAGGTTGACCCTGTCTATAATCTCGACATAAAACTACCCTTATTATGATAAAAAACCAATACTTGAGACGTAATATTAACAAATCTACGATTCATCAAACATAAGTATATCTTAAATAATACGCATAGATGTGTATTATTTATATGATCTAATTATGTCACTAGATTATGAACATTTAAATTTTTGCGTGAAGCATTTATTGCACCCGCATGAGAGATGCGCTGCGCTGTGAAACGCACTTTCTGCATACAAATCATCATCTTGATATAGTAATCTGGGAAAATATACGATAATCATAATATTTTGTATGATACCCGTTCACTCAAAAGACTCATGTAATCTATCAAAAATGTCAAGAAACATCATTCTATAACATGCGAGCATTTCTTCTAAATATGAGTACACCTGATGCTTCTACTCATATAGTTTCGTAAGAAACGTTAAAATAGATGCGCATTAAAAACAAGAAAGTTTCCAATCGCAAACAAAATAGCTGCAATAGTTGACCTGTACTACATGCAGAAATAATATCGATATGATCAAGACCCTATCAACTCTGTGCCGTTCCAGACAAACCGATAAATATTTTCGGTTAATGGTACATTCACACAGATAATAGACGGATTGATCAGGAACACTAAATATTCTAGTAACTCTAAGGATACGATATGGCACTCTTTAGTTACAGAGTGACAGAATACCTTACATGGTTCAATATGTGAAACGAATGAATATACATATTCTTATCACACATAACATTTAATTGACTTCCTCACCCATATAGCGGTAATTTTAGATGCAAGAAACTATAGTTTTTTCTTTTTATTTAAAATAGCATCATATTTTTACGCACAAATAGACGTAATGTCTAGCTTATTTTAATATCTTTCAATAATAAAGAAAAAACAAGATATATACCACACTAGCTCTCTTCACGACCTTATTTCACGATTTTACAGTGTTCGTGAAAAAAAACATTGTGCTCACTAGACAGATGAAGACCATGGCGCTACAACAAGAGTATTGTTACTCACACCCCTCGATGTTTAGGAAAAATCTGCGAAAATATGAAATATTACTACTCACTGCCCTTATTTTTACATACATACACTAGCGCAAAGTCATAAAAAATTTTAAAATGTTATTTTTTCAAAAAAATAAAGTCATTTCATGTAATCCACCTCAACTTCACATTTAGCCCTCTAGAAAAATACGAAATAATTCATCAAGAATATTTTAACAAACCTCTCTTTTCGGGTGTTTAAAAATTTAAATAGATTCTAATACTAAATGTTGCAATAACTACTAGTGTTAATATGATAGTGAAATAATTCAACCAGAACGGTTTACATGCATTCCAAACAATAAAATGTACAGTTCGACTATCTATGAAATCTATATGAGCTATGACATCTAATAGTGACCACTGTATGTGTATACATATTAACCATATCTTCATAGCGCTCATATAAAAACATAAACGATAGTAGAAATTATATTACAAATCCCATACATCTTTGATGTTTAAGACACTCACAAAAAATTACTCATTACAGAATATTTGTCTTATATACCCATAATTACATATAAATAATACTATTATAATGTAGTCTGCTTGCATATGGTTATTATATATGACACGAAAAACAATCATATACATATATTTTATGCTTATTCAATATATAGTTATATAACTAAACGCCTGGTTTTTACTACAGAAAAGACAAAAAAGAAAAAGCTGTTGTAACAGATCAGTTATAACATATGAATATTTCTCTAACACATAAATGTATATTTTCAAATACCAAGACACATATTTATGGTAAAAAATATGTATATGCTGATAATTGCATGTCACCATATAGCAGATTGACTGTAGTGATCACTTTATCTATGCAATACCACTAACTATACATTTATAATAGAAACATGAAAGCACACTGAATAATGCAATTTTATATAGTCAGTACTAATCTTATCAAGATAAACTGACTAGAAATAAATATAATAGAATTATGTCCTTTAACTCATCTATATTGATGTGCTATCATACAAAAATGAGTCTTATCCTCATATCAAGGTCTCACTTCTATGAAAGTTCAATACTTATTCTGTCACTTACAATAAGTAATTTCAAACTCCAGATAAAGGTCCATACAATATATATCACTTTATAAGTATCTACCACAAAGAGAAGTAATAACAGACCAGGAAAATTAAAATACTAAATGTTTTTAAACACATAACTTCTGTAACACCAGTCATATGAGAAATAAATGATATTTTAATTAGATTCATTGTACTCTTGATTACCTGTACAGTAATTTCTTATACATTAAAAAGAAAATTGATTACATCTCCATCTTCCACTACATATTCTTTTCCTTCTGCGCGCATTTTCCCTGCCTCTTTAGCCTCCTTACTGCCTTTATACATGATGAAATCTTTAAAAGAAATTGTTTGTGCGCGAATAAAACCTTTTTCAAAATCACTATGAATTTTACCAGCGGCCTCAGGGGCTGTAGCACCAACCGGAATAGTCCACGCTCGTACCTCTTTTTTTCCTGCTGTAAAGTAGGTGTGCAATCTTAAAAGATCATAACTAGCCTGAATAATACGCTGCAGACCTGTCATTTTAATACCTAACTCCACCATAAATTCCTTGCGTGAATTCTCTTCTAGCTCAGAAAGTTCTGATTCAATAGATGCACATATAGTCACTACACCCAACCCCTCTATAGAAGCTATTTTATGTACTTGATTAAGGTATGCATTATTTATAAAACCATCTTCATGTACGTTAGCAATGTACATACTTGGTTTTAGAGTAAGTAAATTCAAGTTATAAATACAATCGTTCTCTTTAGAGCTTAGAGATAGCGTACGCAACCCACCGCACGTCTCCAGGTGTAATATGCATTTTTTTAAGACCGCTCTCTCAAAATCTACATCCTGTTCATTTGTTTTCTTTTTTTTCTCTGTGCGAACTACAGCGCGTTCACAAACATCTAAATCAGACAAAACCAACTCAGTCTGAATAATTGCAATATCATCCGCAGGGTTCACTCTATTATTTACATGTATAATATTGTCATTATTAAAACAACGTACTACATGAATAATAGCTTCAGTGGCTCGTATATGAGTTAAAAACTGGTTTCCTAATCCTTCACCTTTTGAGGCTCCTTTTACTAAACCGGCAATATCTACAAACTCCATACTGGCAGGTACGACACGTTGTGGATGTACAATTTTTGCTAGTTCTTCTAAGCGTGTGTCCAGGATGGCAACTACCCGACTATTTGGTGTAATCGTACAAAAAGGGAAATTTTCAGCCTCTACGCTTGCTTTAGTTAAAGCATTAAACAAAGTAGATTTCCCAACATTTGGCATACCTATAATACCGCACTTTAAACCCATTTTTACCTCATAAAGTAAAAGTATTGTATAATATACAAATCTTTCTATCATTGATTAATATAGAACACAGTTCAAAAGATGATGGTTAGGTGTGTATTTTCTCGATACAAAGATCACTAACAGTATCTAGATATAGTATTATGTAATACTATATAAAATAATGTTAATACATACTAAAGGCAGTTTCATATGCCTATTAAATTGCTTTTGCTATTCAAGCATATACCTATATATGCTCATATCATCATATTGAATCTTAGTAGATCTTATACATCGCCTGTAAGAAGATACGATTTTTATGCATCATATAAATCCATTATATCTATATAGTATAGCGCAGATCACATGAGTCATATACTAAGCCTAAACGCACTACATAATATTACTGAACGGTTATTTGGCAGCATACGATAGTTAACTATCGTACAGTCACATCATTAGAAGAATTACTGATAACAGTCTCGCGCAACTAAATAAATTCATTTATATGCTATATATAACCTTGTTTATTAAAATGCACAATTCATCCTTCGAATTAATATATATAATTAGGGGCATCTTATTAATCATAAAACATATATACTATGATTCCCCTTCCTCCTTAAAAAGAGCTCCTATCCTGTTAATTATTCATTAACACTGATATGCATAAATGAACCATAATAAATATAAAATCTCTTTATAACGTCTTTCTATTTATGTCTTGATCTTTATAGAGAAAGAGCATGCTCTTCGGTTAGAACGCATATAGATAAATATACTCTTTGATATACAAACAAGAGAAAAACTAAAAAATAAAATATTCCTCTCAGATCTATCTGGACTATGCATACTATGCTAGAAATGTAAAGAAAATAACATTACTCATATATAATTTAACGTTCTTGCTAGTCTAAATATGTGCATGCGTGTCCCGCAAACTTAACAGACTTTACTCACTAACATAAAATAGACATAAGAAGAGGTAATACTTCCTCTACCAATCTATATAAATTACATTAGTCTATGCTTAGTATAGTATAGATTTATTAACAGTAGGTATATGAGAAGAAGGAGTAAACTATAACTATTATTAATACTATCCACCAGGCAAGATAAAGAAGATATCACTAGAGACAATCAGAAAACTGAATACACGATAATTTTCCATTGCTTGTTCTTTTTTACAGATTTTTAGATAACATGTTTCTATGTGTATGAATAGACATAATCACTCCAAATCCCGCCATAAGAACAATCAGAGCCGAACCCCCATAACTAATCATGGGTAACGGTACCCCTACTACTGGTAAGAGGCCACTGACCATTCCAATATTTACAAACACATAAATAAAAAACACTAGCATCATCCCACCTGCCATCACTCGACCAAAAGTAGTCTGAGCTTGAGACGCCATTACTAATCCACGTATAACAAGAAGCACGTAAAGTAAAAGCAAAAAAACAACCCCAAAAAAACCAAACTCTTCCGCTAAAACAGAAAAAATAAAGTCTGTATGTCTTTCCGGTAAAAACTCTAATTGTGACTGAGTGCCTAAAAGCCACCCTTTTCCCGGAAAGCCACCAGATCCAATCGCAATTTTTGACTGAATAATATGATACCCAGCTCCTAATGGATCGCTTTCAGGAGAAAGTAAAATTTTAATACGATTACGCTGATAATCATGCATAAAAAAATACCATAATATAGGGATGCATGAAGATATAACTAGTCCCGCCACTACAACAAAAGTCCAACTCATACCTGATAAAAATAGGACAAAACAACCAGAACAAGCGATTAATATGGCAGTACCTAGATCAGGTTGCACTGCAACTAATAGCGTTGGAATAAATATTAATATTAGGATTCCTATGATATTCAGCGTACTAGGTGGACACCTGTCACGATTCACACATCGAGCTACTATTAATGGTACAGCGATTTTAGCTATTTCTGATGGCTGAAATCGTATCACACCGAGATCTATCCAGCGCTGCGCTCCTTTACTAATGTGTCCAAAAATGCCAACTACGATCAGAAATGCCAGAGAACAGATATACAAATAAGGCGACCACCTCTCATAGATACGTGGTGGAATCTGCGCCATAAGCATCATCACCCCTATACCTATAGTAATTTGAAAAATCTTGTGCTCCATCATATTACAATCCTGCCCACTAGCGCTCCATATTATTAATGCACTAAAGACTAACAGAATGGCAATAATGAAACAAAAAAATGGATCGACATGAACGCGACTCCAGATTGTTTTTTCCTGTTTATGAGTAACCATAATAAATTAACGATCTCCACAAACTTAGCAATAAATAATGTCTTGAGCATCCTAAGTCTGATTCTGTGTACGAATGATATAGTAATCTAGAATTTGACGTGTAACTTTTCCGATTGACACACCAGAGCCTCCGTTCTCAAGAATCATAGCGACTGCAATGCGTGGTTGATGATATGGCGCATAAGCAATCATAATTTTATGATCACGAAGACGCTCATGAAGCATATTAGAATTATAAGCTTGCATACCTTTAAGACCAAAAACCTGTGCTGTACCTGACTTAGCACCAATTTTATATGGTGCGTTGGCAAAACTCTTACTTGCAGTACCATTAGCATGATTTGCTACACCATACATCCCTTCTTTGGCGATGTGCCAATATTCTCTATTCACCTCGCTCACCTGATAGTGAGAAGGAGCGTGTAAATCACACCATGAGATTTTATGTTCACCTTGAGTAACATCTAGAAGCAAATGAGGAATATTAATGGTTCCATTATTAATGAGAAGCATTAGAGCTTTATTCATCTGAATAGGAGTTGCACTCCAATAACCCTGTCCAATACCAACTGAAATCGTATCCCCTTGATACCATTTTTCATGAAAACGCTGCATTTTCCATTCGCGCGTTGGCATAATACCGGATGTTTCTTCTGCTAAATCAATGCCGGTAAGACACCCATAACCAAATTTTTTCATCCACTCACTCAATTGATTAATGCCCATGTCATATGCAATTTTATAAAAAAACGTATCTGAAGACTCTTCAAGTGCTTTGATAATATTTAGAATTCCATGTCCTGAGTGTTTCCAGTCATGAAAAAACTTTTTAGAATGAGGTAATTGCCACCACCCAGGGTCAAATAGAGTAGTGTTGTATTCAATAACTCCGCTCATTAAAGCTGCAATGGTGATATATGGTTTGATTGTTGATGCCGGTGGGTAAATCCCCTGGGTAGCACGATTAATCAATGGATGATTACCATCATGAAGCAAAATATTGTATTGATGACGTGAAATGCCACCTACAAAAAGATTCGGATTATAATTAGGCATAGAGACCATTGCAAGTACCTCTCCAGTACGCGGATCAGTAACAACTGCAGCGGCACGGCTACCTTCTAATAGAGTTGTAATATACTGTTGCAGTTTAAGATCAATGGTTAAATGAATATTCCTGCCTGGTTGGGGGGCTTTCTCATGAAGCTGGCGAATAACCCTACCGTGATTATTAACTTCAACTTCTGCATACCCCACCTGACCATGTAAAATATCCTCATAATACCCCTCAATACCTAATTTTCCGATATCACGAGTCTCTGAATAATTAGACCATTTACCATTTTTTTTTAGACGGTGAATATCATTATGATTTATTTTGGATACATACCCAAGTACATGAGTGAGAGTCGATCCATAAGGATAAAATCGCTCTTGATAACTTGTTATCTCTACACCGTGAAAACGGTATTGATTAATTGCAAATCTCGCAATTTGTAATTCAGTGAGACTTCTTTTTAACACAATAGATGTAAAAATATGCGCGCGTTTGCGTTCTTTTTGAAAAGAATCTAATTCTTGAGAAGTAAGGTCAATCAATGGCTGAAGTTGTTTTAAAGTTAGAGCTAAATTGTCAATTTTTTCTGGTACTATTTTAAGCTGATAAACGGTTCTATTTAATGCAATTACAATACCATTACGATCACATATCAGACCTCTTCGAGGCATCTCTGGAACTAATTTTATGCGGTTTTCATTAGCACGAGTACTATAATTACTATGTTGGATGACTTGCAGAAAATAGAGATTAAGTAGTAATATAGCAGAGAGAAGTATGATGCCTAGAAAAGCAATCAATTCACGATGTACAAATAGTTTTTGTTCAGCGCTGTAGTCACGTAAAAAATCATCTTTTAATTTCATTCGATACTTATTTTACTTCTATTAACATAATTTGTGATGATTAATTATAAGAGTGGTTTTCTTCAGACACTTCTGATAATCTCATACAGGCTTTTTATATCTTAGCTTTACAGTAATAAATGTAGAAAAAAGCCTTGATTAATAACATGTGCGCCTAACTGTATCCATACCATTACTCTAATTATTAAACAATAAAAAATATCATTATTTTATGGCTAAAATACAATCTTATTTTGTATTCTGTGGATTAAGTAAATAAAAATCAATAATCCATTTTGAGGATCATACTTACGAGTTACTACTATTTGCCTTTATTTTTAATAAGTTATTCACTAATCAGTATTGATTCATATACAGTTCGTCACTATCACACCTTTTATAAATCACGTTCTCACTGCATGACGTAACATCTCAAGGCATACACGAAAGCACTAATCACTTATCAAACATCGCCATAATTCACAATTCTCCATTTGAAGAAAATGTATCATATGCATGATCTTAAGTCGTTTTTCTAAAAGCAATCTATTAAATCACATCAATATCCTGTGATGGTTTACTGATCCCATAACAGTGTAAACCTGCACTCTACTACGAATAAACGATAATTATATTTAATTAAAACTTTATGATGAAAAGATAATACATCAAACAATTAGTACGCTGGAGATAATAGCGATTATTAGATTATTAATAATACCTACCTACATAAGTAATCATTTAAAGAAAAACAACTTCATTATAATGATAAACAATACTAATTTTATTCTATATATATTAAGTTTATATTTTTATAATTTATATGATTTACATTATCATATAATCATGCGCTATATATTTATACTTGTTGGATAATTCAACAATGAATAAAAACACCATAGCGAAAAATAATCAAATATCTTTTATGTAAATATATTAGATGCATTATTATATATTAATATTTTTTAAATTATATATTGTTAATTATTACACGACACTGTTCATGTATCTCAATACTATTCATTTTAAATCATATGAGAAGCATCTACTGATATTATTCTATTTATTATTTAGATCCGCAGAATATAGTATATATACTATATGGAAGCATAGTTTTATCAATTACAAATATTGGTCTCTACCATTTGTTAATAGATGATAAAATTGTTAAATACAAGTGTGCATTAGTTTTCTATCGTTAACCACATAAACGTTTATTTTTTATGCGTTTCATGACTATGAAATATTATAATGACTATAATAATTTTATCATTTTCCATATAAGACACTGGAATGCTAATATGATGTTAGTACTAAATAGTATCATCTAAAACATAATAAATAAAAAGTTAAAAATGCTTTCACATATAATATATAAATATTTTAAATTTTTTTTATAAAAGTAAACATATTACTATATTAATAACAACATAATGACTTTAAATAATTTTATAATTTATTATAGAGTATGCATAACCATACTACAATTTTCATCCTCCTGCTATAAATTTACTATAATAATTATGTCTTTTTCTATATCTATCAGAAATACATATTATATGTCTCATGAATAAGTGTTGCAATCGCATGTTAATAAATCATATGATCATTCTAGTCCAGTCAATACTGATAGTAAATTGAATAGACAGAAATAAAAGTTTAGTACTTTTACTATACTAAGTTTAACAAAACAATACATTATACACGTAGTAATACAACATGATTCTTACATAGAGGAAACATCCATAATTGAAGATCTAAAATAACTATTCTCAGGATAGGTACGATTCTAGTCTCTATTCCGTAGCAGCATATTATAATTTACTCTAGAATACACGCTGGATGATAATGATATTATTTCTATGTAAAGCTTGTACGATAAATCTTTCTTCATTTTTAAGATAAAGCCATGAATTCTTGCCAGACGAGATAACTTTATACTCAATCGCACAAAAGATAAAAGTAACATAGAAAAAGGGAGATTACTTGCCAAAAATTTATATATATTTTCTATCTGCCATTCTCATGTGCTCATTTTCCATTGATATCCAAGCAGCACAGGCTAATTTGCAAATTTTAGGAGTATCCGCAGATGTAAAAATTAATATTCAGAAACGTTTATCGACTGTTATAAAAAACAAGATGCTTATAGATACCCATGTAAGATCTCATATTAATCAGACAATCAAAGAAACACTAAGAGCGTTAGGGTATTATGAACCCAATATTTCCTTTAAACTATTACCTTCATCAACTCTTAGAAAATATCCATTACTAACTGTAAACGTGATACCTGGTATGCCAATAAAAATTGCTGAAGAAATCGTTATACTAAGAGGTATGGCACGTAACGATAATGATTATCGCAATCTTTTCAGGACTGGCAAACCTCCCATAGGTAGTATACTGCGTCATGATGACTATGAAAATTTTAAAAATTCTTTAAATCATCTAGCCTTACGAAAGGGGTACTTTGACGCCCATTATGATAAAAATCAATTAAGAGTCTCTGTTCCTCAGCATAAAGCATTCTGGTATATCGACTATAATAGCGGGCCGCGTTATCATTTTGGTAAGATTACTTTTACTGGTTCACAAATCCGTGAGGACTTTTTACAAAACTTAGTACCGTTTAAAATAGGCGATAGCTATGCTGCACATAATTTAGAAGAGCTCGCTCGGCGCTTATCAGCAACTGGATGGTTTAATTCAGTGGCTGTTATACCGGAGATGGGGAAAATCAATATAAAAAGAATGGTGCCACTCCATGGATTTCTCACACCTCGAACAAAAAATACCATTGAAGTAGGTTTGGGATCTGCAACAGATGTTGGACCACATATTCAAGCACGATGGAATAAAAGATGGCTAAATAATAAAGGACATAATTTTCGTATCATTTCAGATATATCCATACCAGAAAAAAATTTAAAATGGACTTATAAAATACCAATATTAAAAAACCCACTAGAACAATATTATCTATTACAGGGTACCATAAAACATATTCACCTTAATGATACCAGGTCTGACGCTTCTGCTATAACCGTCTCACAATGCTGGGACTATTCCAGCGGATGGCAGTGGGCCATTCACCTGCACGGGATCTATGACCACTTTACACAAGGTAACGAAATCAATACAGCCATGTTGATCTATCCAAGCTTAACTGTAGACCACACCCGCTCATCGGATACATTAATGATGCCAGTCTGGGGAGACTCCCAGCACTATTCTCTTGATTGGTCGCATTCCTTCTGGAGATCCTACACGAATTTCCTAATATTTAAAGCTCATAATGTATGGATCCGAACAGTCAAAGAAGACCATCGCTTAATTGCACGTATCGGTTTGGGTTGGATTATGACCAAACAATTTGAAAATATACCACCAGATCTACGTTTTTTTGCCGGCGGTGAAAACAGTCTTCGCGGTTATAAATATAAAGGAATCGCGCCGCAGGATGCTACCGGAAAGTTAACTGGTGCTTCAAAGTTAGCAACAAGTTCCATGGAATATCAATACCATATCTATGGAAACTGGTGGATAGCAATATTTATTGATTTAGGCGCTATTATGCTAAATACTCATCAAGATGCCATTCACAGTGGTGCTGGTTGTGGTATACGCTGGCATTCTCCAATAGGTCCAATAAAATTTGATATTGCACGCCCTATACTGCAGCACAACACACATAATATGCAATTATATATTGGTCTAGGTCCTGAATTATGACAGGTTGTAAAAAATCCTTAATTGGTATATTTACCTTCGCCCTAATGCTCTCTTGTAGCATATTTTTTTTAGTAGAAACCACAATGGGCGCAAAGCTAATATTACATTCTGTAATGCGATCTATGCCAGCTATACATATACAAAAAATCGATGGTACTTTAAATAATCTAACCTTAACTCGTCTATCTTATACTACTCCTAGTATAAAAGTTTGCATAAAAAAAGTACACCTTGCGCTCCGTTTGAGTTACTTCATAAAAAGCAAGCTCTATGTGAATGAATTAATGCTACACAATGTCGATATATGTATAAATCAGCGTCAACTTTTCAAAATCAACAACCCTCTCATAAATGCACGAAAGAACAAGATACTAGTAACCACTTACCCCATTATACTAAAGCATATATCTCTTCATAATTGCCATTTCCAAACGGAAAATTCTATTATTTCTCTAACCTCCTTTATCGGAGGTTTAAATTGGGAAAAGAATGACGTTACGGTAACACCCTCATGCATACAGGGACTAATAATCGCACTCCCAAAAATCACTATAAACTCTTCCAAAAAAAACGTACAAAAACAGAATGATCATATAGGAAAAATAGCTATACATGCATACTCCGTTTATGAAAAATTACAAACACTGTGTGCTCACACCATTATGCCAGCATTATCAGCATTAGATTTATCCATCACTGTGCATATAATGCAACTACTCTGTGAGAAAGTATATTATATTGGAAATGGCGAGCTTTTGATGCATCGTATGTTTATAACAGGTTACATACGTAATAAAAAGCTTCAGATAGATCATCTTTTAATTGATTCTCCTCAAGGAATACTAAATGCAACAGGCCACATAACCCTTAGTGGAAGCTTTCCTCTAAAGTTTATTATACATAATATTATACATCAATCTTTACTAAAAAATGAAACTATCACGATAAATGTAAGCGGTGATGTATGCAATACACTGCAATGGAAAATACAGTTATCTGGCCAAATAGAAGCACTAATAAACTTACAAAGCAATCTTTCTGTTATCGGCCTACCTTTCAGTATGCAATTCTACAGCTCTCAATTACTCTGGCCATTCCAAGGGTTAGTGAAATATCAAGCGAAGGATATTCACTGTATCGTAAGTGGTAAAATGAATAATTATACTCTTTTGCTAACAGCAGAATTAAATAAACCACATATGCCACCCACAAACTTAACCGTCAACGGTACGGGTGATTTAGAGAAATGTGCCATTAGAAAACTACGTCTTACTACTTTGCAAGATAGTGCTGAATTACAAGGAAAAGTCAACTGGTGTAATGGAATCAATTGGTATGGGAAAGTCACTCTTTCGGGTATTGATATCAGCCATTTTTACGCTAAATTGCCTTCAAAGATAAATGGAAAGATTATTGCGCGAGGCAGTTTATCTCATAGTATACAGTCAATACAAAAAAACAGAGAACATCCATTAAAACTCCAAAATCTAGAGATACAACTTGACTTGAAAGGACAAATGTTGCATCACCCATTTCGGGTATGTGGATCTATTTTGAGTAATACGCCTCATCAATGGCATATACCTGGTGTAAACATAGGAGTTGGTAGTAATAAAATAATACTTAAAGGTTTCCTCACACATCGGGCGCATTTAGATATAAATATTAATGCTCAAGATTTAAATAATATTCACCCTACACTATTCGGTAGAGCACAAGGAATTATTCATATTCGCGGCGATCGTATACAGCCAATATTAATGACAAAGTTTTCTGCTCATCATTTAAGATGGAAAAACATATTTGTAAATTGCATTAATCTAGATGGATCTCTTGTTGCTAGTAATAAAATGCAGAGTCATATGAACCTACAGATTGAGCAGTTAAAACAAAAAACAGTAATCCTAGAATTACTACAATTACAAGCTACTGGAACAGCTTTAAAACATAATTTAAATATTCAGATACAAAGTACACCAATATCTGGACACTTTGCTATCCACAGTGCTCTGAATTTTCTCAATAATCAATGGATGGGAACCATTGAACGCGCTTGCCTATCTACTCCATTAGGTATGTGGACATTAAGCAAAAACACTGCTATTCATTACCTTTATAAACAAAAAATATTAACTATTGGTATGCAGCGCTGGAAAAATCATAACGTTATGGTATCTATACCACAAGTTAGACAAATGACACTAAATGGAAAGGCTAACATCATATGCAACCATTTAAATCTTATGATGTTTAATATGTTGATGCCAAAGACCACTCAGTTATCAGGAATACTTGAAAAAGCTGAGATGCATGTTAGATGGAACCTGCATACATTTTTATCATATGGAACGGTTGCTCTCACAGGAAAAAATATTACAATTTATCATAATGTAGACGGGGAAAAAATACCGATCACTATCAGTAAAATACAACTCAATATAGTATTACACGAAAAATATATACAGATTAAAAGCATTGTAGATCTTGCTAGTTATGGAATATTAGATGCTAACTTACATATATCTCACCTTCACAGACAACGTACGCTGTTGGGTACAATTAATATTCACTCTCTGTCTGTAGGTATATTTAACCCAATACTTATTCCAGGTGAAAACATTTCTGGAGTACTAAATACTCATTTGCGCCTCAGTGGAAATTTAAAACAACCACAAATTTTTGGAACAATGCATCTTAATAACACTTATTTTGAAAGCAATCTTATCCCTATTAAACTCACGAACTCTCAAGTAACTATAAATTTTAATGGTCTACGCTCAACTTTAAAAGGAATAATCCATTCTGCAAAAGGTAAAATAACTTTAAACGGCGAAGCTGCATGGAGTCAAATCAATCATTGGTACACGCGTATAGCCGTAATAGGGGATAGAATACAAGTAATAATGCCACCTAATATAAAAATGGATATTGCGCCAAACCTACTATTAACAGTTGAACCAAAATTACTAACTCTAATAGGCCATATTAATATCCCATGGGCTCATTTTATAGCAGAACAAGTGCTACTAAGTTCAGTTCAAGTTTCTTCTGACGAAGTTCTTCTGGATGAAAATCTAAAACCATTAAAACAAAAATTTTTTACACTGCCTATGAGCAGTAATCTGACGTTACATATTGGTAGTAACGTGACTTTAGATGCTATAGGTTTAACAGGAAAACTACACGGAGATCTGCAATTCAAGCAAGATAATTCTAATATTGGTTTGTATGGGAAGATTCATATCTTATCAGGATCCCTGCACGCCTATTCCCAAGATTTGATTATACGAAAAGGAGAATTACAATTCTCTAGATTTCTGCATCAACCATATCTCAACATTGAAGCAATCCGTAATCCAGAATCCACTACCGATGATGTTACTGTCGGCGTCAGAATTACTGGGCTTGCTAATAAACCTACATGTGAGGTTTTTTCTGATCCAGAACAAACACAAGAAGAAGCGTTATCGTATCTCCTACATGGTCAAAAACGAGACTCCGCTGGGAGTGAAAGTGATACACTTACCTCTGCGCTCATAGGATGGGGGGTATCCCAAAGCAGTACGCTGGTAAATAAAATTGGCCAAACCTTTAACGTTAATCATCTTATACTAGATTCTATTGGAGCTGGCGAGAAGCAACAAGTACGGATGAGTATCAATGTCCTACCGCGCCTCCAGATAAAATACAGTATGGGTATATTTGATTCTTTGGATACACTCACTCTACGTTATCGACTATTACCAAAATTATATCTAGAAGCCATCTCTGGTATGAATCAAGCAGTAGATTTTCTCTATCGATTTGAATTTTGATAATAATTTTGCATATTTTGACATAGATAATATCAAAAAGTAATCTACAATCTCACACAACATTAGACACCCCTTCTATGAAGGATGGAAAAACATTGCAAATAATAGTATTGATTTACAGATATCAAAGATGTAATCTGTAGAAAGTTAAAATGCACAATGTACATCATATAAAATTAAAATGATTTTCTCATAAAATCATGCAAATATATAAGAATCGATATTCTGCAAGATATACAACAAAATACCTAGAACCGTTTAAAAATTAACAACATTCAAAATATTCAACATTTTTTATAATAACACGCTGTCCCCGATGCATTTACACAAAATTCATCTTCTACCATATCAATAATCTATGGATGATAAATATAATCATACATCACGTTTGAACAAATAAATTATTACCATATATCCCTGATATATAATCACCGTATTAGTATAATATTTTAATTCAGATGCATTTAATTTTAATAAAATTCATGAACAATAAATCGAAGTGATGTTATTACCCTCACAAAAACGTTCACTCAATATTGTTACCGAATAGCTATAGCGGTCTGTCTATATTAATTAATTACAGTGAAAATATGAACTATACTTACTATAGACATAGTTTGTAAAACAAATAAAGTATACGGAACTGCATAACATATATGATTATTCATCAATCAATCGTGATATAAAGACTTCATAACATAATCCATCAGCGAATACTGCATATTTATTTTCACACACAATAAAAATCATGCAATCGTTACTTGTACTTCATACAGTAAATATAATACATAGCTATGTTGTCATTGTTAATGTACAGAGGATTCCGTCTATTCAAAGTAAAAAATCTCTATATGTCTATCCCTACAGCAGTAGTAAAACACTCTCTCGCTATTATTGAGTATTCACGCAAAAAATTATATAATTATTTCATGGATGTTCTATTAACATTCAGTACACATATTTTTTAACATATTAAAGAATCACTCTTTGTGATGTTCCATATTCATGGTATTATATACTATATTCATAACGAAATGATATTTAGAACGTCTTTTTCCTAATATCCTTACCAAATAGAGATCTATTAATTGTAATACATATGTCAAATCTTCCTGAGGCTACAAAATTTTACCCACTATCTCTCCTGGAGTACGCGTATTATTAATGACTATATGCCTCTTTATATACATCTATGTGTATCAGACTCTTTTATATTTTAGAACACATTCTCTTTAGAGAGTAATTCATATCAATAACACCACTGATTTGCATTATTCTTTAGTGAATACATTCTATATAGCTATCTATATTATCAGACAACAAATGTAGAAAATATTTTATAACTAGCTACTATATCTCTAGAAAAAATGAAAGCATATGTAACACTATTAATATACAAAAAAAACTTATGAGCATGTAATATTATTTGATAGGTTAATTGGGTCTATTAGATATACAATCAACATTCTCAATGGTGACAACATCCTTTTCACATCTACTACAGTGATATCAAGCAATATCATATATCTCAATCACACACATATCAGGTATAAATATTCATGCCTTATCATCCAGACATACTTATCGTATTAGTCCAACATCGAAATTAAGCGTTAAAGATAAAAATTTCGGAGAAAATATGTAAAATTATTTACATTATACATAAAATTAGGCATTATTCACTGATGTAGAACAAATGTATAAAATCAGAGGACTTAATGGCTAAAGAAGATAATATTGAAATGCAGGGAACAGTACTAGATACGTTACCAAATACAACATTCCGTATTGAATTAGATAATGGCCATAAAATTATCGCACATATATCTGGTAAAATGAGAAAAAATTACATTCGTATTTTAACAGGTGATAAAGTTACAGTGGAGATTACCCCTTATGACTTAACTAAAGGTAGAATTATCTTCCGCAGTCGATAAGAACATTCTGTATACAGAGAAGATAGAAATAGTACTCGTGCTTAAAATGCAATATACAATTCACAAAGAAACGTGTTTATGATGCAGGATGTGCCTCAATACTACCCATGTTATAAACGCAAAAAAACATACAGTCTCCATTGGACTATACTTTTATGTGTGTGAAAATTTGCAGTGACAGATGTAGAAAGTGCGTAAGAAATGCAAAATACAGATGTTATCCATCAGATAACCGATGGAATAAAAATATCTTTTTAAAATGAAAATTATGATATGTGCAGTATTTCTTTTGCTAATCATATTATTATGTCAATATATGGGTTTATAACCTATATATTATATAGCTTTAAAGCAAGGTTTTTCAAAAAAAACATCAATTAAAACACAGCATCTAAAATAAAACAGACTGGGTTATATGTCTCTACGGCCATATATATCTTTATATTTTATTTATAGTATATAGCTCTCCAAGTATATAGATATCATTATAGTAGGGCGACACATGATATATCTTTGACAGATATTACAGACTACATATTTCACATTATAGAATCTATATATTTTCATAAGTCATAGATATATCTCTTACTTTACAGTATATCAATCTCTATTCAAAATACAATATCTGTTGATAAACTGCTGATAACAATATATATACTTATGTCACTCATTTTAACTATATTCTCTGTCATGTAACCATTATGAAATAATCAAACAGTGATCAATATATACCTCTCGTGTCAGATGATAAGTCAAAACAACCCATGATGACAGAGTATTACTAATACAAAGCAGTATTACTAATACAAATTAGTACATTACGTGTATCCATAACAATAGTAAAATGCTATAAAATTATTATATTCACTAGAATCCACGAATCCTGCGTAGGATCTGTCCAGTGCTTATATCACACGTTGCACGTTAAAATTACCATCAATATTATTATAATGCATATACTTGTATTACTAAAAAAAAGGGATGTAAGAGCGTAAAGTTTTTATATTCAACCCTGTTATAACAAATCAATTCATTATCCATATTCTTACTTAGAGGTGTATTATATGCTACAAATCTGATATAATCATCACATTAACAGTTAATGAATTACTAGTTCTTTGTAAGATCTTTTCAAGGATATGAGATAAATGGCACAGATCGGTATTTTCTTTGGTAGTGATACAGGTAATACAGAAAAAATTGCGAAAATGATCCAAATCAAGATGGGCCCACATATTGCAGAAGTTTTTGATATTGCAAATAGTAGCAAAGAGGATCTTGAAAAATTTAATATCTTACTGTTAGGTATTCCCACTTGGTACTATGGTGAAGCCCAATGTGATTGGGACGACTTTTTTCCAATTTTGGAAGAAATAAATTTTGCAGGAAAATTAGTAGCATTATTTGGGTGTGGTGATCAAGGAGATTACTCTGACTATTTTTGTGATGCCATGGGAATTATTAGAGATATAATTGAATTAAAATCCGCATCCATCATCGGTCATTGGCCTACAAATGGTTACATCTTTGAAACATCTAAAGCAATGGTAGATGCAACTCATTTTGTTGGTCTGACGATAGATGAAGATAGACAACCTGAGCTAACTCAAGAACGTATTGATCGCTGGGTCCAACAAATTTATGTTGAAATGAATCTAAAAGCACTCGTTAAAGACTAAACCCTATGATAGGGTATCATACAATTTTATCTTTAAATTATGCTGATCATACTGCTTAGAATGCTATTCCGATACTAAAAGATATGGATACATATATAATCACAACATAATAAACTGAATCTTATTAACATATACACAATAATTTATTATTGTCATAATATACTCTATCTGCAATATAAAAAAACATTAACACCATGATCGATGTGTATCATAGTAATAGTAATTATAGGAAAATTAGATCCTATGCAAGTCTTTAGATGCAAGGCTACACATAAAAGTAGTATACATTACTGATACATTTCTTGTTCTTCATAAAATACTAATTTCTCTAGGTAATTATCCTTGCAAGTAGAAAATATTACTATGAACTATATCTCTGCCATCAATATCCATATAGCAATGACAACACCTATAACGGAAAAGAAACATCATAACCTAACTAATCATTTTTTATGAAAGCCTGAATGTTAAATACAATATAAAAAGTCACTATCCATCGTTAATTCTTAACATACAATCGATATGGATCGATATCAATACATGTGATATGCGTAAAACTACTCATTCATCAACCAATAATATTCGCTTTTTATAAAAAATAGTACACATACTCATACAGCTACGCTTATCTCACTTCAGATGTCATGTTTTCTGTAGAAAATTACATGGTACATCCTACATTAATATCCTCTCAAAAAATGGAGCTTACGAAGCCAATCAATACGCATATATAGTATAGTATAGTATATAATTACACACCTGATACTTAAGTGCGCGTGTCATACTTCTAATCTATACAGATAAACAAATAAGCATTTTACTATATATACTTATATTGTCCATTTATCCAGAAATTCTATCTAGCTCTCTATAAATATTTTTAAAATACATAACTTGCCTTCCTTCAACTATGTAAGACAAATCGTCTAATGTAAAATAGAAATTCATGATTGTATTGCATCCTATACCAGTATGCACACCAGCAATACATTGAATATACAAAGAAAACGCAGAAAGAGGTAATTTTATTACTAAAATATTACATTCAATATTAAAGTTATAATTGACAACATTGCAACAGCACCTAAAACTTTACTGATCAAAGCATAATATGCATTATACTACTGGAAGAATAGAGTGACACAACCAAGACAATAACATCTTGTACATCATATGAATAATTTTAGACAGAATATGGTATCTGCAAATACCGCACCTACCATGATCCTCGACTCAATTACTCACACTAACAATACAGATGCATATATCATCCCATATATAGCGAACCTATAATTAAATGGCATTGAATTGTAAATTACATAGTAATTAATATCTCAAAGATAAATTTGCTAGCATCTGTTCTCAAGTATCGCAGTAATATTGAAAAACAATTTTCAAGTGCCGTAGAGAGTCGATAAAATCTTGTTAGACTAATAGCTGAAATTTCTTTGATTAACGATATCATCCCTATATATATACTATGCATTTAATCCTTCGCAGTGTTCATGATCTCTAGTTTAGGATATAAAAAGATAATATATATCAATTATGATCGTCACTGTAGGGGAAAACGATTACTAAATTTTTGATACTTTCGTACATTTTCCAGGTTTATCCATGCTCGCGACGATATTACATGCCATATAAACATAGTGCTATATCTTTATCGTACACATATCTTGCAAATTTCATATGCAATTACAATTGACAAATACCTTCTCATTTTTTTAAAAAAAAGAAGGTTCCTAATTGCTATATAGTGCACACCACTCTACGGTTAAAATGTATTAAAATAAACATCATTCAACCTATGCTAATACACAGAAATCCAAAATGATAATGTCGTGGTGTGTAAATATTGTTGTACACAGCATTGTTCTACCGAGATTTTCAATCTACATATCACATGTTAAAGTTTTATCTTAATCTTATTAAACACCTAAAATCTTAGAACACATCATATATTTATATATATAATATAATGTAGATTTATGTATTACTTATGTAATACTTATGTAATACTTATGTGTTATGGTCGTAATATTTATTAACTATATCCATATATACAGATATCATATAATATCAGCCACTTATCGCAATCTACCCTGTATATACCTCTTATAATAAGAGATATGTAAATTTCTTATTATAAGAATAAGAGCTAGATGATATATACATATATATACTCATAAATAAATATGAAACATAACCGAATATCAGTTATGAATATTTTGTATGTATTCTTACTTGACAGCTTCTTTTAAAGATTTACCTGATACAAACACCGGCACTTTTACTGATGAGATATAAATTTCTTTTCCAGTCTTAGGATTGCGACCCATTCTCTCTGCGCGTTGATGTATTTTAAAAGTACCAAAACCCACTAGTTGTACATTATTTCCATTTTTTAAGGACTGAGTAATTTCTGTCAATATCGTCTCTAACGCTACTTTAGCCTGACGCTGAGATAAACCTGCTTTTTCTGCAATTATCTCTAATAATTGAGCCTTATTCATAGCTAATCCTCATTGTATATGTGGCGCTGATGCGTTGTACTTAAAAACATTACTAAATGCTACCATGTCCCTTATATATCACCTTATCATACTAAGATATTCAATGAACTTAGATATTGAATAAATGTTCATTAACATATCATGTGTTACTAACAATCTATGCATAATACCAAAAAGTATTAGTACATATTTCTACTCTCGAGAGAGATCTTATAGATAAATATCGATAAATAGAAAACCATATGGCTTATAATTTATTGTACATAATATTATTAATCAATATATATTCTATTTATTGCTATTAATAGATAGGTGAAATAACTTGTAATACAACCTCAAAACAATGTAATGCTAGCACTTAACTATAAATACTCCTATTTTAACTCTATGCATGACTATCAGTCGATATGTTATTAATTTTTAAAACTATTTCTTTACATTAAAAATATAAAGTATATTTTATCCGTCTTATGGTAATGAATACACAGGTACTCTATTTGATAACATTCCATCACTGTATATTAAATACAATATTCTTTTCTTGTAGAAGAATACAATTTTGATGTAGTTGTATATCTATGGTAATCGTTATAAACGATATTTATACACTTAATAAAAGTATATTGATGAATTTATGGTTCCCTATATAAGTATAGTATCTAGATAAGATAATACTTGCAGTTTTTGTTATTTTATATTTATGCAATAAAGTACACTGTAAGACTTTAATTAAATATTCACTATAGGATATCTTTTAAATATTTTATATAAAGTTAAAAATATTTTTTTTATATTCTTCATAACACCCTTACTATAGTGCCTTTCTCTTAATTATAAGTATCCAAGACTCATCAGTTTATCACTAGCCACTGATCATCTCTCTCAATCGCAAAATAATTCTTATGAATTACTATATATCTTCTTTTTTTTGAAGATTTAAGCATATATAGTATAATGAGTAAGAATTGATAATGTCATATGAAAAAAAATTTATACACATGCTCATAAGCGTCGTATCACATACTTATGTTAATCATCCTGATTAAATCTTGTATATTTATTACAGATGCATATACGATACACTAAATAGGTAAATTTGATCTATACGAGTATGAATGTATGCTATAATTTTGAATATGTAAGATACCTCTATGCATCACATTCAATATAGTGTGTATAAAAAAACTATATGATATATACATACCACATTTTATTGATGAATCTCATATACTCGCCTTTATTTATATATATAATTTTAATATATAAATCTTTTCTTGTTTCCATTTTAATAAAAAAGAGATCATAAAAACCATTCATATATATAATCTATATGATTATAACATATGATATTTTTATAAAAACTTACATATTACTAATATAGTGAAGTGAGGCAGATACACCATAAAAATAAAAATTTCTAAATTTATTTTTAGATACATTACCTATATGAAAATTCATGATTATACGAAAATCTCAATTTAAACATGTTATTTTATAAACATTTTATTTAAAATTTGATATATATTTTTGTAAAATTCTCTATATAAGATAGACCTGACATATATAACTGACTAATAGTCTATTTTGGTGGAAACTCGTGATGACATAAAAAAAAGAATGTAACATCTTTAATATAGCTATTCCAAAGATCTTCTCTAGAATACTTTTAGCAATACGGTAAAGATAGTATGCAATAATATTACATACTATCTTCGCGCTCCTTAGTCCACCTATGAGAGAAAATGGTAAGAGTGGCACTGAAAGATAGATCATACAAAGTAGCCATAATGTAAAAATACAAAAAACAACAGATCAGTCCCCAACATCTTTACAATAGAAATATAAAATACTGCTTTTGTTATTCTGTCTGCTGAATGATAACTAATGTCAGTACATGCTATATTTGTCGCATCTTTCTTTATATAAATAAGTCATGTCTAGTGTGTGTAAAAAAATATTGTATCATATTCTTAATATATCATGCTGACGATAGAAATGTAGAAATTATATTAACAATAAACTACTTATCCAAATAACCAATATAATCATATGATTATCATAATCATATTTTTACGTGAAAACGTATAATGTTAGAGTAGAAAAGAGTAGAATACTATTCTCTAATATACATATACAAATGACGACTATACCAGTAGTGTACTCTGTACATAGCATTAAAAATATCTGATACCTCTCACTAAAATGAATCTACAGAAAAGAAGAACAGATAATCATAAAAAATACATATATTATACCTGTGTATCACGTATATTAATGCATACATAAAATTTTTATATGCAACTTATCAACCAGACGAAAAACTTCCCACCCCTGTCATCCTCAAAACTCTTAATTATTTTACTGCATAGTCATTAATTCATATTTACCACAAAAGAGTAATATAATATACTGGCGATAATAGTAATCAATGACTACTTACTTTGATATACTGAGCAATTAGTAGCATTCATATATTTCTGCTGGTAAACATTGATATCGCCTACAAAATATATCCGTATATCTTTCAATATGTACAAGTTACTTATAATAGTAAATTGATGACATGGACCCTAAGAATCAGAAATTCAGAAAACGAAAAACCTGCAGAATGACATAGCGATAATCTAAGTTTTAAGAATATCTTTGTACATATCTATTGAAATTTTTTAAATAATCTAGAGAGATACTACGCCTTTTTTGCAAAAATTTCTCAAATATGCAATAATGTCTTTATTACAGACATAATTAGAAATTTATTCTCGTATTTAGTCTCTTTTTCATCTATGCATAAATGCTATTAAAAATATAATATGAAAATTTATATCACATCTTAAACAAATGCTATACAGTCGTAAAACTATAAAAATGAATACCATACTACATCAGTTTACCTAACAATGATATCTCAATAAAGAATAGTTATTAGATGCTTTGCACTATCATTACAATATCCAATAATACTACATAAGAAAATCAAAATAACAAATCACAGTTTTCTAAAATTATTAGAATATTGCATGCAATATTCATGTTACTACTATATAACAATTCCTCTTTATTCTGCTAAAGCATGATAACGCTCACCATCTATAGCTTTGGATGTTAAAAGTTTAGGAAAAATATTCCCTCTAAAAAATATGCTCACCATATAGAAAATAGCTAAAGATATTCAAAAACTAGTGATAATCACAAAAAACTATTCTTTCTTACTATCATTATTCATATGTATATTTTGTTGTAATAAATAGTATCGGATGATAATCTTTTGTTACGGTATCGAATGATATTTCTATTATATTTCCTATGTTATGCAGGATTGTGGTAATAGAGCATAATCTTTCTACATTTTTTATTTTATCACTAACAATAGGCTTCTCCTATATAGTCTAGTGGACGCTGGTATTTCGGAGTATTTGTATATACGATCTCGATGAATAATCAATTATTCTACCTATTTAGTTCGATGGGCAATTTAAAACATCACATATACACTGACATAATATGCTTAAATCTTATTACTTTGCAAAAAGAGTGAGTATCTTATATTCCTATAAGATAATATTATTTCAATAAAGTATAAAAATACAATTCATATAACAAACTATATTTTATACAGCTAGCACATACTATTCTGTTGATCTACTCGATATCATCATTAATTTATGTTAATCTACCTTATGATGTAACAGTGATTATATCGTACAGCTAACTAATGCAGAAGAGTATATACCCTTCTAAAGGGCATTACATTTCAAACAATATCGAGATGTTTTTGATGTACGTCTGGAAAAAAAATCCTAAATTCCAGTAAGTATTACTATATTAATCTGTGTTAAATACATAAAAGAGGAAATTAAATTTTATGATGCGTATCGCTCTATTTTTGCTAACTAACCTTGGTGTTATGGTGGTTTTTGGCGTCATTCTTAGCTTAACAGGGATTCAGTCAAGTAGTGTGGTGGGTCTCATGATTATGGCAGGTCTATTTGGTTTTGGTGGAGCATTTGTTTCACTGTGGATGTCTAAATGGATGGCCTTACGCTCTGTGAGCGGAGATATTATTACAAAGGCTAGTAATGCAACTGAACATTGGCTAATGGAAACTATTACCCAACAATCAAAGAAAGTGGGTATTTCTACACCGCAAATAGCCATTTACCATGCTCTCGATATGAATGCTTTCGCGACTGGTGCGCGTCGTAATTCATCATTAGTAGCAGTATCTACTGGACTATTACAAAATATGACTCGTGAAGAAGCTGAGGCTGTTCTAGCGCATGAAATTAGTCATATTGCGAATGGTGATATGGTTACCATGACGTTAATACAAGGTATTGTAAACACTTTTGTTATCTTTATATCTCGAATATTAGCCCAAGTAGTATCAGGTATGCTTTCCAATGACCACGAAGAAGAAGAGGAGGAACATACTAACGGCCATCCAATGGTCTATTTTATGGTTTCTATGCTGCTCGAGCTCATATTCGGCATGATTGCCAGTATGATTACTATGTGGTTCTCACGTCACCGTGAGTTTGATGCTGATGCAGGCGCAGCTCATCTTGTTGGACGTGAAAAAATGATTGCTGCATTAGAACGCCTCAAAACTAGCTGCGCACCTGAGGAAGCTGGTAGTATGATGGCACTGTGCATTAATGGGAAATCTACATGGATTAGTGAGATTTTTATGTCACATCCACCATTGGATAAACGCATTAATGCACTGCGCCACACGCCTAATACATATACATAGTATAGTATAGTACACGTTATGGTTGTTGTGTGGTGTGTGTCGTGTTTATTGTGATGTCTGCAATACAGTATTCATTATTACTACTACCTTCTTTTGTTATGAAGATAGGAAATTTCTCTCTACGAGAGAAAAGAATTAGCAACGCACACATGTACTTTTATAAAGTACTACCGCTACACCGCTCGCTATACTAACATAAGGAAAATGTATAAGATACTTGGATCATCCGCCCCGATCCTATAGAAAAAATCAAACCCATAACTATTGCTGTAAAAGCAGAAATAGTTATGGGTACAGTTGTCATCAGTATAAAAAGAAATAACATATATGTTCATTAAGTATGAAGCGGCATAGTGATACACTAAGAACTATATCACTGTAATTATATAGTATACATAGCACGTTCTTTATATATCGCCTTTAGAGAGGCATCTAAAAGGATGTTCTGCTGATCAATAACCGAATCAAAAACCTTAAGTGAGTCAGAAAGTGCATAAATAGCATATATATAAAAATCTTTACTCTTCAGCATGAAATGCATCACTGATAATGACAGGATCAAGCTATATTGTTATCATTAATCCCACTACTTCGTGTATTTTTTAGTAATATAGTGATCCCTAATAAAACACCCCACTTTATATTACCACTGACTTACTCACAAATACTAATTATGCTCAAAAATAGTATTTTCTAGCCAACTTTCTAATATTATTGCTGCCGCAAGTGAGTCAATATAATTTTTTCGAAGGGCTTGAAAACCTCTTCTTTTAAATATTAAAGACTTGGCTTCAACCGTACTTAAGCGCTCATCATGTAAGTCAACTAATACAGTATATCGTATATGCATGAAATTTGCAAATTTACGTGCGCGCATAGTTAATGGTTGCTCACTACCATTCATATTCAGTGGTAATCCTACCACAATATTTGTAGGTTGCCACGTCTGCATAAGGGCATCCATTTCATCTAAAGAAGGCATGCCAGCCTGCGCTTTTAGTGCCTTTAAAGGATAAGCTGTACTCGTGATACACTGTCCGCTAGCGACACCAATGCTTTTCATCCCAAAATCAAATGATAAGAATGTGTGACTTCTACTCATGCATGCCCTGCGTCGCCAACTATGTTGTACATATCAATACCAATGGTTTTTGCTGCTTCGCGCCACCGTGCCGCAATGGGAGTATGAAATAAAATGTTGCTATTTGCAGAAGTGGTTAACCAAGCGTTTTCCATTAATTCCTGCTCTAATGGACCCTGTCCCCAAGCACAACACCCTAACGCAACTAATACCTGATCTGGTTGTTCATCTGTGCCTAAAGTTTCTAAAACATCACGGGATGTTGTCATGATTGTGTTATCTGAAACACGAATGCTAGAAGAAAAAGTCTTTTGTGCTGAATGCAAAATAAAACCACGATCTTCCGCCAAAGGCCCACCCACAAAAACAGGTTTATTTAATTTAATATCTGATCTCCTACTAGAGGAGTGAGCGATTTTTAGTTTTTGCAACATACCTGGAACCATAAGGTTATCTACTGGTTTATTGATAATTAACCCCATAGCCCCATCAGCATTATGTTCAAATATATAGATTACAGACCTTTTAAATAAAGGAGTCTGCAGTGTTGGCATAGCAATTAAAAAATGATGCTGTAAATTCATGCGCAATATTCTGTAGTCTAGTGAATGCTTACTATTAATAGATTATTCGATACAAAATCTCTATTTTGATAAACTCTTTAATAACCCGCTATAGTCAGCATTCAGGAAAACGTTTTTCGATTACATCCATTAACATACCAGTAATCGATACCGGAAAAGCAGTCTCAATCTCACAAATACAAGTAGGACTTGTTACATTAATCTCAGTCAATTTATCTCCTATAACATCTAAACCAGCAAAAATCAGTCCTTTTTGTTGTAAAATTGGTGCTACACGATGTACTATCTTTAAATCGTCTGAAGATAGCGGGCGAGCCTCACCATAACCACCAACTGCCAAGTTACCACGTGTTTCACCTAACTGCGGCATACGAGCTAAACAATATGGAACCGCTTCGCCGTCTACAATTAGCACACGCTTATCGCCATATATAATCGATGGCAAATAATCTTGCGCCATACAGTAAACAGTACCGTGCTTAGTCATAGTTTCAATAATAACTGATATATTAGGATCTTCTTTGCGCACACGAAAAACCGATTCCCCTCCCATACCATTCAGTGGTTTGAGTATAATATCATTATGTTCTTGCAAAAAAGATAAAATATGTTGAGTGTTACGAGTTACGAGTGTGTCTGGAGTAAGATCAGAGAACCATGTAGTAAACAATTTTTCATTACAGTCACGTAAGCTCTGTGGTTTATTAATAATCACTGTACCTAATTCTTCCGCACGCTCTAGGATGTAAGTAGCATAGAGAAACTCACTGTCTAAAGGTGGATTTTTACGCATCAATATGACATTCAGATAAGATAGTGAGATATCTTTTTCATTACTGAAAGAAAAACATGGATAAAATCGTCTCTGAATATTCAGTAAACAACGTGTTCGTGCACGAGCTTCTCCTCTATATAAATATAGATCAGACATTTCCATATAATGAATTTCATAACCACGGCTCTGTGCTTCGATTAACATCGATAAGCTAGAATCTTTTTGATAATTAACAGAAGCGATAGGATCCATTACTACGCCTAGCTTAATCATTCCTCTCTCCACTTGACGTTGTATTGTGCACATTATACAATCTATTCTAATACTATATTCTATATATTAACAAGAATGAATTACACTGATATAGACGTATGACAATTTTCAGTATTTTTTGAGAGAAACCATCATAAAGAGGCAACTCATCATTGATGATGTCATCATATTTTATTTTAATATATATTAAAAGTCAGGAAACAAAAAAATGGCCGCACTTCTTAATTCTTATATTTTCTTCACGCTCGCTACAAAAACATAAAACAAAAAATACACATATTTAAAATTAAGACACAAATTCTATATTATATAAATATACTAGCAAATTTGAAGATATAAAATGGTATACATATATAGGTTACCTACAATGTTCTATCCAGAAATATTAATAGACAGTTCGAAAAATATAACCTCCGTGAGATACACGGACGAAAGATATGTAATGATTAATGTTTATTATTAAAAACTACAGTCTTTTGTTAATAAAAATTAATAATTTAATTGAAATACATTAAATTATACTATTTTTAAAAAAGTTTTTCAAAACTTTCATTATATGTAAAAACATACACCTATTCTCATAATATATATCATCTTCATACGATATTCCACACATTATCTCATCTATACACTATATATTTTATACTACGTCGGTTGGTGAATCATTATACCATGCGGTCTCTATTGTATAGATTGTCATCTACGACTCTGATATAGGTAGTACTGCTGGATCAGAATTAATACGTGTAACAAGAAGTTGGTCAATGCGATAACTGTCTATATCTACTACCTCAAATTTATATCCTTGTAGTTTCACAAAATCAGTACGTTTTGGAATTTTTCGTAACATAAACATCATAAAACCCCCAATCGTTTCATAATTGTCCGATTGCGGAAATGCATGCATATGTAAAGCACGCATGACATCATCAATGGGCGTACCACCTTCAATTAGCCATGAATTTTCATCTCGTGCAACAATCTGATCTTCTAACCCTTGACCAACTAGATCACCCATCAACGTAGTCATTACATCATTTAGGGTAATAATACCAACTACTAACGCATATTCATTCATAATCACTGCAAAATCCTCTCCTGCAGTTTTAAAACTTTCTAATGCTTCAGAGAGTGTAAGCGTATCTGGTAAAATTAGTGCAGAACAGATCTGTATACTACCATCAAGAGATAAAACCTGATGACTTAAAACACACATAAGAAGTTCTTTTGAATCTACATAGCCGATTATATGGTCAATATTATCACCACACACTAGAAACTTGGAATGCGGATGACAAGCAATTTTTGCCTTTATACTATTTTCATCTTCATGTAAAGTGAACCACACTACATTTTCCCGCGGAGTCATTGCAGATGGTACTGTACGTGATTCTAATTCAAAGACATTTTCAATTAATTCATGTTCTTGTTTACGTAACACACCTGCTAATGCACCTGCCTCCACTACTGCATATATATCATCAGATGTAATATCATCATGACGTATCATAGGAATTTTAAAAATACGAAAAATAATGTTTGCCCCACCGTTAAAAAACCATACAAGTGGTCGAAAAATAAACAAACAAACACGCATAATACTAATAATCTTTAAAGACATCCGTTCTGGAGCAATCATCCCCAAACGTTTAGGAAATAAGTCTCCAAATAAAATAAATAAACTCGTAATTAATGTGAATGAACATATAAAGCTTAAGCGTTCTGCTATCTCAACATCCATAATATGTATGAATATTTTAAAAAAAACTGGAGAAAAAGATGCGTCACCAACAATTCCCCCAAGAATTGCCACCGCATTAACACCAATTTGTACAACAGTGAAAAACATGCCAGGATTTTCTTGTATTTTCAGTACAGACTGAGCGTTAATATTACCCTCATCAGCTAAAATCTTTAATTTAATTTTACGAGCAGCCGCTAAAGAAATTTCGGAAATAGCGAAAAAAGAACTAACTAAAATGAGTAGGAATATAACAAGAAAATTGTCTAACATATACAATCCATATTTGATGTTAACCATGTGAAACAAGTTATGTGCAAAAGATAATTCATATACACTCGGTATATACAATCACTCGGTAAATACAATCTCATACACTATCTAAAATGTTTTTAATTTTTAACACACTACATCTCTCTCATGCAAATGCTAAAGTGAGAGTAACCATTTATAGCATACATAGTCAGAATTTCTTAAACTCTAACAAACGAACGTGTTATATACTAAGTATCACAAAAGCGAAGAACACAACGTATCTTGTATAGCATACACCACCATGCTCACTAAATACTGAATACATAAAATATTTTTGTTATTACTTGTTATAGCTTATAGCGGTATATTTTATATAGTACACACTAATAAGTAATGTCAAAATATTGCTAAAAATCTTCTTTTCTATAAGTATGGAGACTTCATCAGAGTGTCCCTAATTTATCTCAGCATACCATCACTCTATTTGTATATACCGTCACTCTATTTGTATAATAACTAAACCAATAAATGCCAAACCAATTACTTTAAGAAATAAATAAAACCTTATAAGATAAATCATCCATCATCCATTACGGTTTTCATCATAAAATCCATGCAACAAGAAATATGATAACTTTAACGATGTACGTGATCATGGCATACCTATATGCCATCTTAGGGGTATGATGATCACATCAGATCATAGTGATGATCTAAATTAAACTATCGAGGTAACTACACGATTCATATGAAAAAAAATATAGTAGAAATCCATAACGTCAGTTTCGCTCGTAATAATCTGATCATTTTCGATGCTCTCTCGATTTGCATACCTAGAGGAAAAATCATAGCTATTATAGGTCCATCTGGTGTAGGAAAAACTACACTATTACGCTTAATTGGGGGACAGTTACGTCCAACAAACGGGGAAATATGGTTTAACGACGTAAATATTCCCACTCTTTCCCGTGCATCTTTGTATCAAGTCCGTAAAAAGATGAGCATGCTGTTTCAAGTAGGAGCGCTATTCACAGATCTTACTGTGTTCGATAATGTAGCATGGCCTCTACGGGAACATGCTTGTTTACCCACACCCTTACTACATAGTACAGTAATCATGAAGCTAGAGGCAGTTGGATTACGAGGGGCAGCGCATCTCAAACCCTCTGAGCTTTCAGGAGGTATGATACGACGAACTGCACTTGCACGTACACTCGCACTAGAACCAGATTTAATTATGTTTGATGAACCCTTTGTAGGACAAGACCCTGTTACTGTGAAAATATTAATAAAACTGATACATGAATTACAATATGCATTAGATATGACCTTTATAATCGTTTCTCATGACATTCCTGAAGTGCTAAAAATGTCTGATTACATCTATATTATCGATGAAAGGCGCATACTTGCTCAGGGTACAACTCATGATCTCTATCAGCATCATAATATCCGTGTTCGTCAATTTATCGATGGAATTTTAGATGGACCTATACCTATTTTTTTTCCTACTCAGGATTATCTACAGGAATTACTTAGTTTTAGACAAGGCGCATACTAATGTGCCTACAAGTGTTGGCATTACTCGGTCGAAAAGGATTAAATTTTTGCGCTTCTTTCGGTCGCGCCGGATGGATATTATTTCACGCACTATGTCATTTTCCAAATTATCGTTCACATGGAAAATTATTACTAGATCAGATATATTATATTGGCGTGCTATCATTATTAATTGTAACAATATCTGGGCTATTTATGGGTATGGTTATAAGTATGCAAGGCTATCTAGTCTTGAAGACTTATGGTGCTGAGAACGATCTTGGTATAATAGTGGCATTATCGCTATTACGTGATCTAGGTCCAGTGATGACAGCTTTATTATTTACTGGGCGTGCTGGATCTGCTGTCACTGCAGAAATTGGTCTAATGAAAGCCACTGAACAACTCGCTAGTATGGAAATGATGGCAGTGGATCCATTACAACACGTCATCCCCCCTAGATTCTGGGCTGGCTGTATTAGCATGCCTCTGCTAACATGTATTTTTGTCTCAGTAGGTATTATTGGTGGTGCCTTAGTAGGCGTTGCATGGAAAGGTATTGATTCTGGTTTTTTTTGGACTGCCATCCACAACGGAGTTCATCTACAAGAAGATATTACTCACTGTATAATTAAAAGCATCGTGTTTGCTGCAACTGTAACATGGATAGCATTATTTAACGGTTATGATGCGATCCCAACTTCTGAAGGAATATGTCGGGCCACAACACGCACTGTGGTGCACGCATCCCTAGCTGTATTAAGTTTAGATCTCTTTTTAACAACACTCATGTCGGGGCACTGATGTATAATGCAAACAAAAAAAAGTGAAATTTTAGTAGGCGCCTTCTTAATACTATCTATCAGTTCAATACTTTTCCTTTGTCTACATATTAGTCGCCCGACATCTCCATTTAGTGCACCCGCCTGGAAGCTCCATGCTATTTTCGACAATATAGGGGAACTTAAAACTGGCTCACCTGTAAAAATCGGTGGAGTAGTGATCGGACGTGTAACACGCATTGCACTTAATCCAAAAAATTACTTACTAACAGTAAGCATGGATATTGAAAAAAAGTATAATAACATCCCGAATACAAGTTCACTTTCAATAAGAACATCTGGTCTATTAGGTGAGCAATACTTAGCATTAAATATAGGATTTACAGAACCGGATCTGGGAACGAATATACTGAAAGATGGGAGCGTCATTCAGGATACAAAATCTGTTATCGCGCTTGAGGATCTTGTTGGGCAATTCTTATACAAAAATGAAAGCATTAATAATCAACACCAGCTATCTCTAGGTAAACGGTCTAAGTAAAAATAATAAATATAGATCAACAACATATACTCCATAGCAGAGGCAACAATGTTTAAAAGTTTTCTCATCCTGATAATGATAAGCATTGCCCCTCAAATAACACATGCAAATACTGAGCAATGTAATCCATATAAGATTATGACAAAAGTTACTGTGCACACTTTTGATCGCATTCAACATGAACAAAAAAACATTAAACAAAATCCCAGTTATTTACATACAATCATACAAGAAGAATTAATGCCTTATATACACGTTAAATATGCCGCTGCATTAATACTGGGACGTTATTATAATCATACAACCCAAGCTCAGCGTGATAGCTATTATAGCGCCTTCAGTGTTTACTTATCGCATCTTGCTAGCCAAATGCTATCTGTATATCAAGGCCAGGCCTATAAAATTACACCAGAAAAACCATTTTCTGGTACAAATATTGTTACCATTCGTATCACGATCTTAAATTCTTATGGCGGTACACCAATAAGATTGGACTTCCAATGGCGTAAAAACAGTATAAATGGACGTTGGCAAGCCTATGATATCTTGACAGAAGGTGTTAGTATTATTAGCACAAAGCAAAACGAATGGAGTCATATCCTTCGTAAACAAGGTATTGATGGCCTAACTAAAACACTTACATCCTACACCCATCCCCATCCACTGCATTGAATAAATAATCACAATGAGCACGCATCTGCACTGGGAAGTTCAAAAAGGACACCTCTATCTTAGAGGTGAACTAACATATGAGACTTTACAACCTTTATGGCTACAACACAAAAAAGTAATGCAATACGTAGACCACATTAATCTTGCAAAATTAACACGAGTAGATACGGGCGGGCTTGCCTTGCTAATTCATTTGCAGGCGATGGCTATTCGTCATGGAAAATCACTCTATTTTTCTGGCATCACAAAAAAACTACATACATTGATTACACTATATCATCTTCAAAATATTATTAAAGGTACACCCTAAGGAATATAATTTTCACAGTCGTATGTACAAAGATTCTATTAAAATACGCACCCTTTGCTTAACCTATTATGTTCTTATGTCTTGGTTTGAAGTCATACTTAATAACTTTTCTTTCTTCATGAAAACTCATCATGGCCATCATGTTTATATGCTCGTTTACATATTTTCTGGTGGTACACAATATGGGAAATAACACTTGCATATTTTGTTAATTTATCTGTTCATATTACCATAATAATATGGCATTATAATCTTTTTGTCTGTATTATACATAATATGTAAACTTTCTTTTATATGATTCAAGAATTGGCGATCCTCTTATCTCATATTAATGAGAGGAAATAATACATTATTCAATGAGACATTTTACTATCATGCATTAGGTAACATTACACTCTCTCCTAACATGAGAACATGTTTCCTAGCCCTTATTTGGGACCTCTGTAAAAATAAAAAATGATTTCATCATACATGTGCTAATCAAGATATACATTCATTACATAGAGATCCCGCGCAATCTCTAAATATAGAGACTGTACATTACTTACCATGGGCCATAGTCTCTTTGTCTATGTTTTAAATAAATTACATTCACATCATGCTATAAATATAAAATGTCACTCAATCGATGCGCTAATCATCATCAATGCATTATAAATTTATTATGATCATTATATTGCAAATATATATAATACTAAAAAAGTAACCTCAGCTCCATGTTAACTATTCTCACTACTATCTTTCACTTTAAAATTACAATGCAAATCATTATGAGCCAAAAAATTATATGCCCTTCTAACGCCTTCTACCTATTAGATTTATGCTATCCATCAGACCTCAATGCTTATGCATGATGCTTTTATGATACAAGAAATATTAGTGACCGTATGAAATCGATACTAATCAGAACGATATTAATTCATCAAATCATATAGTGAGGTGCAAAAACATGATTCATAATAGTACCATTCAGTCTTTTTTATTAGAACAATTGCCATTACAAGAAGTCCATATAAGCGGTAATAGTAACCACTTACAAATTATTGCTATCGGTGAAATTTTTTTTGGACTGAGCCGCGTTAAACAGCAACAAATAATTTATTCATCTGTGGCCTCTTATATTACTGAAAATCATATACATGCTGTTTCCATTAAAGTCTACACCCCTGAAGAATGGAACCGGGCCCGTAAGTTACATGCCGATACATCTATGTCGTACTAATGCTTGAAGTGCTCATATAACCATACCAGAAAGATAGAAGAACTGGTGGAGAAGGCGTGTCTCAGAAACTCGAGTAATAGAAATGGATAAATTTCGTATACAAGGTCCAACAAAGTTAAGCGGTGAAGTCACTATTTCTGGCGCGAAAAATTCTGCATTGCCTATTCTGTTTGCCTCACTACTAGCTGAGGCTCCAGTAGAAATCCAGAATGTTCCGAAGTTAAAAGATATAGATACTACGATGGAGTTACTCAGACAACTCGGTGTGAAAGCAGAGCACAATCATTCTGTATACCTAGATGCAAGTCAGGTGAATGTGTATTGCGCACCATATGATCTAGTTAAAACAATGCGGGCCTCTATTTGGGCTTTAGGACCATTAGTTGCACGCTTTGGACAAGGGCAAGTCTCCTTACCAGGAGGGTGCGCGATTGGTGCGCGCCCAGTGGATTTACATATTACTGGTCTTGAACAACTTGGTGCTAAAATTAAGTTAGAAAATGGTTATGTCAAAGCATCTGTAAATGGCCGCCTAACCGGTAAGCATATTATAATGAATAAAATTAGCGTTGGCGCTACTGTGACCATTATGAGCTCCGCTACACTTGCTATAGGTACTACGGTTATTGAAAATGCTGCACGAGAACCAGAAATTGTTGATACCGCTAATTTTTTAAATATGCTGGGAGCCAACATCACTGGTGCAGGCAGTCACCGCATAACAATTATCGGTGTTAATAGACTAGAGGGAGGGTTATATCGTATATTGCCTGATCGTATTGAAACTGGAACTTTCCTCATTGCAGGAGCTGTTTCCGGCGGTAAAATTCTTTGTAAAGCGGCCAAACCAAATACCCTCACAGCAGTATCAGAAAAACTACGAGAAGCTGGCGCTGATATTAAAGAAGGGAATGATTGGATCAGCGTAGATATGCACGGTCAACGCCCAAAAGCAGTGAATATATGCACTGCTCCTTATCCAGGTTTTCCTACTGATATGCAGGCACAATTTAGCTTACTAAACTTGATTGCTGAAGGATCTGGGATTATCACTGAAACTATTTTTGAGAACCGATTTATGCACATACCAGAACTCATGCGCATGGGAGCTCAAGCCATTATTCAAAGACACACTTTGATTTGCCATGGCGTAAAAAAGCTATTAGCAGCCCCAGTTATGGCAACAGATCTACGTGTTTCAGCTAGTCTCGTACTGGCAGGTTGCATTGCTGATGGTATTACCCTAGTAGATCGCATCTATCATATAGATCGTGGATATGAACTGATTGAAGAAAAACTGAATAGATTAGGAGCAAAAATTCAACGTATTAATGACAAATAACTACACGTATCATACATTTTAAAAATAAAAAAATAACCTGTTTAGGTTATATTTTTATGCAAGCTTATAGAGAATAACTGAGAATATTATTCTATAATTATAGTTAACCAACAAATATAAATTTACAATCTATGCATACATATTAGTATATATGTTCCTCTCCGAAAGGTGAGAGATTTTTTGCATCATATGTGTGTCATAAAAGATCCAATTTTAGGTTATTTAGTACTATTATCTTTAGCTTCTAAAAAGATATCTCTAACACTTCATACATATATATACAATAAGCATTACAGCTCATACTTTAACATCATACTATAGATATAAAGATGTGATTGTATATATCTTATGGTGATATTCATACGCCAAAGACTGCTATATTATGACAGAAGTATATACTAGTTACATACATATACCCTTTCATAAAATACATCTCTCTATATTATATAATGTAGAGAGCAACATCTCATTTTATACTATCAATCCAAAACAATGTATGGCTGTATTGCTCGCGTCAGGTACTACTATCCTGGGGGTTGTATACCATCATATAACACCTGCCATCACAATGTGTATACACGCATCGGATGCATTAATATTCCGCTCTTTATGTTATTTTTATTCACATTCATGTGCGTTGCGTAATAATTCATTAATACTAGTTTTAGACAGTGTCTGTACATCCACTTTTTTTACAATGACTGCACAATATAAGCTATATTTACTATTTTTGGATGGTAGGTTGCCTGCGACTACTACAGATCCTGCTGGGACACGTCCATAGTATATGCCACCAGTTGCGCGATCATAAATTTTTGTACTTTGCCCGATATAGACACCCATAGATATAACTGATCCCTCTTCTACAATCACCTCTTCAACAATTTCTGAACGCGCCCCAATGAAACAGTTGTCTTCAATAATAGTTGGATTGCTTTGTAGTGGTTCTAGCACCCCTCCAATGCCAACACCGCCAGATAAATGTACATTTTTACCAATCTGCGCACAAGACCCAATAGTAGCCCATGTATCCACTAGTGTACCCTCATCGATATATGCACCAATATTAATATAAGAAGGCATTAAAATAGTATTACGAGCAATGTATGCTCCGTAACGCACTGCTGCTGGCGGCACGATACGTACACCTTCTTCTTTAAAACGCGAAGCATTATAAGAAGAAAACTTTCTCGGAATCTTATCATAAAAAGGGTTATCTAAACTACCTATGACCTGATTCTCATGAATGCAGAAAAAAAGCAATATTGCTTTTTTTAACCATTGATGCGTTATCCACTTATCTTTGATTTTTTCAGCGACGCGTAATTCTCCTCTATCCAGTAGCGAAATAAGATAATTAACTGCCTCATAAGTATTTTTATCAACATTATTCGGAGTGATACTCATGCGGTTTTCAAATGCTTCTTCAATGATATGTTTTAATTTTTTCATACAGATCCTATTCTAGTCGTATCACCTGGTTCACGCCATCTAGTATCAATATAAGGAATATACTGAAGTAATATACATAGGGTTAGTATCATGATATTTGAATGGTTATAACTGATGGCAAGCATTGTCAATGATATTGTATCTCAATCATGATTCAAATCTTCTACAAGGAACATTGTTTTTATTTCGAATATGAGAGATAAGCATAAAAACTCTTACACATCACCTTCTCATAGATGACTTTATAAAATTTTACAAACAATAGCAGTGATTTATTTGAACTACATATAATAAAAGTTAATATTTCTCAAGATGTCTTTCTATTTTTATGCCATGCTTTATCATATACTAATATTATTTAATCATGTTATATGTAGATTTATTTTATATAACAATTCCACTACATCTACACTATTATAAGTACAGGCGGCCTCTCAAAATGCGTGTGTATCATAAGTAATGCGATACATTATTACCATCTATGTATCACCAAATCATATCAACAAATACTAACTTCTTTGTTAGAAACCTAAGATTCATAAATATTGCATTCAAGATTCAATTTTGATATACTGTATCTTACAGATATCATCCTATAAGTATGAAATAATGGTCTACTGTATGTGACATTATAAGAGATACATCATATCTTATATAAAAGTTATACACATACTATAAAATATATAATCATATCTCAGCATAACTATTTAACATTCTAAAAATATTTTGTATATACTTTCAGAAGATATAAAAGATCACTTAAATATTTAGATAATAATCTTGATACATCAAAGCTATAAATAATTTTTATAGCAAAACATAGAATACAGCACCTATGCCAATATGTAGAAAATAGTTTCCATACTAGTATGATTCTGATACTTTTCAATATAGCAATAATAATATTTCTTAATATATCTGAAGAGCTGCCTGATATGTTAAAATAAATGTTCTAGATCATTATTAGAATTAGTGAAATATTTAAAAAAATATAACTATTATTCTTATTTCGCTGTAAGATATATTTTTCTTAATTATGAAAATTTTATTTTAGTGCAGCACCCTGCATTATTTTATGCTAATGTCTCAACTCTAGCATAGAGCGATTATCTTGCAAGAAAATAACTACCACGAATTATGTTATGTATGGTTATTAGAACCATCTCATAAAGATGTGTAATATAGCAGAAAAAATATTTTTTCCCTAGTGAGTTACTATATAGAAAAATATTAAGAAAAAGAAATTAATGAAGGAATACTAACGTTGAGAAGATAATAGATACAATGACAGAAGTAACTTTAAACAACTGGTAACTTACATTAGTTTATCACTAAGATAATGCAATATTCTCTGATATAGAACATGCAATTCACTGTATAGTAGAGACTTCTCTAAACACTCATACCATATTCTAAGGTGATTGATACAGCATCCTTATGTAGCGAAAAATTACTACCAAAACACTATAAAGACATTTATGCATAAAAATGGGAAGATATTAGTAAACAAACTAAACATATACGCATACTTCTTCACACTCGTATGCTATGCAATGAACTGTCAATTCATATGATCACGTTAATAACTTATCATCATCAATCCACATTCTGTGGAGATATTAAAATATTTTTTTATAAATGCTTGCGTAATGAATACAACTGCATTTAATATATATAAACAAAACAAGCACAATAGTAAAAAGTGAAATATTAAATACATATACATCAGATATATAATGAAAAAGATGATGCAAGCAATACACACAATAGCTAATAAATGCAAAAACCTCTAATAATACAGAAATTTTCTCATATGCATGCCTCTCTTTCTATCATTCAATATTTATATCTCGCAAAGAGAAATGCGGCGCGTATAATCACCATCATGTATGCAGTGCTCACATAAAATTTTTATATTTAGAGGGTAATTCTATACGAAATAATTATAAGAACAAAAGTTATAAAGATCACTTTTTCGAAAAACTACTGTATTACGTAAAATACGCGCTGTTATAGGTCGATCTTGTCGCGCTTCGTTAGCCATTTAATATCTAAAAATATACATACTGTGTGATCGTTATAAACTTCTTAATACAGATAGAATGGATGCATATAATATTATGTATAAATCAATCTAGATTGGATACTGTATGGGGAGGAAGATATGTACAACTATCTTAATAGTACCAAAATAGCATTTTTTGGCGGTGAGAGAGGGATTCGAACCCTCGATACGTTTCCATATACACACTTTCCAGGCGTGCTCCTTAAGCCACTCGGACATCTCACCTAATGTAGTTGTGAATTGTTTGAGAAATTTTATCCTTGATACAAAAAATAGTCAATGCAATCCTCTCAAAACATATAGAAGTTTCTCGAAAGTAATCCACTTATATGCTTGTTGCAATAATACTTTTGTATATTAGAAAGCTTCTATATAACGAGTATATATCAGCACCATAATGGCATTTTACAAAATTACCACTGAGTTAGTACAGAACGCGATATCAATAATATATTACAAGAAATACATGCCAAATATACGCGTTATATTTCTCCGTAAAATATTAGGGGAATAACAATTATAAATATCCCTTCTATACCTTGTATATATAAACACTACTAGATTAGATACAGCAACATTACCTATGATATTTATCATACAGAAAAGTGATATATTTAGTACATATTGAACTTATGATATATGTTATCCAAATATTTTACTATCATATTCATTTTCTTCACCTTTATATATCCTACCACCCATTAAGCGGAAAAACTCACTAATGATTCACATCGCATGTTACAGATTTACTAAAATATAAAAAAACGTGGAAATTTATAAAACATCAACATAAGATATTGTCATAGAGTACTGAGGTGTGCAGTATACTCATCGTATACATTATGCCATTAGAGAAAAAAAATAGCATATTGCTATATAATAGAATTCATTAATTGATGTTTCAGACGACATGATATAACTATAAGGTGATGCTTTGATGACACTATTTATTAATGATTTTTATCATTTATCATGTTAAAATATTCACTTTAAAAAGCATCTTGAATATAACTTTCAATCTATCTATATTTTCAACCTTAAAATCACGCAATATATTTACAATTAACACCTTTTCGTACTAACATTATATAATATCGCTATACAGTAAGTTACACGTACCATGTCATGTCAGAAAATACAGACTAGGTCTCTTTTAATATTCAGAAGACATGATCAATAATATACACATTACTTGTGATAAATTATATCTTTAAACCACGCAGTTACTAACAGTGCGGTTATAAAACACAGAAAATATAGGAACCTAAAGTCGAATACGTTATATAACAGTTTTATTTTTTGCTATTTTATAAACAAACTCAGTCACCCATTTCATTCTGACTGTGTATTCTGATAAATCACAGATAAACCGGATGCGTGTTGGACCATCCAGTACCCATGAATGTGGTTCTTGTGTTAATAAATCGATAAATAATGCAACATCTACTTTATTATCTTTATCTAACTCTATAACCCCCCCTCTTGCACTAGCTTCGATCTTTCTTATTCCCAATTTTTTCGCTATTATACGTAATTTAGAAATATCTAAGAAAGTACGAGCAGTATCTGGTAGTAACCCAAAACGATCAATTAAATCTATCTTAATTTTTTCTAATACATTGCAATTTTGTGCGCTAGCAATAAGTTTATAAAATGATAATCTAGTATTGACATCAGGAATAAAATCACTTGGAATATAAGAAGGAATTCTGAGCTCAATATCAGTCTGGTTGTATGTTAAATCTGCTAATGATGGCTCACGTCCCATTTTCAAAGCATCAACAGTATTATCTAAAAGCTCTGTATAAAGTGAAAAACCAATATTTTCTATTTGACCACTTTGCCCTTCACCAAGTAATTCCCCTGCCCCGCGAATCTCAAGATCATGAGTAGCAAGTGCGAGTCCGGCTCCTAAATCCTCTATTGCTGTAATAGCTTCTAAACGCTTATGTGCGTTAACAGTCATCACTTTTGGATGTGGTGTTAATAACCAAGCATAAGCTTGATGATGGGAGCGCCCCACCCTACCACGCAATTGATGTAGCTGTGCAAGACCAAATCGATCAGCACGGTCAATGATGATGGTGTTAGCAGTAGGTACATCTATGCCAGTTTCAATAATAGTCGTGCATACCAATACGTTGAAACGCTGATGGTAAAAATCATGCATTACTTGTTCTAATTCACGCTCGTGCATCTGACCATGACCGAGTGAAATACGTGCTTCAGGTATTAACTCAGAGAGTCGTTTCGTGACTTTTGCAATATTATCAATATCATTATATAAATAATATGCCTGTCCACCACGTAAAACCTCACGTAAAATTGCCTCACAAACTATCCGTTCATCATATTCATGCACAAAAGTTTTTACCGGCAAACGACGAGCTGGTGGCGTTGCAATAATAGATAAATCACGGATACCATGCATAGCCATATTTAAGGTACGCGGGATAGGTGTGGCAGTAAGGGTAAGAATATCAACATTAGCTCGCATCGCTTTAATACGTTCTTTATGACGTACACCAAAACGATGTTCTTCATCAACAATAAGTAAACCTAAATCATGCCATTTTATCTTATTTTGTAAAAGCTTATGAGTACCAATGAGTATATCTACTTGCCCACTTAATGCGTACTCCAATACCTGAGACTGCTCTTTATCAGTACAGAAACGTGATAACATCTTGATGCAAATAGGCCAGTTAGCAAAACGATCACGGAAATTATCGTAATGTTGCTGAGCTAGCAGTGTAGTGGGTACTAATACTGCTACCTGCTTTTGATTAATCACCGCTAAAAACGCAGCGCGCATAGCTACTTCTGTCTTACCAAAGCCCACATCACCACACACCAACCGATCCATAGATACAGGCTTACACATATCGTTCAATACTTCATTAATAGCTCTTTCTTGATCGATAGTAGTGATGAATGGAAAGCTCTCGCAAAATAATTGATACTGTTTTTGGTCATGCTTAAAAGAAAACCCAGATCTTGCTGTACGTTGTGCGTAAAGATCTAATAACTCAACCGCTACATCGCGTACTTTTTGAACAGCCTTTTGTCTAGAGCGCGACCAGGCGTCTCTTCCTAACTTATGTAGCGGGACATCTACGTTAGAAATTCCAATATAACGAGTAATCAAATGTAGTGATGATATAGGCACGTATAGTTTAGTATCCCCCGCATATACTAGCATTAAGTATTCTACTGAAATGCCATTGGTGTCAAGCGTTACTAGACCCATATAACGCCCAATACCATGTTCAGTATGTACCACAAGTTGACCAGGGTTAAGCTCTGAAAAGTGATGAATGAAGATATTTTTGTTCATCTGATGAAGAGGATCTGGCTCATAACAAACAAAGTTTTCACCAAGAAGGTTACTTTCACATATTAAAGCACGATTGCGCCGCTTATCAATAAACCCTACCTCACTGGCGCTAATTAACAAATAATTTTCTATCGCTTGTGCCTGCGCTAGTGAGTGGATAATATTTAATTTTAGTGGAATATGTGCTAAGCGCTCTTGTAATACCTCTCGGCGTCCTTCACTTTTTACTGAAAATACCACTTGACCTTTAAAAGAAGCTAAAAACTGACATAGTCCGTCAAGTGGTTTTTTAGAATGCGCATGTATTGTCAGGTTCGGTATGGGTGCGTACTCTAGATTAGTATTAACACTATTCTCTACTAGTCGTTCAGTGCTAAATTTTATAGATGGCCAACCATTTAATTCATGTAATAATTCATCGCCGCTAAACCACAAAGAAGCAGGAGGCAATAAAGGGCGTAGAGCATTAGCATGATTTTTTATATAACGACTATTAATATCATCCCAAAAGGATTTTGTACTAGTTTTTAAATCATCTGTCATTACTATTAGTGTACGCGATGGTAAATAATTAAAGAGCCCAGAAAGTGGTTGTGCAAAAAACAATGGCTGCCAATATTCAATGCCAATAGGCAATACTCCATTTCTAACTTGCTGATATATAAAAGAAGACTCACATTGCACCCCAAAATACTGATGCCATTGCTTTAAGAAAAGTGCAAGCATTTCTGGGTGAGTTGGAAACTCATTCGCTGGTAGTAAATTTATTACAGTTACCTCTTCCTCTATATCTTGACTATCAATATTAAATACATGCAAACTATAAATACTATTTTTAGAAAAAGTAATACGGCAAGGTTTCTCACTGCCCATGGGATAAATATATAATAACATTCCGCAATGAGAAAACTCACCGTGTTCCATTAAATGATGGACGCTGCGATAACCAGCTTGTTTCAGTTCAGTACATACTTGATGAAGAGCAATATTTTGCCATTTTCTGATTACACATCTAGAATTATTTAAAAAAACACGAGGACAAACACGCTGCATTAATGTACTAATCGGTAATATAAGAATACCGCTTGTTAACATAGGAAGTTGGTATAGAATAGATAGACGAGTGGAGATAATTGCCTTATCTGGTGAAAATTTATCAAACGGGAGCGTTTCCCAACTTGGAAATCTTATGACCCTCTTCTTAGTAAACTGTTTAATTTCTTCATATAAACGCTGCGCCTTCTGTATATCTTGTGTGATTAGCATCACTAAACCATCATGACGTTCTACTATTTCGGCGCATTCAATAGCGTAGGCTGCACCGGTAAGTTGTCCTATATGGCGTTTATCACCTGCTCCAGATGGCAAATCATAACAATAGATTTCTAACATAATTAATTAAGAAGTATCTTCGCAAAATAAATCAGCTATACCCTGATTAAAACAATGGTTTTATACAAGCTAACAAGGCGTTATGTATGCCTGATTGTCCTATCATAAACATAACAACTAGACAATATAACATTAAAAATAACTTTTCATATATTATCAGATTGTGAGAAAAATTCTTGTATCGCAGAACTAAAATATTCTACGTTATTATCTTGGTCACCAAGATCTATGCAATTAGAAAATAAGCTACGTATCAAGATACGATACCCCCGGGGATACTGTCTACTATATCTTTATATGCTAATATGAATCATATTAATCTCTCGCAGAGAAAATATTAATTATTAAAAATCATTTCCCTGTTGCTTGAACATTAATCGAACATAAGTAATATGTATCGCAATGTCAAAAGAACAAGTGCATATCTGTAATGCTTATTACATGTACACGCTGCTAGCTCGCTAACCATATTTCAAATTATTTTCAGAGAAATCAAAATATTTTACCAATATAAATGCATATAAGTTCCATTAAACATCATAATGCATGTTAATGAAATGCGTAGTAATAGCCATGTTCTGCCTGTACTGTATACATGACATGCCTACACATACTATAATAGTTTATTTTTATTTTTTAGTGGAATTAGCAAACCTATATCATTCAATATAGTCACATGTATGCATAGCCTAACATAAAACTAATATTCAACTTATGATAATTTATCACAATATCAAACAATGAAAAAGTGCTTCATAGAGTGTGAATAATGCATTTTATCAAATCATGAAGCACAAATGATATATTACTACATACTCTAAGTATTTTTTTCTATTGAGATACGCATACCCTACATCTATTTTTCCTTCATAGTAGTTATAGACATTTGATGATGATAAATTAATGCATTTTCTTCAAGAATTAAATTACGCCACTCAGTGTCTAAAATCTGACGTTCTAAAAATAACTTCTCACGATGAACCGTATATAAACGTGTTTGATATGTAATAATCACCACTAATAGTGCCGAGATAAGTATTGCTATTAATAACAATAAAGGAACCTTACCATGGTGCATTAAATCTATAAAAATAATCTGTGGTAAATTATATCGTCTATTTTTCATTCTCTAATACGCTCAGCAACACGCAAAACAGCGCTACGTGCACGTGGATTGCTAATAACTTCAGCTCTACTCGGTGTGATTTTACATATTTCCTTTAGATGATGCATCTCTAGTAGATGGATCTGTGTTTCTGATATCGGTAAACCATTTGGTATCTGTACCCTGCCACTGTGCGATCTTATAAAACGTTTTACCAAGCGATCTTCTAGTGAATGAAAAGTAATAATGGATAAACGACCACCATCTTTTAAGATATTTAATGCACCATGCAGTACCTGTTTTATCTCCTCGATTTCATTATTAATCACGATACGAATTGCTTGAAAGCTACGCGTGGCGGGATGCTTGAACGTATCTTTACGTGGTATTGCAGTATTAATGACATTAGCAAGATCGGCAGTACGAACAATGAGACGTTCCTGATTTCGTTGTACAATAGCATGCGCGATACGTTTGGAAAAACGTTCTTCGCCGAAAGTCCTTAATGCCAGGGAAATTTCCTTTTCTTTAGCATAACGTAACCATATAGCAGCTGACTTTCCACACGTTGGATCCATCCGCATATCTAATGGTCCATCTCGCATAAAAGAAAATCCACGTTGCGCATCGTCTATTTGAGGGGAAGACATACCAAAATCTAAAATAATTCCGTCAATTTTTCTTGTCAATCCACGCGCTTCCATACATTTAGCCATAGATGAAAAGAAACCATGAATAATAGTAAAGCGAGAATCAGTGAGCTCAGATGCAGCAATAATTGCCTGTGGATCGCAATCCATGGCATATAAATGACCACCGGCACCGAGCTGCGCAAGAATTACACGCGAGTGCCCGCCTCTGCCAAATGTACCGTCTATATAAATACCGTTAGGCTGAATATTGAGCCCATTCACGGCCTCATCGATTAATACTGGTATATGTTTAAAAATCTCCCTCATTATACTCTCATCAATACTTAAATAATCTAATATAAATATCATAATTACTATGATGCATATATCTTGTATGGTTCTGTTGCGAAATAGACCTTCTTTTCACTCAAAAAATTCTTTATATCTCGTACATATACATAACTATATACCTGAATAATAATACTGATAGTATATATATACTATGATGATCACACAATCAGTCAAAAAATCATTGTAGACTTTTATATAAGAAGCATCCTATTAACATACACTGAAAATATTCTCTATGTCTACATTCAAGTTTTATTTTCTGCGTTAAATATTGTACCAGAAATGCACCCCAGTACATTGTACATTGATAAGGATTAATGTGAGTAAAATAATACTAAAAAAGGAACACATACATGCATACAATGCAATCCCATTCGATTGCTGTGAATATCCAACACATATGAGGAAATAAGATAGACAACTACCCTTTAATATGAGACATCAATTACACATCTATATATCATATGTATACATAGCATCTTATGTTACAGCGCGCACAAATTTGTCTACAGTATCCAATAGCTCAAAAAGAATCATGGTGTCAATATACTATAGTAAGCACATTAAGATACCATCACTGCCCTTTATTAAAAATAATATACACCTGATTAATCTCAATATATATTGTAGCTCATGCTAATTAGCCCCGTACTATACGATATATAATGATCTTTAAAAATCATACGTACTAAAAAGTTATCCTTTACTTAGCTATGTCTCAGATGACTACTAAATATACGCAAGCATATTATTACACCATAATATGAAAATACATCCACTACTAAGTGATCAGTACAATAGTTATCTTATATATCTATCAATATCCTGTGCACAAAATGGACATATACATAATATCACATATACTTCATAGCCATATCATCCTCAACATTAACTATCTCTAGTATTTACCATAATGGTATAATTATAGGACTTTAACCACTAATGAATTAATACTTTACATAGAAGAAATGAATATTCTGTACTCTAGCATAGTTTAGTGGTATCTTATTGAAACGCAGAAAATAAAGATAATAGAATGACTGTGTGTACATTCAATGAGATATTGTCAATGTTATGTAATACTACCTGTAATATGTTGTACCTTATTTACCGATAATGTACATAAAGTAATCACATACGATAAAAAGATATAATCTCTATTATCTCTATGCCATATTAGAAATCTACGTCACATATGATATTGTATAGACTTGTGTGCAATAAGAATAGACAATGATGCACGCATAGTTCTGCGAACCAAGATAAATTACCAAAAAGAAATTTTCTTTTGTACCTTATAGTTTGCAGAACAATACATCACAATGGATATTGTGGATGAAAAACAACTTCGATTACAATGCGATAACAGCTACTAATTATGCTTGGCATCAAGTATCATGTCTACAAAAATAAAAATATAATATAGTATATGAGGTAATGATGTTGAGTATACACTCAGCTTCTGATTCGCTCCTCTCAAAACCTTCTGTAATTATAGTTCATCATCCTCCGGTGCATCAGTAACCTCTATATGCTGATATCCATCCAAAAATATTGCTACAAGTGAGAGAGATGATAATAATACACTATTAAAAATAAATGCAATCATTCTATCGCACGTATACAACAACTACACTTACTTATGCGATAAATGAGCACAAACATAATAATAAATCAACAGACTAAAATATATACATATTATGTATAATTTTACTTTACTAATTTCTATTGACTTACAGCATTATTTTATCGGAAAAACTCATGAAAGTTACAGTATTTGGTATTGGTTATGTGGGTTTAGTGCAAGCTGCTGTTTTAGCGGAAGTTGGCCATAATGTCCTCTGCATTGATATTGACGATATCAAAATTAAAAAACTAAAGAAAGGTGATATTCCTATTTTTGAAGCTGGTTTACAGACCCTTATTACACAAAATTATCAGTCAGGACGCCTGCAGTTTTCCTCTCATGCAGAAGAAGGTGTGCAGCACGGGTTGGTGCAGTTTATTACTGTTGATACCCCCGCAGAGAAAGATGGATCCGTAGATATAAAAAATGTGTTATCTGTATCACGCACTATTGCTCAATACATGCAAGATCAAAAAATAGTACTGAATAAATCTACTGTGCCTGTTGGAACAACTGAATATATACGTCAGGTAATCAAAAAAACACTACAAGGTCGCGGTGTAAACTTTCTCTGTGATGTGGCCTCTAATCCAGAGTTTTTAACAGAAGGCACAGCTGTTAATGACTGTATGAACCCGGAACGCATTATCATTGGTACTGATAATGGTAATATTATTGATCTCCTACATGAATTATACAAACCATTTAATCAGAGTCATAATTGTATATTATTCATGGATATACGTAGCGCTGAACTCACAAAATATACTGCAAATTGTATGTTGGCGACAAAAATTAGTTTTATGAATGAAATATCTAATGTAGCAGAACGACTAGGTGCTGATATTGAAAAAGTGCGTCAAGGTATTGGTGCTGATTCACGCATTGGATATTCCTTTATTTATCCAGGTTGTGGTTATGGAGGATCTTGCTTACCAAAAGATATGCAAGCCTTAATACGCACTTCTCAAAATATAGGGTACTCTCCAAGGATCCTCCAGGCAGTAGTAGACGTCAATTCTTTCCAGAGAAATAAATTGCCCACTTTAATTAAGCGTCATTTTAGAGATGACTTACGAGGAAAAACTTTTGCCTTATGGGGGTTGTCCTTTAAACCTAACACAAACGACATGCGTGATGCTTCGAGCAGAGTATTAATGGAAGAACTATGGAAAGCGGGCGCTGTGATACAAGCGTTTGATCCAGAAGCTATGCATGAAACAAAGCGTATTTACGGTCTTCGTCATGATCTTAAACTTATGGAAAGTAAAGAACTAGCTCTACAAAATGCAGACGGTCTTATTATCTGCACAGAATGGCAACATTTCCAATATCCTGATTTTACTTTGATGAAAAACAAACTTAAAACCCCTGTAATTTTTGATGGTCGTAACATTTATGACCCAGAAAAACTTAAACAATACGGATTCATTTATTATGCTATTGGGCGGGGGGCATCGCTTCAAAAAAAACTATAATCAGATTATATATCACTCATAAGTACGTATCAGAAGAATCATTAAAATTTTACCCTATAAAGATAACATGTCTCTTCAATTAATATCCATGAATACCCCTTATAACCATTGCATCAATATCAACCTTATGAAAGTTCTTACCTGTACTGTCTGTTAGAAAACTATGCGCTACTGTGATACAAACATTACAGTATATAGCACATATAAACATATCAATACTCATGCTGATACTCTAATTTAGGAGACTTGAAAACTAAGAGTATAGGGTAATTTTAATAAAAACAACTCTCTTGCATTACATTCGTAATCAATATACTTTAACTAAAATGCCCAATATTTTGCAAAACAACATGGGAAAATACACACTATACATCTAGATGTTATATATCAATATATCTACTATACATATCATATATATTACTTCTATACTATTGAATTTTACATCATATAATCATGTTTAATGCATGATCTCGCCAGTATTTATAAAATTATTTTATAAATCTATCACTACATCATGAGAAAAAACATTCTATCTATGCATAATTACAGACTCTAAGAAGTGCCTCCCACTGTTAGATGATCTACTTTTAAAGTCGGCTGACCAACACTGACAGCTATATTTTGTCCTTCTTTGCTACAAACCGAAACCCCAGTATCTAGTGCAAGATCACTGCCAATCATTGAAATATTCTGCATCACTTCAATACCAGACCCAATCAATGTAGCCCCCTTAACGGGTTTAGTCACCTTACCATTTTTAATTAAATAAGCTTCCGAAGTAGAAAATGAAAATGAGCCGGATGTGATATCCACCTGACCACTGCTTAATGTGGTGATATATAAGCCAAAATCAACACTTTCAATGATTTCTGCAGGTGTTGAATTTCCAGATAATATATATGTATTAGTCATACGTGGTATTGGTAAATATGCATACGATGCACGACGTGCATTACCAGTGGATACAACACCCATTAGACGTGCATTCATTTTATCTTGCATATAACCTTTTAAAATACCTTTTTCAATTAGTATGTTATACTTACCTGATACACCTTCATCATCAATGGAAAGAGACCCTCGTAAACCATCGAGAGTACCGTTATCGACTACGGTACATAGTTCAGATGCTACTTTCTCACCTATCTTTCCGCTAAACAAAGATGTGCCGCGACGATTAAAATCGCCCTCTAAACCATGGCCAACTGCTTCATGCAAAAGAACCCCAGGGCATCCTGCTGCTAAAACAACAGGGAATGAACCTGCCGGAGCTGATACAGCATAAAAATTTACTAACGCCATTCGTACTGCATTTCGAGCCCATGAGATTACCCGAACTTCACCGTCTATTTGATCTAAAAAAAACTCATAACCATAACGACCACCGCCACCATAAATACCTTTCTCAAACTTTCCATGATCCTCTATTTGTACGCGCATAGATAATAAAACAAGAGGGCGAATATCAGCTGCTAACGTACCGTCAGTTGCTGCAATTAATACTTGTTCATACGCCCCTGTTAAATTGATTGTCACATCCTGAACACGTTTATCCACCTGACGTGCTGCCATATCAATCTGATGTAGTAAACTAATTTTATCTTCATTGGTTAGGCTATTTAATGGATCCTGTGTGCTATAACGAGGATAATGTGTCTCTTGTTTAAAAACACTACACTTACACTGTCCATTATTAGGTTCTAATATAATACTACGCGCAGCCAGTGCGCTTTGACGTAAAGATTTTAGTGTAATACTATTAGCATAGGCAAAGCCCGTTTTTTCACCCACGATAGCTCGAACCCCTACACCATTCTCGACAGAATATGAAACATTTTTAATAATCCTATTCTCCAGCATCCATGATTCATTATAAATATATTGAAAATATAAATCACCGTAAGTTAACTTTCGTTCGGAAAGATAACCTAAAACGGAAGTTAAATCTTTCTCACTTAAATTATTTACAGAAAGTAATTGCTCACTTACTATATGTATACTCATGCATATTCTCTTAAATTATAGATAGGTTCACAAATATCTAGCACTATCATGGATCATGCTATAACTGAAATTATAATGGTATTATTATCATCAGGATTATTTTTTGCAAAATTTGTCACTGTTCATACTACATCTACTATAAGTTATAAAATGCATTATATACTCCTCCATCATTATTGTGTTTTTAAGAAAACATGCAAAATATCTATCTTCATAGAATCTCGAAAGACACATAATATTCCTGCATATCCCTCTGCACACAAGTATTGTATTTAACACTCTATTATACTGTAGCACATAGCATCGGCACATCAAAACGATTGCACCTACAATAAATCAGTACACATATACACGCATTATTAGTTTATGCTGAATAAAAAGAAGTGGTACCATAGCTCATTAAACGCTTAAAGCGACGATCTAGTAATTCTTTTATACTAAGTGATTCCAGATCAGATAAATCAGTTAAGAGTTGGTTCTTCAATGTCTCGCTACTGACTAGTGGATCACGATGTGCTCCACCAAGAGGTTCAGGAATAACGGAATCAATGAGATTTAACTCTTTTAAACGAGGCGCAATAATAGCCATTGCTTCAGCCGCTACAGATGCCTTATCTGTGCTCCTCCATAGGATCGAAGCGCAACCTTCCGGGGAAATTACCGCATATATACTATACTGTAACATGTTCACTTTATCGCCTACACCAATTGCTAACGCTCCTCCTGATCCACCTTCACCAATAACCGTACAGATTACTGGAACTCTTAATCGAGACATCTCACGCAGATTATGAGCAATAGCCTCTGCTTGTCCGCGCTCTTCAGCACCCACACCAGGGTATGCACCAGGTGTGTCAATGAATGTAATAATCGGCATTTTAAAACGCTCAGCTAATTCCATAAGACGTAATGCCTTACGATAACCCTCAGGCGCTGGCATACCAAAGTTACGACGAATTTTTTCTTTCGTTTCACGCCCTTTCTGATGTCCAATGATCATTACAGGGCGCCCAGAAAGGCGCGCTAAACCGCCAACAATAGCTTTATCATCTGAATAAACGCGATCGCCTGCTAGCTCATCAAAATCAGTAAATATAGTATGAATATAGTCTAAGGTATGGGGGCGCAAAGGATGTCGAGCTAATTGCGCAACTTGCCAAGCACTTAAACTAGCAAAAATCTTGCGTGTCATATCGACACGTTTATGACGTAAGCGCTGGATTTCTTCATCTAGATGTAGATGAGTATGTGTATCCTGACGACTTACTGCTTTTAATGAATCAATTTTTTCTTCAATCTCTATTAGAGGTTGCTCAAAATCAAGGTAATGCAAACTCATGCTAATCCTATTTTAATCAAATTCTAGTGTTACTTCTTTGGATCCTATTAATGATCTTAAATCATTTAATAAAGAATCGTTAAATGTAATTTTCCAAGATGCACCTATACGTAAATTTTCTGTAGTCGCCCCTTTCTTATAGTATAAGTTAACAGGAATACCCTCTTCTTTTCGATATGGTACAAGTAAGACATATATACGCTGTATGAACTGTTTACCTATTTGTCCATCGTTAAGATATAGTCCAAGACTGCGTACATATCTTTTGCGAGCCATATGAAGATCGATAATATCACGGGCTACTATCTTCATCCCTCCAGTAAAATGATCTAAACTCACCTCGCCACGAACAATCAGAATACGATCTTTTTCTAAAAAATGCTGCAATTTATCTAAAACATCAATAAATATTTTTAATTCAATACGACCTGAGTGATCTTCTAGTGTACATACTCCTATTCGATTACCATTTTTAGTGTCTATAACTCGAGCGGATACCACTAAACCTGCAAGAGTAGTCATTTTTCCCCTTTTAGTGGGGGATATATCCTTCAAACTCTGTTCGCTCACATAGCGCTTTATTTCTTCTAAATATGGATTAATTGGATGACCCGTTAGATAAATCCCTAATGTTTCTCTCTCGTAATTCAATCGGATATTTTCTGGCCATGGCTGCACTTCTAAATATTTTTCTTTTACTCGCTCATGAGGTCCCGATAGCACCCCGAATATATCTGTCTGTCCAATCTCTAATGCCTGAGTGTACTGGTTAGCAGTTTTTAAAGCATCTGGTAAAGCCATCATTAAAGCAGCACGATTTTGACCAAAACAATCTAAAGTCCCAGACATAATTAATTTCTTGAAGACTCTATTAGTGACTTTTTTAGTGTTTATACGGCCACACAATTCAAAAATATCATAAAAACAACCGCCTGTATTACGTGCTTGCGTAATATCTAGGATGGGATTAGCGCCAACTCCTTTAATTGCTCCCATGCCATAAACAATCTCCCCTTGATCATTAACATGAAAGTTATATAAACTGGCGTTAATATTCGGTGGTAACACCCTTAAACCCATTCGTAAACATTCAGCTATCAAAACAACAATTTTATCCGTATTATCCATATCAGTATTCATTACGGCTGCCATAAATTCAGCTGGATAATGCGACTTTAACCATAAAGTCTGATAAGATAGTAGAGCATAAGCAACAGAATGTGATTTATTAAACCCATATCCCGCAAACTTCTCTACTAAATCAAAAATTTTTACTGCCAACGCACCATTTATGCCATTTTTTCTTGCGCCATCTTCAAATATTTTTCGTTGTCGCGCCATTTCTGTCGGATTTTTTTTCCCCATGGCGCGACGTAACATATCTGCAGCACCTAAGCTATACCCAGAGAATACTTGAGCGATCTGCATAACTTGTTCTTGGTATAAAATGATTCCATAAGTTGATTCCAGCACTGGTTGAAGTAACTCATGCTGCCATTGTACATCCGGATACGAAATATTTTCTCGTCCGTGCTTACGATCAATAAAATTATCTACCATGCCAGATTGTAATGGTCCAGGACGAAATAAGGCCACTAACGCAATTATATCTTCAAAGCAATCAGGCTTTAACCTGATCATTAAATCTTTCATACCACGTGATTCAAGCTGAAAGACCGCAGTGGTTTCCGCGCGTTTTAACATATCAAAACTTTTTTTATCTTTGAGAGAAATGGAAGCAAGATTAATCAATGTATCCGCACTTTTTTTCCGACGGGTGTTGATCATGTCTAATGCCGCATCAATAATGGTTAAAGTACGTAAACCCAGCAAATCAAACTTTACTAAACCGGTATATTCCACATCATTTTTATCAAATTGAGTAACTGGATTATTCCCTTTTTCATCACAATATAAGGGTGCAAAATCAGTAATCTTTGTTGGGGCAATCACCACACCTCCAGCGTGTTTACTAGCGTTACGAGTGACGCCTTCGAGCTTTCTAGCCATATCAATCAAAGCTTTAACTTCTTCATCTCTCTTGTATAGCTCTATTAAATGAGAAGAATATTTCAATGCTTTTTCTAGTGTCATACCAGGCTCTAGTGGAACCATTTTAGATATACGATCAACAAAACTATAAGGATGTCCTAATACACGTCCTACATCCCGAATGACTGCTTTCGCTGTCATAGTGCCAAAAGTAATAATTTGTGAAACCGCTTGACGACCATACATTTCTGCTACATGTTCAATTACTAAGTCTCGTTTGCTCATACAGAAATCGATATCAAAATCCGGCATGGATATACGCTCAGGATTCAGAAAACGTTCAAAAAGTAAATTAAACGCTAGTGGGTCTATATCTGTAATATTTAACGCATATGCAACTAATGAGCCTGCACCAGAACCACGCCCGGGACCAACTAGCACAGAATTTGCCTTAGCCCACTGAATAAATTCCATAACAATTAAAAAATAACCTGGAAAACCCATCTTATTAATCACTTGTAACTCACTATCAAGTCTTTGATCATAATTAATGCGATGCAGAGCACGAATTTTCTGATTTGTGAATAAAGACGCCAGGCGTACTTCTAAACCTTTTTTAGACTTTTCAATAAGAAAATCTTCCGTAGAGACCATGCCAGTTGGGAATTGTGGTAAAAAGTATGCACCGAGCTGGAGGGTAACATTGCAACGACGAGCAATTTCTACGCTATTTTCTAATGCCTCTGGAATATCCGAAAACAGATAGCACATCTCCTCCTCAGTACGCAAATATTGCTGTGGACTATAAAATCGAGGACGTTTGAGATTATTAAGAGTGTATCCATGGTGAATGGCTACTCGAATCTCATGAGCATCAAAATCTGATTCAGAGATAAAGCATACTTCATTGGTGGCTACAATAGGAAGACCTAGTGATACTGCTAACTCTACTGCTTGATGCAAGTATATCTCTTCATCTCGTCGTCCCGTACGACTTAATTCAAGATAGTAGTGCTGAGGAAAATATTTCTGATAAAATTCCATAAACACTTGCACGTTGTTCTGATCACCACGTAATAAGGCTTTACCAACATCACCTTTATATCCACCGGATAGCAAAAGTAAACCTTTATGGTGCTCAACTAACCAATGCCGTTCGATTGTGGGACCAGATACAGCATAACCCCTGCGGTAGGCCCTAGAAATTAATAAAATTAAGTTTTGGTAGCCATGATTGTTCATTGCTAGAATAGTAATTTGTGCTAGCTCCTTTCCTAGTTCTTTGCAATTCATGTTCAAATCAACACCAATGATTGGCTTAAGACCTATTGCATGTGCTGCATTATAAAACTTAATTAAACCAAACAGATTATTAAAATCCGTAAGACCCAGAGCTGGCATCCCAATATTAGCTGCATGATATACCAGTGACTCTATTTTTGATAATCCATCTATCATTGAGTAATCACTGTGGACGCGTAAATGAATAAAACGAGGTTCCGGCATCGTAATTCCTATGTAATCTTGAGGAAGGGGTAATATCGATGCTGCAATAATTTTGAAAATATTAGCATAAAATGAGATACTAACATGATAGAGAAAAATTAGAATAATACATCGAAAATATAGCATTACACCATTTTAATAATCGTAATGTACGGTGCATGATTATTGCGTCAGTTATACTGACTATCATATGGACCAGCGATACATATCAAAGATTTTTATCGACAAAGGCTCCCATGTTAGACATAAACCTACACTGAGCTCGCCATAACTCATCTCAATTAAAGATATACATGCAATAGTACAAGAATAATGAGCAGCTCTTATGAAGGATCAAATCTTTAGCTATAATGATTCTGACAAAGATCGTGAATGATAGTGTCATCCCTCTAAAAATAAGGCCAGTTGACCTCAACGCTAGAAGGATGATCCGAATATGATACCGCAATGTTCTTGTATATAATTTCAGAATACCATCATACTAAAAAATGTTATAAGCATTATCATATAATAAAATACATATGCACGAATGTAGCATAGCGCCAAAAGTGTTAACTCTATACTATGGATAATATAGTATAGACGAAATATATCATGTGCACAGCTCTAGTACTGCCTCTGCAGCCTGCTTGTTTGCATTCCGGCGAATTTTCTGATGTAAGTCCAAAAAGGTTGTATGCAATAACGAAGAAGAGTATTCTTTTCTTAAAAAAGGTTCTAGTGCCATTGCTAGTTTTAATGGGTGACATTCGTCTTGTAAGAACTCTGGCACTACAGCACCGCCTGCTAGTATATTAGGTAAAGATATATAATCTGTTTTGACTAATCGTTGTGCAACCCAAAAAGTAATAGCTGTCATACGATACGCGACGACCATGGGACATTTTGCCAGCATACATTCTAATGTGGCTGTACCAGAAGCTAATAAAGAAGCGTCGCTAGCTTGCATCACCTTATGCGATTGTCCATCTAACAAACGCATAGGTAAATTTGGCGATACTAAAGCCTTGATTGCTTCAAATTGTACTCGACGCTGCGGGTTTACTAACGGTACAAGAATTTCTAATTGTGGGTGTTTTTCTCGTAAAACCAGTGCGGTTTTTAAGAAACCTTGACTTAATGTCTGTACTTCAGTGCTACGACTACCCGGTAATAAAGCTAAACACAAAGCTTCCGGCTTAATGCCTAACTCGTGACGTGCAGACAATTTATCCGGCATTAATGGCATTTCATCCGCTAATGTATGTCCGATAAACCGACAAGCAACATTAAAACGATCATAGAAAGCTTTTTCAAATGGAAACAACACCAAGATAAGTTCAGCAGAACGAGCGATTTTAAATATACGACGCTGCCGCCATGCCCACAATGATGGACTAACATAATGAATAGTACGAATACCGTAACTTTTTAGATATCGCTCTAATGTTAGATTAAAATCTGGGGCATCAATGCCAATAAACACATCCGGCTTTAAAAGTATTAAGCGACGTAAAAGGGTGTGACGAATGTACCAAAGGCGTCTTAAGCTTCCAAGCACCTCAAAAATGCCCATCACAGATAACTCATTCATATCATACCATGCTATACATCCCTCTGATTTCATCAACGGTCCAGCTATCCCAACAAAAGAAGTATGAGGATGTATTTCTTTCAATGCACGGATCAGTCCAGCTCCAAGTATATCCCCGGAGGGCTCTCCTGCAACAAGAGCAATGGTTAAAGAAAATGGAGACATCAGTTAACGAATTAGGCCTCTGGTCGAGCGAGCAAAAAAATCATAAAATGGTTGAACTTCTGGGTGAGCACTAGCAATACTGGCAATCTCAGGCTTAACCTTATCAAGTGTTTTTCCACTACGATATAGCATCTTGTAAGCAGAACGAATGGCATTTACGGCCTCCTTGCTAAACCCATGTCGTTGTAAGCCTACCATGTTAATTCCAAACGGTCTTGCATGATTACCTTGTGCTATAATATAGGGTGGCACATCCTGAGCGACACCAGAACATCCACCTACCATAACATACGAACCAATAATGCAAAATTGATGAACCGCTGTCATCCCCCCAATAATTGCAAAATCATCCACACGCACATGTCCAGCTAATGTAGCATTATTAGACAAAATGCAGTTACTTCCAACTACACAATCGTGAGCAATATGTGCGTTAACCATTAATAAATTATCATCACCAATACGGGTGATTCCAGAAGCTTGTATGGTCCCACGATGAATCGTCACACTTTCACGTATATGATTACGATCACCAATCTCCACGCGCGTAGGCTCACCGGCATATTTCCGATCTTGATTAACGTCCCCAACTGAAGCAAATGGCCAAAGAGTATTATTTTGTCCAATAGCAGTATGACCATGAACTACAACATGTGATTTCAGAACCGTGCCTGCTCCAATTCTAACGTTAGCGCCAATAACACAAAACGGATCAATCCGAACACCAGCGCCAATCACAGCACCTTTTTCAATAATTGAACTAGGGTGAATAACGGCTGTAGTATCGATCAAAAGTTAAACCTCCCGGCTGCGGGCACACAGCATTGTTGCTTCACAGACAATTTTACCATCAACGGTAGCGCCACCCTTGAAGCGCGTCAATCCACGACGAGTTTTTTCAAAATGTACTTCCATGATCATTTGATCACCAGGTACTACTGGACGCTTAAAACGCGCTTCATCGATACCTGCAAAATAATAAAGTTCACCTGGCTCTAATTTACCAACACTTTTAAACGCAAGGATTCCAGTAGCCTGAGCCATCGCTTCTAAAATCAACACCCCTGGAAAGATGAGCTTTTCAGGAAAATGACCTTGAAAAAATGGTTCATTTGCTGACACATTTTTTACTGCCCTGAGATATTTATTTTCTTCGAATGCAATCACTCTATCCACTAAAAGAAATGGATAGCGATGTGGTAAAAGTTCAATAATCTCTTCAATTTTTAGAGTATGAGTGTTAGTAGTCAAAATACTCTTCCCGTCCTAAAAGCTAATAGCTTTAGTAATACGACCTATCACAATCTCTATTCTTTGCTGTGCTCATTTTTACATGTTATATCTCATCCATTCCAGATAGATAGAATAGTGCCATCCTTATTTTTTAAGATTCGTAACTTCAAATTCAAGCTTTTTCAAACGTGTCCTAATATTATCAATATTCATTACTAAAGCAGCGGTTTTACGCCAGATTTTATTAGGTTGGACTGGAATCCCGGATGAATATACGCCAGGTTCAGTGATGGACCGCATCACCATTCCCATCCCGGTTACAATGACTTTATCACAAATTTCTATATGACCATTAATTACGCTTGCACCACCAATCATACAATAGCGACCAATTTTTAAGCTTCCAGCCATAATTACACCACCAGCCACTGCAGTATTATTTCCAATGACGACATTATGTGCAATTTGGCATTGATTATCTATAACAACATCATTACCAATTTGAGTATCATCAAGAGAGCCACGGTCAATAGTAGTGCAGGCACCAATCTCTACATCATTTCCAATAATAACCGTACCAAGCTGAGGAATTTTTACCCAATGGCCACGAGCATTAGCATAACCAAATCCATCGCTACCAATGACGGCTCCAGATTGAATGAGACAATTACAACCAATTTCCACTTCATGATAAATAGACACATTCGCCCACAGACGACTACCATCCCCAATGTGAGCATTCTTACCAATAAAACAACCTGCACCAATTACAACATGATCACCCAATACCACATCAGACTCAATAACTGTATTAGCACCAATGGCCACATTTTTCCCAACACAGGCTGTCGCGTTAATCACGGCACTAGGAGAAATATCTGTAGCTGGCTCCGGTGTGGTATCTAGTAATTGTGCTATACGAGCATATATTAGATAAGGATTACTGACCACCAATACAGAACCATGATAAAACTCACGATCAGATGGTGTTAAAACTACAGCTGAAGCTTGACAATCCACAAGATTCTTACGGTATTTTCTATCTGAAAGGAAGGTTATCTGACCTTTTCTTGCGGATCGCATAGATGCAATACCGGAGATATTTATATCTCCGTCGCCATATAATTCCGCATCCAACTGCTGGGCTAAATCAGCTAGTCGAATTGAAAGCATAAGTTATTTAACCTGCTTTAAAACATCGGCGGTGATGTCTTTGGATTTAGTACAATAAGCAATTGCACTTTGATCGATGACTAAATCGTAACCTTGAAGATTAGCAACTTTCTGCACAGCATTTTGAATTTTGTGTAAAATTTTATTACGCTCTTCTATCTGACGCCGACGATTATCTTGTTCAAAAATCCGTGCTTTAGTATTAAATTCTTCACGCTGTTGCAGAATATCTTTTTCCATACGAAGCTGCTCACTCTCCTTCATGGTTAATCTGTCACGTTGCAGATGCTGGATTTGAGTTTTTAGCTCGCGCTCCATACTTTGTAAAGTATTTGTGCGATCTCTAAACTCATTTTCTAATGTTTGTGTAACTGTTACAAACTCTGGTAATTGTTGGAAGATATCCACAACATTTACTACTGCAATTTTATTAGCGGCTTGAGCAGATATAGAAACTATTAATGCACAGCCTAGAGTTACAGCATATAAGACCTTCTTCACTATCCAGCTCCTTTACTCTTTTAACTGGCAATATAATCACACGGATACTGACATTTTACTCTATCGTATATTACATACAGCCTGTTCCACTCATGTAGATCCACCTCATTTTTTAACCTTGCGCACAAGCACATATTACCAAGTCTTCCCTATATAAAACTGGAACGGTTCTGATTTATCTCCATCGATAGGATGAATAGGTTGTGCATAAGAAAATACTAACGGTCCAATTGGTGACATCCACTGTAATGCCAATCCAGCTGATATACGAATCTTATTATGTTTACGATAATCTGGAATATGAGATATGCTCATTTCTTGAGAATGTTCCCAATGTGTATCCCATAATACACCTGCATCAACAAATAAAGAAGTACGCATTAAATTTGTATATTTGTCACTCAAGAATGGTGTTGGTGTAATTAATTCAGCGCTTACAATAGCGATAGCATTTCCTCCTACAGCATCATTGGATTGGCAAGTGCTATACGGATGACTCATAGAACACTTAGACGATCCATTTTTATAATATACAGCCTTAGGACCAATAGTGTTGGATCGCAAACCACGTACTGTACTTAAACCACCAGCATAAAAATTTTCATAGAATGGTAATTCTTTATTACCAAAACCATCTCCGTAACCAAAACGACCACGACCTAATAGAATCCACGTGCATTTTGAATTAAGCGGTAAGTATTGTCTTGCTTGAATCATGACTCTATAAAAATTATTTTTTAAGCCAGGAACGGTTATTTTCCCACTCAGATTTACGTGATGACCCATAGTTGGGAAAAAGCCACGATCTAATGTGTTGTATGTCCATCCATAATTCACAGTGATGTCATCTGTGGAAAATTCTTCATTAGATGATAAAGATGGATTTTCTCCATAAGAGTGCAAGTATCTCCACATAGATACTTGTGGTGTCATATTAGAAAGGCTGTGGTGCAAATAACCTAACCCAATATTCACAGTATTAGTTTCACTTAATGGAAAACCTAAGGTACTATCTAAACCATAATGCTTGTTAGCATAATCTGCAAGATCAGAATTGTTAACCTTAAAATCATTATACATCAACCTACCACCAAGACTAACACCAAATGTTGTAAAATAAGGGTCAATCAGTGAGATTTCTGCGTAAGTCATTGAATCGTTTTTTGTACCATTGATACCAAGAGAATTACCAGTCCCTAACCAATTCTCCTGAGTAAGACCAACCTGAAAGTTTACACCATTTTCAGTACCATACCCTACGCCTAAGTTAATTGTTCCAGTATTACGTTCCTGGACTGTATAAATCACATCTACTTGATCTACCGAACCAGGGAGACGTTGTATACGTTGAGTAACTGAATTAAAGTACCCCAGACGAGATAAATGCTCTGTACCTTGTTCCACTAAATCACCAACTAACCATGTTCCTTCAATTTGTCGTATTTCACGACGAAGAACGGCATCTTTAGATACATGATTACCTTCAAATCGTATTTCATGTACATGATACCGGTGTCCTGAATTAACATTCAGAATCAATTTTACTCTTTTTGTCACATCATCAAAAACTAACTTACTCTGAATTTGCGGATATATGTATCCTTGATTTCCTAATATCTTTTTAATTAAATTCTCTATATGCAGACTGTTCTCTCTATTATACAAAGAGTCACACTGTTTTTCTATTATCTTGTCTAGCTCCACTGATTTTATCTTTACATTACCGTCAATTGACACATCAGACACTTTATACTGAGAGCCTTCTGTAATATTAATAGTAATATACATACCTTTTTTATCTGGTGTTAAGCTAACTTGAGTCGAATCAATGTTAAAACGTGCATAACCATGATCCAGGTAGAAATTCTGTAACACTTCTAAATCGGAATTTAATTTTTCTGTTTGATATTGATCATGGTGTAATATTTTCGACCAAAAATCTGTATTCTTGTCACGCAGTTGTAAAAGAGAAATTAAATGATCTAAAGTAAATGCTTTATTTCCTACCACGTTAATCTTTTCAATATATGTAGAAACACCCTCAGCAAAAATAAACTTTAAATCCACACGGTTACCTGGTAGTGAGGTGAAAAAAACTTTTACACTTGCGTGATAATGACCGATACTTTCATAAAAATCTCCTAATCCTTGCTCAATCAGTCTAATAGTAGCACGATTAAGCACACCACCAACATACACCCCGTAGGAAGATAAATGCTTCTTTAATACCTCCTCTTTCATTATTTTATTTCCGGTAAAAGTAATACTAGAAATAATGGGACGTTCTTTTAGTCGCACAAGCAACGTACTACCATCACGAATCAGGTGCACATCATCAAAATTTCCGGTTGCAAAAAGTGCAGGGATGATCTTTCTAATATCTTCATTAGAAACGACTCCTGAAATTCGCACCGGAATACTATGTAATGCAGATGCAATAGAAACTCGCTGAAGTCCTTCAAAATAAATCTTATTTACTATGAAGCTATCTGCACCATATACAGTAGCGCTGCTAAAAAGCAGAGATGCTATGAGAAAATTTTTCATCGCCATCCTTATGATACATGTAGCTAGGCTTGCTTCGCAGATCATAACATGATTAGAAATGCGAAAGATCATTAAAAAACGCTAGTCCGGTCAACAACATTAGAATAATTAAACTGACACTGTAACTCAGCTGATAAATGACCTCAGACACAGGTCTTCCTATGATTTTTTCAATGAACAGAAACAGGAGATGCCCGCCATCTAATACTGGTAATGGCAAGAGATTCATGATTCCAAGATTAATGCTAATAAGCGCAAGAAACATCATATAATAGATTAATCCATATTCTGCTGACTTTCCTGCACCCTTTGCAATCGAAATAGGTCCAGAAATATTATGGAGCGTCACCCCCCCAGTCATCATAGTTTTTAACATACTTGTCGTAAGATTGATAATCTTCCATGTTTGCATACTAGCTTTACCAAAAGCATCGAATATACCATATTGGCGCAATATTCGATATTCATTAGGCAATGATATAACACGCGGCGCTATACCGGCAAACCCTTGAGTATTATGATACGGATCCATTTCGGGTATTAGTATACATGTTATCTTTCGGCCTTCCCGCTCTACTTCTAATGGAATGGGTATTCCTGGATTTTGACGCACTATCGCATTAAAACTATACCAATCTTTCTGTAGCCGACCGCTAGCCGTAATGATTATATCACCAACCTGTAAACCAGCACGACTACCTGCAGAGTATTTCTGCACCGCGGCTAATACTAATGAACTTGATGGTAAAGTTGGTTGAATGCCTAAAGATAGTACAGGATCCCGTTCATCTATTATATTGCAATTATTCTCATGCATATGAATGATTTTGTGACTAATTTCTGTACTATGCAAGGGAGCCACTTTTATATCAATCACTTGATCACAAGTTGTTTCTGATAACACTGCATACACAGCATCCCAATCAGGCGTCTCTATACCATTAATAGACCTTAGTTCCATACCTGGAGAAACACCTGCTTCTGCTACGGGCGAACCTTCTATGATACTTGCAATCACTGGGCGAACCCCTGGTACTCCAATAACAAAGACCACCCAGTAAGCAAATAAGGCAAAAATAAAATTAGCAAGGGGTCCTGCTATAACAATAGCTGCACGTTGCCAAATACTTTTATTATTGAAAGTTTGGTGGGATCGCATACTAGACACAGTCTCTACGCGATTATCTAGCATTTTAACATAGCCACCTATTGGAATTAAAGCGAGCACATATTCAGTACCTTTTTTATCTATACGACGCCATAGTACCTTACCAAACCCAATTGAAAATCTTTCTACTTGCACCCCACACCAACGTGCCACCAAAAAGTGCCCAAATTCATGTACAGAAATTAAAACGACTAATGCCAAAATAAAAAATAACAAACTCCAGAAAAAACTTAGCATGATATTTTCCTAGAAGGCTCCTCACATAAGCCATGGTAAACTAGCAAAAACTGGAGCGGCAGCGGTAAGACTATCAATGCGATCTAATACCCCCCCGTGTCCGGGAAAAAAGTTACCGCTATCTTTAACATCAGCTTCACGCTTAAACATGCTTTCATTTAAATCACCCAGAAGAGATGCGAACACCACTATAATAGTGTAAAATAATAAGCGTATACATGGTATGCTTACTGAGGACAATCCGCTCAATAAGACAAAAAATAAAAAAGAGGTGCAAAAGCCACCCATCAAACCCTCCACAGTTTTTCCTGATGAAAGATTTGGTGCTAATTGATGCTTTCCAAATAACTTACCAAATACATAAGCACCAGAGTCCGCGCCCCATACTACAATTAATAAATAAAACAAAAGCCAAACACCGGCATTATGATCTACTGCATAGTGATACTTCCGGATAGCAAGCATACCACAAAAAAATGAAAAAATAGTCAAAAAACCAAACAAAATACGTAATATACATGATCTACGCCAAAAAATAGCTGAATGGGGATAATAATACACCAGTGGTATTGCTATCACCCACCAACATAGTGCAATCCATAAGAACGTAGTCGTATTTAAGAAAGATATTCCATTCTGTATATTAGCATCAGACAGTATACGTAACATACACCCTAATAATATCACCCCACATGATGTGGTTAATAGAATCTTCATGGGGTAAGAAGATAGTCCTGCTAATACACTCCATTCCCACGCAGCTAACATGCTTATCGCTAGAATAGCGATAGCAAATGCTATCATAGACAGGTAGCAAAGTGCTATAATAATCACTGGCATTGATATCAACGCAGTTATTAAACGTAACTTAAACAAAACCCCTCCAAAATTTCTGAGGTCATTTAAATAGTCATACTACCAAATCGGCGTTCACGTTTTAAAAACGCATTGATTGCACCCTCAAAAACACCCTCATCAAAATCAGGCCATAAAATCTCTGTAAACCAAAACTCCGCATAGGCTACCTGCCATAGCAAAAAATTACTAATACGGCACTCCCCTCCTGTCCTAATAACTAGATCTACAGGAACCATTTTATTCAAACATAAATACGCACCTAATGTTTTTTCTTCTATTTGATCTGGATGCAACCGTCCATCTTGCACTTGCGCTGCTAATATTCTCACGCCGCGGATGATATCCCAACGCCCGCCATAATTGACAGCAATATTAAGAATCAACCCCTTATTGTGTTGAGTTTTTTCTTCAGCACAACGAATACAAGCTTGTAAGCGCGTGCTCAAACGACTTGTATCACCAATAATATTGAGACGAATGTTGTGCTTGTCTAAATTTTTAACTTCAGTCTCAAGTGCTCTTATAAATAATTCTAATAACGCCACAACTTCTTGATGTGGACGCTGCCAATTTTCACTACTAAAAGCATATAAAGTTAATGCATCTAAATGATAACTAACAGCAAAACTCACCGCACGACGTACCGATTCCACTCCCGCTTGATGACCAAAGATCCGTAACTTCCCTTTTTTATGAGCCCAACGACCATTGCCATCCATAATAATCGCTACATGATGAGGTTTTATACCTCTTTGGTTATGATGTTTGAATTTATTTTCGGATGACATAACGTGTTATGCTTCCCTTAATACAGACTGGTGTAGCTGCTAAATGTTTTACTCCCTATGTAAGATAGTATATTTAGAGCATCTACACCACCTTCACTTAGTCACTGCTACCATATATTTTATTCATATCGTGGTATAACATGATCTATAGCACCTTTTGTCATGAATTTTTGCAAGAACATACAAGCTACCGATCGAGCTTCACAGTCAATAGCAAGCACCTCTTCAATACTTGTTGGTTCACGATACACTAGGCGATCTAACACCGCTATATTCAGCGAAAAAATATCGGTAAAGTTAATATCTGAGGATAAAAATGCCGCTACCGCAACCTCATTAGAGGCATTTAATATTGTAGTAGCCGCCTGCCCTACTTGACTAGCTTCTATTGCTAACTGCAAACACGGATAGCGTACGTAATCAGGTTCTAAAAAAGTTAAAGATGCCATCCGTTTAAAATCTAATATGGAAGCCCCTGAATGCACGCGTTGAGGCCAGCCCATTGCATAAGCAATGGGTATGCGCATATCCGGAGAAGCAAGCTGTGCAATCACGCTTCCATCAAGGTAACGAACCATTGAGTGGATAACAGATTGTGGGTGAATGATTACTTCTATCTGTTTATGAGTAGCATTAAATAACCATCTTGCTGCGATATACTCTAAACCCTTGTTCATCATCGTGGCTGAGTCGACTGATATCTTACGCCCCATTAACCAATTTGGATGTGCACAGGCTTGATTAGGTGTCATATAACGTAACCGTGATAATGGGGTTTCGCGGAATGGACCGCCAGATCCTGTAAGCACAATACCATCAATTCCACTGCATTCTAAAGAATAATATCCAGATTTTTCCTGTAAGGATAGAGGTAAGCTTTGAAATATGGCATTATGCTCACTATCTATTGGTAAAATATGAGCTTTTGAGGAATGAACTGCTTCAAAAAAAAGACGACCGCATGTTACAAGTGACTCTTTATTAGCCAGCAAAACCTGTTTACCTGCCCGCACAGCGGATAGCGTGGGCAACAAACCTGCTACACCAACAATGGCGGCTACAACTTGATCGACATCATCGAGTGCAGCCACATCACAAGCTGCTTGATTACCACTTAGCACCTCAGTAGCAATATAAAGATTATTTAGTTGACATCGCAGTTCATGTGCAGATTCTTCATCTACCATAACCGCAAAATCTGGACAAAACTCTAAGCATTGCTGTGTCATTAGTTTAATATTACGCCCTGCAACTAATGCTTTAACAGAAAATAGTTGCGGATTCTCTCGAATAACAGATAAAGTGCTGTTACCAATAGAACCAGTGGAGCCGAGAATAGTTAATTGCTTCATACGTTTCTCAGCCAATGAAGATGAAATTGTGATCGAATAGAGAAAAGATACATCTCTTGAGTATAGGTAATGGACACGTCATACTAATGCACAACCACTGATAGAAAAATATTAAAAATCTAATATTTCCATCTCTTTTTCGGATAGAATTTTATCTATTTTTTTTATGAAAGCGTCAGTTATTTTCTGCACTCTTTCTTGAGATCTATGCTCATCCTCTTCACTAATCTTTTTATTTTTTACTAAAACCTTAACTTGATCGTTAGCATCACGCCTGATATTGCGAATCGATACACGCCCTTGTTCAGATTCACTGCGCACCACTTTAATTAATTTATGTCGACGCTCTGTGGTGAGAGAAGGTAGTTGTACACGAATATCACTACCTATTGAGCTAGGATTTAAACCTAAATCTGAGGTCATAATGGCTTTCTCAACAACAGAGATCATAGATCGATCAAAAACATTAATCTTTAAAGTCAACGAGTTTTCCACTGTAATATTAGCTAATTGTAATAAAGGTGTAGGCGCACCATAATAATCAATTATGATACCATCAAGTATAGATGGTGAAGCACGACCAGTACGAATTTTTCTTATGTTTTGGATGAAAACCGCTACGCATTTTTGCATGCGCATCTCTGTATCATTTTGAATCGTATTAATCATGCTAATAACCTTTGGTTCTATGTAATAAAAGTAATAGTGTCTACCTAATCATATGCTAACATTACTATTACTTCACAATTAATGTCCCTTCTTTTTCACCCATCAGAACACGAAGTAGTGCACCTGGTTTATTCATATTAAATACACAAATAGGTAACACATGATCGCGTGCTAAAGCAAAAGCTGCTACATCCATGACTTGAAATCCATTCTGTAATACTTCAGAATAAGTTAATTTTTCGTATAAAACTGCTTCTGGGTGATGCATTGGATCGGAAGAATAAACACCATCCACTTTAGTGGCTTTGAGCATTATATCCACTTGCATCTCAATACCACGTAAACAGGCAGCCAAGTCAGTAGTAAAGAATGGATTAGCAATGCCAGCAGAAAAAATCACTACATAATTATTGTGTAATAAACTAATGGCTTCATTCCAATTATACATATCGCACATACCATTTAAAGGGATGGCAGACATTAGTCTGGAATGGACATGCACACGATGCAAAGCATCACGCATTGCCAAACCATTCATCACTGTCGCTAACATCCCCATATGATCAGCAACAACACGATTCATACCGGACTTCTCCAAACTAGCTCCGCGGAATAAATTACCTCCTCCGATAACTATACCTATCTGAATCCCTAATTCTACCAAATCTTTAATTTCTTTGGCTGTGCGGTTCAATACAGCAGAATCAATACCAAAATTTTCAGAACCTTGCAGCACTTCCCCGCTTAATTTTAGCAATATACGCTGATATATAGGTGTTATATTAGTCGCCATAGCGATTTCCTAGATGATATCCGTAACCATGGATACTATATTTAATACTAGTCTTATCTTCCAGAACTCACAAAATACTTCTTACTATACTTATTTTTATACAGGTTTTGATATAGAGCACGCTTTTGCGTTATAATGAATAAATATCTAAGCGGGAAGCCTCATCATATCTATTTATTGAAAATTCCTAGTAAGTGCTTCCCCTAAACTCTAAGGGATATCATTAGGCCCCTCTAATACCCTCACCTACTTCAAATCGTATAAAATTGGTAACGGAAAGATTTCTCTCATTTAAAAATGTCCCTACAGTTTTTTCTGGAGCTAAAATAAATGGCTGACCCACCAATGAGATCTCTTTCATAAATTTCTGCATGCGACCTTGAACGATTCTATCCGCAATCTCTTTTGCTTTTCCAGACTGCATAGCCATCTCTAATTGTAATTGATATTCTCTTTCGATCACTATAGACGATATATCTTCTGGATAAATAAATTCAGGTTTACTCGCTGCGATATGCATAGCGATCTGCTTCATATATTCTATATCAAAAGTATTCATAGAAACCAAAACCCCAATACGCTCACCATGAACATACTGCCCTACATACGCACCATCCAAAAAACCTATGCGTCGAATATTAATATTTTCACCAAGATAAGTTATCAGCTCCATACGTTCTTCTTGAAACTGTGCCGCCAAAACTCCAACATCATTGGATTTATTTAAAAAAGCAAAATCTAATATTTTATCTGCAAATAATTGAAAACTCGCGTTTTTAGCCACAAAATCTGTCTGACAATTCACTTCTATGATGACGCCGTAATTATCTTGCACTTTACTTCTAATCATGCCCTCTGTTGTTATATGACTTGCTTTTTTTGCTGCCTTAATCATACCAGATTTACGCAGATTTTTAATAGCTAAATCAATGTCGCCATTAGCTTCAGATAGTGCCAACTTGCAATCCATAATACCTAAGCCTGTGCGTTCGCGTAAGTCTTTTACTAGCGCAGCAGTAATATTAGACATTCTCTTTCTTCTCCTCGATCAACAAATGTATACACATATCAAAAAACATATACATAGGTTTACTAAAATACATTATTAAAACATTTTTTGAAAAGCCATCTTTCAGTATCAAAACACCATTATCATTGAGATAATGCTAATTAATTAGTGTATAGAAGAATCTGCATACCCCTCCCACATTATGTCGTATTCATCAACTATTTTTATAGTATTCATGATTCCTTAACGTATACATGGTTATCGACTCAATTATAACCCATTTCTAATGATATATTAAATTTCTCAATTAATAGATGCACTAGATTTATCCGATGTATGCACTAAAGTGTGAGAGAGACCTGTACGAATAGTATCTTCTACTGCTGCAAGATATAAGTTTACTGCACGAATGGCATCATCATTACCCGGGATAATAAAATCTACCCCATCTGGGTTAGAATTAGTATCTACAATAGCGAATACTGGGATACCTAAATTATTTGCTTCTTTTATAGCGATATTTTCATGATGAGCATCAACCACAAACAGTGCATCTGGTAGGCCACCCATGTCTTTAATACCACCTAAGCTGTTTTCAAGCTTAGATAATTGTCCTGCACGGATAAGTACTTCCTTCTTAGTAAGTTTGTCAAAAGTACCATCCTGAGATTGTACTTCCAGATCTTTTAGGCGTTTAATCGATTGACGAACAGTTTTCCAATTAGTCAGCATACCACCTAACCAACGATGATTAACAAAAAACTGATCACAACTTATAGCGTACTTTTTGACAGCTATGTGTGCAGAACGCTTAGTACCCACAAATAAAATCTTACCTTTACGAGAAGAAATTTTTTTAATCTCTGCTAAAGCCTCATTAAACATTGGTACAGTTTTCTCAAGATTAATAATATGAACCTTGTTGCGAGAACCAAAAATAAACGGCTTCATTTTTGGGTTCCAATAACGAGTCTGATGACCAAAGTGCACGCCAGCTTGGAGCATATCATGCATTGAAATCGTAACCATCATTACCTCTATGATATAATATTTTAGAGTGCAGCCTGCATGTCTCCTATACGCAAGACATTATTAGTGCTGCAAAATGAAAAATAAACACTTTAAAAATTCCAGTGTAACCTGATCATGCATGTAACTAGAAATAGCATTATTTCCTTTGATCGATCATATCTTGATATATTTGAGTGTTTCCATGTCTAGCCCTATCCATCTTCCATAGAAACTCATTATTAACACAAACCCAATAGAATGTGATTCTATATCAATATTTTTGTAGATAAAAAAGAAAAAATGATGATCTCTGTATCATCTCCTTTTACATCAGTCTACACGGACATTACCGCAAAATAATCGAAGACAAATAACTTCTATCAATGGTCACGCACGTATTTTATAAAATATAAATCCTCTCCTTAAATATAATATATATTAAAATACGTGTACGTTGGTACTGCGTCAATCTTGTTATCAATTTTCTTCTAACATCTCTATATGCCTTCCTAGAGCCTTCCTACAAAAAACAAAACACAACTTAACTTATTGCTACTTAAGATTCACTAATGTGTAAAGAACTTGATAGGGTATACTAGTAATAAAAAATCCTACAAAAACAATAAAATTCTAAAGTGCTATACACTTAATGAAACTGGTGTGCAATTAATGAAATTAATGACTAAGACAAACAAGCTGCGTGCAGTAGTCTATAATGACTTACATTGATATTAAAGTGATACGACAGGAACAGTGTTATATCTAAAAAAAATAAAAAGCATCCTCTCAGTATTTAAAATTCTACTATATTTTTTCCTTTCAGGTAAAATAAAATGAAAAACATAGATGGAGTTATGAATATACGCCATAAAATAAATGCAGCTCCGATCCCCAGTAGTTTTTATATATCATCATGTATTATTTTATAATAAACGTAGAAGTCATATGTAAAATGACATGAGATATTAGAAACTCACTAATAATGATGAGAATGCATGAGAAATATAAGTATGTATATTTATGAAAACAGTATAATATATCATATCAAATCTCATTCAATTGATATATTAAAATCATTCTATGTTATCATAATAAATAGATACAATATAAAAAGTGCATAATATGCATGAAATAGTTACCTTCATGCTCAGTCATATTCTTACATCTCGTAAAAATCTACATTCTAATTATGATATAACCACTTTCTTATCTGAAAGTAAGACATTTATATACCATTACTAGCATAGGCAAACAGTAACAGTATAAAAATATAAAATTCTTTAGATAAAATATAGTTTTTTACTTGACTCTCCACCATTTGGTACAGCGATAATAATTATTCTAATTATGCTACTACCGCTTGTAGCGCTTACACTAAAATTCACGGATAAATATATGGCAATTATAATTAAAACCCCTAAACAAATTAATAAAATGAGAATAGCTGGTCGCTTAGCAGCAGAGGTTCTTGAAATGATTCAAGCATATATTATTCCTAATATTAGCACAGCTACACTAGATCGCCTATGCCATCAGTATATTACTACAAAGCAAAACGCATTATCTGCCTGTCTAAATTACCATGGGTTCCCAAAATCTGTATGCATCTCCATAAATGACGTGGTGTGCCACGGTATTCCAAGTGAGGACGTGATCCTCAAAGAAGGTGACATTGTGAATGTTGACGTAACTGTTGTAAAAGACCAATATCATGGAGATACCTCTGCCATGTTTATGGTAGGACAACCGACTACCCACGGTCAATATCTATGTCAGATCACACAGGAAAGTCTCTACCTCGCCATACATATGGTTAAACCAGGAATCCGTCTGCGTACTCTAGGCATCGTAATTCAACGTTTTATTGAAAAACAAAATTATTCAGTAGTGCGCGAATACTGCGGACATGGTATTGGAAAGCAATTCCATGAAGAACCTCAAGTCCTGCATTATGATGCAGACGATGGTGGTGTAGTGTTGCAGCCAGGTATGGCTTTTACTATTGAACCTATGATTAATGCCGGTGACTCTAAAGTGTATTGCATGTCAGATGGGTGGACGGTGAAAACTCAAGACTCTAGCTTATCAGCACAGTACGAGCATACTGTAGTCGTAACGCAGAATGGGTGTGAAATCTTAACATTACGTCAAGACGATACTATTCCTAGGATAATAGTACATAAACACTAATAGGACAGAAATTTTACATCTTGTATCATATAACATCCAAAAAACTTTTAAGAGATATCTAAGACTTTATATCACATACAGAATTCATTACGATGCATAATAAAATATTATAATATTTAATTTTATTAAAAATATCATTTTACTAAAAAGAGTTTGAATTCCAAGCATTAAATATCCTATCTAAAGTCTAGGAAAGGTGGATCATCGGCAATTAGCAGCACGTTATACCGGTTAAGTATACTATCAGCGTTTAAAATACCATACACAGTTGACTTCTTTGTGTACCTCAGAATAAGCCAGCTATGTTTATGTGCACAAACAATATTTAAATATATTTATCAAGCTCTGATATATAATAAAATTAATAATGGGTGTTATCCGATATCTATAATATCATAAAAAGTGTAATCTAGAATCAACCTCAAGACCAGTACTAGAACTTTTACCGATTTGTGGTAAATTAACTTGCATTTTTATATATCAGGAATTCTAATATTTCCCTCTATAGATGCCATACAAGACATATGTTACCTCAACATAACGTACTATACTCATCATCTTACTCACTATTAGTCAAGTGCCTTTATGTGATCAAACTAAATATTTTTGCCATTACCACCTTTGGCAAAATAACTAACATTACCGGGTTCGTTTCTAAAGACCCCCACAAAACTTCAATGAAATAAGTGATAGATGTTATCCCATTTATGCTATTATCTATTACGTGAGTAATACATAAGAAAATCTCAGATTTTACGCCATCTCTCTTAAAAGTTGCTCTGCTTCAAGGCGATATAGTCACACTATAGTGCAATGATGAAACGCGCTGCTGTCTGTAAGTTTGACTCTATCTTGGTTATGTAATAAATGCAATATACATATCCGTCGAAATAGAAGAATTATTCTAATTAATGCTACCTACGAAATATGTGAGAGGTATACAAATAAGCACATACTCCACCCCTCATTTCATAATATTCACATGTCTAATAAAACACTCACATCAACAACTTATTGCATAATAAACCAAACAAAAAATTATATAGGCATGTGATTTTATTGTGTATCCATGTGTTATAGCTATGGCTATTATGTAGCACCTGACTGTCCACTTACTTATCAAGTGATCAGGTACACTTTAACCATCATAACAACTAACAAGAATTACATTTTCAAAAAAATCAACCGATGTCATGATCTATACTTCGTACAATAAAACCTAAGAACCCTTACAAAGTATACTGGAGAGCATTTAAGTTATAAAGAGATTTGCCGGATAAAAAATCCTTATCACGCTCACCTGAGAAAAATACACCTCTTATAATACGCTATATTACTTTCGTGAAGCTATGCTATTTTCATGTTATTATGACTATTGTGACTTATCACAATGTTGCGACATTGACTATAAAGAAAGAGTCCTGTACAAATTATAGTATGTTTACATAAAATACATATAGTGGATAATTACTTCACTCTGTATTATATTACAGTTGATCAAAAATAAAGGATAGAGAAACACTTACTTCGTTCTCTTATGATATGTTATTTTTCTATCTGCGTTCAAACACCCGAACGATCACCACTAATGTATATATTATTTTTTCATTTTTATAGAAAGTGATAAGGGCTCAATGACGTTCACGCCATGTATATTTTCTTTACTTTTATCACATGTTACCGAACAGACTTATATATTTTATTGACTTGAATTCAGATTGGCGGTTCATATGATTTTCATATATATAGTCATATTAACACATCATTGTGTCTAGACTCCTTGCTGTAACAAAAATATTTCTTCCGTTTTTAATAAGAAATACCAGTAAACTCTCAATCTTCATTTTTAATTTTTACAAATTATATTTATATTGTATTGTCATATTATTTACTTATTTATAATAATATTATAATCTATTATTATAATTTAATTACATTAATAATCTGATACAGATATCATGATATGATTCATTATTATGATAACCTTTTATATTTACTATTGTGTATAGTAAACAAAGGTATCATTGTATGCTATAATTATTAATAGATAGATTTATATATTGAATATATTCATATTATATAATTATGAAGATATCAACACACCTATAGCATATACTACATGTACACACCGCTTCATATCAAATGTTTAATCTTGATTAAATTCTCACACCTTTACTTACAATATGACTTTATTTTCATTCAAATCACTTTATAACACTTAGTGAGAATAAACTCTGCCTTTATTCTTTATAATATCATATATAAGCTTATCCATACTCAAATATTTCATTTAAAATATTTAGCATCACACATTCAACATTAATAATTATTGGAAATATCAGTAATGTTTAATAACATACAGAAAATATACATGAATTAATGAATTCTAATCCAAGAATAAAAGATGATTACTACAGAGATGATTTTAGAAGTGATATATTCTGACTCGAAAAATTATAGACTATGTTTTATATAATATATATCAATAATGAAAAAAATTCTCATTTACTATACATATATTGTATACTTTTAAAAAAAATACAATATCAGGAAAGACTACGATCCTTACATTTGATACTGTCAAAAAAATAGGAGCTCTCATGCTTTTTTATAATACCAATCCTGCCATCTTTGTAGATAGAGATGGCACTATTAATCTCGATCATGGCTACGTTTTTCAAATAGACCATTTTCAATTTATTGACGGTATTATCAATGCAATGCAGGAATTAATACTTATGGGTTTTTCTCTCGTGATCGTCACAAATCAATCAGGTATTGCACGTGGTGTATTTACCATAACGCAATTTATTATATTAACTACATGGATGAAAAAAAGTCTATTAGAACATGATGTTCACATAGATGGTGTATATTTTTGTCCTCACCATCCTATGGCAGCGATAAAAGAATGGAGACAATTATGTAGTTGTCGTAAACCGAAACCAGGGATGCTGCTAACCGCAAAAAAAGAATTGCATATTGACATGTCAGCTTCTTATATGATAGGCGATAAAATAGAAGATATGCAAGCAGCGCAAGCAGCTGGAGTAGGAAAAAATATATTAGTGCGTAGTGGTAAGGTGATCCCAGAAGAACATATCCACAGCGCTGATTATATACTAAATAGTTTCAAAGACCTACCTCAGTACATTAAAGAATCTGCAGGATCTATACGTTAGTTTGATATAAAACTACACGATTGAGGTATTTATTTTATTCTTATTTCTAAAATGGTGTGAATTATTGGGGTCACAATACAAAATATGATTCTCTAAAAGAGAACAAATGATACAAGATCTCAGAAAAACGTGTAATATCTACAAATAAATTGAATAACATCTACAAATAGATTATATTCTGACAAAAGAATAACCAAAGTCATTATTTTCCTACATAACACATATCATATGTTCTAACATTACAAACTAAATCATGCAACAGAAATTGACTTAAATACTTGGGATATGTTATACGTGTTCATGAACTCTTTATGATTCTCATCATATGGTATTATCATCAATACCGCTATCGCTTTTGACAACTCAAAATTATCACGCATAATAATAGGCATTATTCCACATCATTAAATGGAAGAACAGGTACAGAATAACTTAATATAAAAATATACAATATTCATGAACGTGAGCTTACCAAGCTATATTATTTTTATTTGGATGAGGTTAATATAGTTATAGTACACCCCTCTTTTTGTGGTACGCGTAAATATTTTGACTAAAAGTAGAAAGAGTTTTACTCACTACCAAATGAAGGCAACCATCTGATACGCATATCTGAAATCATGCATACCCGAAATATAGTAATATATATAAATCACCCACTTGATCTTGCATCAGATAAGGGTTGTCTTAAAAATAAAATTTACCATAAGCACCACATAAAAAAGCACTACATAAAATGAAAACTCTAGGATTAATTGGATGGCGGGGAATGGTCGGCTCTGTGCTGATGCAGCGTATGCGCGAAGAAGGTGATTTTAATGTAGTCAATCCAGTATTTTTTTCTACCTCGCAGCACGGACACGCCGCGCCTTTATTAAGTGGAAAATCATGTGGAGTCTTACAAAATGCCCACGACATTGATGCTCTAAAAGCACTTGATATTATTCTTACATGCCAAGGTAGAAGCTATACGGAAAAAATATACAATCAGCTTCGGAAGACAGGGTGGTCTGGTTATTGGATTGATGCATCTTCCACGCTTCGTATGACAGAAGATGCTGTGATTATTCTCGACCCTGTTAATTATCAGGTGATTGATGATGCATTAAGTGTTGGAATAAAAACTTTTGTTGGCAGTAACTGTACTGTGAGCTTAATGTTGATGTCTCTAGGTGGGCTTTTTGCCAATAATTTAGTTGAATGGATATCTGTTGCCACATATCAAGCCGCGTCTGGTGGGGGCGCACATCATGTGCGTGAATTGCTCACTCAGATGGGGGCAATACATCATTGTATCGCTCAGGATCTAAGTGATCCCTCCGCTACGATTCTAGATATGGAACGCAAGATTACTAAAATAAATAATCAAGGGATACAGATAGGGAGTAGTACCGTCCCCCTAGTAGGGAATATCATCCCCTGGATTGATAAAAAATATAAAAATGGACAAACTTTTGAAGAATGGAAAGGGCAAGCGGAAACTAATAAAATTCTGCAAACTTCTCACATTATTCCAATAGACGGTATATGTGTACGTATTGGAGCATTACGCTGTCATAGCCAAGTATTTACTATAAAATTAAGAAAAGATATCCCATTGTGGGAAATTAAACAACAAATCGCAGCACATAACTCGTGGGTTAAAATAGTACCAAATGATCTAGATCATATTTTACGTGAACTAACACCATCAGTAGTATCTGGTACACTATGTATCCCTATTGGTCGATTACGCAAGTTGAGTATAGGGGCAGAATACATCTCCGCCTTTACTGTTGGTGATCAATTACTATGGGGAGCTGCTGAACCACTGCGACGCATGCTTCGTTTATTGGTAGATTAATATATTGTTACAACTGTGTCCTTCTCATTACGCGTCTGTAAGAATACATAACGTGATACTAATAAAAAAATTCTCAATCTCTCAGAGATATGATTGCAAAATATTTTACAATCAATATCTGGTATTACAGGGGATCAAAAACTACAGACACAGTTTGAAATCAGAACCCAATGCATAATGTCATTATATACAAGGACGATATTTATATTATACTACGCAAATGGATATAATATAGAAAATATGACGATCAAATACTTGCACACCATATAACTTCTATATTGATAATAGACAATTCTTTATATGTGCTTATTTTAGTAAAAATAAAATAATTGAATAGCGCACACTCATTGTATCTTCAGAAAAATAAAAACTACAGATCTTGTTATAAGATAAAATCACCATTTTAATACATAAAGTTCTAAATTAAATAAAGCTATAAATATTTATAGATGTTTATGTGTGATGCACACCATGACCTCTTATTCGCTCTCTGCATAAACATAACACATAATCTAATACGAAGATATATTGAGAGGATATCACAATTATTATTTAAAATGAGATTCATCACTATTATGTATGAGAGCAAACTATCTAATGCACGTACTACAAGTAAAAAATTAGAAAACATGAAAATAACATTTACAACTTTTACATAGTAGAACATCGCTAATAAATCAAATTTTGTATAAAAATATCATATCATAAATAGAATACCTTTAGTGCATACACTGATATTGATTACTATTACCGATATAGCATTAACTTATAGTTTTTAGTACCATTGCTTACTTATCAATATAAGTTTTGGCAGACATCAGATACACTAATGCAGTCATTAAACCTATGATCAATACAGTCATACCTATGAATTTCTATATCTACATTTGTAACATTACACGGTATTATTCTTTAATCATTCATGCTTATTATATAGGATCATTATGATTGATATCCACTTACTACGTAGTATTCCTGAAATAATCTCTACAAAACTAGCAAGAAGGGGATATCACTTAGATATCACTACTCTACATGCGTACGAAGAAAAGCGTAAAATACTACAAATAGAAACGGAAAGTATTCAAGCCCAGCGTAAAATAAAATCTAAGTTTATCGGACAAGCAAAACAAAGAGGAGAAACGACAGAGCTCTTATGTCAAGAGGTAAAAATACTATCCAAGCAACTTGATGTAGTGAAAAAAGAGCTATCAGTAGTATTGACTAATATCCATACAATCTTAGTTACAATCCCAAATATTCCAGATGATATAATTCCCATAGGGAAAGATTCCAGTGATAATCAAGAACTTTACCGATGGGGTCAACCAAAAAAATTTGATTTTCCGGTGAAAGATCATGTTGTATTAGGTCAACAAATGGAAGGTTTAGACTTCGATACTGCTGTAAAAATAACAGGTTCGCGTTTTGTGGTTATGAGGGGACATATAGCACTTATGTATCGTGCATTAGGTCAATTTATGCTCAATTTACATACTGAACAACATGGGTATCAGGAAACTTACGTACCATATTTAGTTAACAACACGAGCCTATATGGTACCGGACATCTTCCAAAATTTAGTCAAGATCTATGCTACCTCAATCCATCAGACGCCATAAACTCTAATATAAATTACGCACTCATACCGACGGCTGAAGTATCTCTTACCAATATAATCCGAAATAAAATTATAGAAGAAGATTCCCTACCATTAAAAATGGTAGCAAAAACACCTTGTTTTCGTTCTGAAGCTGGTAGTTATGGTCGCGATACACGAGGTCTCATTCGTATGCATCAATTTGATAAAGTAGAAATGGTACAGATCACTCGCCAAAAAGACTCAATGAATGCACTGGAGGAATTAGTTGGACATGCTGAGAAAGTGCTACAACTTCTCCAACTACCGTATCGGCATGTACTACTATGTACGGGCGATCTTAGTTTTAGCGCACAGAAAACCTATGACCTAGAAGTATGGTTACCTGCTCAAAACACATATCGTGAGATCTCTTCTTGTTCAAATATGGGGGATTTTCAATCTCGTCGTATGCAAGCTCGTTGGCGTGTAAATGGTCAAAAAAAGACTCACTTTGTACATACTATAAATGGCTCTGGTTTGGCTATAGGACGCACTTTAGTCGCAATACTAGAAAATTACCAAGAGAAAGATGGTCGAGTGAGAGTACCAGAGATCCTACGACCGTATATGAATAATATAGATTATATAGGACAAATTTAGTTAATAGTTATATGAGTATCACCAATCATAACAAAACAGCAAACATTAATCCCATCACTGACATGTCACTGATGTGGAAATGAATGCAGTATATTTTTAATCACAGCCTGCCTTTCTATTTTATTGCACCATATCTCCCTATTAAGTGGGAATTGTAGCTCATTATGTATGTTGATAGTATCTTTAAATAATTAAGTATGTTGCATATAATAAAGATTTATACAAAACATAAAATTTTATTAGTTACAATTCTGTCACTCATATCTTTGACTGGATGCATGCTTATGAATCACACCAGTATTCTGTATAGAAAATTAGAAAGATAAATATGATTGTATTGGTGCGATATAACTTTACTATATACTTATAGTCACTGCGGTAAAAACTATTTTTTTAAAATCCTGATTGAGCATAATACCTTTAACTTAACGATTCATTGTAGTGATATGATCCAATCATCAAGCATAAAACAGAAATGACTATTGAGACCACTATAATTCTCCACATTTTTTACAAAACGATACTCTTTGTCACCGGGAATATCCAAGCTATTGATGACCTTCTGAATGTATACTAAAATGATCAAAACCTTTGAGAATGATCTGAACCGGCTGTTTATTTTGAAAAAATGTCAATCCATTCCTCTGTGACGAAATTTTCCCAATACAAGTATATAATATTCCGTGATCTCTGAATGCTATATCTAAAGCACTACGATTTTCTTCTGGAATAGTAAAACATAACTCATAATCTTCTCCACTACTTAGCGCCCAGCTTAAAACTTTCTGTTCTGGAAAATTTTTCCTCATCACCAATGAAAGTGGTAATACATCAAGATTCAGTATTGCTCCACAAGCACTAGCTTTCAAGATGTGTCCAAGATCCGCAATTAAGCCATCTGATAAATCAATAGCAGCACTAGCTAAATCACGTAACACCTGACCTTGTAAAACGCGAGGTATAGGGCGTAAGTGGCGCTGAATCAGCTTGTCTCGAGCAACCTTATCGTGAATATTTACTTTATTCTGTAATAATTCAAAACCAGCAATGCTATCACCTAAAGTGCCTGTCACATAAATTGCATCGCCAATACATGCACCACTTCGCTTTAAAGCTCGCCCCCGTGGTACGGTGCCGTAAATACCTAACGTTACACTTAAAGGACCACGTGTAATATCCCCGCCAATAAGTTGCATCTGATAATGAGCTAAAAGATCAAATAAGGTGTCACTAAAAGATTGTAACCAATCATCATTAACCTTAGGCAATGTAAGTGCCAGGGTTAACCATGTAGGCTTCGCCCCCGTCGCCGCTAAATCACTAAGATTTACCGCCAAAGCTTTATACGCAAGATCCGATGGATCGATGCTCTGTAAAAAATGCACGCCTTCCACTAAGGTATCAGTACTAATAGCTAGAGTGTGTTTTTCTGGTACATGCACTAGTGCACAGTCATCCCCTATACCTTCTTCTACATCATGTCTAGAGCATATGTCACGATCAAAATAACGCGCGATCAGTTCAAATTCACCACATGCCATAATTGGATTCCAAAATAAAAAAACAATACTGATTCAGACGACCCACAAAGATCATTTACGATTAGGTCGAATCTCTAAAGCCACTTTATCTAATACACCATTAATAAATTTATGACTATCCTCAGCACCAAACACTTTAGCTAACTCAATCCCCTCATTGATTGCTACCTTATATGGAACGTCCCAGCGTTTATTTAATTCAAATAATGCAATACGCAGAATAGCCTTTTCCACTTGCCCAAGATCGTTAATGTGACGAGAGATATACGGTTGCATCAGCTTATCCAGATAGGCACCATCAGTCACAATTCCGCTAATAATCTCCCGAAAATAACTAATGTCCATATTGTCAATGTCTTGCTCTGCCAAAAATTGATGTTCAATATCTATGATATCATTTTTAGACATTTGCCAAGCATATAAAGCTTGTACAGCGCATTCTCTGGCACGACGACGAAAAGCAGGGTTCACCGATAGTCCTCTTTCTATGATACTGTGATATTTTTTAAAATATTAATCATTTCTAAAGCAGTTAAGGCCGCTTCAGCCCCTTTGTTCCCTTTTTTAGTTCCCGCTCGCTCAATCGCTTGTTCAATATTCTGTGTTGTCAAGATACCAAATGATACTGGAATATCAGTATGTGTCATAATATTCATTAAACCAGAACTAGTAGCGCTGGCTACAAATTCAAAATGGGGAGTATCGCCTTGAATTACCGTTCCAAGCGCTATAATAGCATCATATTTTTTTGTTTTAGCTAAAACCTTAACGATTAAAGGTAGCTCATAAGCACCGGGAACCCACACTACTGTAATATGTTCATCCTGGATATGACCCATACGCTTTAGTGTGTCTATTGCACCACTTAATAAACACTTATTAATAAAATGATTAAAACGTGCAACCACTAAGGCAATATGCGCATCTGGGGCTACAATAGTAGCTTCAATTAAATTCATAGTTTTCTTCTAGGACTGTGTAAGATACTAATAGCGAATAGGGTCTCAGATTCACTATCGACCTATTTCGTATTAAATATGTATAATGATCTATGGTTCTAAAGTCACTCTGATATCTGGACCCAATGAAATCATATCTGTAAAAGTTAAGATGGGCACATCACTTAATTTTTCTAAACCCCTTAAGTGACATAATCCAAGACCAGTATTACCTATCAATTTAGGTGCAATATATACGATTAATTCATCAACCAAATTCGCTTGTAATAATGCGCCAGAAAACTCTGCACCCGCCTCTACTAATACGCTATTAATTTCTTGTTCCGCAAGGTACTCTAACATAGATCTTAAATGAGGGCGCCCATTATCATAGGGCAATAATAATTGCTTGACAGTATCGGGCCAAACATTCATATCACCCACATCGCGAATCAACCACGTTTCTCCAGGTTGTTGGATTAATTTATGTGCTGTAGTGATACGATGATGAGTATCTATAATGATTCTTATAGGTTGTCGTAAATTACTTTTTGGGTATACGTCTCGAATAGAGCGATCTAATTCTTCATAACGTACAGTTAATTTTGGATTATCTGCTAATATAGTAGCACTAGTACTTAGAATAGCTGAACTTTGTGCCCGCAGTCTTTGTACGTCTTGTCTGGATTCTAAAGAAGTAATCCATTGACTATCCCCATTAAACATAGCTATACGACCATCTAATGAACAACCTAATTTCAATTGTACCCAAGGTACACCACTACGCATACGTTTAAGAAATCCACGATTAAGTTTTTCTGATTCAGACATCATTAATCCATAACTAACTGTAATCCCTGCTTTCTGCAAACGACAGATACTGTGCCCCGCTACTTTTGGATTTGGGTCCTTCATTGATATGAAAACATGACTAACTCCGGCCGCAATCAGTGCATCACAGCATGGCGGGGTACGTCCATAATAACTGCATGGCTCTAGCGTTAAGTAAACCGTAGCACCGCGCGATTTCTCTCCAGCTATTCTTAATGCATGCACTTCTGCATGGGGTTCGCCGGCTCGTAAGTGATAACCTTCACCAACAATATGATCATTACGCACTAGTATACATCCAACATTAGGATTAGGCATAGCGGTAAATCGTCCACGATATGCTAATTCTAGTGCACGAGCCATATAAGATTTATCACTCATCCTTCTACACCATAGATAAAAATTATTATGTAATAACATTCACGATTAAATTAACAAATAGACGTGGGCGTAAAAATTACATATACGAAAATCACTGCGAATTGCTATTAGTCTCTGAATTTAAGATTATCATACATACCATGAGGCATAAAAATTTTTAAAAAACGTGATGAATTCTTAACTCTCTCTACACGCATATGGTGTTAAATATAACTTATGTCATTACTCTTTATAAATTTAACAAAGTCTAAACATGCTACCTTCGTCACGTTTTTACCTGTACGTACGATATAAAGTGTATCTTTTATTAAAAATATATTTAATGTATATATAGAACGGTAGGATCATCAATGATGTATAGTACTCATACTCTAAGCAGTAGATAATTTTATTACAAAAAGACAGAACAATACTGATAGATAAACATACATGTAGAGTCTAGTAAACATCTTACTATTGCATTAATGAATCATGCATTATGTATTAATGTTTGTAAAATCATTATATTGCATTAACTCATCCTCATCATGAATAGAAATAGAGTGAGTACTTCTGTGAACCATACAATACGACCTCTTAATATATCATGAAACATACGACTGGTCGCATCTTCTACATAGAGTATTTTAGCAATCTATATGTCGATTACTGAATAAATGCCACTGCTATACTCTTATGAGGTGTGTATGTTGCTTGCATAAAATTCCTGATACCATTTTACAAAACGGCGCACACCTTCTTCCACTGAAGTTAATGGTTGAAAACCAATGACCCGAATTAAACTACTAATATCTGCGCTAGTTGCAATCATATCACCAGGTTGTCGTGGTAACATCTTAATAGTTGCAACTTTTCCTAATGCATTTTCTAACGCCATAATATAAGTCATTAATGTCACCGGTTGGCCCCTTCCAATATTATAAACCCGGTAAGGTGCTGTGCTACTAGACAACTGGCCATTTTCAGCTACCCACTCTTTATCTATCGTTGGGATTATGTGATGCAATGCCATAATCGCCTCTACTACATCATCAATATAAGTGAAATCACGCTCCATCTGTCCATAATTATATATACTGATCGCTTCATCTAAAAGAATAGATTGAATAAATTTAAATAACGCCATATCTTGGCGCCCCCATGGGCCATATACAGTAAAAAAACGCAAAGCAGTAGTAGGGATACCATATAAATGAGAGTAGGAGTGGGACATCAACTCATTCGATTTTTTAGTAGCTGCATATAAAGAAAGGGGGTGAGTTGTGTCATCGTTTACAGAGAATGGCATTTTATGATTTAAGCCATATACTGAACTAGAGGAGGCATATAGAATGTGTTCAACGTGATATTGACGAGCACCCTCTAAAATATTCAAATACCCTACAAGATTAGCGTGAACATAAAGAAAAGGATTTTCAAGGGAATAACGCACACCTGCCTGGGCGGCTAAATGTATAACACGCTGCACCATATGAACTCGAAATAAATCTATAATCACCTCACGATTCGCGATATCTTCTTTAATAAAAGTAAAATTATTATAGTCACTAATAATTTTTAAACGAGCCATTTTTAAATGTATATCTTGATGATAGTTATTTAAGTTATCCAGTCCAATCACTTCATCACCATCTTCAAGAAGATGCTTAGTGACGTGAAAACCAATAAATCCTGCTACACCAGTAACTAAAAATTTCATATTATCCTCATCAAGATAGATTGCAAAAGATACCCCACCATATTACATAGGATGGAAACTACGATGATTGTGCATGATTAAAAAATAATTTTACTATATTATACAGTCCATTTGCCATCTAAAAAACTTTGTATTCGATATAAGATTATTAAAATTTCTTTAAAATACCTGCGCATGTAAATCATAAAAGAAAAACTCTATAGATGTGCATCACGTCTAACTGCGCTTTCAATCGCCATTCTCACATCCTGTGATACCAGATCAAAAAGAACAATACAAATATTTTGAGTATGCATCTCCTGTATATCATTAGACCCTATGGAATCTTTTATATATCCTGCATCGTATATTGCACAAATTATAGACGTTAACAGACTCTGATCACAAAAATCTAAAGCACGCATACAGCACAAAACAGAAAGAATTTGTACTATAATGCTACTCTTTTTTACAAGACATTTACGAGTAATGTTGGGATAATGCATCAAAATTGAGAAAATAATAGTGTACAGCTGTAAAATGTCGCATATACCTGCAGCTAATAATGTTAATTGATCGCTACCACCCTCTCTCACATTAATAACGCCTTGATCTTCTCTAACTAATTCTTGACGTACTAGTTCAGATACTAAAAGATCCAGTACGTCAGGTAACTCATCTAACTGCCAACGTAGGAATAGTTCGTTTTTTAACATAGGATAGAGAATACTAACTTGACGACATAACTCAATGCGATTTACTTTTTTGTGCTTTATGATAATAGTGGCAATCAATGATGGTATTACCAACATATGGTAAATATTATTACGATAATAGGACAACAACCTCACAGACTCTCTCGGCAGAATAACCGCCTGACCTAGACTATCTTTTTGTAATGTAAGTTTTTTCATGCGCAATGCATGTTCTATCAATTCTTGAGCGGACATATCTGGTATGGTAGCATCGGGCGAATAAGGTACATTGTGTAATAAATCTAAGTAACACTCTAGTTGTTTAGTTAATTGTTGACGACTTAAAGAATGTTCCTGAGACGCTAACACCGCAGTCACAGATAAGTTAATGGCATTTGCTGCTGCTGCGTTATTAATACGTATCATGATCTCTTGTGCAATATTATGTGCAACTGGGGTAAGCCAAAATGGGTGTTGCAAAGAGTTTTGATTAATACACTCACGCCACTCTGGTATGCGCTGATCCAGATAATTCACTAATGATAATGGCTTTCCAAAATTTATATAGCTTTGACCAAAATTACGTAAACGACCTAATCCACGCACCATGGATATACACCCCTCTTTCTTCTTAGTGGCACCACGTAATTCATTTGTATACGCGCTTACTTCAATGATATGTTCATAACCGATATAAATAGGCACTAGAGAAATTGGACGATGACCTGCACGTAACATAGACTGCAAAGTGACTAAAAGCATACCAGTTTTAGGAGATCTTAGATACCCACTACGCGAACGCCCGCCTTCTATAAAATATTCGACTGAATGACCACGCTGCAATAGCTCTCCTAGATATTCACGAAAAACCATCGAATATAATTTATTACACCTAAATTCACGTCGAATAAAAAATGCTCCTAAATAACGGAAAATCATGCCTACTGGCCAAAAATTTAAGTTAATACCAGCAGCAATATGAGGCAAAAACAACCCTTGATGATAGAGAATATAAGAAAGTAACAAATAATCCATATGGCTTCTATGGCAAGGTACATACACAATAGTATGTCCACTTTGAGATAACTGCAGGACACTCTGACTACCACGAATCTTAATACCCTGATAAAGTTTTCTCCACACCCAACTCATCAGATAATCTGTAAAATAAATTGCTATACAGGAGAAATTTGCACTAATCTCTTTTATTAAAAATAAAATATTTTTTTGAACGATTTTTGGAGAAATATGTTTTTTATTTGCTTCTTCTCGGATGACATGAATGATCACCTTAGACTTTAATAATTTTTCCAACAAATCACGACGTGCTAATAGATGTGGGCCTACAGTTACTACACGCTCTCGGATAAAATATATGTGAGCTACACGGATTAATTTATTGATAATGTCGCTGTTATACCCATGTTTAATTATTATATCACGTATTGATATTTTTGGTAAAAAACGTATTACACTATCTCGACCCCAGAAACATACTGAAAAAAATTTATAGAACCCAAATAATTCTAAATATCTCTTAGTCCTAGAAGTCGTATGTCTTTCTCGACCAGGAAAGCGCCCAAATATTATTGAAACAGGGACTACTTGAATATCAAGTTCAGAATAACAATCATGTAAAACTACGATATCATTTAATATTTTAAGTGATGACAATTTCACCACACGAGCAGCACAAGTGGTGATAAAATCCTGAAGATACATATAATGCGGAAAAGTGTGTCCAAAAATATCCAGAGGTTCTAGTGGATCAGGTAAATCTATTTGAAGACATTGTTCTCGTAATGTAAACAGATCAATCTTGGAGTGATCAAGAAGGAGGTACATCATAGGGCGAGTTATATCAATATCAAGTGTGGAAATTACATTATTGGGGAAAATCTGACTATGCACAAAAATTTGAATCAATTTATTAAAGAAAAAATGACCTGAGCGACCACCAATGAACATAGATTACACCAAGCCTCTTTCAGTAAAATACAAGATACTCATACACAAAACTAATAGTATTATACTTGCTATATTAAATACATGAAATCTTTGGTGGCTAAATCATATAGCATAAATTATATCATAAAATATAGAAATAAAGTAGATTTCTTATATTCATTTATTATTTTCATAATAACATTGTAAATCAAGACCAAGTAGTACGTATCATTTTTCTATGGTGCTAATACAAACTATTATAATATTTCTTAGTTTACGCTACTAAAAATATACTCTAAGATGATAGTAATACCACAAGGAAACGTTGATACAAAGTGAGTATTCGAGAGATATCTTGCATATATGAGTCTATCTCCAGTCCATATCTTAATGGAAATATTAAAAATATTGTAGCAATTAACATAAAACAATATACCTGTCATAACTATCTCTAATATTTACTATAAAACTCTCTGCGTTAATAGAATATAATAATATTAAGATAGATCGTTAACACTTCTCATTTACCTCCAAAGATGATTAATATGTAGTGCATAAAGTATTGACATGTCTACAAGATCTTCGTATATATAATGTAACATCGTATTATTATTGATGTACCATAATGAGACCATGTATTAAAATACTACAAGCATATCCGTACATTTATGCACTACAATAAATTCATTAAGCATATACTATTGTTTTCTTACCTCATGGATTTTTTGGCTTGTATTGGCATACAAGTATATTTAAATACCATCACACATACCTCATTCTATTGGAAAATATAGTGATGATGATCAACATATTACTACGTTTTATATTATTTTCTATATTAATGCTATCGTATATTACGGATATCTTTTAAAAAACAATATAATACATTGCTTGCAAATGTACGCACTAATATTATAGTACCGATGGTCCTTTAACATGCAATAAACCCCCTCCCTTATTAAACTGAATCCTTTTATTACAAGAAAATAACGTATTTTATATATAAAACTCTATAGTTTACACCTACAAAAACAATTGTTACATATTTTTATATCGGCTATGATTACACTTACTGTTCTTTGTGCTATGCATTATGTAACTCTTAGTTCACTATCATAAAATTATGCTCTTCACTCATATCTTATACATGATCGATATTCACATAAAATAATAACATAAATTTAAATATAAACCTTACTTCTTCATCAACATTACTTATACACATAAAATATGATGATACTCTAGTATCAGAGTATATTATTGTTACTTCTAGTACAGTATTTATACATGTCTATGCGTCTTGAGTACTGATTATGATAAACAAGCATATTTTTCACGTTCACAAGTGTATATAGCGAGTTTAATATATATTAATAATATACCTCTTATTATAAAAATAAAATACTGGAATCTCCGAATAATTGCATAATTATATATTATACATAAATAAAAAAATCAGGACAGAATATAGTAAAGTATTTATTTTGACTATTACTATAAAAATAAGATAGATATTATCTCAATTTATCTGCAAATATTAATAAAATAACACATAATATTTTGTGCTATTCAAAGCATAATATCTTATAGATATATATCCTGATAAAATCTAACAAGAATATAAGAATCCTGTGTAATCGATAGAAAAACTAATGAAATAGAGATAATAAAATAAACTAACTCATAGTATAAAACATTAATATTTTTAATATCTATATATTTTACTTCCTATAGTAATAAATAAAAATTAACCTTTTCTGTATGAATCTCAGGCACATATGAAAATTTTTATTATATAGCGTATCTTTGTCAGATCGTATACATCTTAAATAATAATAATCATACATATAGGCTGAATACATGTATATGATCTTCATCACCTTACCATTAAGCCATATGCTACAAAGTAGAATAGGCGTGGTATAGATAAAATGCGATATGCTGTACTTCATGCTGCACTTCTAGTATCTCAATATGGGCAAAAACTGCGAATAAATCATTATTATTACAACTAACCTCTATCGACTTACTTTTCCTAAACAATCTCCAAAATGGTAAAAAGTTTGAATACAACCCCTGCATAAAATAGCATATAACTGAACTAAACCTTGTGATCGTCCTGAATACATCATACGATATGTTGTCACATATGACGTGACATCATATAGAACATCAATGTAAAAATGTACAAAAATAGTATATGATGAAAATTGGAGAAGCGTGAATGGATAGATAAAAATAAAATCCTGCTAATATAGGACGGTTGGTACAGGGAAGTGATTGTCAATCACTCTTAATTATTATATTTTATATACAAAAAATCATTTAATATAAAATATGATACTCCAATATGTTTTTACTTATTATATAATATATTATAAGTAGAAAAGATTATGATGAGCTATGTAAAATCCACAATATTTTATACTGATACCTAACATGCTAATATTTCACTATCGTATACTAAATCTAGTGAGCACTAGATTACTACAAGCCTATAAAAACACAATAATTATTTAAATTATGACTTCATTTGACCGCCTATCTTATATCTACTATACCATCATGTATGATTAATAATAAAATACATCATCTTATAAAAACAATTTATTTTTTTAAAAATTTCTTTTTAAGAAATGCTCTACTTTAATATCAGTAATTATGCAATAATAAAATATTCAAAATATATGCAATAATATTGCCAGTGTCTTTATCTATATGTAAAAATGTAATAAAAATATTGCATGTGTGAAATATAAATCAAATTTTAATTTTATTGATTTGCAATATGTTCAATATTACGCACTCTTTTCCTTATACCTTATAAAATTTTAAAAACATAGCATTGGTTATTCTAAAAAAGACAACTAACTATTCTTTCAAGTTATGATCACTTGTAAGGGTTAAATGATCTGCATTTGAAAGATAACACGCGTAAAAATTATACATACAGAAACAGTCCGTAAATACGTGATTATAGTACTTATGTTACTTAGTATTCTAAAACTTGAATCTCTCCAAATTGAGTAACACGAAAACGATGCTGACAAAAAAATAAAAGAGGATCATCTTGCTGGCTATCACTATATCCGCTTTCTAGTTGTAAGGGCTCCCCGATTCGCTTAATTAATTGTTTAACTTTTTCATCTCCCACACACCTTGTAATTAGTATACGACCTCCATAAGCTCGCGCCATCTGACTAGCAATCAGCATAACGCGCGGAAAAAAAATCGTGTCACAATAAACCATTTCTACTAAGGATTTTGGTGAGCCAGTAATTAACCAGACATCAGTATTATCATATTGCAAATATTCTATGAGTCGTTGACGCACTACTTGAAAAGGCGTTAAGCGTTTGCAGAACCAACAAGTAAATTGCTTTTCTCGCTTCAACAACATAGACTCACTATGACCAAAAGTCACTGACCATAACACTACACTAACAGGCCAACGCGTTGTACGACCCTGGATGAGTAGTCCAGCTCCAACAAAAGGCAACAATGGTAAAAGTACAAAAATATTTAACATATGCCGCCATAATAACCAGTATATAAATGCACTAAATATATCCTGTTGATGCAAAGTACCATCAAGATCAAAAAAAACAATACGTCGCTTAGGATGAGCGATCAAAAACTATACCTCGCTGACTCTACACGCCTTGTTAAGTGGTTTTTAGTAATAGAAAATATATAAGGAGGTGTATTGGATACACAGTACATGCATGTAAGCCCCTTACTGATCACCTCTAATATATATTTCTATGATATCTCATACTAGGTTCATAAAGGATTAAACATTAAATAAGATTGAAACATAATCTGTCATTAGTACTCTCTCGCTCGTTATACCATATCTGTTTTCAGAATTATCAAGATTGGAACGTTGTTCAGATGCTCCCTTTCATTCAATGTTAGGTGTGGCTTACTCTGTATACTTTGGATACATTATAAAAATTTAAATAAAAACGATCTATGCTAATTCTACAGCACAACATTGTATTATGAGGGCATTATCTAACAATAATGATAATACCTTACAGATAAAAACGAAACCCCTAAACTATAATCTTTGGATCCTGATGCTGCTCCAAATGCAAAAAAAAACAAAAAAATATTCTTTTATATCTATACCTCTTTCGAATTCCTAATCCGGAAGATTATATTTTCTTTGTGCAGCATCTGTAATCAGCTTTTGAAGTTCACCTTTTTGGAACATCTCGAGAATAATGTCACAACCACCACATAACTCACCACAAACCCATAACTGAGGAAAAGTTGGCCAATTAGCATATTTTGGTAGTACCGCACGAATGTCTGGGTTTTGCAGGATATCTATATAAGCAAAACGCTCTCCACACGCTGTTAGTGCCTGAACGGCCTGAGCTGAAAACCCACAACTGGGTGATTTAGGAGAACCTTTCATATACAGTAAGATAGGATTTTCTATAATTTGGCGTTGAATGATCTCAACAGTATTCACGATACCCTCCTAAAAATAATATTCCATACTCGATTTCTAGAACTAATTCCCATGTCATCTCTCACAAATTAATATTGATATCATCGTCCTAAGCTATATTGCACGGATACCCATATAAGATACCCATCTAAGCAAATTTATATCTTTATTACAATAGATTATCTATATTATCTTAATGTATTCAAAATATCCTATGTGTGGTATATACTTATATGCTTACAAGTAACACTTGGGATATAATACATATACCATACACCTTACAAGACATGCACAAAACTACACAACAGGAGATAGTTTCTTCATAGTTATACTATGGTTCTAATACTATAGTAGTATAGTAGTATAATAGACTAAATGATGTAGCTGTTAACAGCCACGGTCTCACTAAATCATATACATTCCTTCGATGATGCATCAAATCACGCACACTTACGGTCATTTACGGTCGATAAGGAGAACTAGGTAATGTCTACCCGTCATTCAAATATAATGAAAGCAGTAATCCCCGTTGCTGGTTTCGGGACACGTATGTTGCCTGTAACAAAAGAGGTCCCAAAGGAAATGCTACCACTGGTAGATAAACCATTAATTCAATATGTTGTGCATGAGTGTATTTCTGCTGGTATCCATGACATTGTTTTAGTAACAAATTCCTCTAAAAAATCTATTAGACAATACTTTGATTCTAACATTGAATTAGAAACCATTTTAGAAAAACGGAAAAAACAAAAAATACTAAAAGACATACAGTCTATCTGTCCACCATATGTTACCATTATGCAAGTTCAGCAAGAGCTAGCACAAGGACTTGGCCACGCCTTAAGTTGTGCATGGCCAATCATTGGATATAATCCGGTGACTATCATTTTACCAGATGTTGTGCTAGACCAATACACATCTGATCTATCACAAGATAACCTAGCCGCAATGATAAAAAGATTTAATCAAACCCATTATAGTCAAATCATGGTTAAACCAGTCAATGATGTCACAAATTATGGCGTAGTTCATTGTTTAGATAATCAATTCAAACCAGCTAACCATTCCACTATAGTTGATGTTATAGAAAAACCTATCCAACACAAAACACCATCCAATCTAGCAATAGTAGGTCGCTATGTACTTTCTGCAAAAATATGGCCGTTACTGACTCAAATCACTCCAGGGAGAAATAGAGAAATTCAATTAACAGATGCCATTGCCTTGCTAATAAAACAAGAAAAAACAGAAGCTTATTTTCTAAAAGGTGAAAGCTATGACTGCGGCGATAAACTTGGTTACATGCAAGCGTTCTTTAAATATAGCATGCATCATAAACTACTAGGTAATAAATTCCAAGCTTGGTTGCATAGCACACAATGTTAACCATGCAACGATAAATCTTTAATTCTCTTCTCAACATAGAGAATCATGCAGCAGAAATAAAAAAACTGTTATGACGGAACATTTTAATTTTCTTCTTATAATGTTGTATTTTTTACACACGTTTTATATTTCCGAGCGTCCGTCTGCAAAGCCAATCCTACTCGATGACGCAGAGAGTTCACAGAAAGTAAATCAAGTTCCCTCCAACATCCACGTACTAGGTTTTTCGGTAATACTACATCCCCATAGCGTATGCGTATCAGACGACTCACCTTTACACCTATAGCTTCCCACAAGCGGCGCACTTCTCGATTTCTACCTTCTAGTACAGTCATATGATACCACCGATTCATTCCTAATCCACCGGCAAACTTCAAGGCTGTACAATACGCTAACCCATCATCTAACATCACGCCATTACGCAGAAGATTAATACACTTATCGTTAACAAACCCAAACACCCGTACTGCATACTCTCTTTCCACCTTGTAACGCGGATGCATTAAGCGATGGGCTAATTGACCATCAGTAGTAAATAGTAGTAAACCTCCAGTATTTATATCTAAACGACCCACAGAAACCCAACGTTCTGTATGTAATGGCGGTAAATGATCAAATACCGTAGCCCGTCTGTGCAGGTCATGACGACTGCATAACTCTCCCTCTATTTTATAGTAAGCTATGACGCGACATTTTGTACAAAATACATCAGTACATACTATCAACTGATCATCTATGTAAATATGCAGTGTCGGGTTCCACTGTACTCTCTCTCCCAAACGGGATAACTTACCATTAATACTAATACGTCCAGCTTGAATCATTCTTTCTATTTCACGTCGCGACCCACACCCAAAACGTGCTAAAAATTTTTGTAATTTTTCGCTCATAAAAATCCCTTTATAGGCCCGTTTGGAAAAACTGAATATAAAATTATGATAGCGATATATAAATATATGCAATGACATACCAACTTAGTCCATTGATTGAAACATCATTACAAATAATAATTAGGAGGTAACAATAGAATATGGATACAGGTAAGCACGAATTTCCTGTTCATAGATTACTTTATTATACTATATAGCTATATCATTATCACATGTACATTTGCTCTTCTATGAACCAAACATCATGTTGTGCTCACACTTGCAATTCTCACATGTACTCCAAGACCTGGAAGACATATTACATTATATCATTATAACCTATCCGCATGTAATCATCATTTCAGTGTTATCTTGTTGGTAAAGGTGAAGATGCGATGCACTTACACAATGTGATTATAAATGCAATGTATAAAGTGCATGTACTACCACCACAATGATTATACTATCGATGTAATTTTTTAAAGATCAAATCAATAAGCTGCAACGCTTCCTGTTCTATTTGATTACGATGTTTAATCCCCACAAGGCTCTCACAATAAAGTTTATAGGAATCTTCTGTACCAGACAGGCGTAAAGCAAACCATCCATTATTTGTGATTACTTTTAATCCACCAATAGATGCTCCATTCCCTGGCGCCTCTGTTAAACAAGCGCGAATAACTTCACCTGCTAACATATGAGCACCCACTATATTAGGTGATAAATGCATTAATGCTATTTTTTGCATAGATGTCACTGGACTTTGTAAGCGAATATAACTTGATTCACCAAAGCGTTTAGCGAGCATATTATAGTACTGTTGCGGATTTTTACCAGTCACTGCGGTAATTTCTGCGGCTAATAGGCACATAATAATACCATCTTTATCAGTGGACCATGGTGTACCGTCAAATCGCAAAAATGAAGCACCGGCACTTTCTTCACCGCCAAAACCTAAACTACCCTCAAATAAACCGTCTACAAACCATTTAAAACCCACTGGTACTTCTACCAATTTACGACCAAGATCTTGCACCACGCGATCTATTATCAAACTAGAAACTAGTGTCTTACCGACCGCGACCTCTTTGTGCCACTTCGGTCTATTCTGAAATAGATAATGAATAGCCACTGCCAAATAATGATTAGGATGCATAAGACCAGAAGGAGTAATAATACCATGACGATCATTGTCTGGATCATTAGCAAATGATAAATCAAATTTATCACGTAGCGCTACTAACCCAGTCATTGCCGAGTGTGATGAACAATCCATGCGGATTATACCATCATAATCCAGGTGCATGAAACGAAAAGTTTGATCAATCACATCATTCACAATAGTAAGATCAAGATGATAAAAATCCGCAATACGCTGCCAACATGCAATACCAGCACCACCTAGTGGATCCACACCAATTTTTAAATTAGCCTTCTGTATGGCTGGTATGTCTACTATATATAATAAACCTTCAATATAAGGTTGGAGAACATCCTCTTCTCTAATATGACCACTACCCCATGCTTCCTCTAACGTCATTCGTTTGACTTCTTTTAAACCATTCTGAATGAGCGCATTAGCACGCGCCGATAAGCGTTGAGTACAACTAGTGTGTGCTGGTCCACCATTTGATAAGTTATATTTAATACCACCATCTTCTGGCGGATTATGGGATGCCGTAATCACAATGCCGTCAGCTTGTAAGCCCCCACATTTATTGTGTTCGATAATTGCATGAGAGATAGCAGGTGTTGGCGTGTACCCATTATCTTTTTGTAAGATAATATCTACACCATTGGCAGACAATACCTCTAATACCGAGATCATTGCTGGTTCCGACAGTGCATGTGTATCTTTTCCTACATAAGAAGGACCTGTCACCCCATTTTTAATGCGCTCTTCAGCAATAGCTTGTGTAATCGCTAAAATATGTGTTTCATTAAAGCTGTAACGCATAGCACTTCCACGATGCCCAGAAGTGCCAAACTTCACCGCGTGCTCAGCATAGCCAGTCTTCGGCCGAAGAACATAATATTGAGAAGTTAATTGCGCTACATTCACTAAATCACTCTGCCGGGCCCGTTGCCCAGCCCAGGAGCAAGATCCCATAGGTTCTGCTTCCTCATGCTAAATATTACAGGGGAGGTGGGATGTATACATTTATCGAATCTCTGCAGAGCTCACTTTATAACTAACTGCCCATCAAATATTATTTATTCATAAAAATTACATGCTGATGTAAAACTCTATATTGACAGACGGCATTAACATGTATACAAAATACATACTAAATCTCTACATACAATTAGATATGATGCGCTCGGATATTATTATATTGATAATATCACTATATGACTGATTGTTCATTATTGCCAACAAATTCTTGAGTAATCCGCTGGGTTGTATAGGATAATGTCCTACCTCCGCTGCTGTTGGCAAAACATTAAAAATGATGATTTTATTACACTTTTTCGTTGTTCGTACACACATATGTCATATGCTACTATGGAAAAATGCCATATCATGGTAGATGTGGCTCTGTAGTTGATATGACATCCTAATATTTTCTGCGCTACCAATAAAGGAGAATTCGAACATTTCTTGCGATAGGGGTACGGGAAATACTTTACAACCCATTATATTTTATCATTATCATAGTAGCTATGTAAGCATTTTCAATGAATTATAATGTATATATATATTATTTTCAATACTACTAAATCATCATTAATCTTAGGATGCTTATAACATAATTTTATATTTAAAAATTAGTTTATAAAATCATATCATACATATGATGTCATATATCATTACCGTGATATGCTGACTCAAATACATGAACTTTCATATCAGTGACATTTGTTTTCTTCCGGAAAATGTAATCATAATTGCAAACATATATGGCGATACTATCGATCATACCTTTATTTTCTTGTAATGTACTACACACTCTTATTTGGTACAAGACTATTAATACATAATTAATAATTAATAATTAATAATTAATAATTTACATATATTTTATTCATCCTTCCTTTTCATATGATTTTAATAATAATGCAAGATGCATATTTCTTATCATGTCTCGCTATAAAATATCAATAATAGAACTTATATTCTATAAAAATATATGATATTTATAATATGATGACGTACCTTGAACACATGCAATATAGAATGTAAATTAATCTTAATAAGATATTTTTATTACTATATTATGAAAAATAATTAATTAATATGCATATCTAATTTCATATACTGCTATATGAAATTTATAAACTCATACCTGTACTGCAAGCACAACGCCTAATACACAGGATGATGAAACATAAGTGTATTACTATCATACTCAATACATCACATTGATAGGTAAAATGTATATAAAAAAATTTTTACATATAGATTTAAAGGATAAATCCTCTTTTATAACTTATACGCTATGCGTATATATATTATAAATATAATCAATATTATAACATAAGGTGCAATCATTATAATATAGACTTTACAAAATAGTATTTATTGTAAATAATATATTTATATTATCATTATAAAAATATTTATTATTATAACTGAATTCCATTAAACAATGAATTTTATGATAAAAATAAATAATAAACAAAACAAATAATATTAAAATGCATCAACTAAAATAACCAAACTTGAATTATAGCATTTTAATATTTACATCTCACAGTGCAACTATATCGCCTATAATAAAATACACACTAAATAAGATTATTTTGCGTAAAAATATTTTTCATATATCATTAATAAAACCACTATAAAACAAATTAAGAAAATTCTGGAATGTTTCTCTATCATCTACTTACTTATTATAGCATGAATGAATATTCCATGCGATTTATGTTAACTTCTTCTATCATAGTCCCAAAAACTAAAAATATTTAAGATACACATTCCAATCTATATATCATACGTATAATTTATAAAACCCTAAAATAGAACTATCATTCTTTATTATAGCCCTCTATGTATATTTATTATAATTCTATTCCATATCTCTATTCACTCGCTTAAAAGTGAAGGATGCAATCTCATGATATATAATGTGTTCATGCACTAAATGCTCGTAGAGTAATAGTCTATTTTCTTAACATAATATAGTATATTGAAATCACTAAGATACTGACCACATACATGTATGTATCCATACACATTGTATTGCAAATCGGTGTATTACATGAGTATTAAAATAAAATGTATACTTCTGTTGCATCTCACCACGTATTTTCACAAACATTATAAAGGTAAAAATAGTAAGTTTATGACTATTAGTACACTATTACTAAATTGACAAAATCACATTATATAAAAATTATTTTATACTATCCTAGTATATTTTATGACTTATAGATGGGAAGTTTGATTATGAAAATACTTCGATTTGCAATAGTACGACAGAGATATCGTCTTGATGGCGGTGCAGAAAAGTTTATTACTTCTGTGTTAGAGGCACTTTCACTTTTAAAGATGATCAATCTTAACATTATTACCCGTGAATGGGAGCATAAAACAGAAGCACACTGGAAGATACATCTATGTAATCCAATCCAATGGGGACGTGTTAGTCGTGAAAGAGACTTTGCAAAAATTGCACGAGCGCTCTGGCATCGTGAAGGTTTTCAGATAGTCCAAAGTCATGAGCGTATTGCCGGATGTGATATATATCGTGCAGGAGACGGTGTCCATACAAAATGGTTAAAACAACGCTGTCGTATTCTACCAATATGGCGACAAAAATTATTATTCACTAGCCGTTATCATCGTCATGTGATAGCAGCGGAACGCGCACTATATCAATCTCCGATACTCAAAGCGATCATATGTAATTCACAAATGGTAAAAAAAGAAATTATCGAAGAATTTGGGATCAGTGAAAATAAGATTCATGTTATCTATAACGCCATTAACACTCAAAATTTTTTTCCAGTAAATAATTATCAACGTGTACAAATCAGAAAAAATCTTTCTTTGCCATTAGGGGTACATATTTTGATTTATGTTGGCTCCGGTTTTGAACGCAAAGGACTGGCGGCAGCCATTCATGCCATAGCAAATACTCATTCTTATCTACTAGTTATTGGTCGGGATAAAGCAGAAAAAAAATATAGAGCCATAGCTAAAAAACTTTGCTGTGCTAACCGCGTCATTTTTGCTGGCATACAGGTAAAAGTACGCCCATGGTATCAGGCGTCAGATGGATTACTACTACCTACATTGTACGATCCATGCCCTAATGCAATTTTTGAAGCACTAGCTTGTGGCTTACCGGTTATTTCTTCCACTACTTGTGGCGGTAGTGAATTTATTTCACCTGGTATAAATGGATATATTTGCGATGCACTAGATATTAGCGCTTTAACAGATGCTATAATTGCATTAACCACCACTGGTAATAGCCAAAGCAGTATCTACTCTCGTGCAAAAGTTATGCCCCTGTCTTCTAAACACTTATCTCAACAACTATTCTCCCTTTATAAAAAAATTCTGGATTAACCTATGCGTATCTTAATGATTATTGATGGCCTCCCTGGCGGAGGAGCTGAAAAGGTCGTCTTGACATTGTGTAAGGAAATGCGTCAAAGAGGGCATTGGATCAGTCTGTTATCACTACGTAATATCTGTCATTACACTTTACCAAAAGAAGTACAATATCAAGAACTGAAACCAAGCACCTACCCATTCTCGTGGAAAAATTTTACGACGCGCTCGCGATTTGCGTATGCACTGAATCAATTCATTTCACTCAATGAAAAAAAAGATGGAAAATACGACCTTATTTTTTCTCATTTATATAATACTGACCGCATTGTCTCTTCCTCTCACATTTGCTCTGATAATATATGGTTTTGTGTTCATGGCATGTTGTCTACTGCTTTCTTAGGACATCGCCATGGACTAGATCGCTGGATCAAAAAACAACAAATTACCCAGCTCTATTCTAATAAAAATATTATATCTGTTTCCCAATCAGTAGCAGAAGATTTAATATTCAATCTTTCTGTTACACCCCGTCGATTATCCATCATTAATAACCCATTTCACATTAACAATATTCTCACTAAAGCTAATGAAGAATATAAGATACCAAGTTCGCCATACCTAATACATGTAGGTCGTTTTCATCCGCATAAACGTCACGATCGCCTATTATTTGCGTATGCAGAATCAAACATTCCCGCCCCCCTAGTACTGGTAGGTTCTGGACAGATACAATACATTAATGAAATAAAAAGACTAGTAGACAAATTAAATCTTGTAGAACGAGTTGTTTTTACTGGTTTCCATCAAAATCCCTATCCTTTAATTAAAAATGCAAAAATGTTAATACTTAGCTCAGACAGCGAAGGATTTGGTAATGTACTTATTGAAGCATTACTTTGTGAAACACCGGTTGTGAGTACGCGCTGTCCAGGTGGGCCTACAGAAATTCTAGAAAAAGTTGGTATGGATCACATGCTAACAGCGTTAAATAGTCATGCGCTAGCAGAAAAAATGCAAGAAGTATATTTCGCTCCACCCGCTCCGGTGGATAAAAAAAAACTAATGATCTATGACGCCACAGTAATTGGTCAACAATATTTAAATCTCGCTATGTAATCTTACATTATACCTCACCTAAACTACCAATCTAGTCTAGAGCACGAAAAACTATGAAAATAATCTCTATCACACAGAATCATCATTCTATTACAGTGTAATTAGTCTTACATACTATTATTCATATAAGTTACTAACCCAACAAACAGTCTCAATAAATATATCATGTAGCATATAGAAATAGCCAACTACATTATATGTCAGCAATACTTTTAAGGAATACGCATAAATACTATTACATCTATAGTGTAGATCTGCCTTGAGCTATATAAATTTTTCTACCCAACGTGATATATATCCTCTAAGTCTTCATACGTATAAATCTTACTAAGCTACACCTCAGATGAAAATAAGATGGATGATATTCACTTCTTTATACATAGAGAGTGATAAAATATTGAGAGATTTCCTTGACATTACAGCGCAGTATGGCAATATCTGATACACTAAGCATTAAAAAATACTTAAAAACTACTTTATTTATATAATCTACTATATTGCATTAATGATGACATCACACAACAATAGATATTCTATCCAAAAATAGAATGATTATACGCTGAATGCTATACCAATAAAAACGATCAAACCAACCCAGTTATTATGGTGAAATGCTCTCAAACAGAGACATTCCTGACGCTTAGCTATTAAGACTTGCTGATATATAAATAATATACATGCAATAAATATTGCACCGTAAAACACATAGTGTAAACCTGTCACAAAACCTACTAATATCAGTAATATTAATACTGCTAACTGTAACATACCAATAATTATTCTATCATAACTATCAAATAAAATTGCTGTAGATTTTACACCAATTTTTAAATCATGAGAGCGATCAGCCATAGCGTATTGTGTATCGTAAGATACTACCCAAAAAAGATTGGCCAAAAAAAGCAACCAACAATTGATAGGAGTGTTATCACTTACTGCTGCCCAAGCCATTGGAATGCCCCAGCTAAAAGATACCCCTAACACCACCTGTGGTAAATCAGTATATCTTTTCATGAATGGATACATACAGGTTAAAGCTAGTCCACATAGAGACAAGTATAGCGTTATCATATTCAAAGTTAATACTAAAAAAAAGGACATCAATAATAGCCCAATAGATAATATTTTTGCTTCTGGAATAGATACCCTACCACTAGGAAGCGGGCGGTCTTGCGTCCGTGGAATATATCCATCAATAGCGCGATCAATTATATCATTTACTACGCAGCCCGCTGAACGCATAAATACCACCCCTAATATAAACACTAAGAGTATTTTAATAGGCGGGCTCTGCATAGCAGATAACCATAATGCCCACAAGGTAGGCCATAATAATAAAAATAAACCACCAGGTTGATTAATGCGCATCAGATGACAATAAGCCCTGAAATTTCTTATTTTTAATAACACGGACTTCAAAATAAAATAAACCCTCTTTGGAAATACTGCTTTCACAAACGTAAACACAAATATTTACTTACTTAACAAGGAAATATGATAGATAATTGCAAACAACTACTAAACATGCTTATAACTCTAATAATAATTAGAAATAAAAAATATATTTATATAAAATAAAATATATGAATACATATAATTATCGATCATACCATTATGAGGATATTTATTTAAACATCCATAAGTATGCTATATATATAATACTGTTATGATATATCATATAGATACTGTATCTATACATAGCATATCATTTCTATATAATACTGCTATTATTACCTATATCTATTATTACCTATATACGTGCCATTTCATTGCACAGGATACTTGCACTACTATTTGATCAATAATACACACGAAACATCGCACAAGTCATTTAAACGATCTCTTTTGTTTTTCTGTATCATCAGTCACTACAAGGCTCATTGAATAAATATGATGTATTTTAATAAAATGATGATACTTACTAATTTCTTATCGAGCATATTACGCGTACTGTCTTAATTCTCACAGTAATAGTGGTTCCTTCTAAAGAGATACAAAATATCTCATAAAAAAATAACTTTAATTATGAATAACTATAAAAGTGTATATCCTTTCTTTTCACTCAATGTAGATCTCAGCTTTAGAAATGCATATATAACCAGCGCTTCTATTTAATATGATACTACATATTTAACTCAAATAATCTATACTGCTTTTGATTTTATGAACTATGATCAATAAGGATCGTCCTGTGATTATAATGTACCGTTACATAATATTGACATCGAAATAAAAAGCAGTCTAATCAATTTCTTCTGCATAACTTAGCGATGACACCACTTAAATTAGTTACTAAAGAAAATATACTACATCTTTATTAGAATATATATCCTACCACTTCACGATCAATGATCATTACACGTTCCTGTATAGGAAATCCTTCTATAGCAGATAAACTATCTGCATATAGAACTTCAAAGAACTAGGTGTATGCTAAAATATTTTCTATACTATAACCTTCTGTGCTATAGTATTGTACTATACTATATTTTTTGATGTATGTTACAGACGACGTGACAGTCCATACGCATCCATTAGACTACACATGCCAAGTCTGTTTATGGAGCGATATTCTGTTAATAGACATATATTAAGTATACTCCTACTCTACTAATCGCTAACAATCTCATTGTAATAGTACAAGCTGTATATGAGGAGAAAAATGCTATATCTTAACAAAGACAAACCTGCTCAATCTCATTACATGGAATTAGTACCCATGGTAATTGAACATACCGCTCGTGGAGAAAGATCTTATGATATATATTCACGACTGCTCAAAGAGCGTATTATCTTTCTGATTGGGTCGGTAGAAGATCACATGGCTAATCTTATTGTAGCGCAAATGCTGTTCTTAGAAGCGGAAAATCCAGAAAAAGATATTCATCTGTACATTAACTCTCCCGGTGGCATCATTACTGCTGGCATGTCTATTTACGACACCATGCAATTTATTAAACCAGACATTAACACAATTTGTATGGGGCAAGCATGTTCTATGGGAGCTTTATTGCTTACTGCTGGTACAAAAAATAAACGCTATTGTTTACCACATGCACGAGTCATGATCCATCAACCTCTAGGCGGATTCCAAGGGCAAGCCTCTGACATTGATATTCATGCGCGTGAGATTCTTAGAACTAAAAATCTGATCAATCAATTGATGGCTCACCATACTGGCCAAACCGTTCATACTATTGATTATGACACAAATCGTGATAGATTTCTTTCAGCTCAAGAGTCCATCGACTATGGTCTCGTAGATTCCATCTTATCTAAACGCAATTGATATCATCTATCATCGTATCAGAACGAATGAATACCTATTATAAAGATATCTGCACATAACACGATCCAGATATTAACCGGATCCTATTCCCTCTTAATGGGATATAAAGAACAATAATGCGAGGTTAATACATGACAGATCAGCGCAAAGACAGTTCAGAACAAATACTGTACTGTTCTTTTTGCGGTAAAAGCCAGTATAAAGTTCGTAAACTCATTGCTGGCCCGTCAGTGTGTATCTGTGATGAGTGTGTAAACTTATGTAATGATATTATCCGTCAGGAAGACGAAGAAATCATCACAGATAAAAATAATAGCGCTTTACCGACACCTCATCAAATTCGCAATCACCTTGATGACTATGTGATCGGTCAGGGGCAAGCTAAAAAAGTGCTATCAGTTGCAGTTTACAACCACTATAAACGTTTACGAAACAATAATACAAATGACAATATTGAAATCGGTAAGAGTAATATTCTTCTCATTGGTCCCACAGGAAGCGGTAAAACGCTTTTAGCTGAGACGATGGCAAAATTTTTAGATGTTCCTTGTACAATAGCAGATGCAACCACTCTTACTGAGGCAGGCTATGTCGGCGAAGATGTCGAAAATATTATCCAACAACTTTTACAAAAATGTGATTACGATGTAGAAAAAGCTCAACGTGGTATTATATATATTGACGAAATTGATAAAATATCACGCAAATCAGACAATCCATCTATTACCCGTGACGTCTCTGGCGAAGGTGTACAACAAGCGTTACTTAAGCTCATTGAAGGGACCATAGCATCCGTACCTCCGAAAGGAGGTCGCAAACATCCACAACAAGAGTTCTTAAATATTGACACATCAAAAATTCTTTTTATTTGTGGAGGAGCGTTTGCAGGCCTAGATAACGTTATCTCACAACGCATAGATAATGGCGTTGGTATTGGATTTAGCGCGTTATTAACACATCAGTCCACAAAACCCACCGAAGGGGAAATTCTAGCGCAAGTAGAGCCAGAAGATCTAATCAAATTTGGTCTCATTCCAGAATTTATTGGGCGCCTGCCAGTACTGGCCACACTGAAAGACCTAAAAGAAGAAGAATTAATTCAAATATTACATAAACCTAAAAACGCCCTCACAAAGCAATATCAAGCGTTATTTAGTCTTGAAGAGGTAGAGTTAGAGTTTAAAGAAGAAGCACTACAAGCTATTGCACAGCAAGCGATTAAACGCAAAACTGGTGCGAGAGGGCTACGATCTATTATAGAAGCCATATTATTAAACACAATGTATGATCTTCCCTCAAGCAATAATGTGCAAAAAGTGATCATTAATAAATCTGTCATTGCTGGTGAAATGGAACCATTACTCACTTATAGAGCTGTAAATACAACGAACTCTCCCAAGGAGGAAGTATTAAGTAATTCCGCATCTTAACAAAACTCTAACACTTAGGTAATTAAGATTGCCTTGAAGATGATGATATGTAAAATTAACGGCTTCCAGAAAGCAAGCAATGCATTGACCTATATAATATACTTTCGAGTAGTCATAACTATAAGTTATAATATTAATCCATTGTACATAAGAGGCCATGCATTTTATTCAGTGACAAACTGATAGACTTTTTATGATCTTTCTATAGAAAATCACCACATTTTTTCATCATGATTCCAGCTCAATCTTTATAGCAGATTTAATTCCAGAAAAGTGTTTTAAAAAATTTATTCTTCCTACTCGCTAGCAGCGATGAGTATATGGTTGTTTTAAAGGATGGGTGTAATCACACAATATAACGAGATTATTGCAAGTACTGGCATTGAGTGAGAATCACTGATTCTCCACAATAATCTTGTTACTCCTAAAATATATCTAAGATCATATCTTATAATAAGATCTATAAAAAGTGTCTATAAAACATCTTTTGTTGTTCAACAAATACTTGAGTAAGAAAATTAAAATAAAATAACATGATTTCTCTTATTCAGACAATAGACATCAGTATACTGTCTTAATATTGAATGGATTATTGAAGATAAAAATTGAGACTACCATAATCACTAAGAAAAATATATTTTACAACACCGATATTAGACATGCTGAATCATTTATAAACACACTGTAAATACTACAACCTTTTATTGAGCAAAGTATATCCGATATCACACGCTATGACAATGATTACATCAATACCTAACTCTAACAAAAACCATCTATACGATGTCCTATGACATCGTATAGATGATCGCTGAGATAACTATAATTATGGATATTTTAAAATCGCTTTCCTGTGCCCTGTGGCAGCATGATTATACTACACTTACAGACCCCTCTCTGATCTGGGCATTATATATTCTCTTATTTGTTGTTTTATTTTTAGAAAACGGTTTACTACCAACATCTTTTTTACCAGGAGATAGTTTATTAGTGCTAGTGGGTGTACTCATCGCTAAAGGAATAATAAATGGTATCCTGACCTTGATTATTTTGACCCTCGCTGCTGGTCTAGGTTGTTGGGTAAGCTACATACAAGGCAAATGGCTAGGAAATACTTTTATTATAAAAAAATGGTTATCATACCTTCCCGCACATTACCACCAAAAAGTGAACTATCTCTTTCATAAATACGGGCTCTCTGCATTATTTATTAGTCGTTTTATTGCATTTGTACGTACACTTTTACCGACTATTGCCGGGCTATCGAGCTTAAACAGCATACAATTCCAATTTTTTAATTGGACTAGCGCTTTTCTCTGGGTGCTAGTTCTTTTACTAGCCGGTTTTTTACTTGGTAATACAGCAATATTTTATTATTATGAATCGCAGTTCATGCTCTTTCTAATCGTGCTTCCATTAGGGCTCATGCTGTTTAGTGCCATGGGCATTGCATATATCTTGTGGCGTCACAACATCTCAGAAAACAAAAATAATCATCTATGATAGATTAAATATCAATATATAAATATGAAGAGAAATTTAAAATTGACTGATAATTTTCTAGAAAATCCAGTGTTATGATAAGTTATTTTGAAAATGAGACCATACTTTCCACATTCATTCTGTCATGCTGTAATAATATATTATGAGAACAGAAAAAATAAACCTCTTATTTTAAATCATCTATCCATAACACGCAATAGTGAATTACAAACTAAAGTACGCATAATAATGCACAAATAATTCCTTATTTTCTCATTTGACGTGGCAATTTTAAAGATGCAGTTAGATATGCAAAAATTTCACTTATTTTGAGAATGTGTTTTTGATTTAATGCACGAGATTGGCATTCCACTACCTCATGATTCGCACTACGATCATTTATGATTAAAAGATGTGGAATGCCAATAAGATCCATTTCTGAAAACATAACGCCAGGTCTTTCTATACGATCATCTAAAATAACATCGATACCTTGAAGTAATAATTGATGATATAAATCTTCAGCTATACATCGAATACGAGGCGATTGTTGTACAGACACAGGCACAATAGCAACCTGAAATGGCGCTAAAGATGGCGACCAAATAATACCACGTTGATCATGATTCTGTTCAATGGCCGCAGCTACAATACGACTAATACCAATACCGTAGCAACCCATTCTTAAAATCTGGCTAGAACCATCATTATCCTGAACTAAAGCTTTAAAAGCTTGAGAGTATTTTGTACCTAACTGAAAAATATGACCTACCTCAATCCCACGTTGGAGTAATAATGTACCTTGACCATCTGGACTGAGATCCCCTTCAACAATATTACGAATATCCTCAATTCGCGGAAGAGGTAGATCACGCTCCCAGTTTACACCGCTCAAATATTGACCATCAACATTAGCACCAACAATAAAATCACTCATGATAGAAACAGAACGATCAGCTATAATAGGTATACTTATACCTACTGGTCCTATAGATCCTAGCCCTGTTAAAATATATTGACGAACCTCTTGGTCAGTCGCAAACATCAGCGGAGCGGAAACTATATCGATGCTTTCTGCTTTAATTTTATTTATTTCATGATCCCCTCTTATCAATAAAACCACCAACTCATGGTCGCTTTCTTGACTCGCTTTAACGACAAACGTTTGTACTATGTTTGTAATTGAAAAATTACCATGTGTTGCAAGAGAGGTAATGTCTGTAGTAAGATCTGGTGCAGAAAACTGTATTTTTTTTTGAGTAGGAGGAGAGCGCATAGCAGTTGGTGGTAATGTCTTTGCTATTTCTATATTAGCTGCATATTCAGATACAGTAGAAAATGCAATATTATTATCCCCACTAGACGCTAATACCTGAAACTCATGCGACACACATCCACCAATGCTACCTGAATCTGCTTCGACAACACAAAAATTTAAATCCATCCTCCGTAAGATATTACTATAAGTATTATACATAATAGAATAAGTATGCTCTAGAGAGTCCTGATTTATATGAAATGAATAACCATCTTTCATTAAAAATTCTCTTGCACGCATAACACCGCATCGTGGACGAACTTCATCACGAAACTTTGTTTGAATCTGAAATACATTAATCGGTAATTGTTTATAAGAGTGAATTTCTTTACGCATTAAATCAGTAATAACTTCCTCATGAGTAGGTCCCATTACAAAAAAACGATGATTACGATCCATCAATCGTAATAATTCTGCACCATACTGGTCCCAGCGTCTACTTCTCTTCCATAACTTAGCTGGTTGTACTATGGGCATAGATATTTCCACCCCACCCGCTTTTTGCATCTCTTCACGTACAATATTTTCAACTTTTTTTAAAACACGCAAGCCAGTTGGTAGCCAGGTATAAAGACCTGATGCTAATTGTCGAATCATCCCAGCACGTAACATCAGTTGGTGGCTCATTGATTCAGCACAAGAAGGTTTCTCTTTGAGAGTCGCAAGTAAATATTGAGTAGTACGCATAAATTATAATATCACACTAATGAAAAAACCTCTAGGCATCACTATACTAGTAGTGATTGTTATATATCACATTTTTTATACAAGATTCTACGTGATCAATGCACCATACGAGCATTATTTCGCACAATACGCATTGTGCTGAATTTGATAAATAGATCACACGCTGTATTAAAAAAACATTTGTCTATCTATACAGTTATGGATTGGTGTACTTTACAACATAATGTTAGAATTTCATCGGAAAATAGAATAGACATAACATTCCTATATTCTGATTAAAATTTCATAAAAATAATACTAACAACATACTTAGAATCGCATGCTGAATTGCTCCCTAAAAGTTTGAGTACTCTTTATTCTACATTATTCTATGTAGTCTATGGTTGAAAAACCATCATACTAAAAAATATAATAAATAAGATTATTTTGCCAAAATACTGAACGATAAATTTTCCTTCTAATCTGCATTAGTAAACTACAGGCTAGTCACCAATACACTCATCCGCTCTTTTGATTCTTCCTGAATATTTAACATTTATTATCACAATAAGTATAGATGGATATCTGTGTTATGAAATACAAATATCCTTATGCACGCATCAAGGATCTTGATATACAAGTAATATTTATTACACATCTTCTTATCATAAGATATTACAAAATATCTTCTCATTTTCTTATATACTACATTGTATACTCAGTATTTAACCACATTAAAAAAGAAGTTAATAACACATTGAAATCTTCCTATTTCATACTCTAATTATCAAACTAATAACTAGTATAATAGATAAGAAATCACCCATGCGTAACATAGACGCTATATATATTATTATTATGATAATAATACACACTGTTATATTGTTATGTTATAATTCTCTTATGTCTTATATGCAATATATGCTCTATTATCTCTGGTCATCTACTGTGATTCCATTTGGTACAGAAAATTGGAATTTATCAGAAGATATAGCTTCAATCTTATATTTAGTGAAAATATAGCTGATGCATATACCATCCTCTTCAAAAATACTTACTTTTTTAATAATACCGTTCTGTGATACATTCATACTAAATTTTTTTATATTGTTAAACGATACCTTAGGAGTCAAAGAAAAATTATCTCCTTGTTGCAAAATATGATATTGTCTCCAATATTTGAGATGATTACACGATATGAGTATTAATGGAGTACTATGGATTGCTTGTTGCATAGAATAGATGCTAACTTGTTGAATGCAGGGGGTGTAAAACCATATCGTATTACCATTTGAGATTAAGATATTTTCATTGGGTGCAGACAGATGCGAGTAAAAATAGTTTGGTCGCGCTACCCAAAGGTGTCCATCTTCCTCTTGCAGTATAACATTGCGATGATCACTAACTTTCTGATGAAAGTCAGCATGAAAACTGTTCACTTTATTAAGACGCTGCTGTAAAACGCTAATCGTATCAGCATATACAATACCTCTCGAGCTAAGAATACTAACTAATACACAAATAGTGATAAATATTTTTTTCATCATTGCTGTAAATTCGTACACATAAAGTGATATTGCTTGAAAACCAACTCATCAAAGGTACCACTGAATAAAACTTTTTAAAATAATTATGCTAATCAATTATTAAAATAAATATTCAGATCATGAATAGTTTATCTACATATAATTAGAGCATTTTATAATAAATCATCCAAAATATTTATAATAAATAATTCTTTTAACAACCGATATAAAATCATAACTCTCTTCTAAGCATATACCTATGCCCTTTGGTGTATTCAACGGGATATACAAAAACCATTAGTTTTTTATCTAAAACCACTAGACTCATTATGGTTATATAAGCCATCTCTTTTTTCATACTAACCCTGCAATGACTATATAGATATGCTGATATTTTCTCTTCATGCTTACAGGCTAACACTATCAAATCATTCCGAGGTATACTCTATCTAAGCAAATAACCCATGCGTATATCGTGCCTTAATAACAACATGCTTATAGCGGATCATCCGGTACTTCTATGGATGCCATGCTTAGGTGTAGTATATATCCATTATTAATTTTAATAAAATAAAATATACTACTAGTATAGGATAACTGCTATTCAGATGACATCTGCAACCATATGTTGTGATTTAATAACCACCATGAATCTACTTCATTCTCCTAGATAAAGCGAGAAAAGTCACGTAGACGAAAACCAACTATAAACAACATTAAAATATAAACACTCATACCAGTCAAACAAACTACTGTTAGACGTAATATCCGTGCTGGCATATCACCAAGAGTCCAATCTGGACTCATATGCAATACCAAAACTAGCGAAACACTCATTACTAGCACAGAAAAAAATACACGCATAAAAAAACACAACCATCCTGGCTGAGGTTGAAAAAAATTCTTTTTACGTATTTGCCAATACAATAGACCGGTATTTACACAAGCTGATAGCCCAATGGATAATGATAATCCAGCATGTTTTAACGAACTAATAAATGCTAAGTTCATTATCTGCGTTGCTAGCAATGTACACATAGCAACCTTCAAAGGAGTATTCATATCCTGACGGGCATAAAACCCTGGAGCTAAAACTTTTACTACAATTAATCCGACTAGGCCAACAGAATAAGCTAAGAGAGAACGCTGTGTCATTTCCACATCAAAAGCAGTAAATTTTCCATACTGGAATAAAACAATAGTAAGAGGTTTAGCAAGGATACCAAGCGCTATAGCGCTTGGTATCGCTAGCAAAAAACATAGACGTAAACCCCAATCCATGAGAAGTGAATATTCTTCTTGATGACCACTCGTAAAGCTTTTTGCTAACGAGGGAAGAAGAATAGTCCCAAGAGCTACACCAAGCACTCCAGCAGGAAATTCCATTAAACGATCCGCATAATACATCCATGACACTGAACCTGCCTCTAAAAAAGAAGCAAGAATTGTGTTCATTATCAACGATAACTGACCGAGAGATACACTAATCGTTGCAGATACCATTTGAGACACCAATCGCCATATTCTCTTATCATATAAATGAAAAGATGGAAGGACAAGCAATCCAAGTTTTTTTAAAAAGGGTAATTGATAAATAAATTGCAGTATTCCACCTACCATAACGGCCCATGCAAGTACCATAACTGGTGGGTTAAAATATGGAGCAGCAAATAAAGCAAAGATAATAATACTGATATTGAGCAAGGTTGGTGTAAATGCCGGAACAATAAAATAGTTCCATGTATTTAAGATTGCTCCAGCGAATGAAGCTAAAGAGATAAAAATGATATAAGGAAACATAATACGCAAAAGCGACATAGTTAAAAAGAATTGATCATTAGTGTGAGAAAAACCAGGTGCAGTAATGAGGATGACCCATGGTGAAGCCAATATTCCTATCGAAGTGACCAAGAATAATACAAATGTAAGCAATCCAGATACCTTAGCTAAAAAAACTTTTGTTGATTCTATGCTTTCAGTATCTTTATACTCAGATAGAAGCGGAACAAACGCTTGAGAAAAAGCACCTTCAGCAAAAATACGACGTAGTAAATTGGGTAGCTTAAATGCAACAAAAAAAGCATCAGTGACCATTCCTGCACCAAAGATACATGCTATGAGAGTATCCCGTGCAAAACCCAAAACCCGCGAACATACAGTAACTAAACTAACTACAGCTAGTGATTTTAAAAGATTCATATATGTTCCCACTATAATCTCTGCAATCCCCCTTATACTAGCCATCATCCATCACATCACCTCACATACATTATAGAAACGGTGACGCTGCTAATATAAAAGAAAAGATGAATTTCTGATAATTTTCTATTCTGGAAGGGTGGAGTGAAAATATGAAGAAAACAAATACCATCGAAGAATCGCTGTAAACTCTGTTTTTATTGTTTTGACATAAAATCACTCTTATACACAGCGTCTCTTTTTTTCAGTATCCCTTGATCCTTACTCATCGTCTTAGTATCTTTTTATTAGGCGGTCTTATAAATGACTATAAATATTTTATTCAATATTATATATAGTATCTTTTGTGTGACTAAGTATCTCTGATCTCTCGTAAACACTACCTTATTAAATTTTGAGATTTAAATATTATAAAAATCATCTATTTATATCATAAATATCATTATCTACTCTACTCTTGAGTAGATCAAATTGCATACGTACCTTAATACATATAACGCCAATATCAATACCAAGCGCTCATATTACACTACAATCAGACGATTAATCACCACATCGCACATATCACTGTATAATAATGATACAACTCTCATAAGTTACTAGTGCACGATGCATGCAGAAGAATACTATATGCTTGTTTTTTATAACAAATCCTTTATATCTTACATACCTATAAGCTTTGTGCACTACTGACATACTATGTACTATCTAAGAAAAAAACAAAGTATATTGTTATCATGAAACATATAAAAACATGCAATATTGTATTATAATCATCGTTATTAGATACCTAAAAATAAATAAAAACTCACTTTAAATACAATATTTGGATAGTATTAAAATAGAAGAGTATCTGACGCATCAGACTCTGTATTTTGAGATTGTCATGACATGTATAACACTAATATAATCATCAGTATCTGCTATTATTTGATCTCTCATAGGGTACATGTAGTAGTACCGATTACCTTACTGTCTGCGCTAATACAATATATAAACAGACCATCCCTCATGCATATCGTATGCATGTGACAGTCTTTCATATTTTATGAAAACAATATTACCTACTAGTAAACACTATAAAGCACTTACAGAAGACACACCCAGTAACTAACAACCACATCCATCAGGTATACTCTCTAGAATTTCATCTTCATCAGGAAATTCACCGGCAATAGCTTCTAGTACATCAAGTGGTGTAATTAACCCCTGAACTATACCACACTCACTAGTCACCACAACAAAACTACCTTTGGCTCGTCGTAAAATTCCAAGAAGATTGAGCGGAGTGAGAGTGTCTGATATAATAATAGGCGGTGTTCCGCTTGCAAAAACAGCCACATCAATACCATGATCTAATGCAACTAAAAGCTCCTTGGCCCGAACTACACCGATAATAGAATCCAGTGTGCCACTGCACACTGGGAATAGACTATGTGGAGTATCTAAAAGCTGCATACGCACTTCATCGCGAGGTCTAGTCAGGTCGACCCAAGAAATATCTCTACGTGGTGTCATGATACTACGTACTGAACGAGCAGCAAAAGTTAATACGCCATTCATCATATAACGTTCTTCGTCTTTAAATTCTTCTTTAGGTGACAATGTCTCTACTACATCATGCACAAAGCTATGGCTTACATTTTGCCGATTATTACCCATCAGACGTTGAATAGCTTCCGCAGTTCTTTCTCGCATAGGTCGTCGTTCTTGATAACGGATTAAATTACGTCGTGCCATCTGATTAAATAACTCAATTACAATGGAGAAACTAATAGCTGCATATAAATATCCTTTTGGTATGTGAAAATTAAAACCTTCCGCTACCAAACTAAATCCAATCATGAGTAAAAAACTCAAGCATAGTACCACTACTGTTGGGTGCACATTAACAAAATTAGTTAATGGTTTAGAAGCAATCAGCATAACCCCCATAGCTATGACTACTGCCATCATCATTACTGATAAATGATTGACCATGCCTACTGCAGTAATAACTGCATCGAGGGAAAAAACAGCATCAAGTACGACCACCTGCACCACAACGGACCAAAAACTCGCATAACCTTTCTGCCTCACGCCATGAACATCTCGGTTTTCCAGACGCTCATGAAGCTCCGTTGTGGCCTTGCATAATAGAAACACTCCTCCCGTGAGCAGCATTAAATCACGTCCAGAAAAACTAAAATCACCTACGGTAAAAAGTGGATGACTCATCGTCACCATCCACGAGATCAAAGAAAGAAGACCCAACCGCATAACCATAGCTAAAGATAGCCCAGTTAAACGAGCTTTATCACGCTGTCTCGGTAAAAGTTTATCAGCTAGTATGGCAATAAATACTAAATTATCGATACCAAGGACAATTTCAAGAACAATTAGCGTGAGAAAACCCGCCCACATAGATGGGTCTAAAAGAAATAACATGGAATACTCCGGGGAAAAACACGAGAAAAAATAAAGAGAGTGCGTCTAGTAGACTCACAAATAATGTTTATATACGCGTTAGACAATATTGCAAAATATACAAGGAAGACTATTTTCATTATACAGTGAACATAGTGGCAATACATCTAAAGGCTAATGCCATTTACTCCTACATTTAAAAATATTTATTTTATCTAGGCTGCATTGAATTAGAAATCTCTTTCAATGTGAACGTAGAACGAAAAGCATCTAAAAAGATAATACATTATGTTAACTCTACTTAACAATAAAAAGAAAAAACTACGCATGAACCTACTAGATGAATAAAAATATTTTCCAAAAACATGTAAACTAATTGTATCAGTTAATAACATAACAGCATGCATACGATAAAACCTATATACCGTAATATTTTATTTCTAATTACCGTTAAACGATAGTCATCTCTGTTATCATAATCTCTTTTCACACTTCTAGCTTTATGTATTCACAAAGATTCATCAGAACGCTGTATCGTTTATGCTTATTGTTAGATATATGACTTAATTATCATTCACTATCATTATTGCTTGATACGCACAATATCTTATCATTCCTGTTCGGAAACCTTATCTATCTGCATAGAATTAACCCGCATAAATGACATCAAATCCAAACATAATTCCTGTATACCAAAATGATTTACTGCAGAAATAAGGTAATATCGCTCTGTCCAGCCAAGTGCTTGTACAATAGTGTGAGCACGTAATTCTGCTTCTTGTTGATCTAAAAGATCAATTTTGTTGAACACTAACCATCGTGGTTTTTGAAATAATTGTATTTTATAGTTTTGTAATTCACCCAATATTGTATACACATTATCTATAAGATCTCTATCGTCACTGGCATCTATATCAATAATATGCAATAACACTCGACAACGTTCAAGATGTTTTAGAAAACGAATCCCCAGCCCTAAACCTTTAGAAGCCCCCTTAATCAAACCCGGTATATCGGCAATAACAAAACTATTCTCGCTATCTATAGATACTACACCTAAACTAGGAGCTAACGTTGTAAATGGATAATCTGCTACTTTTAACTTGGCGGAGGACACTGAGCAAACAAAAGTAGACTTTCCTGAATTAGGTAATCCGAGCATACCTACATCAGCTAACAGCATCAGTTGCAAGTTCAAATCTCGTTTCTCGCCTAATGTACCCATAGTCCTCTGACGAGGAGCACGATTAATGGATGATTTAAATCGTGTGTTGCCCATGCCATGCCAACCGCCTTTAGCAAGCATCATTTTTTGATTATGCTGTATCATATCACCCAGTATCTCATCGGTGTTTTGATCAATAATCCGTGTCCCAATGGGAACTCTAATTAGAAGATCTTTTCCTCTCTTACCGGTACAGTCGCTATTCTGACCATGTTGACCACTTTCAGCACAGAAAATTTTCTGAAAATGAAACATAATTAATGTATTGATATTTTCATCTGCCTGCATATAAACATTGCCGCCATCTCCGCCATCACCGCCATTAGGGCCTCCTCGTGGAACATATTTCTCGCGACGAAAACTAACACAACCATTCCCACCATCACCAGCAACTATTAAGATATTTGCTTCATCGATAAACTTCATATCACTTCTCTATTATATCTCATATATTATGTATATTCCATTACACATAAATCTGCTGCCTATTACATCTAATATAAAAGATACGTGACTACGAGTCACGCACTTTACTACATGATACAAGTGATCGGTTCAGATGACTTGTTTTTAACGTATATACAATCAAATAGTAATGCTAATGATAAATACAGCTCATGATTCACTTGCAAGGCAATTGTATTCTTTCAATACCAAAAACATATAAAACATAGATATTATAAAAAATATCATTTTCGTATCTTATTGATAGTAATATCTTGAATGCACAGAGTATATACTGAAGAGTATCATTTAAGTGATTCACGAATATAATTCTCCTGGAATAACTCCCACACATGACATCTTATCGGATTATATGAATAATATGCATCAAACTCTTTTTGTTCTATCTGTCTTAAAAATAAATAGGTAGCAAGAACATGTGCAAAGATTGATATAGTTTTTTGACACTATACATGCTTGAGCACTGACCGAAAAATTTTAATACATGACGATAATAATGAAGATTTAATTTAAATGTATATTTGCATACATTCAATACAATGTGCATATGCATAATAATCGCACTCATAATGTTGGTATATAGTAATAGCATGAAAGAACAAATTTTCATTGATGCTTAAAACGATATACGTCATTTTAAATAAGCAAGATAATCAGCATTTTTCATCGGAAAAGCCATAATTACAATATAAAAATGGCCACCAAGTAATTGGGGAAGAAAAATTTCCATCTATAAATATGTAAAAATATCATGGTCAAGCATTTGGACTGAAACATATAACGTGGTTTCTAAGAGTCATAACTATACACAAGTCACAATCATCTACTCATTAGGTAAAAGCTCTTATTATCTTTTTTGTAAATAATTTACAATAGTTCACCTTCATCTTTAGTTTTCTCAGAAAATCGTTAACTTACATTTTTACATTGTATGAGAAATTATACTAATGTATTTACGTCTTTCTGCCCCCTTCACTTCGAATTTCACCTGACCATTAATAGTGGCAAACAAAGTATGATCACGACCACAGCCTACATTATTTCCGGCATGGAACTTTGTTCCACGCTGTCGTACGATAATACTACCAGCCAATACACTTTCGCCTCCAAAACGCTTAACTCCAAGTCGTTTTGCATGAGAATCACGACCATTCCGCGTAGAACCGCCTGCTTTTTTATGTGCCATTTAGTAAGTGACTCCCTTCTTCTGTAAACATTATAGAGATAATCTTTAAATCAGTGAAATACTGACGGTGCCCTTGATGTTTACGATAATGTTTACGAGCGCGGAACTTAATAATATTTATTTTATCACCACGACCATGAGTCATTATTTCTGCTGTAATCACTCCACCTTTCACTAACGGTGAACCTACATTAATCCTATCATTGTTTACTATCATTAAAACCGTTGTAAACGATACAATTTCACCAATTAAATGGTCTATCTTTTCTAGACGTACTACCTGTCCTTCACTCACTCGGTATTGCTTACCACCACTTTGAAAAACCGCATACATATCATACTCCGCTTATGCACCTACCTAGTTTCGGTTTTATGCTATTCTATAATATTTATTGAAATTTTAATTTTACGAGATTTTTGTACTAAAAACAAGTATTTGTTCGCACGTAGAACAGAAAAGAAAAATACCCTCAGAACAAACACATCACTAATGTATTTTCCAGTACAATCTATTTTAAAATCTGTTATACATGTTACGATATAGGTGTCACTAAAGGCACTTATCATGTCTTTAAAACTATACCATTACTAAATAAACTTATGAATTTAACACACATCAACACACTGATTGCGCATGATATGACAGCGGTCAATACCGCAATACGCGAGCAGCTAAACTCAAATGTTCCTCTGATTAACAACTTAAGTTGCTATATCATTAATAGTGGCGGTAAACGTATTCGTCCAATAATTACCATATTATCTGCACGAGCAATTAATGATTATTCAGGTAAAAAACATATTACTATGGCAGCATTAATTGAATTTATTCATACTGCTACGCTACTTCATGATGATGTGGTTGATCAATCCGATATGCGTAGAGGCCGATCTACCGCAAACGTTAGTTTTGGCAATGCTGCAAGTGTATTAGTTGGAGATTTTATATATACCCGTGCGTTTCAAATGATGACTGGTCTTGGTTCATTGAGAGTACTAGATTTATTAGCAGAAGCAGTAAATGTAATTTCTGAGGGAGAAGTACTACAATTACTAAATTGTAAGAACCCGGACATGACAGAAGAAAGCTATATGCAGATTATATATAGCAAAACTGCGCGTCTTTTCGAAGCAGCAGCTCAATCTGCTGCAATTCTCGTAGGGTCCACCGTAGCGCAAGAGAAATCATTACAGAACTATGGTCGACATATTGGTACTGCATTCCAAATTATCGATGACCTATTAGATTATATCGCTCAAGATAAGCCATTTGGAAAAAAAATAGGGACTGATTTGAATGAAGGTAAACCTACACTCCCATTGCTGCACGCAATGCAGCATTCCACTCTTAAACAAGCTGAATTTATTCGTTCAGTGATTACTCAAGGGAATGGGCGTCATTTTTTAGAAAAGATTCTAAGCATCATGCATCAATACGACTCACTAAGATACACTCACCAGATCGCCAAGAAAGAGGCGGCTAAAGCTATTCATGCATTAAAGATATTACCAAAATCACCATGGCGTCACGCACTCGAAGAATTAGCTAGTATGTCTGTGCAACGTGCAGTATAAGGATACCAATATGATCTATTGCGCATTACCTACACATACACACTTTGTATTAAATTTTGTTGTAAGTATGGCTATTATGCTTTATATAAAAATTGTGATATATTAAAGATATATCAGCATAGTCAATTCTATTTTATATTCCATTATCGAATCTATAAAATTCGTATGACAACATTTTAATGCAACAGTTGTACATGCACACTCATAGTACAATATATATCTATTGAATATACAATTCAATATATGCATTATTATAATCTATAAAATAACTTTGTTTTATTTCTCATTACTTTATTATATAAAGTGTGATATGTAATTCTATATTTTTATAATCTGATGATTTTATCATCTAGCACCGATCTATCCTATATATCCCTTGCATCTCTCCAATCAACGATAAGTATCATCATACTTCCTTTAAAATGGCTCCCCTGACTGGGCTCGAACCAGTGACATACGGATTAACAGTCCGCCGTTCTACCAACTGAACTACAGAGGATTAATGAATCCACAAACTACATTATATCTTAAAAATTTAATGATGTCAAAATGTTATTTTCTTTCTGCTGCATCACACACCGAATAAGCTGTATTATCATAATAATATTCTATATTTTAATGTTTTAACATAACACTCTTTCACTGTACTAACATAGCTTTAACTTAACAGACACCTTGCTCCCAAAGGGGTCAATCACTTTACTTTATCATATAGTGATCTTAAGGACTCGTGATTCTATTAAATAAAAACATCATCTAACGCAGATCAACCCATATGTAGTCGCGCATGAACCATATAGTTAACATCAATATTTGATGTTAACTGAAAACACCTGCGAAGAAGGCTATAGTCTAAGCCAATAATATTATGTGCATATAAAGATGTTTGATCAAACCAACCTAACAGTTCACTCGGTTTTATAAATTTTTTGAAAGTATGCGTTCCACGCGGTAACATATGTAACACATATTCTGCACCAAATATTGCTACCACTAAAGCTTTACTAGTACGATTAATAGTAGAGAAAAACACATTACCGCCGGGTTTAATAAGAGTGGAGCAAGCGCAAATAATAGAATATGGATCTATAACATGCTCTAACATCTCCATACAAGTTATAACCTCATAATAACCAACATACTCTTCTGCATGATCTTCTACTGTTTGCTGAATATAATTGATGAACATATTATTTTTCTGAGCATGTACACGTGCTACATGTAATAACTCTGCGCTCATGTCTAAACCAGTAACATGCGCGCCTTCTCCTGCCATGCTTTCGGACAGAATGCCTCCCCCACAACCTACATCTAGTACATTTTTTTTAAATAAACCATTTGTATACCGACTAATCCAATCCAAACGTATAGCGTTCATACTATGCAATGGTTGCAGCTCACCTTCTAAGTTCCACCAACATGAAGACAAAGCAGAAAATTTATTAATTTCATGCTCATCAACATTATGCGCACCTTCCATATGTTCTTTTCCCATGACGAAGTCACCTTATGGTGAGTGGATCCAGATAGTACAGCATTCATATAGGAATATTACTTCTATATATGAAATTACTCTCTCATAGCAAGAAGAAATCATACAGAACACACCCTATTGGTGATTATATAATAATTCTAATAATTGTTACCGAATAAAAATTATAAGACAAATCCGTGTATATCCAGATGGTTGTACAACATTATCTAACATAATACATGTATATCGTCTTCTTATGATCTTTTTATAAAGATAATCACAATACCCTGACCTAAAAAATACTGTATGATCACATTTAATTTTTTATATACATATCAAAGATATAATACGATACCTGACCATAGTCATCTTCAAAAATCGGAAGATACATCCTCATCCTTGCTCCTGATAACTTACACAACTCTCTTATCTTTATGTCCTGTAGTTCATATAAAAAATTGTCCCCTCTCTCTATTAAGAGGATAAATAATAAAAATATATCTAGTATATTGACTCTACTAATATGCATGTAGGTCTATTCACTACCGTCAAAAAAAATACCTATTGGTAATTAGAGCACCAGATATCATGAATAAAAAATACACATCCTATATTAAAAAAAACGAAATAAAATGTATTCACATAACTGGTAGATTGGATATGAGCGAGAATGGTATCTCTAAGAGACACATATCACTATTAAAATTATATTATCACTCTTCAGATATCTATCATCATACTCATACTAGCGATTAATTCGGACCCATTGAATCGAGATTTAGAAATATTCTATATAACTCACGAAATAGTACATATATTTATATGTATAAATATAGTTATAGATGGAAGAGTCTGACATGGTATTTAAAGTAAAAACCACCCCTCCCTCTTTTGGTAACTGGTAATCTTATACTATGTCATCATTGACGTATGATATTGAGCTACTTAGTGCGTAAGATCATCAAAAAACTTTCTAACACCATCAAAAAAAGTTTTCGAACGTGGGCTATTTTTTTCTCCAGATGCGCCGCTAAAACTATCATTTAAATTACGTAATATCGTTTTTTGATGCTCATTTAAGTTTACAGGGGTTTCTACAACTACTCGACATAGTAAATCACCTGAGGCGTGACTCCGTACTGAAGTAACACCTCTACCACGCATACGAAATAATCTTCCAGTTTGCGTCTCAGGTGGTATTTTTAAAGTTACTCGTCCATCGAGAGTAGGAACTTCAATTTCTCCACCTAATGCCGCCATGATAAAGTTAATGGGCACCTCACAATATAGATTATTCTCCTCGCGCTCGAAAATATGATGTTTACGCATCTGGACCTCAACATATAAATCACCTGCTGAGGCGCCTTGTTCACCAGCTTCACCTTCACCAGTAAGACGAATACGATCACCTGTATCAACCCCGGCAGGTATTTTTACTGATAAGGTTTTGGATTTAGCAATGCGGCCTTTAGCATTACAAGACCTACATGGATCTTGTATTTTCGATCCGCGTCCATGACAATATTGACATGCCTGTTGAACGGTAAAGAAACCCTGTCGTGTTTGCACCTGGCCCGAACCATGACATGCTGCACAAACCTGCGGTTTATTCCCTGTTTTTGTTCCATTTCCATGACATACACTACATTTTTCAAATGTAGGGATGCGGATTTCTTTAGCTGTACCACGTACAGCTTCTTCTAGTGATAACTCCATGGTGTAACGCAGATCAGCACCGCGTGTAGCACGCTGCTGACGTCTACCTCCTCCAAAAATATCACCAAACACATCTCCAAAGATATCGCTAAAATCAGCGCTACCACTACTAAATCCAGCTTGACTGCCTCCACCCATACCACCTTGCTCAAAAGCAGCGTGGCCATACTGATCATAACTTGCACGTTTCTGAACATTAGTTAAGATTTCATATGCTTCTTTGATCTCTTTAAATCTTCCCTCGGCACCTTTATCCCCTAGATTACGATCGGGATGGAATTTCATCGCTAAACGTTTATATGCTTTTTTAATCTCACGCTCATCTGCTGATTTAGGCACGCCTAAAATCTCGTAATAGTCTCTTTTCACCATTGCTCGTAGTCCTGCCATTCACACACATGCACGGACATAGAGTATCTCTACACCCGTGCTAGTTATATCATCGGTGACCTTGACGGCGTACCACGCCTTGTCACAGGCAATTATTTGATGTTATCTTTCACTTCTTCAAATTCCGCGTCAACCACATCATTATCTTTTTTGACATTGTTAGTTGCATCAACGGACCCTCTAGAATCTGCCTGTTTTTTAGCACACTCTATAAGCTTCGTGGAAGCTGCGATCAATATCTGCATTTGAGATTCGATTGCGGATTTATCTTCACCCTTTAACGCTTTATTCAAGTTTAGTAATGCAGATTCAATGTTAGCTTTATCACCTTTCTCTAATGCATTCCCTGCTTCATCGAGTTGCTTACGAGTACTATGTGCAAGCTGATCTCCTTGATTTCTTATTTGAACTAATTCTTCAAATTTGCGGTCTGATTCAGCATTATTTTCTGCATCGCGTACCATTTTCTCAATTTCTCTATCGTTAAGTCCAGAAGAAGCTTTAATAGTAATTTTTTGCTCTTTCCCGCTATGTTTATCCTTAGCAGATACATGCAAAATACCATCAGCATCGATGTCAAAAGTTACCTCAATTTGAGGCATACCACGCGGAGCGTTCTGAATACCATCTAAATTAAATTGTCCCAGAGATTTATTATCAATCGCGCGTTTACGCTCACCTTGTACAACATGAATAGTTACTGCGGATTGATTATCTTCAGCTGTTGAAAATATCTGGCTATGCTTGGTGGGAATAGTGGTATTTTTAGTAATCAAGGCAGTCATAACACCCCCCATCGTTTCAATACCCAACGATAGAGGAGTTACATCCAACAATAATACATCTTTTACTTCACCCGCTAATACACCACCCTGTACCGCTGCACCAATAGCGACTGCTTCATCTGGATTAACGTCTTTACGAGGTTCTTTACCAAAAAACTCCGCAACTTTAGCTTGCACCATAGGCATACGTGTTTGTCCGCCAACAAGAATTACATCATTAATGTCAGAGATAGACAAATCTGCGTCTTTTAAGGCTACTTTTAATGGTTGAATAGAACGGGTGATCAAATCTTCCACTAAAGACTCTAACTTAGCACGCGTAACCTTGATATTTAAGTGTTTCGGTCCAGCAGAATCTGCTGTAATATATGGCAAATTCACATCGGTCTGCTGAGAAGAAGAAAGCTCAATTTTTGCTTTTTCTGCAGATTCCTTCAAACGCTGCATTGCTAACGGATCATTGTGTAAATCAATACCCTGATCTTTCTTAAATTCAGATACAAGGTAGTTGATCATGCGACTATCAAAGTCTTCACCACCTAAATGGGTGTCACCATTCGTAGAAAGGACTTCAAATGTTTTTTCACCTTCTACTTCATCGATTTCAATGATAGAAATATCAAAAGTCCCACCACCTAAGTCATACACTGCAATCGTACGATTTCCATGACTTTTGTCTAGTCCGTAAGCTAAAGCAGCTGCAGTTGGTTCATTAATAATACGTTTCACATCTAAACCTGCAATGCGTCCAGCATCTTTTGTAGCCTGACGCTGCGCATCATTAAAGTAAGCTGGTACTGTTATCACAGCTTCACTCACTGACTCACCTAAATAATCTTCAGCGGTTTTTTTCATTTTTTTCAGCACTTCGGCTGAAATTTGTGGTGGTGCTACGCGCTTTCCTTTAATGTCCAGCCATGCGTCGCCATTATCCGCATTAACAATTTGAAATGGCATGATTTTAATATCACACTGTACTTCTTTATCTTGGAAACGGCGACCAATTAAACGTTTGATGGCGAATAAAGTATTTTGTGGATTAGTTATTGCCTGACGTTTAGCAGGTTGACCTACTAATGTTTCACCATCCTTTGTATAGGCAATGATAGAAGGGGTGGTGCGATCACCTTCTGAGTTTTCTAATACTCGTGCTTTACCACCATCCATAATCGCTACGCATGAATTCGTTGTACCCAGGTCAATTCCAATAATCTTACCCATCTATATATCTCCTACTCAATTATTATTTTATTCATTAATCACATATTCAATCAGAGTATTGATATCAGATGCGGGCATCTTCTGCTATTTCAACTGTTTTTATACGTTTTTTTCAATTTAATACCTAAAATTTAGTACATTTCAAAACTGGAAAATAATACAAACATACACAGAACAAAAACTCTATTCTTGCTCTATTTATTGAGGAAATATATAAACACCATTCCTTAGCGTGTACAGAAAAATGCACATATGTCTCACTACGATAAAAGCGATCAAAAATTTCTTCTAAAAAATAAGATAAAAGAACGTTAAAATTATATGTACAAAAATATCTCGTTACTATATAATAATCCATAATAAAACAAAGACACGCTCGATATATAATCCATATCATTACTTTCCATTAATAAATATTTTAACACTATTACTTTAACGATATGAATTCATGTTAATTAATTATTCATCTATATTATTATTTATTTTATAAAAACAATCTAATTGTTTAATATATCTATGTATCATTTAATAACATATGCGCACTATTTTCTTTTCTTGCAAAATAATACAATTAAGAAAATCTTAAAATCCTGATTGCAAAATATTTTCCGCATAGAAAACATACAACATACGAGTTTTTACATGAAACTTTTGCCAAAAATATTAGTATATTTATCAACTTTAATTAAGTAAGAAAATAATATACTCAATAATTATTATTGAACTTATTAACCCATTCGTCAATTCGTCTTTGTGTTTTGTAAAAGAAGAATATATTAATGATAAATTCACATCATTATTTCATATAAACTATATAAATATATAAACCAATAAACTAATAAACATAAAATGGAATATATTGAAATATTTGTGTTTTCCATGTATTATCAACTAACTTATGGGTTTTTTATTATTTTGATCAGTTGAAGAAAAAACGCAATAATGCATTACATGATATAATATAGATACGGCACGTAGCGCAGATTGGTAGCGCACCGTCATGGGGTGGCGGGGGTCGGAGGTTCAAATCCTCTCGTGCCGACCAAAATATATTAGTTTTTACGCCATAATAAAAAACAAAAATACTACTTTTCTACATAAAATTCACTGTGCTAACACCGCTCTATTAAAAATCATAGAAGTAAAAATGCTAAAATATCAGCATTGCTGCTGTCCTTTCTTCTTCCTAAGATGTATAGCCTAAACAAATATAGCACATCTATACAATCTCAGAAAAATCAAAAACAGAAGATCTTTCTTTATTATGATCCATATAAATACCTAATGAGCACATACGCAATACTCCTACACCATATATAGAATGTAGTTTAGCTAAAATGATTTTTTCTAGATGATCTTTTTATCATTTTTACCTCATCCATTTTTTGATAAAACATAAACGCTCAATATTTTGTGTATTTACACCCATTAAATATTAAAAAACATAAAGAACAGTGAGAATGACTTAGTAGTTAATACTAAACATATAATTTAATTAATTGTAAGTATCAGTAACCACTATAAGTATCAATTAAAATAAAGATTATATATATACTTAATGATTGCAAGATTACATTAATATAAATGCTGTGAATGTTAATTCATATCGTACGTATAATAAAATAAAAAGATTTTTTCATACAAAACATTTTTTTAAAATACCAAAATAAAATACAAATTAATCATAAAGCATTCTTAACATTTCACCTAAAAATTATATAAACCATATTCTTCATACTAAATTTCTTAAATTTATAAACACTACGGTTCTTTCTAGAACATATTAACACATGATTAATCTCATTTTAAAATCATATCTAAATAAAATGTTCTTTGTTTTTCTCTGTGCTGCCTATATTTTTGCTAGATCTAAAATACGAACATACAGGCACGCAGTGCGCTATAAATATAAATGTATCTATACATTCTATATTTGTCGCTAAAAAATACAAATCATTACGTCCTGTGTTGTGTTGTATTAATAATAAATAACATCAATATTCTCTATTTTAACATTACTTTTATTTTTATTAAGAACCAACTCAAGAGTTCCAGTTCCAGGATAAAAAATCTGCTTAGATGCTGATGCTATATATAATTTTATGACATAAAATAAAATAGTAGTTTTCCTCTCAAAAAATATTTCTATACAACAATAAATATATACTTTATATAAATAAATATTTATATAAAGTATCACTGAGATATAAATAATATTGCATGACACACTATTATTTATAATGTTTTCTTACAAATTATTGTTATGTTTTATTCCTAAGATAACATAAAGATTCCTAAAACGACCTCGCGCTCCGCTACCCTCTCTGTACTTAATGGCTCTATATGGTATTTTTTGAAAACAAAAGATAAAAAGATAAAATTATAACCCTGTCACCATATATACTTTTAGGACGTGCAATGGATTACACTAAACATTCTATCCAAGACTCTCTGAACATAAGGAGACAACATATCCTATAATAAATTAAATACCACAAAAAACAATGATAATCATAGATTATGTATTCTAAAAATCATTTATCATCACCAATATATCGTGATTCATACAATAGAAAAAAACAAAAAATAAACATAAACGTAACATCACTAATACATACAGTACAACAATAAAAACATATTATCTAATTCTCTCATCGAGAGAAACATATATAATTCATGACAGATATGATATGTATGATGCATATATGACAATATTTAATAACTAACTATATAAATATATTATAATTATTTTAATTAATCTGTATATGCATATTGTAAAAATTTGCATAATAATGATATTGTTTTAAATATGTATCATTTTATACATGTAATACATTATCAATACAATTGATATCTTTAAAATATACGTAGCGATGTGTTTATATTACAAAAATATGTTATTATAAAATTATAAACATAATCATCCTATATTAATCTAACTATAACATATAATAATGGGTTTTATCCATGCGTCATCATACATATAAAAAAAACATAAAACACTATATGTGTTACGATAAATAACATTATACTATTACAATAGAGCGATATAATACTCATTTAATAAAAAGCAATTAGATATAAGGTATAAACAATATTACTCCATACATCTGTGATTACCCCTCTATTGATTCTCGTCCATCCACCAATACCTTAGTCCCTACGCACTCGGTAATAATAAAAACATGATGCTAATGCTTTATACAACACTGCTCTATCTACTACAGCCAGCTATCTGGCTGCATCTTTGGATTCGCGGACGAAAGTCTTCTGCTTATCGTACACGATGGGCCGAGCGATATGGATTCTGCACAGGCAAGGTAAATAAACATGGTATTTTACTCCATGCCGTTTCACTGGGTGAAACTGTAACCGCAATCCCGCTAATACGGGAACTAAATCATCGTTATCCACATTTACCAATTGTGGTAACCAATATGACACCAACTGGCTCAGCATTTGCTAAAGGTGTACTCGGTACCACTGTCTCTCATGTTTACCTACCATATGATTTACCTGGAGTCATGAAACGTTTTTTAAATACTGTCCACCCTAAATTAGTAATCATTATGGAAACAGAAATTTGGCCAAATATGATCACTTTATTACATACTCAAAAAATTCCACTAATAATAGCTAATGCACGTCTTTCAGAGAAATCCGCCAAAGGGTATCATATCTTTGGCGGGTTCATAGCAACTTTACTACAAAAAATTACCTTAATTGCCGTGCAAAATCACGAAGATGGTAAGCGTTTTCTCAAGCTAGGGGTCAAAAAGTCTCAACTTATAGTGACAGGAAACTTAAAGTTTGATATGAGTATTATGCCGGAACTGGCAGAGACTGCTATACGACTGCGCCAGCGGTGGATACAACATAAGCGACCTATATGGATTGCTGCCAGTACTCACCAAGGCGAAGAAAAGATTATCATTGAGGCGCATTGCCAACTTCTGAAAAAATTTCCAGACCTTTTATTAATTATAGCACCGCGCCACCCTGAACGCTGTAAAACTGTGTGCGACTTAATTCAAAAGAAACGCTTACAACACCTTGTGCGAAGCAGCCAAGAAACGCCTTCTTTAAGTACACAAGTAGTAATTGAAGATGCCGTCGGTGAGTTAAGATTACTATATGCTATTGCAGATATGGCATTTGTAGGTGGTAGTTTAATAGAGCGTGGGGGTCATAATCCATTAGAGCCTGCTGCTAATGCTATTCCAATTTTAATGGGCCCATATACTTTTAATTTTACAGAAATTTGTCATGATTTAAAGACAGCGTATGGCTTAATTACTGTCACTAATACCAGATCTCTGTATCAAGAAATTAGCACACTCCTTACTAACTTAGATTATCGTCTACATTGTGGCCAACAAGCCTGGTATGTCTTAAATAAGAACAAAGGCGCACTAGAGTCTCTACTGCATATACTAGAACCTTATCTTATAAAGAGCAAATATTAAATGAGTACACGACAAAAACTTTCAGTAGTCATGATTACTAAAAACTCAGAAGAATTACTCTCTGAGTGCCTTGAGTCAGTGGAATGGGCGGATGAAATCATTATATTAGATGCAAATAGCAATGACGCAACTATGACGATAGCCGCTAAGTATGGCGTAAAAATTTATCAATCTAATATATGGTCTGGCTACGGCAAGCAGAGGCAAATGGCACAAAACTATGCTAGCCATCCAATGATTTTTATGATTGATAGCGATGAACGTATTACCCCTCAATTACGAAGATCGATTGACTTTGTCCTCACACAACCGCCTGCAAAGATAGTATATAGTGTATCACGATGTAATCTCTTTCTTGGTCGATGGATGCGCCATGGCGGCTGGTATCCAGATCGTGTGATCCGTCTGTATCCACGATGTTTTCAATATAATAACAACTTAGTACATGAGTCTGTAGAATGCTTTCACGCAAAAATAAAACCACTATATGGTGATTTACTGCATTTAACCAATCAAGATTTTTGCACCTTTCAGTGGAAACAATGTACGTATGCTAAAGCCTGGGCTATGCAACACTACCAGCAGGGCAAACATTATGGTCTGTTAAATATTTTTTATCGTACGGTATGGGCCTTTATCAGGACATTATTTATTCGTGCTAGCTTTTTAGACGGTAAACAAGGATGGCTCCTCGCTGTAGTGATTTCACAATATACTTTTAATAAATACACGGCCCTCTGGGCTCTGAATTACACATCAAGACACAAAAATACATGAACAAAAAAACAATCTATCCTGGCACATTTGATCCAATAACCAATGGTCACCTCAATATAGTGACACGCGCAGCAACAATATTTCAGAATATAATTTTAGCGATTGCAGATAATCCGTCTAAAAAACCGATATTTTCTATTCAGGAGCGAGTGGTTTTAGCTACAAAAGTAGTGTGTCATCTCCAGAATGTAGTAGTAATGAGATTCAGTAACTTATTGGTTGATTTCGCTCAAGAACAAAAAGCTTTTATTATCATTCGCGGCCTACGTACAACATCTGATTGGGAGAATGAGAAACAAATAGCTGAAATGAATCATAATTTATATCCTGCACTTGAAAATGTCTTTCTTATGCCAATGGGTCAATATACATACCTTTCTTCATCCCTGATAAAAGAAATATTCCAATATGGTGGTGATGTAACACAATTTCTACCTTCTGAAGTATACCAGGCACTCAAAGCACGTCTTTAAACATACAGGACCTATGCAAATAATTTTTATCGAAATATGAAAAAGAACATTTTACATTAAAATTATAGGATACAAAATAAAGTATCTATAATCTTTCCTATATCTATAAGATATGTATTTTTTATATACAATTGTGTTACTTGCATGATGTCTATCATGATATGTAAATCATACTTACAGGTGTATCAAAGATTCTTTTTGTTAATATTTTTCATAATTAAGGTACTAAATATATGATCGATAATACTTTTATACTAAATACAGGCTATTTCTATCCATAGAGATCATAGAAGATACCTGTTATCACCAATCATGCTACGTAATCTTTGCGTTACTTTAAGTCTATTATAATATGTACTTTTATAACGCACAGGAAAATTACTATCCGTAAGCTAGGCGCTCTTCTTTTAATAAACTGACACTAATAAAAATATCGATCCTTATCATGTAGTCAACTGCATGATATTTTAATGTTTAACATTTAAACTAACATTTAACTCATTTCTATCTATTTTATAAAAAACAGGTTTATAGCCTCAAGCTATATATACTAATATTAGTAATATCAACCGCACAAAGTTCATATCTAGAAAATATTTATTTCTCACACTACATATTATAAATTATATACACTGCTTCCGCGACTTATTAATCTCAAAAAGCAGAAGGTCTAAATATGGTTGGTATGCATAAAAAGAATGTCATTGATATTTTTTATCATACTGAATAATACTTATGTTTTAACTGTCATTACATTTAATATAAGTTTTATTATATTATGGCACTCATATTACTACTTCATCATGTTTCCAATAATTATTTTATCATAAATAAATGTCCACTGTCCTATACCTATGATCTCTGAAAAGATCTAACGCAACATAGATTAATAAATTACAGTAAACGTGGCTATACGATACTGAAATCGCATATCGAAAATCATAGTTAAGCACCATTGCATAACAGACATATGTGGTGCATCAGTGATAGAATACATCAATGCTGATATACCCTAATAGCCATCAGCATCTTTTGTTTAATGTAGTGATTGGATTTTATTCATGCATATCATTATTTTAAGTTACAATAGAAAATATTCATATGATATATATCTGTCGATAATTTATTCTTTAACACTTTTACTAATAGGAATATGTAATGTCAAAGCAACATATCGGTGTTATAGGTATGGCAGTAATGGGACGCAACTTAGCTCTGAATCTTAATAATAAAGGTTACTCAGTTGCTATTTTTAATCGGTCTCACGAAAAAACAGATCATTTCCTCTTAGGAAATGCAGGAACTAATTTAGTACCATATTACACTATAAAGACATTTATTAACGCTCTTCAAAAACCACGATGTATTCTATTAATGATCAAAGCTGGCGAAGCTACTGACAAGATTATTGGCGCCCTTCTTTCATATCTGGATCATGGTGATATTATCATGGACGGTGGTAATGCTTTCTACAAAGATACTGTGCGCCGTAACTATGAACTGGCTAAAAAAGGTGTATATTTCCTTGGTGCTGGTATATCTGGCGGCGCAACAGGAGCATTACATGGACCATCTTTGATGATTGGAGGTCACGAAGAAGCGTATAAGATAGTCGCCCCCATTCTTACTAAGATCGCAGCTATCTTTCAAGGAGAAGTCTGCATAGCTCACATAGGACCAGGTGGTTCGGGTCATTATGTTAAGATGGTACATAATGGTATTGAATACAGTGATATGCAATTAATTGCTGAATCGTATTCCCTACTAAAAAACGCATTGAATGTAAATAATAAACAGTTAGCACAGATATTTCATGACTGGAATAAAGGCGAGCTAAACAGTTATTTAATAGGTATCACACAACATATTTTTAATAAAAAAGATGAAAACCATAATTATCTCTTAGATTTTATCTTAGATGAATCTACACACAAAGATACAGGAAAATGGACCAGCCAAAACGCATTAGATCTTAACGAACCACTGTCATTAATTACTGCATCTGTATTTGCTCGTTACATATCTGCATTAAAAAGCCAACGTATCAAAGCTGCTATAACTCTCTCTGGACCTCATATACATACTGTTAGTGGTAACAACATAAGTATATTTATTGAAAAGGTCCGCCAAGCGTTATACCTTGGCAAAGTAATATCTTATGCACAAGGTTTTTCACAGCTAAAAGCTGCATCAGTAAAAAATAACTGGTCTTTAAAATATGGTGAGATTGCAAAAATATTCCGAGCTGGTTGTATTATTCGCGCACAACTTCTACAAAAAATCGCCGATGCCTATTCACAAAATTCTGACATTGATAACTTAATTTTATCACCGTACTTTACAAAAATTGCTAATGAATACCACACGGCATTACGTGATGTAGTCACGTATGCAGTTATAAATGGAATTCCTACACCAGCTTTCTCTGCTGCTATTGCATATTATGATAGCTATCGTTCAGCGCAGCTTCCTGCAAACCTTATTCAAGCACAGCGAGATTACTTTGGTGCTCATACCTATAAGCGTACAGATAAAGCAGGCGTTTTTCATACTGAGTGGTAAAATACTAATGCATCATTAGAGACCCTCAGAGCTAGCTCTTAGTAAGACAGGGGGTTTCATAAGCAATATCTTTCTATATTGCTTTAATGATGAAAAATCGATGCAGACTATTTTCTGTAAAATATGATTAAATCATAGATCACAAAGAAATATCCACATACGTACAATCTTGTATCATAACATTTAAAAAACAGAGTATGTGATCCATCCTCAAAAAACATAGTAAAAGAAAAAACAAATGCGATTTACGTGCTACATAGTTTAACCATGCATATAAAGCTCAGCACAAGTATCGTAACATATTACCCATACTTTCTCTTTATGTACATAATAGGTCTCTTCGGTGATAAGGCACCTGCATAGATTTTATGTGACCTCTGAATACAATATATCTCATATTAACATCAACCATAGACTATGACATGACTGGCATAAAATGACATTAAATACATGCATGTGCTGTCATTATTGACAGCAAGCTTACCTATACATGTTTTATGATATCTTACTGTCTATGATCTCACTATATAAAAACTATCTCCATGCTTATTTGAGACCAGAGATATAAAGATAATATATATAGATGGTATTGTATTATTCTATATGCGATACCTCTGACCATCAAGGTGTGTATTGTGCACAATATGCTGGAGCATATCAGCATTTACTCTAGGATGAGGTGTAGTGCAAAAACCCATCCTGCTATACAGTATAGCAATCACATAACCACAACTTATACCTAACACTCTACTACTAATATAAAATATATAAAATCCACACAAAAACATTTAATATAGTATATGCACATAAAGATATTAAGACATTAGCAAGCATAGAAAAAACCATTAACCCCCTCATGATATATGTTTTATCTGAAGAAAAATCTGCTGTAGTAAAAGTATGACATGAATATATAATACATACTATTGTAACCAAGTGTATAATTAAGTGCGCTTCTCTCTCTAGGTACAATGTAATAACGCATAATCAGCAAATAACATTATCAAGTATTAGTCCAGTACTATCATGTAGTATCGTACACACACCCTTCTGGATACTAATCTCAATATAACTTATTATGATTACTAGGCAAGAGCCCACAAGATAAGAATAAAGCTGGGATTATAGATGGCACTTATGTAACATATGAATAATCTGCTAGATTACATGACACCTCTCTGTGGCAGAGGTAGACGAAAATGCGTATTACTTAATTTACATACCATGCCATTCTATAACTACATAAGACAACCACATAAAAATTAAAAATGAATATACATCGTTCTGTAATCATTCTATAAAAATATTAAAAAATAAACAGTACAGCAGAGAAAACGGCGTCTGCCTCTATTCATGCTACAATAAAAATTGTGTAGTAGGTTTTAGCTACTAGCATGTGCACTACTATATGCATAGTAATTTCATTTTACTCCGATTATGTAGTATGGACACACAGAAGTACTCACACAGATCTATCGGTACATAAACATAGGGATTTTTTGTTAAGAATAGGTATAACACAACATGAATCAGAGTATGTTTGTCACTAAACGCGATGGTCGAACTGAACTTATCGATCTGGATAAAATACACCGTGTGCTCCACTGGGCGGCCGAAGATTTACATAACGTCTCCGTCTCGCAAGTAGAGCTGTATTCCCATATTCAATTCTATTCAGGTATTCGTACATTTGATATTCATGAAACGATTATTAAATCAGCTGCGGATCTCATTTCAGAAAAAGCACCCGATTACCAATACATGGCTGCACGATTAGCCATTTTTCATTTACGCAAAAAAGCCTATGGAACATTTGAGCCGCCAAAACTCATTGACCAAGTCAGACGCATGGTTACGATGGGGAAATATGACCCGCATCTTTTAAGAGACTATAGCGCAACAGAATTTGAACAAATGAATAGCTTTATCGACCATTGGCGCGATATGAACTTCTCCTATGCTGCTGTAAAACAACTAGAGGGAAAATATCTAGTACAGAACCGTGTCAATGGTGAGATTTATGAAAGCGCTCAATTTTTATACATCTTAGTATCTGCCTGCCTTTTCTCTAGTTACGCAGGAAAAACCCGTCTGGATTATATAAAACGTTTCTATGATGCTATTTCCACTTTTAAAATTTCATTACCAACACCTATAATGTCCGGAGTACGCACTCCTACTCGTCAATTTAGCTCTTGTGTTCTTATTGAATGCGATGATAGCTTGAATTCCATTAATGCTACTGCAGGTGCTATTATTAAATACGTCTCGCAACGAGCCGGTATTGGTATTAACGCTGGTCGCATTCGTGCTTTAGGTAGTCCAATACGAGGTGGTGAAGCATTCCATACTGGCTGCATTCCTTTTTATAAACACTTTCAGACTGCTGTAAAATCGTGTTCTCAGGGAGGAGTCCGTGGTGGAGCTGCTACATTATTCTTCCCTATGTGGCATAGGGAAGTAGAAAGCCTATTAGTTCTAAAAAACAATCGTGGTGTAGAAGATAATAGAGTGCGCCACATAGACTATGGCGTGCAACTAAACAAATTAATGTATCAGCGCCTACTTCGCAATGAGTATATCACTCTTTTTAGCACCTCAGATGTGCCAGGTCTGTATGATGCATTTTTTGCTAACCAAGATGAGTTTGAACGTCTCTACTCTCAATATGAAAAAGATATACACATTCCAAAAAAACGTGTAAAAGCAGTTCATCTTTTTTCATTAATGATGCAAGAACGAGCCTCAACTGGTCGTATCTATATTCAAAATGTTGATCACTGTAATACACACAGCCCCTTTAATCCAATTATGGCACCAGTGCGTCAGTCCAATCTCTGCCTAGAAATCACACTTCCTACTAAACCCATGCAGGATATCAATGATGAGCATGGCGAAATCGCACTCTGCACTCTTTCTGCATTCAATCTTGGTGTCATTGAAAATCTTAATGATCTTAAAGACCTAGCAATGTTAGCGGTACGAGCGCTTGACGCGCTATTAGATTACCAGCATTATCCTATTCCAGCGGCTAAACGTGGTGCCATGGGGCGGCGTACACTTGGTATTGGGGTCATTAATTACGCGTACTACTTAGCAAAACACGGAGTACGTTATTCTGATAGCAGTGCAAATATATTAACCCATCAAGTATTTGAAGCCATTCAGTACTGGCTTTTAACAGCATCTAATGAGCTTGCAATTGAAAAGGGTGCTTGCCCGTGGTTTGCAGAAACCACTTACGCTCAAGGAATTATGCCAATTGATACCTATAAAAAAGATCTGGATACTATCTGTGATACTCCCCTATTACTTGACTGGGAAGCGTTACGCAAGTCTGTTAAAACTTACGGCCTGCGTAACTCAACACTTTCTGCTGTAATGCCAACAGAAACATCTTCCCAAATTTCTAACGCCTCTAATGGAATTGAACCACCAAGAGGACACATTAGCATCAAAGTATCGAAAGATGGCATACTCCGTCAAGTAGTACCGGAGTATGAACGTCTCAAAGATCATTATGAGCTACTATGGGATATCCCAAATAATGATGGATACCTGCAGCTTGTAGGTGTAATGCAAAAATTTATTGATCAAGCTATTTCATCGAACACACATTACGACCCCAGGCGATTTATTACCGGTAAAGTACCTATGAAACAACTTTTAAAAGATTTGCTTACTGCTTATAAATTTGGCATTAAAACGCTCTATTACCAACATACCCGTGATGGATCAGAAGCAGCACAGGAGGAGTTGATTTCAGTGCATGTGCAAGATGATGACTGCGAAAGCGGTGCCTGTAAAATGTAATTCTTGCATTATAGTGGTGGCCCACCTCCTAAGTATCATAACACTTACTCTTGTAAACGTTTAGGAATCCAAATGGCTTATCAAACCTTCTCGCAACATAAAAATAACCAATTATTAGAGCCCATGTTTTTTGGTCAACCAGTGAATATTTCAAGATTTGATCAGCAAAAATATCATCTATTTGAAAAACTCATCGAAAAACAGTTATCTTTCTTCTGGCGCCCAGAAGAAATAGATGTCTCACGTGATCGCATTGATTATCAATCATTACCTGAGCACGAAAAACATATCTTTATTAGCAACCTGAAATATCAAACACTACTAGATTCTATTCAGGGGCGCAGCCCCAATATTGCACTATTACCTTTAATATCTATTCCAGAATTAGAAACATGGGTTGAAACATGGGGCTTTTCTGAAACTATTCATTCACGTTCCTATACCCATATCATTAGAAATATTGTACATGATCCATCAGTAATATTTGATGATATTGTGACTAATACACAGATTTTATCACGTGCTAAAGATATCTCTGGATATTACGATCAACTTATTATGATGACAAATGCATGGAATCTCTTTGGTGAAGGTACTCATAAAGTCGGTAGTAATACCACCATTACTGTAAACTTGCGAACATTAAAAAAACAACTGTATCTTTGCTTGATGAGCGTTAATGCTCTAGAGGCTATACGCTTTTATGTTAGCTTTGCCTGCTCTTTTGCTTTTGCAGAACGAGAACTCATGGAAGGTAATGCTAAAATTATCAAGTTAATTGCTAGAGATGAAGCTCTGCACCTTACTGGCACTCAGTATATAATCAACCTACTACGTCATGGTTCTGACGACCCAGAAGTCGCAGAAATCGCCATAGAATGTCAACAAGAGTGTTATAATCTCTTTGTTCTTGCGGCGCAACAAGAAAAAGAGTGGGCGGAATATCTATTCCAGAGTGGGTCAATGATTGGTCTAAATAAAACTATTCTATGCCAATATATTGAACACATTACTAACATCCGCATGCATGCTGTAGGACTCGAGATGCCATTTGAAACCAGCTCTAATCCTATTCCATGGATTAACTCATGGCTGGAATCAGATAATGTGCAATCAGCACCCCAAGAAGTAGAAGTAAGTTCATACCTAGTTGGCCAAATTGATTCTGAAGTGAATATCAATGACTTTAGTGATTGTCGATTGTAGTGCCGGTACTATGCTCTATAAGTACTCTATACTTAGAATATAGATATATAGCAACATACCTACGTCTACAGGCATCTCTATTATTTACGTTTGCAGAACATAATATAAATATATCAAATGGCGGTACCACGCAGGATACTGCCGTTTCTTTTTGAAATCGTTGAATATGAGAGCTGATTAGACACCATCTGGAAAATCGTATCAACCTGATGAAAAATATAGTAAATATTTTATCTTTATGTGCACGTGTGTAACTCGATGACAATCACACTATATTGTATGTTATATATATAGAGGGTGCATATATATAGAATGATATATTTTTGTACATATGTGATATAAGACATCAGGGTAATCATCACTTGTTATCAACAACTATCATACGTTATCTTTCTACATCAACCTTCTACAGAAAAAACTTGTTAGCGCTGTGCAATGTTTATGCATCATCTTACCACTATACATATACAATACATTGTTAATACATCATGCTTAAAATTATGATTAATACACCAACCGCACCATGTGTGAATATTGTTATTGATTATTATACTTACTCATGGAAACAGAGGATCAGATAACACTACAGAAACATATGATTACTTCATGACCTAAACTTTTAATGCATTCATTTGATTAATCAAGTATCTAGTATGCAGAAGATAAACGTGCTACACTATTAATAGATGTATAATGTCTCTCTAAGAGCGCACGTGGAGAAGAAAAACCACGCATGGATAAGAGTCCTCGTCATAAAAAACAACAGACACAAAATAGAGCGAATTGAGAACATTAAGTGGTGTAATTTGAAATATATTATCTTGGACATCCGTACGCAAGAAGAGCAAGAAAAATGCCCTCTTAGTCTAGAAAACGTACTGATAAAATCATTGCCATTCTATAAACTATCTAGCCAATTTAACACTTTAGATCCAAATAAAACCTATCTACTGTATTGCGATCATGGCATAATGAGTCGACTGCAAACGCTTCTTTTGCATGAAAAAGGCTTTCAAAATGTGCAAGCTTACAACTCAAAACAAAAAATAAAAGATGATTAGATATCACCTAATGAAGACGTATAAGCTACTTTGTGTCAAAAATATCTAACATTGTTATTCGGCACAGGGTAATTATAACCAGAATCTTGATGACTACGTAAACTTCAAATCTATATTTTTATAGAAAATTACAAAAAATGCCGATTGGGACCAGCGTGCAATCGCCTGCTCAATAATCAGAAATAATTTCTAATTTTTACACGTAAGATAAAAATAGCCATCTGAATGCCATTGAAGAAAATATTTACATATCAATACTTTATGTACCACCTGGTAGGTATTTAGAATAAAATTGCAAATATTAAGCGATTCTCTCTAAAATATTCAACAAATCTTCTAATTATGTAGACTTATATAGCACATATAATACCAAGATAATTGAAAAAATTAACATGAAACAGAAAAATTATGAGCAAAATAAAATACATTGTCAGCAAAAGAAATAAGCAACTATATGATATCTCTTTTTTATTAACACCGCTCCCTTCTATGTAAAATACTGGAAGTATGAATAGGATAATCCCGTGGTAAATGTATCGAAATTTGATCCTGTTCTCTTTCAATATCTCTGTTACTATCATTAAATATTTTTGATTCACCTACTAAACGATCGCGCAATACATTTGCTCCCTGATCGATATGTCGATATAAATTCTGATAATCGCGTTCTAAATTTTCTAATAGTTTCATGCTTTTTCGCAAGTAATCACATAATTCCTCCTGATGATCTCTTAATGCTGATTGACTTTTCTGTAAGTCATAACTTTCATTGCGTGTTTTTTTAACACCTCTTGTTGTAAAGTGAATCACTACAAGCCCTGTAATAATGCCTGCAATTAATCCTACAAACCCGGATATCCACATTATCATATCTTATTCCCTGTTGTGTGTGATACGATCTAAAAATTTTAGAGATAGAAGTGCTAATTGCATGATAAGAGTGACTCGATTACCTATATCCCAATAGATCATGCTTACTTTCTCACCTAACAGCATTGTGCTGATGTCATAGTACAGTTCATAGCAAAATAAATAATAATGTTAGATCATAATGATGATAAATCATAGAGAGATCTTGATAATATATCTAATGTTAGTTTTCTTACTTCACAGTCTCAATAATTATGAAAATCCTAAAGTTCTCATAATGCTATAATGATGTTTAGTATTGTCACTACTACTATTTTCTATATTTTAGATACAATCTATTCCACTTCACATTATCTCTGTAATGTAATTCTGGATATGCCGTTAGAAAATTATGATATATGATTCTTCGCACTTAATGGACAGATGCTCTCCATCAACAAGGGAGTCTCTTGCAAATTCTGTATCGGTTTAAAATCGGCGCGATACGTCTGGCTATTAATATTTAATGTAAGTGTCCCTGAAATGGTGTCTTGGTTTGAATATGTGATATGATAAGCATATGTAAAGCACGAAGCGCTATAAATCTATGTTATTCTATTACAGAATATTACAATACACCGTGCATCTTACATCCATAATGAATCTTATTTTGATATATTAAACATACTACATTAGTTTTATATCATAATATTCTTCAAGAACATAGCAGGTTATCTTCATTTTGTTGAAGACTTATTTTTTGTTCTACCAACCTGCGCAAACAAAAAATAGGATGGTAAAAATATCTCAAAGATATTCATGTGTACTACATATCTTTTATTCATGTTTAAAAAAGCGCACAGCATCAATTTTTTAACTAAATGTTATATATCTAGCACATCTAGGCTACAACTATAAACTCCTAGTTATCGTAATATAACTCACAGAGGTTAATCTTAATAAACAACACACAACGTCACGTTTTTACACTCAAGAGATACCTTCTATAACAGAATAAATGAGCAAAAAGGTATTGTTATAGTATGATTTACCTGTATTCGTAATCTCAGTATCACCTTGACTATCTTTGCAGCAACACACGTTGCGTGACTATAAGTCATCTTATATCACAAGGATGATAATTTATATGTATATCATGATGCTGGAAATAACAAAATGTAACTTAACAAATATCACTTCTGGTACATGTTGCTACAAAAACTATCATTCAAGTAGCATTTTTAATACATTTCCCACATGATCAGACTGTTTATAGATTACAAATCCAGCACACGTACAAGTCTAAAAATATCAATATCACAGTTCTATATAACACCTACATAGCATACATGAATAGAGATATGTATATTTATCACCTATATTTAATAATTAAAATCAATGTGCAGCGCAATGATTAATTTATGAGCTACGAGATATAGTCTGATAGAAAACATTCGATTTTTATCGATGATTTCTTTATAATCATTGTAGAGCTACTTTTGTAGAATACATTAGGCCTGTAGTAAATAAATTAGGACTCAGAGTCATAGGGGTCTATGTTGTTTGCGTTACTTTCTACATATAGGTAAAAATTACTAGTCTAAGCAGACTGATAAATAAATGCTAAATACTAGCTTTAATGCTTTAAACTTTATAAATGTAAAATTTAATATGGGTATGTTTTTAGATGAAAACTTTTACAGCTAAGATAGAATCCGTCCAGCGTAATTGGTATGTTGTGGATGCTACACATAAAATCTTAGGTCGCTTAGCAACAGAGATAGCTCGTCGCTTACATGGAAAACATAAAACGACGTATACTCCACATGTGGATACTGGCGATTATATTATTGTGCTCAATGCTGAGAAAATTGCCGTCACCGGCCATAAACGTAGCGATAAATTATATTATCATTATACTGGGCATATTGGTGGTATTAAAAAATCTACTTTTGAAGAAATGATTAATCGTTCTCCTAGAAGAGTAATTGAACTTGCGGTTAAAGGTATGTTACCGAAAGGGCCGCTAGGTCGTCAGATGTACCGTAAACTTAAAGTTTATACGGGCAATAAGCACAAACATGCGGCGCAACAACCGCAAGTTCTTGACATATAATTAGGATACCAGGAAATGGTGGAGAAGACAAACTATGGCACGGGTCGTCGAAAAAGCGCTTCTGCACGTGTCTTTTTAAAAAAAGGTAGCGGTAACATCACTATCAACAAACGTTCTCTAAAAGAGTACTTTAGTCGTAAAACTGCTTGTATGGTAGTTTGTCAGCCTCTGGAACTACTAGATATAGTAAATAAGTTTGATTGGTATATCACAGTAAAAGGTGGTGGAATCTCAGGACAAGCGGGTGCAATTCGTCACGGTATCACACGAGCACTCATAGAAAGAGAGCAATCCCTACGCAGTACATTAAGGAAAGCAGGTTTTGTTACACGCGATGCTCGGCAAGTAGAGCGAAAAAAAGTCGGGTTTCGTAAGGCGCGTCGTCGTCCACAATTCTCCAAACGATAATTGACACTCTATCTGAGAAAAATAAACCCGGTCCTTAGCACTGGGTTTTTTTACACAGAATATATTACAGCAATATTGTTTAATTATCTTTCTTTTCACGTACTAAAAACCTCGCTAGATACCCTCTATGGGATAATCATTAATGGTGTATATCTGCATCTTTAATTAATAGTTTATTATATATCTTCTATTTTATCTGATACTATATATGTATAGTGGGGGCACACAAAAACTCTGTGTTTTTAACAAAATAATATAGCACCCGATAAATATTATGATTACTACATCACCGTGAAAGTATATATAACTGTTTCTGAATCACCCATAGATCAATCCCATAATCATACTCTTTTTTGACTTTGAAAACCATAGTACATTATCCACAGTACAGATTGTACTTGTGTACAGAACAATCGTCATCCAAATCACAACAGCAGAGTAGCATCATACTTGCTATAGTCGATCATGACTCTTAATTTTTAATTGACTAACACCACTTTATGATTATGAGCGGCAACTATATGAAGCATATCATAGTCTTATATACTTAGACACATAACTTCCGTGCTAAAATTTATATGAATTATTTTAGTAGACAGACACACAATAGAATTGTAATAGATGGTTATACATTAAAAAAGAATGTTATACCCTGATAGGTAATGTACAATACAGATAATTATAAGCGTTAGCACCAACACGACAACAGTGTGTGATTAAAAACTATTATCGCTCATCTCATGTATTTTCACACAAACCATGTGATATACAAACGAATACACTTTAGCCTAGCAAGCTACTTTTGATTACATCACTTGAGCATTACTTGAAGAAGAGATAGATATTGGGTTGCTATAAAGAATAGAACCATCAGAATCACTCAATGATGATATCACATATATTCAAAGTTATTCCTGTCTATATTCTTACCCATCCATAATTCGTAACATGTAAATAAAAACGCGGAGGTAATATAAAATATGAGAGATACTCAACTGACAGATCGTCGCCCGTACATAATACGCGCCTTATATGAATGGATGATTGATAACGATCTGACACCACATTTAGTTATAAATATTGACGTTCCTTCTGTTATAGTGCCTATCGAATATTCCAGTAATGGTCAAATTATTCTCAATATCGCACCAAATGCAGTAGATGGTATAGATTTTAAAAAAGAGAGAATTTCGTTCTCCACTCGCTTTCAAGGTGTTTTACAGCATATTTTATTACCCCCTGTATCAATTATAGCAATTTTTGCACGCGAAAATAGCGAGGGAATGGTATTCGAAAACCATATAGACACTGGTAATGCACATTTCCCTCCACCATTACACGAATATAAAAACGCTACAAAAAACAAAATCATTTTATCTATCATAAAAAAAGATGATACAGGTCAGCCTCAAAAAGAACAAGTCCCTCATCAAGCGGACAACAAAAAAAAATTAGAAATAAACAACAACTTTCCAGGATTACGTCTAGTATAAAAATCCTATCTGTTTGATGTAAAAATAAAATTTTATACAATATAAGTCATATCTTTATCTACATTGTGCATCTCCAGTGCTTTATTATGTCTTCTCACCATGGATTTAATATTTTTAATATAGACTAAACTAAAAAAGTATGTAATATTAAATGAAGAAAATAGAATAATATTCAGTATGTATTTTCAATATCCCAACATATTTTTGCTATAACAATCATCTATATTAATGAACTATAGTTACATCCATCACATATGCATGATATAAGTACTATATTAGAATAATATACGTATTAAATATCTTTGGATATATGTAGAAAGAAAATAAGTATAAAATACAAATATCTATATATATCCTATAAATACCTTAAGTAGTCCGATCATGAAATCTATCAGATATATCAAGTCGGCTCTAATACAACATATAGTTAAGATAATACAATTACTTCAATATCCTCGGTAATACTTACAACAATAAAAATATATGACACCATTTAATACTAAAACATTTCAGGGACTCATTTTAAGATTACAGAATTACTGGGCTCGAAGAGGGTGTAGTATTACACAATCGCTAGATATGGAGATTGGTGCAGGCACATCTCATCCCATAACTTGTCTGCATGCAATAGGCCCCGAGCCATTAGCAGTAGCGTACGTGCAACCCACCCGCCGTCCCACTGACGGGCGATATGGAGATAACCCTAATCGTTCACAGCATTATTATCAGTTCCAAGTAGTCATTAAACCCTCACCGCATGACCTCCAAAACCTCTACCTGGACTCTCTCAAAGCATTAGATATTAATCTACACATGCAAGATATACGATTTGTAGAAGATAACTGGGAAAATCCAACCATAGGTGCGTGGGGATTGGGTTGGGAGGTATGGTTGAATGGCATGGAAATCACACAAATAACTTACTTTCAACAGATTTGCGGATTAGAATGCAAACCAATTAGCGGCGAGATCACCTACGGATTAGAACGTCTAGCTATGCATCTCCAAAACGTTGATAATCTTTATAGTTTAGTGTGGAACGAAGGACCGTATGGCAAGCTCACCTACGGTGAAATCTTCCATCAAAATGAAATCGAACAATCCATGTATAATTTTGAATATGCCGACATTGATTTTCTCTTTACTTGCTTTCAAAAACACGAACAAGAAGCACAACATCTTCTTGCGCTAAAAAAACCGCTACCCCTACCGGCCTATGAACGTATTTTAAAAGCAATACATAGTTTTAATATGCTAGATGCACGTAAAGCCATTTCTAGCGCCGAACGACAACGATACATCTTACGTATTCGAACCCTTACCAAATTGGTAGCAGAAGCTTACTTCATCTCTCGACAAACACTAGGCTTCCCTCGGTGTAGAAAGGATCATACATAAACTTCAATGAATAAAAAAACTTTTCTAGTAGAAATTGGAACTGAAGAATTACCTCCTAAATCTCTTCGATTCTTAGCAGAATCCTTTGCAAAAAATTTAACTTTTGAATTACATGCAAAATGCCTAGCTCATAGAGAGGTACACTGGTTTGCTACACCTCGACGTTTAGCCCTTCTAGTATATGATCTTAGCGTAGTGCAGCCTGATCGCATAATCAAGAATCGTGGCCCAGCCACTAATATATCCTTTGATAGTCATGGTCGTCCGACTTCAGCGGCCTTACGATGGGCCTCTAGTTGCGGGATTACAATTGATCAGGCTGATCGCATGATAAATAGTAAAGGTGAATGGCTCATATACAATGCGCGTATAACTGGAGAACAAACCGAGAAACTACTACCAGAAATCGTTTCTTTATGTCTTAAAAAATTACCAGTATCAAAACAAATGCGGTGGGGTACATCAAATTTTCAATTTGTTCGTCCCGTGCATACTGTTATCCTTATGTTAGGTGATATATTAATCCCAGCTAATATTTTTGGGATTGATTCTTCCCGCACGATTAGTGGTCATCGTTTTATGGGAGAAAAAAATATCATTATTAATCATGCTGACAATTATTTGCAGATATTATCTGCAAAAGGAAAAGTAGAAGCAAACTATTTAGTGCGTAAAAAAATTATTCAAGAAAATGCCAAAGCTGTTGCTGCAAAAATTAATGGTGTAGTTCATTTAGATAAAAGACTTCTAGAAGAAGTGACAGCACTCGTAGAATGGCCCATTGTTCTCATCGCGCAATTTGAAGAAAAATTCCTGGAACTACCAACTGATGTAATAGTTCATACTATGATGGATCACCAAAAATATTTCCCTGTATATAGTTACACGGGAAAATTATTACCTTACTTTGTCTTTGTAAGTAATATTGCGTCAGAAAATCCCCAGTTAATTATCTCTGGTAATGAAAAAGTAGTGCGAGCCCGTCTAGTAGATGCTGCATTTTTTTTTAAAAATGATTGCCAACACCCATTGGAAAAAAATCTTCCCCTCTTAGAAAATGTAATATTTCAGAAAAATTTAGGCAGTCTACGTGATAAAACTATGCGTCTCCAACTCTTATCTGAATGGATTGCAAAACAAATTAATAGTAATGTGGGTCATGCAAAACGTGCAGCACTACTCTCTAAGTGTGACCTTCTAAGTCAGATGGTATTTGAATTTTCCGATATTCAAGGTGTGATGGGTATGCACTATGCACGTCTTTACGGAGAACCAGAAGAAATTGCAAGAGCTATTATGGAGCAATATTATCCACGATTTTCAGGGGACAGTCTACCTTCTCACTCCGTATCTTGTACGCTCGCAATTGCAGATAAAATGGACACCCTGGCAGGAATATTTGGTATTAATCAATACCCTACAGGAGACAAAGATCCTTTTGCACTACGTCGTTCAGCGCTAGGTGTTCTGCGTATTATGATTGAAAAAGAAATTCCATTAGACCTATACACTCTCTCAGTAACAGCAGTAGAGTTATATGGTCAGAAAATAGTTGATACTGATAAAACAGTAAGTGAAATGATCAAGTTTGTATTAGGTCGCTTATATGTATGGTACAAGGAAAGAGATTATAGTCGTGATACTATTCAAGCAGTGTTAGCATGTCGCCCGACAAAACCTCTAGATATTCATGCACGTATAAATGCAGTCAGAAATTTCCGTAATATGGAGCAAGCAACCAACCTATCTTTAGCGCACAAACGTATTACCCATATTCTTTTGCATACCACAGATGACTTAAACCAAAAAGTACATGATGATTTTTTAAAAGAAAAAGAAGAAAAAAAACTAGCAAAGAATATTGATATCATCAATCTCCACTTAAAAACACTGTTATCGCAAGGAAAATATGAAGATGGATTACTTTCCCTCACTCCTCTGAGTGAAGACATTAATAATTTTTTTAATAAAGTTCTTATCAATACCACAGATACAGCAGTGCGTATCAACCGCCTCACTTTATTATCTCAGTTAAATACCCTATTTCTGAAAATCGCTGATTTATCTCTTTTAAGATAAGAAATTATTACAGTAACTATAAATAACATACTACTGAAACATCATCCACCTGAAAAAATTACGCATAATCGTAATATACAACGAACGCTTGTACATCTTACCTTAGAAGCATCACTATAAAATCTTATGCCAAAAGAGCATATATTAATTTTCTCCAATGACAGATAGCTCATAATATTTATACACTTCGATAATATAAGGGCGTGATAAACTGATATAGAATCATGACGCCACCCTGATGTCATCCAAATTACTTCTCTAAGTCCCCCTTTAATCATAATTAACATTCTTTTATAGAAAAACCATTCAGTATAGATATTTAATTAAAAAACGACGGTCAAATATTTACCATCTACCTATATATCAGATAGGTTCGTAAAATATTAATAATTACATTCAAGACTCACTAACATTCTTATATAAGATACATCAGGATAGCATGAAAAATGGAAAAACATACATGACATGCTACTAATAACACATCAGTAAAAGCGTGATTTTTCTCAAAAGGAAAAAAGAACATCTGTTCTCATTTAAGTAATATATAATATACATAAAAACCTTCTAGTAAGAATAAACTATGACACTATTATTATCTCTCATATATACCGCTACTACACTGTAATTTACATATCTAGATGGTCTAGATTATAAACATAACCCTTATTAACTCAAGAAAAAACAAACGCTATTCTAAATGCTATCCTTCTTTGAAAACTATGTATCTTATAGTGAATTATCAATATTGCAATCTTTGCAATCATAAAAGATTAAACGTATATACTCTGTCCACTGTACATCTCTTATGGGATTCTCTGTTAAATGTAAATGATCCTACCGCCATTAAGTCAAACTCTGAATTACGAAAATAAAAACCACTTCGCTAAAGACTTAATAAAAAATGCATGTAAAATACATAATAATCAAATGCAAGTACAGCATCTATTGATTACCATATTATACTACAAATATATATAAGATATAATATTTAAGAATATGAAGTAATAATGAGAAATTTTTCATCAATGAACCACTTTTTTGGCGATCTCTTTCGCTTCATCTTCACATACACATAGCATTTTTATCCATCAAACATCTATTGGTTTATGATTATTAATCTAGACTATTTCTTGACAAAAAATATAAAGTTAATATTACTATAACTATCGTCACTATATAAAATAAGATAAAAATTCAAAACTCAATAAATCTCTCATCACTGTACCTTAATAGTACATTATATACATATGCGATAATAATATATGTAAGTTATCCAATCACTTATCATTTTAAAATAGCACTGACTTACAAATATTGCTCGTGCTGAAAAGATAGTATTCTCTATTGTCTATTGTATATTATTAGACTCTATATAAAAAATCATGCATGATAAAACTATGACAGCACATGGTGTGTTATTAATTCCTATATTTGAAAAAGTGCAAGAGGTTATTTTCAATTTTAAAGCAATTAGAAAAAATACAACAAGCTATTGATACTATAGCGCTATTACATATGAATTCGAAGAATTAAAAGAACAAGATAATAATCTAACACACTAAAAGCAACAAACTTTAATAGATCATGCAATGTTAAAACACAAAAATCAAAAACTTAACACAGAGCAACAAGTTTAGGAAGAATGTTTACATTCTCTTCTATGCAACATGGAAGAAGTGTAACTGCACTAGTAAATAAAAGATTTACCATACAGATGGGGTGCTGCACTAACATGCTCCATCTAATACCACTATAATGCCAGAATTATTTTTTACGAAGTGAAGATAGAGATAAAAACCCTTCTAAAATACAAACTATGCTACTCAGCAATAGCAAATACACATGAAACAACACTCATGAATGGATTATCGATCTTACGAGCAATATGTAATTTTAACATTATATCCGGCATGATAGAGGACCCCCTTCCTAAATATTTATATTGAGTGCATAGAGACATAATATCTGACATAAAGACATAGAGATAAAAAAGACAAGATAAGATACCTAATTCCTCTATATGCGCTCACATGATACTACTATGGAATATTGTCATAACAGAAAGACTTCTCTCGACATACAATCGATATATGCTCTTCTATAAAAATTTAAGTATGCATATCACATCATTTATATATTTAATCTCTGAAGCTCACCTAACAATATTATAAGTATTGAGCACATTATGATATCTTGATGATTCTGAACTATCTCAATACATATTACAATAGTGTGACTTCCAAAATAAGAAGATTTGATGTAATCTTTATTAAAAATAACACACAGAATTTATTTTAGTTTTGACGACCATAGATTCATCATGTGTAATAATCATGACATAGCTAGAGTCCAGTGGGACGCATATGCATGCCATGTTTGTAATATATCCATCTTACAAATATTGAAAAAAAAAGACCTTGCAGTCACCTCCCACACTACACAGTTATATAACGCATGCAATGTTCATATCAAAAATAATACCTCATCTGAAATACACTTCAAGACACAATAGATACTGGAATGTAGATGTATTTTTCTTTAACTGTGAATCCACATATACATAAACTTCTGAACTACAAATACAAATAAAGAAAATAGATTTCAAACAACAGTTACAAACTAAGATGTTCAATGCGCATAATGTTATTACTATTCTGACAATAGACGTACTATTTCCAAAAAAAATATCAGATTAATTACAAGTCGTGAAAAAATTTCTTAGCTCATATCAAGTATCTTTGCATCGCAAGAGAAAAATGATGAATATATTAATCGTACTATAATGACGTCTACAATAGACAAAGATAGATCACCATATAATGATATTACGAAATAACACTTTTAATTTACTCTAGAAAACCCTAACGCATTCCAAATCCTTAAAAATTCCCTATCGTAGATATTGATAATATTCTCATACTTGAATTCAATCATTGCACTTCACAAAGAGTTACAGGTATGCTCCTTCTTGCTATCTATAAAACTTATCTTGGCCAATCTAAAGATTGTGCCGTTACACTCATGGAGTGTAATCCTCTTATTTTGCAAAAATATATTTTAATCTTCTGCCTATAAATTAAAATGTATCCCTCAATAAAATCTCAATGAGGCAGAAAAAGATAAAATCTCGCAAAATATAGATATGGAATTACAAATATAAATAGTGTAAGATGCCCACCTCAGCTATATTATTAATTAATTCTTACCGTGCCATGCTATGTCTCATGCTGTGTTATATGTATATAAAAATCTATTGCATTTCTCCATGTATCTCCAATTTTAGATGCTTATATGCTATATCATACACATGAATGATAAATCAAATTATTGATGTATACAATTGAAGAACTCATATTAATTTATTGACTCTCTAACTCTTTCATGTAGTACCAACGCTCTATCGGCTTAGGTGGTAAAGTATGTACCACTGTCGAATCCTTATGCACCACTCTTAGAATCTCTTCTTTCTTATTATATAATAAACAAAACCAGAGTGCATAAAGTAACCCACCTAATATAATAGATATTATTATCATTACTTTTAAGAAATCTCTATTTCGTTTTGGGCTAACACTATTCATTTTTTTACGATATCGTGTTATTTCCCGTCTATAGCTTATATAATCTTTTTGAACCACTTTCTCACTTATCAGCTAGTTATATAGTTGGATTAGATACAATCATCCTATGACTTGTTGCTAGATGCAATAGTCTAATACTATGGAGTACGTTACATAACTAATAACTATCCAATATTTCATATGTGCCATATTTTTTCAATAACAACAATCCCTTATCATTACTTATCTCTAGATCATTTACTGCAACAATTTTTCAACACACCTAAAGACTCTTTACTTATTTAAGAATATACTAGTGATGGTGGTATTTATTACTAATCTATAGTCGAACTCATCAACAAAAACTAACACACGCTGAGAAATAGTTAACAATGCACAAAGGTCATACTGCTCAAGCTCGTGGACAAATACGTATTATTGGCGGCCAATGGCGAGGACGCAAGATCCCTGTTATCAACCGTCCTGGTCTTCGACCTACACCTAATCGAGTGCGAGAAACGCTTTTTCACTGGTTAGATGGGGCTATTAAGTACTCCAAATGTCTCGATTGCTTTGCTGGTACTGGTGCTCTAGGATTGGAAGCACTTTCACGTTATGCTACAAGCACCACTTTTTTGGAAATACAACCATCTATTATTGTACAAATGCAATACAATCTCGCGACTTTAAAAGCAAAAAATGGGTATATTATTCACACTAATACATTGAAATTTCTATCGCAAAAAGGTGAATTATACCATCTAGTATTTGTTGATCCACCATTTAACGCAGATCTTATCAACATCACTCTAGCGTTATTGGAAAATAATTCTTGGTTGCATCATGAATCATTTATTTATGTAGAGAACTCTGTAAAAATGAGACCACCAACAGTACCAAAAAATTGGTTGTTATATCGTGAGATAATCGCTGGTCAGGTAGTTTCTCGCTTATATTGTCGCACTGAAGGTATATGTAAGTAATGAGTACAATAACTAAACATTTAAAACATGCAACATGTGTATAACAATACCGCCACCACATGTAGCATGATCTTGTGACTTTAAAGTATCATTACAAGGTCTGCTGATGAGTCTGGTAGACTTATGATCTTATGTAGTTATTCCATACATAAATACCATGATATTACAAAGTAATACTCTATAAAATTTTCCTAATCAAAAATGACACTGAGTAATGAAACTCCGTGTACTATGTTATCAAAACCATCTTCAAAATAATTATTTATAGATAAATTCAAAAAATTTATAATATTGATTATACAATAAAATCATTAAACATCTAATGGGTTAAAATATATTACCCCTATTGCATATGTAATAAATAGTCATTCTTTATCTACATAATTCAGATGACAGGTAAAAATTACATATTTCAATCATTATGTACAAAATTTTTACTCTGTATTATCGGAGTAAAAGATTATATCGCTTTTATAACTAGTATGATATTTCATATGCTTGAAAGACCGCGTCTTTGCATTAAATGGCGCTATCAATACTTAAAAGCAATGAAACTGCAAGATAAGTACACCTAAAAAACAAATATAACACCATTATGTACATACAACAAACTAGCGACAAATGTAAAATACTTCAAAGAAAGATAGAGATGATCGTACCTTCTGAAAAAATTGTTACCACTTGAGTCACACCTAGTGCACATATATAATAAAATATAAATCAAAAATTAATCAAGAGGATTATTTGTATTGAAGCTACCTCATATTACGACTTGCGTACTGGTAGTATTAGCACTAACAGGTTGTTCCAAGCATTACAATACACCAACACCTGTAAACAGAGCATATAGTAATATCTTAAAAACAACAGATCTTTACTACAATGATACAAACCGTATAAATAAAAACAATACTAATAGTAACGATATGTTACGTAATATGCCTGTCTATGCCTTACATCGAGAATTTAATACCTTGAAAATAAATTATACACAAAACGTCATTACAAAAAAAAACCATGTAGTGTATGCACATGAATATAATCACGCGCTGAAAGGCGTTTATGCTAAGAAATATTATATAGTCCATCCGGGAGATACCTTATTTTATATTGCATGGATTACTGGAGATAATATTTATGATTTAGCAAAACGCAACCATATTCCGATACCATACAATCTTTCGATAGGTCAGAAATTACAGGTATCTTCTAAAAAAAATACAGAGATTTCTGCACATCAGACTATAGCATTAACAAAAAATAGACATAAGCAGGATCCCACACTCACGTTTTCCTCTACAGTTCCAGCGCTAAATCACATACATTCTCTCCAGTTAATGCATGCAAAAACTCACATAAACACCACGCACTCTAAAAACATTACCATCACACATCATGATAAAATAGCCCCCTTAGTCAATAAAAAAACAGCACAAAAAAAGTTCATTAATAAATCTATAACACAGGCTATCCCCCAGCATACTTCTTTAGTGCATAAATGGAATTGGCCAACTGATGGTAAAATTATTAATTCTTTCTCTAGCAGCGAAGGGGGAAATAAAGGCATTGATATTGCAGGGACTTACGGGAATTTTGTTGTGTCAGCTGCATACGGGCGTGTAGTATACATTAGCAATGCACTACGTGGATATGGTAATTTAATTATTATCAAACATGATAATAATTATCTCAGTGCTTATGCACATAATGCATATGTCTGCGTTCAGGATAAACAAATCGTACAATTAGGTCAAAAAATTGCCACCATGGGTAATACTGGTACGAGTTCCGTAAGATTACATTTTGAAATTCGATATAAAGGAAAACCAGTAAATCCATTACTATATTTACCGCCACGATAATATACCTCACATAGCTATCTAAGTAAAGATTACACCCGATTAGAGTAAAAAAAATCAATATACACATATAGTATAGAAATTTCTGCTTAAAAATACTATGCAAATAAATAACCATTAATAAATCACAGGTAGCTAATATTGTATATAGTCGGCAACACTAATCAGTAATATCTCTGGTATTTAAGAAAGCTTATCGAATATTATAGGTGGCTATTCTTTCTTCCCTGCAGTATTGTCCTATAGTATACTGTGTATATGCTACCTATTATGCATCATCACTAAATGATAATCAGTAAATAATACCTCTCTTCTCAAGATTACTTGCCGTTGATATGTAACATACCTTTATTTTATTCATTTCAATATAATAAAGCACATATAATATGTTATTATTTCATATAATAGTTCATGATTTCGTGATAATAAATAAAACTACACCAGATAAATCTGCGTACACATCTTACGCATCATAAAAAACCATAAAGTCACGCTCTATACACCGAACTATTCCCATACCACGAGCGATATATTCTTATATATAACGTCATTATCTTATCCATAACTCATTGTTTACTATAAATCCAAAATATTTTCATTTATGCAACTCATGCGCTAAAAACTCTGCAATATATAATCATATTTTTATTATTGATAATATGGACTTATAATCTAATACAAGTAACTTCTATGGTACAATATACAATAAACCTCTCACGCAGATAGGTAATCAAAAAGCCACTCTATACGTTTACAGAAAGAAAATCCTGTAACACTATATGTTATCATACTGCAATTTTGTAAAAAGATAGTTATTGAAAATAATAATATTCCTTATGTCAGAATTATCTTTGAACAAAAACCTTTCACCTTTTTAAGTCAAATGAAAGACAAATTATAAACATGAGATAAACATCCTGTGCTACCTATACTAGATCATTTCAACCTATCTTGCCTCATAGACCTATTAATAATTATATAGATCAGCAAAATATCATGTGTGTAACACATACTGTCCCATGCATCTTTGAATTAAAATATCTCATATACGATAACATTCTCGATAGGTACTACTCCTGTCTTTTTAAGCACTTAAAAATCATCCATACGCTACCAGCATAAGTCCATATATTCATATATAAGTCATATAAGCCGTTTCAACAGGACATGAAGTATTATACCTAAAATATATACGTATCATCATGAACCTTCATACGAAGATGACCAGGAATAATTGTCAAAACGTGACCACTGACCATTAAAAGTAAGTCTAACAGTACCAATAGGACCATTACGCTGCTTACCAAGGATAATCTCTGCCACACCTTTGAAGGTACTATTCTCATTGTACACTTCATCGCGATATATAAACATAATTAAATCGGCATCTTGTTCAATCGCACCCGACTCACGTAAATCAGAGTTAATCGGCCTTTTATCAGCTCGTTGTTCTAATGATCTATTTAGTTGTGAAAGCGCTATGACAGGTACTTTTAGTTCTTTTGCTAATGACTTTAACGAACGTGAAATTTCAGCAATTTCTAAAGTGCGATTATCAGCGAGAGTCGGTACACGCATTAACTGTAAATAATCAATCATAATTAAGTTTAGGCCACCTTGTTCACGAAATATACGGCGAGCACGTGAACGTACATCGGTTGGAGTAAGTCCAGACGAGTCATCAATGAATATGTTTTTCTTTTTTAAAAGAATACCCATCGTACTAGAAATACGCGCCCAATCTTCATCATCAAGTTGCCCTGTACGAATGCGTGTTTGATCTACACGTGATAATGATGCTAGCATACGCATCATAATTTGTTCCACTGGCATCTCTAAGCTAAAAATTAAAACTGCTTTATCCTGTAACATAGCTACATTTTCACACAAATTCATTGCAAAGGTAGTTTTTCCCATAGATGGACGAGAGGCCACAATAATAAGATCTGATTGCTGAAAACCAGACGTTTTTTTATTAAGATCTTGATACCCAGTGTCTACTCCAGTAATACCACTATGCGGACTCTGATATAAAGACTCAATGCGTGCAATGGTAGCCTCCAAGATATGATCAATACTTTTCGGTCCTGATCCCTGCGGTGCTCGATGTTCTGCAATCTGGAATATGCGTGATTCTGCAAGATCAAGAAGACTGTCGCTATTACGGCCCTGCGGATTATATCCAGAATCAGCAATTTCTTGTGCTACAGAGATCATCTCGCGTATAACTGCGCGTTCACGTACAATATCCGCATAAGCACAAATATTGGCAACACTTGGTGTATTTTTCGATAATTCTGCTAAGTAAGAAAAACCACCTACTAGATTTAACTCGCCTTTAATTTCCATTGATTCAGAAAGTGTAATTAAATCAATTGGCTTTCCTTGTCCTAAAAGATGTTCCATTTCTGAAAAAATCATTCGATGAGGTCGACTAAAAAAGTCTTTCGCAACCACACGTTCTGCAATATTTTCCCATCGTTCATTATCAAGCATTAAACCACCTAATACTGATTGTTCTGCTTCTATAGAACGCGGCGATAATTTTAAGTCTTCTATCTGACGATCATGCCATTCATGGTGCGTGTAAGGTTTTTGTGTAGGCTTTTCATCTATCATAGACATGTGATACCAAAATCTTATAGTAAAATGTTAGCTTCTAATCGGAAAAACCATCTATAGTGCTAACGCCTTGCTAATATTCTAAAAGCTATTTATAATAAAAATAAAAATATCAGAAAATAAAAACACATCACCTCATTTTGAGGTTCTGTCATCTACCACTCAATATAACTGGTATAATCCACAATCTGTACACCATTTAAAAATTCTATATCTGTACTACTTTCTGTAATAACTCCAATTTTATCTAAAAATCAGCATATCTACATGTAGTTGCGAGAACACATATTGTTCTCTCGTTTTATGCAGCAACTTCATATACGCGCAAACTCAAATATTATAAATAAAGTACAGTCACAGATAAATTTTCATGCACTATATCATACTAATCTTTGTATTTATTGATATAATCCTTTAACAATCATCTCAAGATGTAAAGCTTTATCCAAGATAAATATCTCAACCCCATGACTACTGATATAAAAATATCACTAACAATGATACAAAACAAAACACGTATAAAATATTTTTATATTATCATCTCTATCTTAAGTAGAAACATGCCACACTGAATCTTTCAAATAAATCATATAATCTAATTACTATAGCGCTACATCTTCTAAACATGATGTATAGAAACATTATTTGCCCTTTCTCTTCTAAATCTTTCATGCATATTTATAGTATGAAACCTTTTTGTTACATCAAAAAAAACATCCTATCCTTACCAGGATATTACGTGATATTTTTATTCATCACTCTTTGCTTAATCACAAAAATTATCAAGTATTTCGTTCTTGCTCTGCAAAAATCTTTAATATAGTGGTATCTCTTATATGTTCCATGTCATATCTAACAATCATTATTGTGCATACCTTGCATAATATGCACAACTAGATCTAAAACCTTATGCGAATACCCTGTTTCATTATCATACCAAGCAATCAGTTTTACAAAATTATCATTTAATGAGAGACCGGCATTTGCATCAAAAATAGAAGTCAGTTTTTCACCATTAAAATCACTAGATACCACTGCGTCTGAAGTGAAACCTAGAATACCTTTCATGTCACCTTCAGAGGCTTCTTTTACTGCTGTGCAAATCTCTTGATAAGATGCAGCTTTTATTAAATGTGCTGTAAGGTCGACAACAGAGACATTTGGGGTTGCAACACGAAAGGACATACCTGTTAACTTACCGTTCAGATCAGGAATAACGTGACCTACTGCCTTAGCAGCACCCGTAGAAGAGGGGATGATATTCTGCGACGCACCTCGACCACTTCGCCAATCCTTACAGGATACACTATCAACAGTTTTTTGAGTCGCAGTAGTGGCATGAATTGTGGTCATGAGAGCTTGCCTAATCCCAAATTGATCATGAATGACTTTCGCTAATGGAGCTAAACAATTTGTAGTGCAAGATGCATTAGAAATGATATCCTGTTCCTGATACGATTGATGATTAACCCCCATCACAAACATGGGGATATCATCTTTAGGTGGACCTGTTAGTATAACTTTCTTCGCACCGGCTATAATATGCTTACGTGCAGATTCGTTTGTTAAAAACATACCAGTCGCTTCAATCACAACATCAACATTTGCAGAAGCCCATTGAAGACATTCCGGGTTTTTTTCCGCACTCACACAAATAGAACTTCCGTTAACAACTAAATTACCACTGTTATTTACACCCACAGTGCCATTAAATCTTCCATGGGTTGAATCATACTGCAACATGTAAGCCATATACTCTGCATTGAGCAAATCGTTAATAGCTACAATTTTTATATCAGAACGAGCTTGCGCAGCACGCACAATCACGCGACCGATACGCCCAAAACCATTAATACCTATTTTAATAGTCATTATATACGCTACCAATGTGTAATTGTCATATAATTGTAGATTATGTTAGTTATTCTACTGTATAGTTTTAATATTATAAAATGCAAAATGATTAAACATTGCCATGTTACATATTCAAAAAGCCATACTCACCTCTTTCTAGAATAAAACCCAAATTTCAAACCATCATAATACCTATGTCTTTATTATAACGATGATAATGACTGATAAATCTTAATCCCTTGCAGACCAAGTATAAAATATCAATTAAGATGTAATAAGTAAAATTTTCACTAGTTCTTTATATTATAAGTACAATAAGTTTATATACTATATAATATTGCATTATCACTACGGATTTTCGATTCAAAAGAGCACACAATAATATTGTAAAATATCTAATGCTCTAGTGTAGACATCGCCTGCTTTTACAGCGCATCTTAAGATATTTTCCAAAAATTTCAAAAATATTATTATGATATCTATACTATATTATAGTATAGATATCATATGCATTAACCTCTATTTTTACGTGACTACTCATAACACACTAATAAGCTTTCTCTATGTCGTGTCACTATCAATACCTGCTCTGTGATTGGATAAAAAATATCACATCCAATGCAATAATTAATATCTTCTAGAGAGTTATAGCAGCAAACATAAATTTTATTGATTTCAGTGTCAGAAGTACTCTATATTCCGCTCTCTATACATTCAATATAATTGAAGGTATTACAATAATAATTGATATATCTGCATAAATACTAACACATACTTACATCTTCAATGGCAATTTTAGCGCTCTTGAACCTACCGGTTTTTCTAAATAAAACCTATTTTTTGACAAAGACCATGTGCATACTTCTTACATAAACTGGTAACCACGCACATATGACTAAAAATACATTATAAAACCCCGACTTGCATTTATTATATGCATTAGAAATGAACCATATAATAAGTATAAGTATCTCGCCTAGATGCTCAGAGAACATAAATATGGCATTTTTAACATTAAAAATACTACATAACTTGAGTTGTGCAATCTAAGGCTATCGCGATCTTTCTATCGAATAATCTAACTTTAAGGGACAACCAATATATAATCCAATGATAATTGCTTAATCACTCTCTCTGTGGATCTGTTAAAATTGTAACTTGTGTGATTGGAGCAGACGCGTGATCCGTATAACGACCGAGCTCTACCGACATCCTATCTTCTTGGAATACCCCTACGCTTTCGGTAGGTGAAACTAAAACATTCAAGATTTTTTGTTCTGGTGTCAGAGTGGTGATAAGTTTATTAATAAATAAATCGGTATCTTTCTCGTTTATATTACTCACATGTGTCATGAGCTGTACCGTGGCGCTATTAGAAACGATATCTTGTGCACCCCTTCTGAGGCATGCCGTTCCTTCAATATTCTGAGATGTATGAGCAGTGATATTGCTAATGTCATGAGGCATACCTACAATGCATTCTTTCTTAGCATAACTATATACTGATACGACAGCACCTGTTTTATCTCTATCAGAAGTTATGGTATCAGTTGTAATCTTTGCTACCGGATACGTAATCCACACCTTACCTAATGCAAGCTCAAGTGAAGAAGAGGCATGTACGAGAGGCATAGGTGAATTTTTTGGATAACCCTCATTATGGAAACGACGGCGCCGATGACTACTAAAACGCAAATGACGCGGGGAACGACGTGAACGACGTGCGCTTATATAGCCTTCAGTATTATGAGGTTGACACATCTCCCATGATTTTTTAACACTACCTAACATGTGAGAACCAGACACAGGAGGTTGTTCCAGGACGGTAGTGGCATTAGGTGGAGCGACATTATCCATTTTTTGTACAGGCAATGCGGTATCTATTATTTTGTTTTTCAACACGGGTGGAGCAGTATGGGCTGGTGTTGCTTGTATGGTTTTAGTTGATTTCGCGATCTTATGCATCACCACCACACCTTGCTTGATATGCTTTTCATCCTCAATCAGAATGGAGTTCTCTGTTGGATAATAATTAGTACGACGGCTCTGGCGCACTGAGCGTGAGTGAATATTTTCACCCACCACTATCTCTTCAGGTCTCACAACTTGACTACGGTTAGAGGTGTTCTGAGTATGACGACGATTTCTGTTATTATTACGCCTATCTCGTCGTACATCACTTTCATCAGGCTCGATACTGTAATCATGACGCTCATCTGAACGCATACTTGTGTGCGCACTATCGCTGTTGTGATCATCATGTTTGTGATGAGTATTGCAATGCCCCTCTAAAGGTAAGGACGTCCTTACTATGCTCGTGTCTGTAGGAGTCTTGCGTAACGCATGATTAGAAGTATCTAATAAAGAAAATAATCTCTTGCACCCTTTAATAAGACGTACAAAAAAACTAGATTCTCCCGCTACTGTCATCCCTGACCATGTTGGAAAAACCGTTGCCTTATTATACTCATTAAAACATTCTTTTGTGTTGTGTGAATGCTCTTGCTCTGTGGTTTCAGCAGTGCTTAAAGCCGGTTTCTCCGGGCGTTTGCGATCAGGCTGCTGGTTATCAACAAATAAACCCATCTCTGCTTCATGTAACTTAGAAAGATCATAACTCATGGTTTGTGTCTCCTCTCCACTACGTACACGCAATACTGCATAGTGAGGAGTCTGCATATTATCATTTGGAACAATGATAGCACGTACACCACCAGGACGCTTTTCTATTGCACTAACTGCCTCTCTCTTTTCATTCAGTAAATATGAAGCTACCTGTACTGGCACAATAGCATGAACCTCTTTAGTATTTTCTTTTAACACCTCCTCTTCAATTAAACGTAAAATAGAAAGTGATAATGATTCATTATCACGAATAGTGCCTTTACCACTACACCTAGGGCATACATGATGACTAGATTCGCCTAATGATGAACTTAGTCGCTGACGTGACATTTCCAATAAACCAAAACGTGAAATATGACTTATCTGAATACGAGCACGATCCTGACGAACCTCATCACGTAGACGATTCTCCACTGCTCTTTGGTGCCGAACTGGGCTCATATCGATAAAATCAATAACAATTAAACCGCCTAAATCACGTAAACGTAACTGACGCGCAATCTCATTTGCTGCTTCAAGATTAGTATTAAATGCTGTCTCTTCAATATCACCCCCTCGTGTAGCACGAGCAGAATTAATATCAATGGCTGTGAGAGCTTCAGTGCTATCGATCACAATAGACCCACCGGAGGGAAGCCGTACTTCACGCTGAAAAGCTGATTCAATCTGTGATTCAATCTGATAATGGCTAAATAATGGAATTTCACCTGTATATAATTTAATCTTACTAGCAAAATCAGGACGACCAAGTGCTGTAATATGCTTACGTGCTAATTCTAGTACATGGGGGTTATCTATTAAAATTTCACCGATATCTTGGCGCAAGTAATCACGAAAAGCACGTACAATAACATTACTTTCTTGGTGTATAAGAAAAGGCGCTGGCCGACTCTTAGCAATCTTCTTAATCTCTTCCCAGTGTTTAATACGAAATCCTAAATCCCACTGTAATGCTTCAATTGATTTTCCTACCCCTGCAGTACGTGCAATCAAACCCATTCCATCTGGTAGCTCTAGTGAAGAAAGAGTTGCTTTTAATTCTACACGTTCATCACCTTCAATACGGCGAGATATTCCACCAGCACGCGGATTATTTGGCATCAATACTAAATAAGTTCCAGCTAAACTAATAAATGTAGTCAAAGCCGCCCCTTTACTACCACGTTCTTCTTTATCAATTTGAACAATGACCTCTTGTCCTTCACGAATAACATCTTTAATATTTGGACGACCATGAGCTTTATCACGTTCTAAAAAATATTCACAAGAAATTTCTTTAAGAGACAAAAAACCGTGCTTATCTGCTCCATAATCAACAAAAGCAGCCTCTAGACTAGGTTCAATGCGAGTGATCCTGCCCTTATAAATATTAGCCTTTTTCTGCTCATACCCAGGGGTTTCAATATCTAGATCATATAAACACTGTCCATCGACAAGTGCAACACGCCACTCTTCTTGCTGAGTAGCGTTTATTAGCATTCTTTTCATCATAACTTACTCATTATTATTGCATGATTAATACAGATACGAACCATAGCCATATTAGCGGTTAGTAACTGATAACCTGCTTTGTTATTATAAAGCTGTTAATTTCATTATTATTACTCAAGAAGGGATGCGAAAAACTTAGTAACTTATTATAAATATAGAACAACCATGCTTAACACATTAGTACTGGATGATATAGAAAAATCTCGCTACATCATCTACATACAACTATGCGATCAAAAAATAAACCGATGAATACCTCAAAACTCTACCATGTCTGATGCGTTATACGACTTTAATCAAACAAACCATCCGTTATTATTATAATAAACATTAATAGATCGTAACTGCTATATAATAAAATTAATAATATAACTTATCTCTTAGATAATGTCTGTGACTGTATTAAATACATACGTTATATCTCTCATCTGAGCGTTTAAATGTCTCCACTATTCCATTTCTAAGTAGATAAAAACAAGATAACTTTTATGCAGCTCACTCAATGGCGTTTTAAGGATTCTTGTGTATCAAGATGCTCTTTTAGATTTCTTTAATCTATATCCGCACATTCTCATTCACTTATACCACATCTACTATAACAGTAAGTGGTAATCTAACCACCGTGCTAATAATTTTTAAATCTTATAATATTATCTAGCTAACATATAAATATTGCACACATCTTAGCTTGTGGTGTGTATTTTTTGTGAATATATAATTGCATACTGCATCTATCTATAGTGCGCATCTTTAAACTTCTAAAAATACATGCAATACAATGCAATTGGATATATAACAATTACCACGCAGTATAATAAGATAGATTAAAATCTATGATGTTAATTTAACGAAAGATTATTAATATTCAATATTTTATTAAAATATTACACACGTATATTTGCGTATATCAGAACATCATATTGATATGATAGATATTTTATTCAACACTTGGAGTAAGCTGAATCATGAAGTCGAAAATATCTGTACGAAATATCAGAAGGGAAACGTTTTAAAGGAGTTCTTTTAATGAACAGGAGCGATATATTAGCTCCTGCAAACTGTAAACTAGATAAATAATTATACATTCAAGATATTAGACGCAATAAAAAATAACATCTGTAAAAATATAAAAACCTTTCTTTATAGAGATATAATATATCACACTATATGTATTATTATGATCATTGGAAACACTTTTCCAGGTTAGAAAAAGCATTGGAAAATATATTTTTATAAAAAGAATGATCGTGCACCTATCATGATCACATAAACATGATAGTAATCAATATTATCCAGTGTCATAACATACAGATAACATAAAAGGTTCCTATATGTAGTATACAGGTAGGAAAATTATAATGAAGATACAATTATAATTGTATACAAAATCATCACATTACTAAACATGCACACTCAATACCTAGCAGAGAGAATAATCTATATGATTATATCAACCTTTTATTTAAAAATGATTATATTGCTTAACCATATAATATGCATGTTTTTATATATTTTATATACAATAAATAGCCTAATTAATCAATGATTCATATCATCAGTCATAAATCAAATTTAATGAGTACAGAATGACCATCAAAATATAATATGTGCTATAATGTAAAAATCATATGTAATATAGCTCATTATATTATAAAAATAAAAATAATGATAAAGACTTACTTACATACAGATACGATAAAGACTTACATACAGATACAGAGAGAACGCTTATAGCAGAAAATCTTCTAATTTTTTTCCGTCAGACTCTATGGCTGATCTAATGACCCCTGGCGTCCGTCCTTGACCAGTCCACGTTTTATTTTCTCCATTTTCGTCAATATAACAATATTTTGCAGGACGAGATGCGCGTTTTGTCTGTACACTAAATTTAGTTTTCGCTGTAGTTAACAATAATTCATTAGGATTAATCCCATCAGTCATAAGCATATCTCTATACTGCTGCAGCTTACGGGAATGTTCTGCTATTGCCGCCTGTGCCTGACTATCTTCGGCGCGACGTTCATGTACCACAGTTTCAAATTTAATGAGCATATCTTCTAATGTTTCTAAAGTACATTCTCTTGCCTGTGCACGTAGTGTGCGAATATTATTCAGAATTTTAAGGACGGTACTCATAAGTTACATTCTCTAAATTATTTATATTGATCGGGATAATTCTTTACAATAATTAATGATGGTTGTCAAGTATTGCAATAATAAATTTGTAATCATAATGCATCTAAAATTAAAATAACAGACAATTAAAAATAGAAACAGATATATAGAATACTATATTTTTTTTGATAATTGCTGATGTAATAAAATATTTTATGAAAAGTCATTCCTCATGTGTCAGAACAAATCTAGAGTCTTGTAAATTACAGTAATCTCAAAGTGTATAAATAATAAATTCATGAACAGTAAATCCGTATCTATCATGTCCACTCGATAGATTGGGAAATGTCTACTGTAAAATAGCTATACAACGCCTTCAACATATCACTTTAATTCTTACCAATGCATCTGTATGTTACAGTGAATCGCTATCACTGTATTTTCTACAACAATCTGCATTAAATTATTCATTAATAAAAATACCATTAATTAAAAGTAACCTAATAATCATAAACATATTTGTCTACCTATCTATGGCAGCATAATACTACACTATAGCCCCTATCTTCTACAAGCATCCCCAATGCAAGGATGCTTGTTATTTAATATGCATACTATTAAGAGCTGCTTTATACCTAAAGACATAAAAATGTTATTAAACATAAATATAAATATGAAAAATAAAAATAACATATTACTCGCTCAAACTCAAAAAAATTACCAGTACTTTAATATAAAATAGCAAAAAAACTAACGTATCGCTTTTATTATTTAAGATATAATTGATGATTAGTCTCCATACCACGGATATTACATTATCTTATTCATCTAGATTAATATCATAATAATCCGTTAATATTATAATAGATGATATCTGTTACTCATTCATCTTTTATTTCCGATAAAAGAAAAAATATACACTAGGCTCTTCTATAATTTTTCTCCATCAGACAAGATATAGTCCAGTATATATGTCACACTCTATAACTACCTAGTGAAGAAATATAGATAGAATAAAATATATCATATATAATGTACATATTTCGCCAACTTTAGTGATATTGACATCCATTTTCGATACCATTATGGATAATATCATTATAAATCTATGATACGATAATACATCTATATCTAAATAAAATTGTTTATTTATTGTGCATATAATAATTGTGCATATAATAAAAGATATAATACTATGTTTTAATTATAGACATGTTATCCAAAAACCTTACCCAATCCTGTGCATGACTATAATAAAATGTAAATAATGGTAAGAATGTAGAAAATAATTTATGTTATAGATATAATACAGTCGTGGTAATTACTTATTGTACTATATATACTTTATTACAATAATTATAGAAATTATTTTTATACAAATTCTAAAAACATTTTTATAAAACTAATAAAACTAATACTTTACTACGTAACTCAAACTAAAAATTATATTAATATAAGTTTTATCAGCTTTAAAAAAGGTACATAATAAAAACAAAACATACACATCATATAAACATTTCTACAGAGCATACAAATAGTATAGAATATATAGTATATAGAATATTGAAATAGTCGGTATAAATGATCTTATCATACTAAAACAGCACACTCTAATGACACCCCATTCTAAGTAAAATAATATGATAATTCTTATGTTCTATTTATCCTTTCAGAGGTACAAAGTAAATAATACTTTCTTGAATACCAAAAGAGATAGAAAAATTTTTATAAAAATAATGCGTAATACAACAATCTCTATATAAATTTCACCTTGTATATATCCACGCACATAAAATGAGTAATATTATGATGTATATACTGCATATTATTAAGGAGTAAGAGTGGATGGCTCAGCTTTATTTTTATTACTCTGCAATGAACGCCGGAAAATCAACAGCATTATTACAATCATCTTATAATTATAATGAAAAGGGAATGAGAACCTTAATTTATACTTCTAGAATAGATAATCGTTGTGGTATAGCTCGAGTTAGTTCACGTATTGGACTATCCTCTATTGCTAAATTATATCACCTCAACACATTAATTTTAAAAGAAATTGACTCTGAGCATGCTCGTGACCCCGTACATTGTGTTTTAATTGATGAAAGTCAGTTTTTAACACGAAAACAGGTTAAAGAATTATCTATAGTAGTAGATAAGCTAAATATCCCTGTACTATGTTATGGCCTACGTACAGATTTTCGCGGTGAATTATTTTCTGGTAGTTTGTATTTATTAGCGTGGTCAGATAAGCTTATTGAATTAAAAACAATCTGCTATTGTGGTAGAAAAGCTAATATGGTGCTGCGTCTCAATCCGACCGGTAAGCCTATTTTATCTGGCAAGCAGATAGAAATAGGCGGAAATGAGAAATATGTTTCAGTATGTCGTAAGCATTATTTTACAGCATTAGAAGACTCCTGTCTAACTACTTAAAATAAGATCACGCCAACCATAGATCCATTTATTTATGATGTACTAAAGTACTACAGTTGTCATCTTAATATAAACAATGTATTGAGAGTGTTGACCGTATGGATAGCGCTGATAGTACTGTATGACTCATAGTGGTCGTGAGCGTAACCTTCGTATTGCTCTTTCATGCTCCCAGAAAGCATACATCAATAATAATACCAAAACTCAGCATTTTTTAATTATGTGAAGAGAATTATTCATTAGAATAATATCTGGCATGATTATATTGTATTTTTTTAAAATACTAATTGTATAGGAATGTGCATAGCTAGAAGATGATGATCATGATCTACATCATTGATGAATCTTAATCTAAACTTAAGCACTTAACTTATACAAATATATGCATAATATATCCCTAAAATCAAAGATATAATGCACTTTATTAAATACATAAATCTAAAATTTTAAATGTGATATTATCATATATGATATTTCTTATGTAGCTTATCTTGCAATCTTATTTTTCACCCCAAATAAATAAGCCATTCAGCCATTAAGAATTTTATGAACTCGATTAATCATCTACTATAAAAACTGCATATAACAAAAAGATAATACCACACAAAATACGAGGTCGAAATCACCATGAAAGGAAAAGAAACGCTGCATTTTCAATCAGAGGTAAAACAACTTCTCAAATTAATGATACATTCACTATATTCCAATAAAGAAATTTTTTTGCGCGAACTTATTTCTAATGCCTCTGATGCTGCTGAAAAATTACGTTTTCAAGCATTATCCACCTCAAACATGGATCACGGAAATCTGCGCGTACGGATCGCTGTCAATAAAGAAGATCGCACTCTGACGATCAGTGATAACGGTATTGGAATGAGACGCGATGAAGTGATTGAGAATTTAGGCACTATTGCGAGGTCAGGAACTAAATCTTTTCTCTCGTCACTGGGATCAGATGAAGCTAAAAATAGTCAACTCATTGGTCAATTTGGCGTAGGTTTCTATTCAGCATTTATTGTGTCAGATAAAGTTGAAGTACTTACTCGCTCTGCGGAATCACCTAATAACGCGGGTGTATGGTGGCAATCCTCTGGAGAAGGTGATTATACTATTACTGACATTGAGAAGGATGAAAGAGGTACAGAAATAATCCTACACTTACGCAAGGGCGAAGATGCATTCTTAGATCCATGGCATATTCGTAGTATTGTTAGCAAATACTCTGAACATATTTCTCTACCAGTAGAAATCCAAACACATAATGAAAAAGATAACACAACATTATGGGAACAAATTAATAAAGCTCAAGCACTATGGACACGTCATAAATCTGACATCAAAGATGATGAATATAAAGAATTTTATAAACATATTTCTCATGATAATTCTGATCCATTAACCTGGAGTCATAACCGAGTAGAAGGTAAGCAAGAATATACAAGTCTTCTATATATACCAACTCAAGCACCATGGGATATGTGGAATCGTGATCACAAACATGGTCTTAAACTATATGTACAACGTGTTTTTATCATGGATGATGCCGAACAATTTTTACCAAATTACTTGCGTTTTATTAAAGGAATTATTGATTCCAATGATCTACCGCTAAATATTTCGCGTGAAATTCTACAAACCAATCATGTTACACAAACTTTGCGTATAGCGCTAATTAAACGTTCATTACAAATGCTCGAAACAGTAGCAAAAAATGATCAAGAAAAATATCAAACTTTCTGGAAACAATTTGGACGCGTTCTTAAAGAAGGACCTGCAGAAGATAGAAGTAATATAGAAAACATTACCAAATTATTACGTTTTGCATCTACTATGTCTCAAGATTCCTTACAAAATGTATCATTAGTAGATTACATACAGAGAATGAAAGAAAATCAGGAAAAAATCTATTATATCACTGCTGATAGCTATCTCGCAGCAAAAAATAGCCCATACCTTGAAATGTTCGATAAAAAATCTATTGAAGTATTACTCCTATCCGACCGCATTGACGAGTGGATGATGAGTCATCTCACTGACTTTGATGGTAAAAAATTCCAATCAGTGAGCACAGCTGATTCTGCACTTAATACACTAGCAGACACCACACCAGAGATACAAAAACAAACTGAAAAAACACTGGAACCATTCGTCAGTCGGATTAAAGCATTACTTGGCACCCGTGTAAAAGAAGTAAATCTTACACACCGTTTATGCGATACACCCGCTATCGTTACAACTGAAATGAATGATATGACAACGCAAATGGCTAAATTATTTTCTGCAACAGGTCAAGAGGTACCAGAAATTAACTATCACTTTGAATTAAATCCGGAACATATATTGGTAAAACGCGCAGCTGATACTACGGATGATGCTCAATTTGCAGAATGGATTGAATTATTTTTATCTGAAGCCCTCTTTGCTGCCACAGGAACCTTAGAAAATCCTCATAAATTCATTCAGAGAATTAATACAATGCTACTACGCTCTAATATAGAGGACAAAAATATATCTAGTTAAGGCTCATGTATAAAATTTTATAAGACGATATAAATTACTCATCAATAGCCACCAGTAAATTATTGTATCAGCATATAACTGGTGGCAAGATATAAAATATTAGCGTCTCCATATCACTCTCTGTGTTATAAATAATTACTAATTGCATTACTTAAGATAAAATAAACCATAATCCAAAATACTAAGCGACCTTACGCTATTTTTAAATAAGAGAACCATCCATTAAAATCTACATGATAACTAAGCGATTAGTATAATTTTCACTATACACTGATAAAAAACTCCCTCTAAAACGATGACAAACTAGAAATGGTATCTTTTGTATTACTTACGATGGGTCAACAAAATTTATAATCTCTCTAGCAAAAAATACTTCTATACTTAACAAGTATTGTTTTACTGAATATACAGCACAATAAAAATTATTGTATGTATTCTTTCAAAACATATGACTATATTTTTTAATATCAAAACTACATTGACAATACATATAAAAAGAAAATAATATATACAATATCGTCTGATCATACCAAACATAATCTGAAGCCATATCGTACACAAATGATCACTAATGATCTATACTATATGTATATATAGTACACATAACTTCCATATAAAATAAACGACTAATATTTTCCTATATTGTCTATGGAGTACGTGTACTCTACTATGCTATTAATGCACTTAATAGACATTTTTAAAGAAAATTCTACTTGATAGTGTACAAGATCCAGTCCTCTAAGAGGATATCAAAACGTATCTTCATTAAGGACCATTGATTATACATTTTCTTTATACATGACATCTTCGTGCTTAAAAATAGTAAAAACATATTTTTAATCATCATAGCATTTATCTGCTAGATAGCATTATTATTGTCTAAATAATTTTACAACTTGTTCTACATTCATATTCATTAAGATAGGAGAAAATAATGTGGTTGGTATTCGCGGAGAAATAAGACTAAGAGAGCAGTAAAGATATAAAACAAAACTATAACTGCTCTCTCTACCTCTCTCTAAGTTTTATTACAAGAATAAGTGAGCTATATACAATATTAAAGTAACCTTAATAATAAGATAGATCATAATCCTCTCTTTTATCTAAGCAGTTAAATATTCTCTTCCACTATATTAACACCGCAAGACAATTATATGGCGTCTACAGATAAACATCTTGCATAATATACTGACATGCCCCTGCTGACTTTTCCTAATGCATTTATATACCCCACATTTTGCGATGGATGCTAGTATATATCAGGCATCACCTATTTGTGCTCTCTATGATACATATCGCAGGTAAAGAAGTCATGCTTCTGTATTTTATTACTTGTGATGAAATATAAATATATGTACATTACTTCCATAAAACGAAAGCATAGACAAATATTCTTTTGCAATATTTTCTCTCCCCGCGTTCCATGCTTATTACTCATCGAGTTCTAATATAGTACGAGGCAAATCCTCATATAACCTTATACCCCTTTAACACAATATTTAAATTTTTTTCGTGAATATAACTTTTAAGATTGGTGTATATTACCATATACGCTTGATCATTCCATAGCATATACTACTACTCTCATATACTACGCTCATAATTATTTTTAACTATAATTAAACTGCTTATGCAGGTCGCCACTGATTCTCTGTTAGTACTCAGAATACACTACTTACTTATTAATCCGTCTGCACTAAGAGTACCACTTAATAGTGTATTTCTACCACACCTAATATCTTTGTACTATGCATTAAAGAAGAACTTTAAGCATATCCCACAACACATGTTATGTTAATTTCTACTACACAGGTGCCCTCATAAAACTCACTGACAAAAATTGGCACATTTGTTTAAAAAACAAAATATCCTGCAATGGAATCTCTACTCTATAATTGTAATCCAGTAACGATATCTTTAGGTTGGAAAGCCAGAATGCGCAACAAGGTGATCTCCACCCCCATCCGTCGATTAGGTGCAAATGGTAACTCTTTTCGACCAACTAACATCATTTGATAATAAAGTTGAACATCACTAGGAGTTAGTATACCAGCCAATTTCTGCAATCGAGTAGCAATTACTGCAAAATCATTACTCATTATAGAAGGTAGAAGCTGCATAACAGCTATACGATGCAAAAGTTTCAGCATTTCTGTTAACAACATCTCCAAATCACTACCACACAACACAGATTTTTGTACTAACTCCATAACCCGTACCCCATCAGCATTTACTAAAGCTTCTAGTAGATTAATGGGTTGTTCTTCATCCAAGGATCCGAGCATATACTTTACGCTATCAATAGTGATTTGTCCCTTACCCATCACAATAGCTTGATCAGTTAAGCTTAATGCATCACGCATGTTCCCGTCTGCCGCACATGCTAGAAGTTGTAATGCACCAGTATCTGCACTAATATCCTCGACACATAAAATATGGTGTAGTGCACCACAAATCTGATCTGGATTGAGAATTGTGAGATGAAATTGTAAACAACGTGATAAAATAGTTATTGGCAGCTTTTTTGGATCCGTGGTAGCCAAGAGAAACTTAACATGCGATGGTGGTTCTTCTAAAGTTTTCAATAACACATTAAAACTATGACGCGATAGCATATGCACTTCATCAATTAAATAAATCTTAAATCGGCCACTAGAGGGAGTATATTGCACATTATCTAATAGATCCCGAATATCCTCCACCTTTGTTCGAGAAGCAGCATCAATTTCAATCAAATCAACACAGCAACCCTCCACAATATCATGACATTGATCACACTGACCACAAGGATTAGCAGTTATACTTGTTTGGCAGTTTAGGGCTTTAGCTAATAAACGTGCAATGGTAGTTTTTCCAATACCGCTATTTCCAGAAAATAAATAAGCATGATGTATGCGCCCCATAGATAATGCATTTACTAGAGCAATTAATACATGTTGTTGTCCCACTACATCACTAAAAGTTTGGGGGCGCCACTTACGGGCTAATACCTGATAACTCATAAAATCTAATCATCTACTCAAAAAGTATGTCAGTTCTTATCTTAAATAAAAAATTCATAGACAGTATCTTACTGTATAACAATACTTAACAACAATGTTATATACTATTTTAGCTGGAGTGTCATAAAAAACTAAGTAATTCGTCATACTAAAAATAATTCAATGTCAGAAGATCGAAGAACCCTTGATCTACATATTCTTTTATTTGCAATGTTTAATTATTATTTTTTACGTTAGTATCCTCAGAAGCAGCCAAGTAAACCACTAATTATATCCAATACGTACTCACTTTTTATACCAATGATCATTTAATCAATTATCAAATATTGTAATCGATATCTCACTTTTATGTATATATGTATGTATCTATAGGTATATTATATCAAGCGTGTTTATTAACCTGCAGATTGAAAGAATAGCGTTATAATATTCACAATATTTACATTATGTATACGATTAGGATGTAATAATTTCATGTTCTTATATTTTGATATGCATAGTATCTATGCTATATACTATACACTAAATATAAAGCCCTCACCTTAGATGCACACTCAGGTATCCCATCAGCCAGTCGTTCTGCGATAATAATAAAAACTCAGCGAAATCTTTCAGTCAACTACACCAAGTTTTCTGTATTCTGACGCAATAAGCATATTGCTTCAAATATTTTGTAAGCGGACAACAAAGATTCTAGACATCTCATGATTTAGAATCAATGTACGAATACAGCCATGTACGCTATCTAGTATAGATAGCAATAGAACACTTGATCATATGAGAATTCTTCAAAATATATTAATAGGTCTACCACCATAATAGTATTATGGAATTTAGATAGTTAGAGCCATCTCAAAAAGATTAAAAATAAAATAAATCACACATCAAAAAAAACACATATAGCTATTGTTATCTACACATAAAATCACGCCAATATACATAATTTCTCATCTGACAAAGCAATATCTTAAAATATAAGACATGTATATGCATATTACATATTGTATAATAAAATAAATATCAACATAAGTTAAGTACTACACAATATACACGACCACAAAACTATAATAATAGTTATTAACTATAGAAAAATATTAGTGAAAAATAAAGAATTTTACACAAAATACTAGAGGATACAAAGCATAACCTGTAGAATACTACAGCAATATTTATGCGTTTTTATTCACTTTTAGGTTGAAATATTGCTATGCTCAGAATCACTAAAGAAACCCTGACATTTGACGATGTGTTACTCGTTCCAGCTTATTCTTCCATTCTTCCAAATACAGCTGATGTGACTACCTTTCTCACCAAAAAAATCCGTTTAAACATTCCCATTGTTTCAGCTGCTATGGACACTGTCACTGAGTCTAGTCTAGCGATCGCAATTGCACAAGAAGGTGGACTAGGGTTTATTCATAAAAGTATGTCGATTGAAAACCAAGTAGAGGAGGTGCGTAGGGTAAAAAGGTATGAAAGTGGGGTGGTGACTAACCCACAAACTGTATTGTCAACTACTTCTTTAAGCACAGTAAAATCTTTAACTGAACGTAATGGTTTCGCAGGTTATCCAGTGGTCAATAATAATAACCAGTTAGATGGAATTATTACCGGCCGAGATGTGCGGTTTGTAACGGATCTCAATCTTCCTGTATCCGCCGTTATGACCACAAAAGAGCGATTAGTCACTGTAAAAGAAGGTGAATCTCGTTCTGTAGTCCTGCAAAAAATGCATGAAAAACGTGTCGAAAAAGCATTAGTAGTAGATAAAAACTTCCACTTACTTGGCATGATCACTGTTAAAGATTTTCAGAAAGCAGAACGTAAACCATATGCTTGTAAAGATGAACATGGCCGCCTACGTGTTGGAGCTGCAGTAGGTGTTAGTTCAGGAAATATAAAACGCATTGATATGCTTGTCTCTGCTGGAATTGATGTTCTACTCATTGATTCTTCACATGGTCATTCTGAAGGAGTACTGCAACGTATTCGTGCTACCCGTGCAAAATACCCAGATCTACAAATTATTGGTGGTAATGTCGCAACCGGTGCCGGTGCACTTGCGTTAGCAGAAGCAGGCGCTAATGCAGTGAAAGTAGGTATTGGCCCTGGATCAATTTGTACTACCCGCATTGTTACAGGTGTAGGTGTTCCTCAAATTACTGCAGTTTCAGATGCCGCTACTGCACTAGAAGGTTCTGGGATTCCAATTATTGCTGATGGCGGTATTCGATTCTCTGGGGATATTGCTAAAGCAATTGCCGCGGGAGCGGCAGCGGTTATGGTAGGCTCCTTGCTCGCAGGAAGCAAGGAATCACCAGGTGACATTGAATTATATCAAGGACGTTCATTTAAATCTTATCGCGGCATGGGTTCTCTAGGTGCTATGACTAGAGGTTCCGCTGATCGTTATTTTCAAATTGATAATGCCACACACAAACTAGTACCAGAAGGTATTGAAGGACGCGTGGCATATAAGGGTCGCCTCAAGGAAATTCTCTATCAGCAGATGGGAGGATTGCGATCCTGCATGGGACTGACTGGTTGTGCAACTATCGAAGAATTACGCACTGTAGCAATGTTTGTGAGAATTAGCGGAGCAGGCATTACAGAAAGTCATGTACATGACGTTACGATCACAAAAGAGCCTCCCAACTACCACGTAGGTGCATAATCATTGATGCCGCCGCGTATATGAATCTATTGACATCAGATATAATATATATTTATATCGCTTCAGTATCCTGATCAATTAGATCACAACATTATATTCTATCCCCTCTGGACACACCTCATGATACATAAAAATATTTCTCAACATCGCATTCTCATACTAGATTTTGGATCACAATACACTCAACTACTTGCTCGACGCATACGGGAAATAGGGATATATTGCGAGTTAGTGTCATGGTACGTAACGGAAGAACAGATTAAAGATTTCCGCCCAAACGGTATCATTCTTTCGGGGGGACCCGAAAGCAGTACTAGTACCACTAGCCCACGGGCGCCACACTATATATTTGACGCTGGAATACCAATTCTCGGCATATGTTATGGCATGCATATTATGACCATACAACTAGGTGGAAAAGTAGAAAGCAGCAGACAGCGTGAATTTGGATATGCCCAAATAATGATTACAAAGGAAAGCTCACTTTTTTGTAATACAAACGATACACTAAGAACAGGTCATAAAAAAATTCTAGATGTATGGATGAGCCACTGTGATAATGTTGTGGAAACTCCATCTGATTTTATTACTGTGGGTAGTACTGAAAGATGCCCTGTAGCTATTATAGTGAATGAAAAAAAACGTTTCTACGGTATACAATTTCATCCAGAAGTTACGCATACACAGCAGGGTTATAACCTACTAGAACAATTTGTGCGAAATATTTGTCAATGTGAGACGCGATGGACTGCAGTCAATATCATTGATGATATTACTCAATATTTACATGAAAAGATAGGCAATGACACAGTAATGCTTGGACTATCTGGTGGAGTGGACTCTTTAGTAACCGCATTATTACTTCACCGCACGATTGGCTATCGTCTAAAATGCGTATTCATTGACAATGGACTTCTTCGTTTAAATGAATCGCAGCAAGTGCTTAATATGTTTTCTCACTGTTTAGATTGTAACATTCTTCATATAAAAGCAGAGCAACGCTTCTTAAATGCTTTAATAAAAATACACGAACCAGAAGAAAAACGTAAAATCATTGGTCGTGTATTTATTGAAATCTTCGAAGAAGAAGCGTCAAAATTCCATGATATCAAATGGTTAGCACAGGGCACAATTTATCCTGATATAATTGAATCGGGCATGTCATCTGTCTCACCAACGCGGGTAATCAAGTCGCACCATAATGTCGGTGGTCTACCACAATGTATGACACTGCGTGTGATAGAGCCACTAAAACAACTATTTAAAGACGAAGTGCGAAAAATTGGAATACAGTTGGGTTTACCACATACTGCTCTGCAGAGACATCCATTTCCTGGGCCAGGTCTAGGTGTACGAATATTAGGAGAAGTTAAAAAAGAATATTGTGACCTCTTACGATGTGCTGATTCTATCTTCATTGAAGAACTACACAAAGCAAACCTATATCATAAGATTAGCCAAGCATTTACTGTTTTTCTTCCCATTCGTTCTGTTAGCATCATGGGTGATGAAAGAACATATGACTGGGTGTTAGCATTAAGAGCTGTAGAAACCACCGACTTTATGACAGCAACATGGGCAAATTTAACGTATGAGTTCCTTACTTGCGTATCCACTCGAATTATGAATGAAGTACCAGGTGTATCCAGAGTGGTGTATGACATCTCTAGTAAACCCCCAGCAACCATTGAATGGGAATAACTCTATGTATATGACGCTTCAGAAAACTAAAATTTTCAGATATACCACCACCTTGCACATCTATAACATAGAGTAAACACTTTTTCATATCTTTGACTTCTGCATCTCTATGCATTCACAAAGCGTCTATATGTAACATACGATCTAAAATATTAACATTCATTGATATGTGACTGACTGTAGTAAGACAAATATTTACTTATTGTGAAATGTACGTAATATGTACTACACCCTAAAAATACGTGACACACTGATCAGATAAAAATCTGATCTTATCTATACATGTACTGTTCTATGTTTCAATTGCTGCATGAAGATATATAGTTGTCAAAAGTAAAACTTATATGTAGTGGCACTGACATGATGTTCTGTTCTATAACATATAACGTATAACATATAACATAGTATGCACTGACACTTCTAATAATGCACGCATATATATATTTTAAGTTCTCTCTCCTCGTATCTAAAGTAATTTTATTGATCCTGTATCCCATATAAACTTGGTGAATACCCTTCTACATAATATTTGTTTATGTATATTACATACCGATAATAACAAACATTATAATTTCTACACATTGGAAAATATTCATACTTACAAATGTATACATGCTATATAGATCTCACAAATATAGCATGCTGTTCATTAACTTCTAACGAATGATTACCATATGGATCTTATTGACTCAAGGACATTTCCTCATACTAGTATCATATAAAAAGTATGATCCAAGATCCATAATATATGATGAGGCAGTACAATACATCAATACAAAAACTAAGTTATTCTTTGTACGTGTCATATTTTCACACCCCCTAAAGACTAACGATCGTTCTCTAATAGCTAGTGATTCTTCTCTAATAATAAAACATTCTCTTGATGATTCATTAAAGCGATGGTATTTCTATCATGCCTTGAAAGCACTTTAAGCACATCCAGCTCTTCCTCTGCGATAGGTTCAATAACTCTCTGTAATGCAACCACATTTTCATTGTCAGCGGTACGAATTAGAATTACACCATGTGTATTACGACCAATCATACTAATCTCGGACACTCTAGTTCGCACTAAAGTACCTGCATCAGTAATCATAATGATTTGATCACCATCCATGACTTGTACGGCGCCAATAACTAACCCGTTTCTTTTTGTAACTTTAATTGCAATAACCCCTTGTGTAGCACGCGATTTAAGTGGATATTTAATATTTTTTGTACGTTTTCCATAACCATGCTGAGTAACAGTCATAATAGCACAATTGTCACGAGGTATAATCAAGGAAACCACGCGATCCCCTTTAGATAACTTTATGCCTCGTACTCCAGAGGCGGTACGGCCCATAGTACGCACTTCTGTTTCAGAAAAACGTACAACTTTTCCACAGGCAGAAAACAACATCACTTCATCATTTCCATTGGTGAGAGACACACCAATTAACTTATCATCTGTACGAAGATTGACAGCAAGAATACCAGCGCTACGTGGTCGACTAAACTCAGTAAGTGCTGATTTTTTTACGGTTCCGCTAGCAGTAGCCATGAATATATTCCACCCTCCTGCATATATACGCACCGGTAATAAGGCAGTAATACGCTCATGGGATTCTAGTGATAAAAGGTTAACAATCGGACGACCGCGGGCATGACGACTGGCTTCCGGTAATTGATAAACTCTGAGCCAGTACAAACGACCACGACTCGAGAAACATAAGATAGTGTCGTGTGTATTCGTTACCAAAAGACGATCGATGAAATCTTCCTCTTTGATGCGTGCTGCTGATTTTCCTTTTCCGCCCCGCCGTTGAGCTTCATACGCAACAAGTGGCTGATACTTAATATATCCTTGATAAGATAAAGTCACTACTACATCTTCTTGATGAACTAGGTCATCAAGGTTGATAGTAGCACTATGAGTTGTAATTTCAGTACGACGTTTGTCGCCAAATTGATCTCTGATCAATTCTAGTTCTTCCCTCATAACCTCTGTCAAGCGCGTTGAGCTGTTTAAAATAAAGACTAATTTCTGAATTTTATCTAAAAGACCTACATATTCTTCAAGCAATTTTACATGCTCTAGTCCCGTTATTTTCTGTAAGCGTAAATCTAAAATCGCTTGAGCTTGATCGGCAGTCAACGAATATTTACCAGATGCTAGATAATGCTGTACTTCTCGTAATTTATGACCAGCAATAGGAGTACCGGAAGACTCTAACATTGTAGATAAGTTACCTATTGTCCATGTGTCAGTCATAAGCTTTTCTTTCGCTACTGCTGGTGTAGATGCAGTTCGTATTAAGTGAATCATAGTATCAATATTTGCTAATGCTAAAGCAAGCGCCTCAAGAATATGAGCGCGATAACGAGCATTACGTAATTCAAAAATAGTACGACGTGTAATCACTTCACGACGATGGCACACAAAGGCTGCCAAGATATCCTTCAGTGGCATAACCTGTGGTTTACCCTCATGCAAAGCAACCATGTTAATACAAAAAGAAGTTTGCATCTGAGTAAGAGAATAAAGCTGATTTAATACCACTTCACTTACTGCATCACGTTTCACTTCTATGACAATGCGCATACCATCTTTATCAGATTCATCACGTAATGCACTAATACCATCTAAACGTTTTTCTTTAAGTAATTCAGCAATTTTCTCAATAAGATGAGATTTATTTACTTGATATGGAATCTCGTATACAATAATACTTTCCCGTCTACTTTTAACATTGACCTCCACTCTCGAACGAGCTCGAATATATATTTTACCACGACCACTGTGGTATGCTTCATAAATGCCGCTCTGTCCTTGAATAACAGCAGATGTAGGAAAATCTGGGCCTGGAATATATTCCATTAATTCTTCTGCAGTAATATCCTCATTCGCAATATATGCCAAGCACCCGTTAATGACTTCAGTTAAGTTATGTGGAGGGATATTGGTTGCCATACCCACAGCAATTCCTGACGCACCGTTAATCAATAGATTCGGTATGCGAGCAGGCATTACTACCGGAATACTTTCTGTATTATCATAATTCGGTACAAAATCTACTGTTTCCTTTTCAAGATCTCCTAGAAGCTCGTGAGCCATTTTAGACATACGAACTTCAGTGTAACGCATCGCTGCAGCAGAATCCCCATCAATGGAGCCAAAATTTCCCTGCCCATCTACCAGGGTATAACGTAAAGAAAACAATTGTGCCATACGCACAATGGTATCATATACGGCAGTATCACCATGTGGATGATACTTTCCAATCACATCACCAACCACACGCGCAGATTTTTTATAGGCTTTATTCCAATCATTACCAAGTACATACATGGCATAAAGAACACGGCGGTGTACCGGCTTTAACCCATCACGAACATCTGGTAACGCGCGACCAATGATAACTGACATGGCATAATCTAGATAAGATTTTTTTAATTCTTCTGCAATATCAACCGATGTAATTTCACGGATAAGGTCATTCATGGAGGAACTTTCCTTGCTGTGTTAATCCTGTATGGAAAAGTATTATAGTATATCACATTAGGCAGTTAGATGAATAATCAGCGTGATTTTAATCCATGATATATATCAAATCATATAATATATCTTGAACAAAAATTAAATATGCACATAAATATTATCGTCTTATTTATAATGCATAAAAATAATCACAATATTTATATACTGAATTAAATTCATATAATATAAAAGACTAACATAGAAATATAAAAGTTAGTCTCATGTAGAATATGTGATAAAACTAAAATTTCTCAAATACAAAAGGTTTCTTAGATGAAAGTTAAAACTCGATTCTCCCCGAGCCCTACAGGACACCTACATGTTGGTGGTGCTCGCACTGCGTTGTATTCATGGTTATTTGCCCGTCGTCAAAACGGAAAATTTGTGCTACGGATTGAAGATACTGATTTACACCGCTCCCACAAAAATATTAGCGATGAAATTATGACTGATATGCGCTGGCTTAACCTTGATTGGGATGAAGGACCGTATTATCAAACAAAACGTTTAGATCGGTATAACGCAATTATTAATCAAATGCTACAAGATCATAGCGCATACAAATGCTATTGTTCAAAACAAAGGCTAGAAACCTTACGTACAAAACAGATGGCTCATGGATTAAAACCACGCTATGATGGTTATTGCCGAGATTATAATGAGGATTGCACAAAACAAAAAAAACCTGTCATACGATTTCGCAATCCCGATGAAGGATTCGTAATTTTTGAAGATCAAATACACGGAATAATTAAGTTCAGCAATCAAGAATTAGATGATTTTATAATTTGTCGTTCTGATGGAATACCAACTTATAACTTTTGTGTAGTTATTGATGATTGGGATATGAATATTACTCATGTGATACGTGGTGTTGATCATATTAATAATACCCCGCGTCAAATTAATCTTCTTAAGGCACTTAACGCCCACATTCCTATTTACGCACACGTATCCATGATTTTTGGTCCTGATGGTAAAAAATTATCTAAACGACACGGGGCTATTAGAGTTATGCAGTATCGCAATGAAGGATATCTACCTGAAGCATTACTAAACTATCTTCTACGACTTGGGTGGTCGCATGGTAATCAAGAAATATTTAGTATGAATGAAATGAAAAATTTATTCACACTACATACTATCAATAAATCTCCAAGTATCATGAATCTTAAAAAACTACAATGGCTCAATCAAAAATATATTAATGCTTTATCACCTGCATACATCTCTAAAAATCTTCAATGGCATATGGAACAAGAAAATCTTGACATTGAGAATGGTCCGTGTCTAGAAGACTTAGTAAAGTTACTTGGCCCGCGTTGTCATACATTAAAAGAAATAGCTGAAACTTGTCATTATTTCTACGAGGAATTTAATGATTATGACCTTGATGCAGAAAAAAAATATTTCTTTACACAGTTAGAAGTTGCACAAAAATCACTGCAATCGATACGTGTTAAATTAGCCGCGATACTAAACTGGACATTACTAGAGGTGCGAAATGCTATAAATGCCAGTGCTCATGAACAATTTGGAGGTATGCGTACTCTTGCAATGCCTTTACGTCTTGCTATCACGGGATCACTCAAAGCTCCTGCAATGGATATTACCATCTATACCGTTGGTCAGATACGAAGTCTTGCGCGTATTAATAAAGCATTATTACATATTCAAAAGTACAAGGATCAATAAATTAATTATATATACTGTGCATGCAAACAACCGATCTCCAAGAAAGATAGGTGTATATTGATCAGAAATAAGTACCTCTTTCTATGTACTTTTTGAGACGTATCATGTAATAACAGTCATCTATAATAAGAACAATTAAACTGCTTTCTCCTAATATGTATCATGCATAAACTAAGATTGAATGTGATCACTATTGCCAACAAAAAATTCAATATCAGAATGAAAAGTATTGAATCTACTGCTCTTCTGATAAGAGTGTATATAGCATATATGCTCTTCTATCAGAAAGATAGAATACAACATCTTATAATGCATAGATCCATCTGAACCCAAAGAGAATTCCTGCATATGATAAACCTCATACGCCTTTATTTATTATATATTAGTAATCTACCGATCTTTTTTAGAGTATTCTCATACTACTTTTTATTTTTAACCCACTCACAATTTTCTCATATAATGAGAAAACATTCGTATGTTTTCACCTATTTTAGCGTGTAGACAAGAGTGTTACTTTGTATATAATAGAACATAAAAACTCCTAAATCCTAATACATGAACTCACTCACTGTTTACAAAAGCAAAACATATTTCTATAGAACATTGACTAATGCTGAAGAATAGGATTTGTGAGACTAATTTATTATACACAACACCATAGTATCGTGTTTGTAAAGGTCGTCGCCTCACTCTCTTAATAAGATATTGAATTTATTTTTTAAGGAAGATATACATTTGTCAATAGTAGTGGCAATCTCCTTCTCTTCTAGTGTTCGATTGGCAGCTTGTATAGCAATGCTAATAGTGACACTCTTAAAACCTTCCGTAATTTTTTCCCCGCGATATACATCAACTATATTAACACCCACTACATTATACTTCTCTCCAATATTCTTACATTCGCTAATCACCGCCCCTGCCGGTATGCTTTCAGCAATAATCATAGAAATATCTCGATAGTTCACTGGGAAACGAGAAACCGGAACAGCATAAGATAACATGCAGTCTGCCACCTTCTCCCATAAAAGTTCAAATACTATTATACGACTTTTATAACCTAACTGACCTTCTATATCTGGATGAATCACTCCGATACATCCAATATACTCTTTTTTTATATAAAGCCCAGCACACTGACCAGGATGTAATGCAGGATGAGATATTCCGATAAAATCTACGTTCTGAAGTTGATTCATCAGATCAAGCAGAGACTCCAAATCTCCTTTTAAATCATAAAAATCTACATCACATTGCGTTTGATCCCAATGTTCATGATATCTATTGCCGCTCATCGCGCCTGCCAACAGTAACTCTTGACGTACACCAAGAGGCGCCGTTATGTCTGGTATAAAACACAGACCACTTTCAAAAAACCGAATATGTGACTGTTGACGATTTTGGTTATAGATCACGGCGCCTAATAAACCACTCCATAGTGATAAACGCATGACTGACATCTCTGCCGAGATTGGACGAAGGAGCTTTAAGCTCTCTGATGCTGGGTGCAGAAGAGTCTGCACCTTTGGGTTGACAAAGCTATAAGTAATTGCTTCCTGATAACCTTTATCAACCAATAACTCCTTAGCGCGTTGGAGAGAGAATTTTTTCTCAGAATTCTGATTCATAACTACACTAACTGGTGCTAATGTATTAGGAATTTTATGATACCCATAAACACGCATGATCTCTTCTATTAAATCTACTTCAATAGAAAGATCAAATCGCCAAGTAGGAATCACTACTTCCCACTGACCTTGAAGCAATTGATTAATAATTTTACATCCCAATCGTTGTAAGATATCGATTATGATATCTTCGGATAGTATACATCCAATTAAACGATCAATATTTTTACGAGAAAGCAAAATAACATGAGGTAATGGTAAATTATCTCTATTAGTACAATCGATCAATGCCCCAGCATAACCACCACAAATCGCTAACAAAAGACCAGTTGTACGTTCTATAGCTTGATATAGAAATTCTGGATCTACCCCTCTTTCAAAACGATGAGAAGCATCTGTATACAGATGATAGCGGTGCGAACATCCTGCAATAGACAATGGTTGAAAAAAGCCAGCACCAAGAAAAATATTCTGAGTATTTACAGTAATACTAGAACCTTTACTACCACAAACACCTGCAATAGAAAGTATTTTTTTATCATCTGCTATGACTAGCGTCTTATTATCGAATGTAACCGTACTGTTATCTATTAAAGAAAACACCTCACCTTCTTGAGAATAACGAATTGTAACTGTTCCTTCAATACATCGAAGGTCAAATACATCTATCGGCTGACCAAGCTCTAATAATACGTAATGTACAATATCTTGAAGTATATTATAGGAATATATTCCACAACGTCGAAGTTTTTCTTTCATCCAAAGAGGCGTGGGAGTATGAATGTTTACCCCTTTCACTACACGCCCTAAATAACGCGGACACACCTCGGGTGCATCAATATGAATTAAGAGTGTATCGAATACGCTCACCTTAATCAGTGGTATCTCTATTGGACATAATGGAGTACTAGTAATCACAGAGATATCACGAGCAATGCCCATAATACTCAGACAATCTGCACGATTGGAGCTGACACTCATTTCAATGATATTGTCATCTAATTGTAAATACTCATACAGATGTATACCAATAATAGCATCTCTTGGAAGCTCTATAATACCCTCTTGATTAATTTTTATACCGAGTTCAGAAAATGAACAAAGCATACCCTCTGATAGCTCTCCTTGGATTAGAGAAGCCTGAATACTCATATTGTTAGGTAGGGTTGCACCTACAGTCGCCACAGCCACTTTAATCCCTTCTCGACAATTTGATGCACCGCATATAATATGGAGAAAACGATCTATACCTATATTTATTTTTGTTGCATACAGTTTATCTGTACGTGGATGCTTTACACATTGTACCACCTCGCCTACTACCACCCCATGAAATGCAGGAGAAACTAACTCCCTATGATTAACTTCAAGACCAGCCATAGTAATGGTGTTGCATAAAACTAAGCTCTCCATATTGGGATTAACCCATTCCCGCAGCCAGCGTTCACTAACTTTCATTGTTTGTACTGACCCTTATTTAAACTGTTGAAGAAAACGTAAATCATTTTCAAAGAAAAACCGTAAATCACTGACACCGTAACGTAGCATAGCAAGACGCTCTATACCCATACCAAATGCAAATCCAGAATAAACATTAGGGTCAATACCCACTTTATGCATAACATTAGGATGTACTAGTCCGCAACCTAATACCTCTAACCATTTACCACGATCACTCATAATATCCACTTCTGCAGAAGGTTCTGTAAACGGAAAATAAGACGGACGAAACCGTATATCGATATCCTCTTCAAAAAATTTTTTTAAAAAATCCAAAATAGTGCCTTTAAGGTGAGAAAAACTAATATTCTTATCCACAAAAAGACCTTCCATCTGATGAAACATAGGCGTATGAGTATGATCGTAATCATTACGATAAACTCGGCCTGGCGCAATAATACGAATGGGTGGCTGTTGTGTTTGCATAGTTCGAATTTGTACTACAGATGTCTGAGTACGTAATAAGCGCGTACTATCAAACCAAAAAGTATCATGATTATTACGTGCTGGATGATATTGAGGCATGTTCAATGCATTAAAATTATAATAGTTATCTTCAATTTCTGGGCCAGTAACCACCACAAAACCAATCCTACAAAAAAAATCTTCAATGCGCGCCATGGTGCGCATAATAGGATGCAGCCTACCACCCTCTCTTCGTCGACCCGGTAATGAAATATCAATTTTTTCTGTGAGAATCCGCGCGTTAAGCGCTAAATATTCTAATCTCTTTTTTCGATCTTTTAATTCATTTTGAATTTGTTTTTTAGCTTGATTTATTTTAGCGCCTACTATAGAGCGTTCTTCTGTAGATAGCTCACGCAAAGCAGTCATCTGGAGCGTTAAATACCCTTCTTTACCTAAGTATGCAACACGAACATGATCTAATGCAGAAAACTCCTGAGCACTGTTAATAGCACATTTTGCACTTGCTACCAGGTCTACCAAATGTAACATCTTGTCCTCTTTTATTTAGCCCTTGTAAAATATCTGCAGTATGCTATAATTTTATTATGCTATAATTTAACTACATAGTAACTGGATAAATATGATCCATTTATTTTTCGTTTTATACCTACATAAGATCAGAGCTGATATTGCATGTTATATATGAAAATATAGGTAGTTTTACTAGTCACACAGTCAAAAAATTTTTGGATCCTATATTATGGATGAAAATATCAAATACAAAACGGCAACTTGAGACGCATGATTTTTATGAATCACAGAGGTCGCTTGAATATCATATACAACTTGATAGCACATGCCTTTCCATGATACGAACTGATTCAAGTGATATATGTGTGTTGTACACATCACTCCTTTTGTAACCCTGTCTGAAATAACACCAGCATACTAATCAGCACGGATAAAATAAAATAGAGCTATCTTATCCATAATGAAATGCTCTATTTCACATCATTCAAGATGTTTTCATTGCGCTAATGCCTATACCGCATTCCCTTTTATTTCACAAAATATACAATTAATATCGAATAGATAAAAGATGATAGGTGTATATGTATCTTACCAATAATTTTATTCTGATATATTTATGATTATCTGTTTAGAATAAATTATTATGTCTTGAAAAGTCTTCACTTCAATCATCCCATGTCCTGACATTCATATAAACTATCTTATTATAGTATTAGTTAATTCTTATTCATATAAAATGCCTTACAGGGGCATGCATCTATTAAACGCATTGAGAATATAATTGTTTGTAATTACCTACTACTATATTAATGCTTTTCTATTGATTGGAGAGATTAAGGGAAATTGGTTACCATAGATGCTATAGAGGCTTGCCCCTAATGTATTACAGATAACAGAGTACCCAAGAATGAAATATCTATCATATTTGTAATATTACACCCCTGGTGTAGGTAACTCGTACAAGTATAATGAGATTCTTCTTATAAAGAAAGAATGGTCTATAGAACTATAGACCTCTAAATTTTACTGAGAAAAATAGAGATGATATGCATAGATTGATATATAAAAGCATACAGGAAGCATAAATGGATATCACGAGATTTATGTGCAGATCTATGTAGTACCTCTAATTATCAATACAAATAAAACGCATACTACTGAGTATACTCTCAATTTTTTACTCAGTACATGCATCCACCTCAGCGAACACTCTCAAATCCTTCCGTGTATCACCTAACAATTTAAAATTGTAAATGTAAGTACCTTACTAAAGACGTGTCAGTGAACAGTTCTACTACATATGTATATAATATGACAACACTCTGAAGTAAGAGTAAAATATAAAATATATGGATGTATAAGACTCTGACCATACCAACACATACTTACAATCTATCAATCCTTAAGTAAGGATTCACATAAATCACCTTACGTATACTTCTATGGCCATAGGTTAAGCTAGTGCTTCTTTTGCTCGCGTTACTAGTTCAGAAAATACAATTTTATCATAGATAGCGATATCTGATAAAACTTTACGATCAATATCAATGGAAGCCTGTTGCAGACCATTCACAAACACACTATACGATATTCCATATCGGCGAGCGGCAGCATTAATGCGTATAATCCAAAGCCGACGAAAATGACGTTTCCGCTGACGACGATCACGGTAGGCATATTGCCCAGCTTTAATTACTGCTTGACATGCCACTCGATACACTCGTGAACGAGATCCGTAGTAGCCTTTAGCTTGATTTAAAATTTTCTTGTGACGCGCGTGAGCAGTTACGCCTCGTTTTACACGAGCCATTTATCTCTCCTTGTAGGATACACGATCTTTTTTTCGTATACAATAATCTTTGAGTATCGCCATAACGTATGGATATAGTTCAAGTTGCTTACGCGTAAGGTAAGCAGGCCACTACTACACCGATATCGCTTTTAGACACCATAGCTTTCGGCCGTAAGTGACGTTTACGCTTGGTGGATTTTTTAGTCAAAATATGACGTAAATTAGTGCTTTTATGCTTAAAACCACCAGAGGAGGTTTTCTTAAAGCGCTTAGCTGCGCTGCGTATAGTCTTAATCTTAGGCATATTCAATTTCCACTGTACATTATAAACTATAGCAAGCATTAAAAATGAATAATTGACATTCCATGTTATTCATAACAATGCGATATTATCTCTTATCTTCCTACTATTTTTTCTTTGGCGCAAGAATCATAACCATCTGGCGACCTTCAATTCTTATAGGAAAGGATTCTACAGTAGCGATATTCTTATCTTCGCATAAATCTTTACGGACGCGATTAATTACTTCCATCCCTAGTTGCTGATGTGCCATTTCACGACCACGAAAACATAGTGTAATTTTAGTTTTATTTCCATCTTCTAGAAAACGCATTAGATTGCGTAATTTAACCTGATAATCTCCATCGTCAGTGCCAGGACGAAATTTAATTTCCTTCACTTGAATTACTTTTTGTTTTTTCTTCTGTTCCTTATGAGATTTATTTTTTTCATAAAGAAACTTTCCATAGTTCATAATACGACAAACTGGCGGTTCAGCATTGGGACTAATCTCAACAAGATCTACGCCAGCTCCTTTTGCTTTTTCCAAAGCTTCATTTAAGCTCACGATACCAATCTGTTCACCGTCTATATCTGTCAGACGAACCTCAGTAGCACGAATATCGCCATTAATACGATTCGCGCGCACTAGTTGAACTCGTTTTCCACCTTTAATACTATACCCCTCCAATTAATACAGATTTTTACGCCTGCAGATTTCATCTTTTAATTGCATCAACCAATCGTGAGTGTTGATACAACCCAAATTCTTACCACTTCGTGTACGCACAGATATTGTTCCTGTTTTGACCTCTCTCTCACCGCAAATTAAAAGATAGGGCACGCGACGCAAAGTATGTTCACGGATCTTAAATCCGATAGTCTCATTTCGCAAATCTGCTTTTACTCGAATACCTATATTTTTTAAGGTATGAGTAAATTCTTGAACATATTTAATTTGACCCTGTGTAACGTTAAGCACAACAACTTGTAATGGTGCAAGCCAGGTTGGGAAAAATCCTGCATATTCTTCCGTTAAGATCCCAATAAATCGTTCCATAGAACCCAATATGGCACGATGAATCATTACAGGAACCTGACGTTTATTATTCTCTCCTATATACGAGGCATTTAAACGTGCAGGCAACGCAAAGTCTAATTGAATAGTACCACATTGCCATGCTCTGTCTAGAGAGTCATGCAGCGTAAATTCAATTTTTGGGCCATAAAATGCACCATCACCGAGTTGATATTCAAATAGAATTTTGTTCTCTTGAAGTACAGAGACTAAATCAGATTCTGAACGATCCCATAAATTCACATGACCAATAAATTTTTCTGGTCGCGTCGATAATTTAACGGTAGTTTTTTTGAAGCCAAAAGTATTATAAATCTCATATAACATTTTAATACAACCATTGACTTCATCGTGCACCTGTTCTTCCGTACAAAAAATATGAGCATCATCTTGCGTAAAACCACGGACACGCATTAATCCATGTAATGCGCCAGATAATTCATTACGATGACAACTACCAAACTCAGCCATACGTAATGGAAGATCTCGATACGATTTTTGACTCTGATTAAAAATTTGCACATGCCCAGGGCAGTTCATTGGTTTTATGCAGTACTCACGATTTTCCGAGGAAGTCGTAAACATAGCATCTTTATAGTTCTCCCAGTGACCAGTTTTCTCCCACAACCCTCTATCCATTATCAATGGACCTTTTACTTCTTGATAATCGTACTCTTCTAATCGACTACGCACAAATTTTTCTAGCTCACGAAAAATATTCCAGCCATCATGGTGCCAAAAAACCATGCCTGGCGCTTCCTCTTGCATGTGATATAAATTGAGTTGTTTTGCGATTTTGCGGTGATCTCTTTTTTCTGCTTCCTGTAATGAGACTAAATAACTTACTAACTGTTTTTTTGCCGCCCATGCAGTGCCATAGATACGCTGTAACATATGGTTCTTACTGTCACCTCTCCAGTACGCACCAGACACTTTTTGTAATTTAAAATTATTGCAGAAACGTATATTTGGCACATGTGGTCCACGACACATATCAATATATTCCTGATGATAATATAAACTTAAACTCTGCGTAGGGACAATATTTTCGTCTAAAATAGAGATTTTGTAAATTTCACCTCTTGCGGTAAAAATATCGCGCGCCTCCTGCCAACTGACATACCTTTTTATTACATCATAATTACTTTCAGCCAAATAATGCATTTTTTGTGCAAGAAGCGTAATATCATCCTCGGTGAGTGAATGAGTCAAGTCGACATCATAATAAAAACCATGTTCAATAACGGGACCAATAGCCATTTGAGTATTTGGCCAAAGCTGTTTAATAGCATGACCTAGTAAGTGAGCGCAAGAGTGACGAATAATATTTATACCATCTAAATCTTCTCCAGTAATAACACCCACAGTAGCATCTGATAATATTTTATCAGACATGTCAAGCATCTGCTGGTTGACCCTTCCAGCAACACATTTTTTTACTAGTTCTGGCGCCATGGCTATTACGATATCCATAACGCTGACGGGCTGATCAAATGACCTCTGCTTGCCATTAGAAAAGGTAATTAAAGGCATGAGACATCCTTAAACTGCAATACTTGATGTGCACACTTACACTATTGATTACAAGTGATGATAACACTAAAGTACTATTATCACTTTTATAGTAAAATGGCGCATGTATATTCAAAAATCAAATTTTACTGTATTGACGATGTTGTTATAGTTTGATTGTATTTCAACCATGATGATACAGTTTATGAAGCGGTGAACCACAATACTCTCTGAACTCCATGAGATGTACTATAAGATCTACAAAGAGAAAGTGCGATGTTGGTCCTAATATAGACAAACTACTAATACCTCACATTTCGTGCAGTCAATAGATTGTAAACAAATTATTATATTACTATCATTATTATACTAACATGAATGTTTCACATAAACCAAGTCTAAAATGCTACGTTATACCATGGTTACTTCACTCGCTGAAACATTAAATCCCATATGCCATGACCACAAAGCTCCCCTTTCTTCTCAAATTTTGTATATGGTCTAAATTCTGGACGTGGTATCCAAGTATTATTGATAGACTGATTCTGATAACCATCTATCGAACTCATAACCATAAGCATATGATGCGCATAATCTTCCCAATCAGTTGCTATATGTAATATACCGCCCAATTTCAGCTTTTTCAAAACTAGTTGTGCAAAAGGCTTTTGTATTATACGACGTTTATGATGGCGTGTTTTCGGCCATGGGTCTGGAAAAAAAATCTGTATTGTATGAAGCGAATCTAAAGGCACCATGTGATCCAATATTTCTACTGCATCATAATATGCTATACGAAGATTATTCACTTTAGCTTCCTGTGCTTTGAGTAAGCATGCCCCTACACCTGGTTTATAAACCTCAATACCAAAGAAGTTTCTATTAGAGCTCGCAGCAGCCATATTAACCAAAGAAGAACCCATACCAAAACCAATCTCTAATACAATTGGCGCTAAACGACCAAATAAATAAGTAAAATCAATTAATTGCCTCTGATATTCGACACCCATCACAGGCCATAATCTTTCTAACGCCTTTTTCTGACCAGGAGTACAACGACCTTGACGAGGTATAAAGCTTAAAATTCGATGGATGGGGCAATCTTTTTTATACACATATTGCGTCACGTTATGATTTACCATGATTGTTCTTAATGGCTATAAAATATAGAACCAAGTATAGTCTTTTAGACTTTTTGTGTGCAGCTAATAAGCGTATAATAAATGAAAAAGTTGTCATTGCGCTCAGTAACACACTTCAATACAATAATAGCGCGTCAACATATAATTAACGTCTTAGTACATATTATATCTCTGCAAAGCAGAGCCGCATAAATTTCTCTAACTATTTTCCCAACCCCTGTAATATACATCATCTCTAATGATAGTCATTTCGGATCAAATTAAAAATCTGATATCCATTTTCTATCCATTTACGTTGTAGTTAGTTAGTATTGAGTATGATTAAGGGTGTCTTGATCTTCTTAAAAGAATTTGTGATGACGTATGCTCATAATTAAAACATAAATTATAATACGTAAAATACATCTGAGTATATCAATCAAGCAAAAATATTTTTCTATAGGATAGTATTACAATAAGTAACACACATTATACAATAAATTTCCAAAATCTTGGTAAGTATTTTGAAGGTCCCATGTTTTATATATGAGCATAACACACCGTACAAAAAAACGGTGATAATGAAAAAGCTAATTTGTAAGGAAAAATACAGCATGTATGAATGGATTACGAATCCTGACACGTGGTTAGCTCTTGGAACACTAACAATCCTTGAGGTAATTCTAGGTATTGATAATATCATCTTTCTAATGCTAATTGTAGAAAAACTACCAAAGAAAAAACAACATTCTGCCCATTTTCTAGGCATGTCTGCAGCAATGGTCATGCGATTAATCTTGCTTACATTTATCACGCAGATCATGCATTATACTGATCCACTCTTTGCAATCACAGATCATAATTTTTCGGTACGAGACTTAATATTGCTATTGGGTGGGGTATTTCTATTCTTTAGCTCCAGCCTCGAACTTTATAATAGTGTCCAAGGTGTGTCATTTTCCACAAACACTCATACATACCCCTTTCTTGGAGCTATGATACAAATAATTTTATTAGATATCATTTTTAGTCTGGATTCCATTATTACCGCAGTTGGTCTATCTGACCATTTACTTATCATGATGACAGCAGTAGTGATTGCAGTTTTAGTAATGATGCTGTTTTCCAGTATGATTAGTGATTACATCAGTAAGCATCCATCAATAAAAATATTAGCACTCAGTTCTCTTGTTTTAATTAGCATGACCTTAATATTAGAAAGTGTCGGTATTCACATTACAAAAAGTTATATATATTTTGCAATGTTTTTTTCAGGATTAATAGAAAGCTTGGAAATTATACGTAATAAAAATGCTCTTCTCAACAGTAAAAATTAAAACGTTCATCTTCTTCTCAGATACTATCATGATGATTATATCGACAAACTAATCAATAACTAGATACATTTGAAAATTTCATCTGTATTAAGAACACCTTCATGGTTATCTAATACAATACATATTGTCACACAAAGACTAAAAAGAATCTATACCAATCAGAATTCTCTACATCCGTCATAAAAATAGAAAACCTTTTTCAGTAACAAAAGAAAGATGGTTATAAAATATAATGAGAAATGAAATGGTATATCACACTCCTGGTTATAGAATAGGAATTTTTAGAATAATCTCAATGCTATTAATGCTCTCTGCGGATCTTGTCTATATAAAATGAAACGCTCTCAAAATTAATCCATTTTTACCTACAAACTGCTTTTCATAAAACAGTGGCCCTTAGTTTCTATTATCATTGAATATACGCACGACCATACATTGAAAATGCAACATCACTATTTCTTTTATTTATACCTAGATATTTTAAGTCAATGGCCAACCACCAAGACGTTTCCAACGATTTACGAGTTCACAAAATAACTCTGCGGTTTGAATAGTGTCATATAATGCGGAATGCGCCTGACTATTATCAAATGATATACCAGCTGTAGTGCATGCTTTGGCAAGTACAGTTTGACCAAGTACTAGCCCGCTTAAAGCTGCAGTGTCAAACGTAACAAAAGGATGGAAAGGATTACGTTTAAGATTTGAACGTGCCACAGCAGCATTCATAAAACTCAGATCAAATGTTGCATTATGTGCCACAAGAATAGCCCTATTGCATCCGCTCTTATGTAACCCCTGACGGACTAATGTAAAAATAGCATGCAAAGCGTCTGATTCACAAACTGCACCACGTAGAGGATTCCCTGGATCAATACCATTAAACGCTAGTGCTTCAGGATGTAGTGTTAATCCAGGAAACGGCTTGACATGGAAGTGTAAAATAGCATCTTTTCCCAACCAACCATGACTATCCATTTTTAGCGTAATGGCCGCAATCTCCAATAAAGCATTAGTTTTAGCATCAAAACCTGCTGTCTCAATATCAATCACCACCGGATAAAAACCACGGAAACGACTACTTAGAAGTATATTCGACTGATTTAAATCATGCATTCATTAGAAATCTCATGTTCGAAAAAAGAAGTATACATTTATAGAAAGCGTTAATATTGGATATCGCACACTAAAACATTCTATCTAACTGTATGTTCGATAATGTACACCACATCTAACATTTATCTTATATGCGTTGTATCACTTTATGGTGATATTACGATACAATAAAATAATCAAGAAATAATTATATAACCATATTAAAAAAAACACACAAAGTCATATTAATAATATTTTCATAAAATCTATCACAACTGATAACTTCTTAATATTATTTCCGTTATAGAAACGTTCTATGACATTACAGGTATCATCTTTTACTGTGTAAATTAGTTGTACTACTGATCGCTAAGTATATCATAAAAACTAATATCATATATTTAATGCAAAAATAACAATGTACAATACACGTATGCTATGGAAACTATTATGAGCACAAAATAAAAAATAAAGATAACAAAACATTAATGATAATAAGTATCATACACCGATTTGTGATGTCGATAATTATATGTACATATAAATTATAAAATTAAAATATCAGAAACTATTTTCACTTTGAATTAATATAATGACGTAAAATTATTTTTATAAGATGTTATTCTACCTATTATAGTAATACATATGCTATCTGTTACAGATTAACATCAATGATAGAAGACTTCATTGCTATGAAGACCTCTTATCTTCTTGCATTATATCATAATAATATAACATGATTTCTGAGGCCGATATGCATCATGCCTTATGTTTATAGCTTTACTCTCACCTAAATATACACTCTGCATTTAGAATAAAAAACGGGAGATGTGTTACAAATAACGTCTTTATACATTCTTGAGTGCTTGAAGTAACACGATCTGATATTTTGTAACATTTATGGTGTTAGTTCACATAAGAGTAGCTTTAAGCGTAGAATACAGTGTTCACGCTTATCATCCATATTTGAACTAATATATGCATATATAAAATATATTCGAAAAATATGATGCGATAACAAGATAAATAATAATCGCCGCATGTAATAAATGTTCTATAACGATATACATTTTAAACTGTCACTTATGATGCTATTTGCATATCAATCATAGATACCTTAATACAGAACTAATATATTTCCGGACAAATTTATTTAAAATATCACAAGAACACCCTTATCTTGAGCATTCTTGTATGCACTATTGTCACATATATATTAAAATAGTATGATATTATTAGCATATACGATGTTCCATAATTCTGACTTCTATATATCTATATAAAAATAATACTAAGAATATAAAATGATTATATCATCTGTAGTGTAAACGCATACAATACTTGACTACTAAAACCATACTATGCTGTATATGGTTCAGTAAAAAAATTATGCAATTTTATTCATATGATATCTCACAGAAAACTATACATAGTTAACGCATATAAACACAGCACTGTCATGTAAATATAGATTATCTATCTGTTAAAATTAGACATGATACCCGTTAATAACGATTAAAAGATTTTTGTGCGTGATGAACTTTATATAAGTATCGACGTGACTCAGGTGTGGGATGTGTGTCTATTAGCATCTTATATACCTCTGAAGAAGAGAGTTTATTGATTATCGATAGAGCACGATCTTTTTTGCCAGAAAACACCCTCAGTACACTGCCTGCACCACCATGATAAGCGGTAATCACTGCATAAATACGTGAAATGGGATTCTTAATATCAGCAAAATAGTTATTTTGTAAAAGCGCAAGATATGCTGTCCCAACATCGATATTCTTTTCTGGATCCAGCAAGTATCTACGACTTGGTTGACCGTGTTTACCTTGCATGCGAAATACATCTAATCCAGCAGTATTCTGTACAACCTGCATTAATCCTACGGCATTAGAATGACTAACAGAATATGGATTAAAACTAGATTCAGTTTCCATGATGGCTAGAATTAAAGACTGAGCAATACCGTATCTCTCTGAAGCTTTTTTTACAATAGGTAAATATTTATGTGCACGCTGATCAAGATGGTTAGCAGTCATCGGAATCGTCACTGACCAGATTATATGCGAACCTGAATATCGATAATGTCTTCGATACTTCACTACATAATCAGCGTAATGAGCTGCATCATCCTGATGAATAATAGGCTGTCCGGTATTAGTTAATACCTGTCCATATAAAAGTGGTTCTGGATTAAGTGAAGTTTTTGTACTATTATAATCAATGTTTAGATCATAAGGGTCATCGCCAATAAGAAGAATACCAATAATAGCTTTCTTTAAACTGGCTATAGGATTAGTATTATCTATTGTTGATACAGTAATACGACCATCTGAAAAGTTAATATGACTACGAGTATGATACTGATCACTATATTTAATATAGTCTTTTGGTCCAGCAATCAGCACTTCCTTAATACCCCATATATTGTCAATATTATAAGCAAATTGCTCCATTAAGATATCAAAAGCATTGGTATCTTTGATCAACTCGTCGTGCAAAGTATTATGTGTCTCATGAGAACAAGACGTGAGTACAGGACAAATAAGACACAAAAAAATTAGATTATTATTCATATTTAGGAAAATCTATGTGCACCAAAAACTTTGTAAAAACTGATGCAGCTTTTTCTGTAATACATCCTATGAGCTTCAGTGTACGCTATTTAAATAAAAACTTCATCATCTCTTCTTCTATCAATTTTCGGTGTTCAATATCTAACATATTGAGTTTTCTTTCATTGATTAGCATTGTCTGTACTCCCATCCATTCCATCCATGCCTCTTGCGAGATCTCATTAAAAATTCGCTTACCTATGTCACCAGGATATAATTGATAACTCTGACCTAGGGAATAGCGTTTTAAAAACGTACAAAAAATAATACGACTCATAATGTCTCATCCATTTTTATATTATCTATACTACACATATGATTCTTTAATAAACGTACTTTTTTTAATAAAAAATCTATTGGAGCAGGTATCCCTATCATTGGAGGCTTAAATAAATTATACCAACAACCTGCGCCATAATTTATTTTCACGCAAAATGTTGGTAAACATAGGCGTATAGGCATCATTTCCAAATGAAAATGACTAAAAGTATGTTGGATAACTTCCATGTAGTGCGTGTAATTCTCATTAAGAAGTGCATGCCTATCCAAAGCAAGGCGTAGCTCAGCCTCAGTATTGTATTCAGGAAAAGAGAACAAACCACCCCACAAACCACATGGTGGTCTTTTATTTAACCATATCTCCTCTCCTCGTTGTATGAGAAGTAGCCAAATAGTACGACGCGGTATTTTTTTTCTCACTGGTTTTACAGGTAATAATTCTACAATATTACATTTCCGAACATGACAATCTATCCGTAATGGGCAAATAGTACATTTTGGACTGAAAGAAGTACAAAGAAAAGACCCTATATCCATTATAGCTTGATTAAACTCTCCAACATTATTAACTGGAGTAACTGCCTCACTAATACACCACAAACGTTTTTCTACCTCTCGTTTATTAGGTGAGTCTACAACACCATAAAAACGCGAAAGAACTCGCTTTACATTAACATCTAAAATTGGAAAATGTTTCCCTAATGCCAATGAGAGAATGGCTCCAGCAGTAGAACGCCCGATACCAGGTAGCTTAATTATTTCGATAAAAGTTTGCGGGAATGTCCCGGTATGCTCCTCAAATATAATCTTTGCTGCCTTATGTAAATTGCGCGCACGTGCATAATAACCAAGACCAGACCACAAGTATAATACTTCATCTAATGATGCTTGTGCTACATGTGAAATATCTGGAAAATATGCTATAAAGCGTATAAAGTAAGGTATCACAGTTGTGACTGTAGTCTGTTGTAGCATTACCTCAGATAACCAAACTTTATATGGTGTCTTATCGATCTGCCACGGAAGATTGTGGCGACCGTTCTTCTGATACCAACTGAGGACTTGTTGTGAGAAATGCAACTCCTGAATCATTTATATCCCGACTTCCTTTTCAGTATCCGATAATGTCTATCAAGCAAGTTAGTACCGGCCAATAATCTCAAAAAAATACAAAATCATGTGCTTATGATAAAGCTTCTAGCTCGTGTAATAAAAAAGTCATCTGGCTTCACATACTTCTTATTAAAACCCTACTATCCCATAGAAAATCTGAATCAACCACATTCGATATCGCTGCCATCCTCTTGTGAGGACCTACTTCCTCATTGATTACCAATATTATGAGCATGCTATGTACAGCATATTTTAATATGCCAATGCTAGCAATGCTACATTATTCATATAATGCATGCCTTAATACATATATATAAGCTCCAATAAATACACGTCTCTACAAATATCAATCTTCTCGTAGCAGAAAATATTTTATACAAAATAATACATTACGTTCCCCATATACAGTCAAGACAAATCATGATGATACATCAGAATTGACATGCTTATATTATTATCTGAATAAAATCCTCTTACTTCATGCTATCATTTGTTAATTAAACCTAACACACAAAATGTTTCTTGTAAGATAGTTATCAGCCACAAGTAATGTCTGTATACATCATAGGGTCACTAACATCAAGTACTGAAATACAAGCACCGATTAAAATTCACGCAACAAATTAAAGTGTAATTCAAATATAATATGTACTAAAATTATTTATAAGGTCACAAAAATACATATATTTAGTATCAGTAAATAATCATCCTGTGTGCTCACCACACGAGTAATAAGCAATGAATAACTATTGTTATATACAGTGTAAACGATCTCCACTGATAAAATATAGGCTCTTCTATGTCTAAAAATGTCGTATTAGTTTTAAATTGCGGAAGCTCTTCCTTAAAATTTTCTATTCTTGATCCCCATGATGGACAGGAATATCTTTCTGGTATAGCTGAATGCTTCCACCTCGAAAACGCTCGTATTCATTGGATATTCAATGAAATTGATATGACAAATGAATCACACCTAGGATCTGGTGCAGCACATAAGGAGGCATTAAGCTTTATTGTAAACACAATTCTAGCCTCAAAACCTGCACTATCAGAAAAAATTACCGCCATAGGACACCGCGTTGTTCACGGAGGGCGAAATCTGACAAAGTCCTCTGTGATTAATAACACATTAATTCAAGATATTCACAACGCCTCATCATTTGCCCCTTTGCATAACCCAGCACATATAGTGGGTATCAATGAAGCACTCACACATTTCCCACATTTATCTCACAAAAATGTTGCGGTATTCGATACAGCATTTCATCAAACAATGCCGGAAGAGTCTTATCTCTACGCATTACCGTATTATATGTATAAAGAGCACGGCATTCGCCGTTATGGTGCTCATGGCACTAGTCACAGATATATTACTCAAGAAACAGCTAAAATTCTAAAAAAACCAGCATCTGAACTTCATATTATTACTTGCCACCTGGGTAACGGTAGCTCAATTGCTGCTATTCTTAACGGTCAATGCGTAGATACCTCTATGGGACTGACACCACTTGAAGGTCTAGTGATGGGTACTCGTAGTGGGGATATTGACCCATCGATTATATTTTTCCTACACGACAAACTAGGAATGAATATAGATGCTATCAATCATATGCTTACTCAAAAATCTGGCCTACTCGGGCTAACTGAAGTAAGTAGCGATTGTCGTTATCTAGAGGAAAACTATACATGTAACGCTAACGCTAAACGCGCTATGGATGTATATTGTCACCGACTAGCAAAATATATTGCATCCTATACGGCACTCATGGAAGGCCATATAGATGCCATTACTTTTACTGGGGGCATTGGAGAAAATTCTTATATGGTACGTCAGTTAACGCTCAATAAGCTTAGCCTCCTTGGCATTAGAGTAGACTATGACCGTAACGTATCCACTCGATTTGGTCATTCTGGTTTTATAAATCAAGAAAATAGTCTCCCTATTCTTGTATTACCGACCAAAGAGGAATTGTTGATTGCTCAAGATACCATGCGACTAATAGGATAATGCTTTTATTTATTGACACTGACCACAAAGAGGGTCATATAGTATATGTGGCATCATATCTTTATAGGGTAAGATAAAACGTATAAATTATCTCGATAGCATCACTGAATACGATAAAATCATTAAGCTTGACATTTTTAAGGGGCCCTCTATTTAGAGATAGATTAAAAGTATTAAGAGAGCTTCTTATACTGTTCTATAAAACTTAAGAAAGATTTAATGGAGAAATTAACTGTGCGACGTGCTATTATTTTTATTCCAACAGATACTGACATAAGTCTTATAAATATTTTATCTGGGATTGCAATTGCAGCAAAAAATACAGGAATGCAGTTGTGTATTTTTACCCCCATTTCTTCAATAGCGTGTAACGCCGCACAGGAAAGTCTTCCAAAAGATACAGCGAAATATTCATTGCATAAAATTATACCAGATTTTGCTATTCCAATGAGCCGCGTCAAAACCCTGCTGCAATCTGATCAGATTGATATTCTTATGGAAGAGATTGTTGCGCATTATAGTGATAATACTGATGAAGATACGATTATACTGGTCGAGGGTCTTAGCGTTAATGATTCTCGCCCATGGGCTTTACGTCTAAACCAAGAAATGGCAAATACACTTAATGCTGAAATAGTCTTTGTCACAACAATAAAAAGTGATGAGTCCTTATCTCAAATTCAAGAAAAAACAGCACTCATATATGCTAGTCTAGAGGATCACACAAACATTGCCGGTATTATCATTAATTGCATAGATTATCGCTTCAAAAATATCACACATTTTTATCAAAACACATCCCATACTTTTAAGTACTTTAATCATCAATCTCCATCCAATATAGATATACAAAACTTAATCACTACAAGCAAATTGCCAATTTTAGGATATATACCATGGAGTGTAGAATTACTAAGCCCTCTCTCCATAGACATCTTCCATTACTTAAATGCAACTGCTATTCAAAATGGTGACTCTCGACGTATTACCGCAATAATATTTTGCTCACAAGATCTAACAAAAATTATAGAGCATTTACCAGCAGGGTCATTACTAGTTATATCTGCTGAACGTCTAGATTTATTTCTAACAGCATACTTAGCGGCAACAGAAGATACAGAAATTTCTGGCATTATATTAACAGGTAACTATGCCATTTCCCTCACTATTTTACAGTTATGCAAAAGAGCTTTTCCAACTGGTTTACCGATATTTCAAGTGATGACTGATACCTTGCAAACAGCACAGAATTTACAGAAATTTATCCGAGAAAAATCTACACATGGCATGCAAAATAATTGTAATACACACACCACCAATGTAGCTCGTCATATTTCTACTGCATGGATTACATCCTTACAGCAATCTTCTAACAAAATAAATAACATCTCCCCAGCGGCATTCAGATATCAATTAACTCAGGCCTCTCGCCTGGCTGGCAAACGTATTATACTTCCAGAAGGAGATGAACCCCGCATCATTCAAGCAGCCTCCATAGCTGCTGAACGCGGCATGGCTACCTGTATACTATTAGGGAATAAAGAAAAAATTCAAAATGTCGCGTCAGAACTAGATATCACACTTGGAACTAGTGTTCAAATCCTCGAACCAATTGATATACGTGAAAACTATATACACCGTTTAGTAGAGCTAAGAAAGCATAAAGGCATGACTACCTGCATAGCCCAAAAACAGCTAGAAGATAATACAATACTAGCTACAATGATCCTTGAGCGCGGTGAAGTAGACGGCCTCGTTTCTGGAGTCAGAAATACTACTGCAAATACTATTCGACCAGCATTACAACTCATTAAAACAGCACAGAATAACTTGTTAGTATCTTCAGTTTTCTTTATGCTTTTGCCTCAGCAAGTCTTGGTATATAGTGACTGCGCTATAAACACAAACCCTAATGCACAAGAACTAGCGGAAATTGCTATACAATCTGCCGATTCTGCACTAGCATTTGGTATCGAACCACGTGTAGCAATGATTTCCTATTCTACTGGTGACTCGGGGTCTGGAAAAGATATTGATAAAATTAAAGAAGCAACTCGTATCGCTTGCGCAAAGCGTCCGGATCTATTAATAGATGGACCCTTACAATATGACGCAGCGATTATGATGGATGTAGCAAAATCTAAGGCACCATACTCACCTGTAGCAGGAAAAGCTACCGTATTTGTGTTTCCAGACCTGAATACAGGTAATACTACCTATAAAGCAGTTCAACGCGCAGCAAACATCAATTCTATTGGACCCATGCTACAAGGCATGCGCAAACCAGTAAACGACCTGTCAAGAGGGGCACTCGTTAAGGATATTTTGTATACTATTGCTCTTACAGCCATCCAAGCATCGAAATTGGAATAAAATCATGAGCATGTTCTTTTTAATCAAAACTTTATGCACTAACACTCACTATGCGATGATTACAGATCGTATCTGTATATCATTGCAGTGATATAAGCACGATATATCGTATAACTGTATAACTAGTTGCATTCTACTTCGGCAGGGATATTTTCATAAACTATTTACTCTATTGGCACTAGCATACTAATGCTAATATTTAAATACCCCTCCATGGTATGTCGTAACACTCACACAACATTTATCCTAAATGACATCAGGATAAAATTGTCTATTGACAAAAAGAAAAAAGAAATTCTTTCAATATTTATCACAATAATTTTACATAGACTCACGTCACTATAAAAGAATACTAAACTTACCACGCACACCTATTACATTCTTATAATTGGTGTTTCTAACTAACCATGTAACTCCTGTTATTCTATTCTCTTATAAAGCGTATAAAAAAGACCACATCCGTATATTATCAACATGTTTTCACAGCACTTTATACGTTTAAAGCAAGAATAATACTTACCCCTCTCTGAAAAAGCAGGTTTCAATACCTATTTTGTACACACAAGTACTAATATCATCATTTCAAAGAAAATTTTTATCTTTCATATTACCGATTCTTACCTGAGTATAGTAAATGTTTCTCCTATTTATTAGCTAGAAAAAGAGTGCATACAAGCCAATTTTTGTAATATATGCTATAGTAATAGACTAGATGGGTCTCAAAAGTAAACCACCCAGCAAATGCACATGGAGATGATATATCTCTTGTCCGGCATTTTTATTACAATTTATAACTAAACGATATCCATCTGCTGATACTCCCTCATCTTTAGCAATTTTTGCTGCTATTAAAATCATGTGACCTAAAATAGATTCATGACGAGAAGAAATGTCATTGAGGGTTGGAATTAAAACATTCGGTACAATTAAGACATGTGTAGGAGCGCAGGGAGAGATATCACGAAATGCTGTAACTAATTTATCCTGATATAGAATATCCGCTGCAATTTCATGACGAATAATTTTGCTAAAAATAGTTTCTACAGACACCTTACACTCCTGTAATCTAATGATATCGCAATTCTGTTTAAATAAAGTTATTTATATGCTTATGATTATAAAATCATAAAATTATTTTATATTTTAGATTTTCATTTACGCCTAATACACATTGTGTTAATACACAGAATGCCAGAAATATATCTTCTATATTCCAAGGATTGCATGTACGGTACAAACCGGCCAATATTCTAAGAGCAAAAATAATTCTTCATGTGAAAATATATTATACAAAGTCAAAAATAATAGGAGAAATGGAATTATGTTGATGTACTAGACCTCCATCTTATGGAAGCGCGAATGTCTATATGAATTAATAAAAGCTATAGCGTATTACATTCAAGAAACTAATAATACTATCTTCGATTAATTCATGCCTCCTTTATCAATCTATACATGATGCATGCTACCACGACATAAATAGTAAATATCATACAACAAATATCGTAAGATCAGATCATATAAACATCACAGAAAAATCATATATCAAAATCATTATAATAGAAATGCGATTTATCTAATCTAGATTGTGGCTAAATACAACAAAAGTTGCATTGATTTTATACAGACAGGTAAGAATGCAATATCGATAAAAATGTTAAAGATATATTTGATTGATAATGATATGCGTATAGATTAAATCGTTAAGATCTAGAGGATTAGTACGTTTATCAATAATCTATCTCTACTGTTCCAACATAATGATGTTACATCTGCTCCATATTACCTGTCTAGACAGTATTAATAAATACCAAACTAGATACTTATGTATTAAGCCATAAGGCCTATATATTCCGACACAGAATAACATCACTTACTACAAGAATATGTCTTCACTCCGTACAGACAAATAATTATGTTGCATTACCATCTACCACCTTACCCTCTTGAAATCGTCTGCTGCAAGAAATGATTTCCTCTTTAGCAGAGACAGCGCCCTCCCAACTACTTACTTCGACCCATTTTCCTTTTTCCAATACTTTGTATTGCTCAAAGAAATGTTGTATTTGACTACGTAGTAACATGGGCAGATCCTGTATATCTCTAATAGCCTCATACTCTTGCGTCACTTGTGTTACTGGAACAGCAATAATCTTAGCATCTGGCCCTGACTCATCAGTCATTTTAATTAAACCAACAGGACGACAGCGGATGACCACACCAGGTCGTAATGGATACGGCGTTGGAACAAGAGCATCTAGTGGATCTCCATCTTCAGATAAAGTCTTATTCATATAACCATAATTACAAGGATAAAACATAGTAGTTGCTATAAATCTATCTACAAATAATACCCCAGTCTCTTTATCCACTTCATATTTTATTGGATGCGAATAAGATGGAATCTCTATAATAACATAAATATCATCCGGTACATGATATCCAGTTGGCACATATTTAAGGCTCATGGTTTTTCCTTTTCAATCTAAAATGTCTCGACTTCTTTCAAGGATCTATAATTTATGTATGTCTACTGATGCTATGCACTGACATTTTATAGAAAAAATATTCCTATTTTAATTAAACGAACAGATAAATATATGAGGTTAGATTATATTAGTGCAATGATATATTACAGATGACGTGATTAACGATTAATATATTTCCTGAAGCTATATGAGGTGTAGTAAAGACGATTAAGTATCATCTGGTGTCATACAATTGCTGATATGCATATAATAAACATCATGTATTTTCAGGGAGAAATCTCTCATGGGAGATACGGATTATGATCGCTCAGCATACTATATCTCTTTTTATTCTCTGATGTACTGGATATTTTCTGAACATCCAAACATATAGCTCCGAGGATATTGAGATTGTATCAATATTATGTCACATACCAAAATTACCACACCTAAAATTATTTTAGATATCTTCCAATATCGTATAATTGACATTAACATTTGATAGCAGCATAAGTACTCTGACAACTTTAATAATCTTCATGATAACACCCAGATATCTATCAAAACTTTTTGTAGATAGTTCTTTTGCATCCTAATAAAATTTTACGATTATAGAGTTGTACCTGACGAAACCGATACGCTTCTAGCGACGTTATAGGGATGAAGCAGGTCATATTTTATAGAAATAGCATTAATAAATACACGCAGATATCACAAGAATACGCATACATCGCTCAATTACATCCCTCTTCAACACCACTACCGATCTATCGGATACAGACTAATTAAAGCATATGCGATATAAACACATTAACCAAAAAAGATAAAAATATAAACACTCATTCATATGACATGTAATTTGCTAATAACAGTGCCATATTTTCGTACAACATCACACAAGAACTACAAATCGTGATCAAACGGAGCGTACTATTACTCAATAATATGTATTATGTACAGCATAATAAAAATGATGTAAATGCATCAAAGTCTACAAAAGTAGAAAATATATGTATATAAATGACAAATACTACTATTGCCTCAGTGACGTTATTATAGTTATAAATCAGTAAGAATTAAGTGGATATGACAGACAAACAGATAACCTAGATAAAAATAACATTACCAATGCGTACAAGGAAGACAATATACATTTTTTGATCGAACCAGTGATCATTTGCAGATTTCTAATACTATTCTTAATATGTTCAAAGATCCATATTATCCCCTTGTAATCTCTCTATATGCAATGCACATACATATAATAGTATTTTAAGACATACCATACATGAAACCTACATGTTAGATACTCTGATGAATTAAAATTTTGTGACTACTAGAATTTATGTCTTATTACAAATAAAATTGCTATAATATGAACATCCCTCATTACTTATGGGATTTTTGGTTACAAAATATTTCTTATTGTGATAATTATTAGAGTACTCATATCTATTCATATCACACTTTCTCACTATACTGGAATTAGACGATGAGCTATAAACTACCATCTTTACCTTATGAATATGATGCATTAGAACCATATTTTGATAAGCAAACCATGATATTACATCATACCAAACATCATCAAACTTATATAGATAAAGCTAATATAGCTTTAGAGGGTACTGATTTTACAGATCTCAAAGTGGAAACTCTCATTTCTAGACTAGAGAAACTACCGAATAACAAAAAACAATTATTACGTAATAACGCAGGAGGACACGCTAATCACAGCTTCTTTTGGAAAATTTTAAAACCCAATACCTGTTTACAGGGTAAGTTAAAGCAAGCAATTGAAAAAGATTTTGGCAGTATTGAAAAATTTAAACATACTTTTGAAACAATAGCATCTTCTTGTTTTGGCTCTGGGTGGTCCTGGTTAGTTCAGAAAAATAATAAATTAGCAGTGGTTTCTACTGCTAATCAAGATAGTCCGCTGATGGGAGAGTCCATCTCTGGTGTATCTGGTACACCTATCTTATGCCTAGATGTCTGGGAACATGCTTACTATTTACAGTATAAAAACCAGCGCCTGAACTATATTAGAGCTTTTTGGAATATAGTAAATTGGGATCAAGCCACCGTGAATTTTTTAGAAAACCAATCATGCATCTAGATAGATGCAGTATATATCACTTATACTGCCAGGGGTTAATAAATCCCGCCAAGTATATACATACTATTACAACTCATCATTATCGTATACTCATACAACACGGCAATTACGAATGCTTGATATTTTAATAGTGGCGATCGTTAACAATAACCAATAGGGGTATCCACTGATCTTGTGGCATACCTCTATAATACTGTTGAGAATACTCACATGGAAAAACATTGAATATTCTAGTGTTTTTATGATATGTAAATTTAATAAAACAGTATTACTACAGCAGCGTAAAGTATAAGAAGAAGTCTATGCTGACCTTTAGCACCCTGCTACACATATTACAAATGAGGACTTTAATGGTATTTCATAAAATACTTCTCACAAATCTAACACTACTCACGCTACTCAGCGGATGTTCGTGGATTAGTAACACAGATCATTTTAACAAAAAGTCAATGCTTTCAACTATACAAAATCAATTGGCACCCGTAAAAATTTGGAGTAAAACAGTTGGGGATGGCGAGCCACATTCTGATTCAACATTGCAGCCAGTAGCCTCTAATAATACTGTTTATGCTGCTGACCCAAGTGGAATCGTTACAGCACTAAATGTTATTGATGGAAAAGAGAAATGGAAAATTAATCTCGCAGAACGCGCGGGTTTATTTTCTAATAAAATGCCCGCATTACTATCTGGCGGGCTAACCATTCATGATCATGCTCTTTATCTTGGCACTGAAAATGCTAAAGTTTTTGCTCTTAATATTAGGGATGGTTCTATTATCTGGCAAACTAATGTAATGGGTGAGGTATTATCTTGCCCAGTAGTTAGTGATAACATAGTTTTAGTGCATACCAGTAATGGTATGTTACAAGGTCTTAATCAGTTTAATGGTGTTGTAACATGGTCGCTTAATCTTGATGTATCAGAATTTAATCTTAGGGGACAATCTTCTCCCGCTATTTCATACGGTACCGCTGTTATAGGAGGAGATAACGGTAATGTAAGTGCAGTGATGAGCAATCAAGGAAAACTGATATGGCAACAGAGCATTACTAAAAAAAGAAGCACTACTACTGGCGTTAATCGATTATCTGATATAGATACCACTCCTTTAGTAATGAATGGCATCGTATATGCTATAGCATATAACGGTGATTTAACGGCACTCGACTTACAATCAGGTCGCATTCTATGGCAGCGCGACATTGGATCGGTACATGGTATGGTTCTAGATATAGATCGTATATTCCTTGTAGATAAGGAGGACAGATTAATGGCGATAAATATTAAAAATGGTACTAATATTTGGCGTCAGAGTTATTTACTGCACCGACATCTTACACCACCAGCATTATACTCTAATCATGTAGTGGTGGGTGATCAAAAAGGATATATATATTGGATTAATCCTGATAGTGGTCGAGTAGTTTTTCAAAAACAAATAGATCCTACAGGTTTTGCAACTCAACCAATAATCACCAATAATAACTTTTTACTTATGATTCAGTCAAAAAGTAATCAAATTCATGCGATTATGAATGAATAGTATTTCCAAATATACAATACATACCATGTCAAATATCTTCTACTATATTGATATTGCCTTTGAGGTGGTCTGAAAATCTATAGCTATCACTTGCGTTCCTGTCAATTACTCTCATGCACATTTTGCAAACATCATTCACAATTGACAAGTGATAGCTAATAGTGATCTTATCATCTCTGTTAAGATGTTTTATGCATTGAATACACTGTTTATTATTTTTTGTGTGTGATGTCTATATTTAATGTAGACATACTAGTCAGCGGCGTATACATCCTCACTATGAGCATTGAAGAGTTTTAAAAATATTTGATTATTTATAAAAACTATACCCCTCTCATAGCCAATATTTTTACTATAGTTATATTGAATATACCATAATTTATAGTTTAATAGAGGACAATAAAAATAAAAAGACTTAATAACTTGCGTTAATTATCCGCAAAGTACAATTTTTGATTATGCATCATGTATTATTAGATGTGTCTCGAAGGTTATATATGGATGTATGACTTGTTTTAGAAAATATTTCTCTAAGTATAAACCTGTTTTCTATTTTAAAATTTATCCATCTTGATGTATTTCTCTCTAAGAGAGATATAACGTGTAGAAAAATATACCAATTAATACATTTTGGATGTCAATTTCTAAATGACTGATATATATTTTAATATACTGTACGCATGACTCAAAACACAACCCCTATCCGTAGGCACTCATATAGAGGCTAATATAAAAAATGAGATATTTAGTAATATTGTCGTCTATATAATACTAGTCTAGTATGACTACGTTTACATGGCATGCTACTTTTCCAGCATGCTTATTTTACCGATATTATTATAATAGATCATCTTCTCGCGCAAACAGTGCTTCTATAAAATTTTTAACCTGAAAAACACGTAAATCTTCTATAGCTTCACCACACGTAATATAGCGGATAGGAATGTCAAATTGATCTGCTAGAGAAAAAATCACACCACCCTTAGCTGTACTATCTAATTTTGTGACTGTAATACCACTGACACACACAGCCTCATGAAAAAGTTTAGTTTGGCTTATAGCATTTTGTCCGGTACTAGAATCAATAGTTAGCATCACCTCATGCGGTGCCGTAGCATCTTGTTTTTTTATAATACGGATAATTTTTTTTATCTCAGCCATCAAATGCGCTTTATTCTGCAGACGACCAGATGTATCTGCAATCAAAACATCTATCTTATTTTTTTTAGCAGCTTGCATCGCATCAAAAATGACGGCTGAAGCATCTGCGCCATTTTTATGTGAGATCACAGGAATATTATTACATGACCCCCATATTTGTAGTTGCTCAATAGCCCCGGCTCGAAATGTATCTCCTGCAGCCAGCATCACTGATTTACCTGCATTTTTAAATTGATACGCTAACTTTCCAATAGTAGTGGTTTTACCAGCGCCATTCACGCCTATCATTAACATGACAAATGGTAATTTTCCTGACACGTCCAGATTTTTCTCTACTTGAGAAAGAATTTGAGATAAATTAATTTTTAACTGATGATACAATAATTCCACATTATCCAGTTTTTTATCACTCACTTGAGTCTTTAAATTGCTTAAAATGTGATCAGTGGTCTTGACTCCAATATCAGCAAGCAAAAGCTGCTCCTCAAGTGCATTAAAAAGATTGCTATCAATTGTTCTGCCGCGGAGTAAATGACTTAATCCTAAACCAAAATAATGACGTGTCCGCTCTAAGCGAATCTTGAGATGATTTAAAAATCTATTTTTGATAGTAATACGCCCCTTTCTGCTCATATGATATAGATCTATCAAGAATATTATTCCAAACGAATACGAAAAGAATAATGTAATTTTTTCTAATACATAAAGATATATTCTTATCGTATATATACGTTACACTATTGATCTTTATCTATTTATATTATCTCTTAGGAAATAATCTGCGAAAATTATACTAATCATCTATCTCTCCTGTATGTATTGTAAAATAAATATATACATTTATCAACCCTTCACTAACGAAGCAGGATACTAGATCTAGTCAGATTTTCATCTTCTATACCCAGAATCAATGAACTAATAATACATCCATCAGTAGATCATACACTTCAAATGCATGATTATTTATCACAATAAAAGAAATGTTAAACTCAAAACCCTTAATATGTAATAGATTTGTGGATGCAGTCGGTAATACTCAGTTAGTATCCAATAACGTACCTGATATGATAAATCAAAGAAATTCTTTCACAACCTTTCTGCTATATATCTCAACAATAACATCTCTATAGAGACTATTACAAAACCTATCAAGATTACAATATAGATTTCTATCTATGTTATCCCTTTATAGATCCCCTCTACCTTCTTAATTGCAACAATAAAATATATATCTATGAACACAATCCATCATACAAGGATTACGACAATTTTAATTTAGCATAAGAAGCAAGTAGCCATTTAACACCATAATCATCAAAATTGACCTGTATACGTCTTTTTTTACCACATCCTATCGTATCCATTACAGTTCCTAGGCCAAATATTTCATGTTGAACACGTTGAATGATTCGCACATCATTATTACTTACCATACTTACAGTGTTTGTACCCTTATAATGATACGGTATATTTGTAGTAGCTCGTGCACTATAATGCACATTTTTTATATACTTAGACGGTATTTCACCGATAAAGCGAGATGGTTCATGAAGACATTCCTGACCATATAGTCGTCTATTAATAGCATAAGTTAACGTTAGCTTGACCATCGCGCGAGTGATTCCAACGTAGGCAAGACGACGCTCTTCCTCCAATCCACCTGCGTCATTTAAAGAAATTTGACCAGGAAAAATTCCCTCCTCCATTCCAATTATAAAAACCTGAGCAAACTCAAGACCTTTAGAAGAGTGCATAGTCATTAACCGCACAGAATCCTGAGATTTGTGCACTGATCCTCCACCTGCTTCAAGCATAGATTGCGCTAGAAATGCCCGTAAGGGCACCTCATGCTTATCATAAAGTGCATGATGACTATCATACTGTCTAGTAGTGTTAATGAGCTCCTTTAAATTTTCGATACGCCTTTGACCATTTTCACCGTTCTTATGTAAATACATCAGCCAAAGACCTGAATCCTTCAACATCCGTTCTATTTGTGCATATAACGGCATGGTGTGAGTAACTTCTTCCAGCGAGTCCACTAACTCCATAAAACTTTGCAAAGACGTCGAGGCTAATCGAGAGGCCAGCGCTTTATCTTTTAATAATTTTTTACTGGCTTCCCAAAAAGGGAGATCGTACTCGCGTGATAACTGTCGAATCACCTCTAATGTGCGGATGCCAATCCCTCTTGTGGGAGTATTTATAATGCGCTCAAAAGATAAATCATCATTACGATTCGCAATCAAACGCAAGTAAGCAATTGCGTCTTTAATTTCTTGTCGTTGAAAGAACCTCATGCCGCCATAAACTTGATATACAATCCCTCGCTGTGATAGTACCTTCTCTATTTCTAAAGACTGAGCATTATTACGGTATAATACAGCACATTCAGACAACAAACCACCATTCTGTACCCATACTTGAATGCCATCTGCTACAAAACAAGCTTCATCAAATGCATCACGAGCACAGTAAGTTGTAATTAATTCTCCACACGCAAGATTAGTCCATAATTTTTTTCCCAGCCGACCATTATTGTTAGAAATTAAAATATTAGCAGCTTCCAGAATGTTAGATGTGGATCGATAATTTCTCTCAAGACGTATAACAGTGGCCAATGGAAAATCTTTCAGAAAACTCTGCATATTGGAAATCTTGGCACCCCTCCATCCATAAATTGACTGATCATCATCCCCAACAATCATCACATGACTACTTTTACCAGAAATAGAACGCATCCAATCATACTGCATATTATTAGTATCTTGAAATTCATCTACTAAAATAGTATTAAATATTCTATGATAATAATCCAGGATTGCTGGATGACTCCTCCATAATTCATAGACCCGTAAAAGTAATTCAGAAAAATCTACTAATCCAAGACGATCACAGGTATCTTGATATGCCCGATAAATACGTAGCCATGTTTTTTCTATAGGGTAAGAAACTCTGTGAATATGGTTAGGACGCAAACCTTTCTCTTTATTTGTATTAATGTACCAAAGGCCCTGGCGAGGCGTCCACTGTTTGAGATCTAGATTCATGGATTGAATTAAGCGTCTTAGTAAACGCATTTGATCTTCAGTATCGATAATCTGAAAATCTTTTGGTAAATTAGCCATAATATGGTGGCTGCATAAAAAACGATGAGATAAGGAATGAAATGTCCCAATCCACATAGAATTTTGAAGCAATCCAATTAACTCTTCGAGACGCTCTCGAATTTCCTCAGCTGCTTTAGTAGTAAAAGTAACAGCTAAAATGGACTGAGGAGAACATTTTTCCACCTCGATTAACCAAGCAATACGGTGCACTAATACACGTGTTTTACCACTACCAGCTCCGGCTAAAACCAAAAAATTAGTACGCGGTGCAGATACAGCCGCACGTTGTTGGTTATTTAAAAACAAGCATAAGCGATGAATATTCATACCACATCACAAAATATGTGAGTACCATTTACCATTAGTAAGAATATAAGCAATTTGATATTATTTTTCATTAGAAATGCTATATTCGCTTCTCAAGTTTTAAAATAGTATTAGTACCTATATTGTACTGTATATACAACCGTATTTCGACTCTTACTCAGTTCTCACATATATTATTGGTGTAAAATTCCAAAAAGAGCAGATTGCGTTAACACAAGAATCAAAGATTCTATTTCTTTCTAGAACGAGAAATCACATACGTGCCGTATAAAAATAGAATACACTCAGATAACAATTATTATGTTTATTATTTTTCATAAAACAAAAATTGTAGATATCTCACATCATAATAATCCATAAAAAGAACCTTATCTGAAGTATACTTATCATCTACCTCTCAAACAGAACGATAACTTCTTGTCCAGCATGCGTAAAACGTGCTTGTTGCATTGAATGTCATCGTCACACTTACTAGTATCGTTACTATATGCGCATCACTCACTCCTAATGTCAGGAGTAATTTTTCTATAATACTGTACAATATCAGTTGTATTATATGCTTTAATGATATGTACTTACCATAACTCCCGCAGACGATCTTAGTGTACTTAGAATATTAATGATATTTTGATCACTATTATTATATATAATAGTGGATTAATAACACAACTCTGTTTCTTGAGGTGTATAATGTGATAATGATACTATTTTCTACTTCCTAGGATAATTCTATAACATCTACGGAAGCAATCTAATAAATTCTAGCTGTATATGTATACGTGCATACAAAGATACAAATTGTGATACATCCAGCTATATCAGTAATCCACAAAGCATCACATACATACCCGGAATAAAATATACTTACTACATATGTAAGAAAACTAATTAATAGTCATGGGGTCTATGATCTAATTCTAATATACTGAAAAATAACATCACCATTACACAGAGTACAATTTGAAAAAAATTGCTTTATTTCATACTTAATAAAAATAAGATAGTATGAATAAAAGAACAAGTGGTTTCAGGATAAAAACAAAGTGCGGTGATTTATAATATAAATCAAGCAGAAGTGATTAAAATATTTGTCATAGAATAGAATCTCATTCATACCGTTGTTAGGGTATGGTACATACTACTATGGGCTTAACACTCTACGCCGTTAAATGCATTAGCATTACAGTTTACGATTACACTATGAATTAGTAATATTAAAATAAACGTATGTCACATATAACATATATATACCATCTAATAATATTTTATATCACACATGGACATACCTGTTGTCAATCATACATCTCATACTTGTTCTAATAACAAACGCCAGTACATTCTGTGACTTATGTCTGATATAAATCGCTACTATAAAGAACGCATAATAATATACATAAACATTGATCATATCTACCTATGATTCACATAGAATTTGCATGCAACATACTGCTTTTTTAAGTCTCTTTTTAGATAAAATTACTATTTTCCATACACACCCTACTGCAAAAAAAATTAAACTCCTCAGCACATTTCGAGCACTGAATAAAAAGTTTATGACAGTAATCGTTACGACAATTGATATAATTGTCATTTTTCTCGCCACACTGATAACAATATCCAATCACATCCTGTGAAACACATTCAGCCATGCGTTTATCAAATACAAAATTCTTTCCTATAAAATATACTGGTAAGCCCTGAATACGAGCTTGACGCACATAGTTAATAATACCACCTTGAATTTGATATACATTCTTATGCCCATGATGGCGTATCCAGGCACTTGATTTTTCACAGCGAATCCCGCCAGTACAGTACAAAACTATAGGGTTACCCTTATATTCTTGTAGAATCGCAATCACTTTTAATAATTGTTGACGAAAAGTGTGTCCTGGAATTACTAAAGATTTACGAAAGCGTCCTATGGCATATTCATAATCATTTCTCATATCTACAAAAACTGCCCTTGCATCACGCTGCAATGTATTTACTGTGTGCGCGTCTATATAAACACCAACGTCACTTGTATTAACATTAACATCAGTAATACCATCTGCTACAATTTGTGTACGTATTTTTATACGTAGAACCCAAAAAGATTGCCTAGTATTATCGAGCGATATATTCATCTGTAGATTCGACAAACTAGGATGAAAAACATATAACATATCTTTCATTCTTGAATATAAGCTATGTGGTACACTTACCTGGGCATTAATTCCTTCTTGAGCTATATAGATACGCCCAAAAACCCTTAACCTAGAAAGTGACAAATACAGAGCATCTCGAAAAGCAATCGGGTCATGCAGAGTAAAATATTTATAAAAAGAAACAGTGATGCGTGCCTCCGATTCTACTAATAAGCGAGCCTGTAGCTCTTTATTTGAGATTATATTATGTAACACTGCCATAATTTTATTCATCTATCCTGCATGTTAATATTTTCAATATATTTATATTTTTATATAAAGTGAAATATATTTTATCCACTTAGTTTTAATGAAACTTATTAGATAATAATATGGAATCAAAGCACTAAAACTTCCATGCAATCTTTGATGAAATGAGTTACTACATTATACAAATTACGTGTTTAAAAATGTACACGTTACACTACACAGTAAACACTCCACCTATTTTTAATGTTTGCTAAGTTACTTAATACTCTGAATCCGTATTCTACTTATTATACATCCATTAAATGCAGTGATTGCATGTAATTTTTGTTCTATTGGATGCCAATTACATGTTTTTAATCACAGCTTCGCCGAACTCGGAACATTTAAGCAATGTTGCGCCTTTCATCATGCGTTCAAAATCGTAAGTCACAGATCGAGAAGCAATCGTCCTTTCCATACCTTGAATAATGAGATTTGCTGCCTCCACCCAATCCATATAACGTAACATCATCTCAGCTGAAAGGATTATTGATCCGGGGTTGACTTTATCTTGACCGGCATACTTTGGTGCTGTGCCATGAGTCGCTTCAAAAACTGCGCATTGTTCACCAATATTAGCACCTGGCGCAATACCTATTCCACCAACTTGTGCTGCGACAGCGTCTGAAATATAATCACCATTGAGATTCATGCACGCAATCACATCATATTCAGCTGGACGTAACAATATCTGTTGTAAAAACGCATCAGCAATCACGTCTTTAATCACAACTCTTTTTTTAGTAGTGTCTGGATGGTTAATCATTACCCATGCACCACTATCCATTCGTACACCACCAAATTCTTCTATCGCAACCTGATAACCCCACTCTTTAAATGCACCTTCAGTAAACTTCATAATATTACCTTTGTGCACTAATGTTACAGAATCACGATTATTATTAAGCGCATATCGAATGGCAGCACGTACTAAACGTTTAGTCCCAACCTCTGAGCAAGGTTTCACGCCAATGCCACACTTCTCTGGAAAACGAATATTCTGTACGTCCATTTTCTGACGTAAGAATGCAATAACTGTATCTGCTTCTTGCGTACCAGCTGCCCATTCAATTCCGGCATAAATATCTTCAGAATTCTCACGAAAAATAACTATATCAATATCTTCTGGATGCTTTACAGGACTAGGTGTACCCACATAATAACGTATAGGACGTAAACAAATATACAAATCTAACAACTGGCGTAAAGCAACATTTAAAGAACGAATCCCTCCCCCTACAGGAGTAGTCAATGGACCTTTAATAGCAATATGATATTCTTTAATAAAAGAAAGCGTTTCTTCTGGTAACCAAGAATCCTGACCATATAACTCCACTGCCTTGTTACCAACATACACTTCCATCCAGGCAATAGAACGCTGACCACCATACGCTTTCTTTACTGCAGCATTGACCACCTTTCTCATTACCGGAGAAATATCTATACCGATACCATCACCTTCAATAAAAGGGATAATGGGATGATCTGGTATATTCAAACTGCCCTGTATAAAGTTAATTTTCTTACCTTCTAAAGGAATACATACATGACTTTTCATACCTTTTCCTATGCATCAGCATACGTAATAAATTGTAAGTACTAAACCTTGCTTGACCGATAAATATAGCATGCTATATACCATAGCAATGAATAAGAGATATAGACTAAGTCATAGAGCTATTATCTATACAATACACCACGCTTTTTCACAAAAAAACTTGTTACATAATGATAACTGCTATATATATTATGCATAATATTTTTAGGGATCGTTGCTGCGTAAACTCTACCTACTTAGTTCTGAAACACTGACTTTTACAGCATAAATAATACATATATTGTTATAATAATCTACACACTATTTTTAAGATGATCTAAGATTATCATGCAATATACTGGGCATACTGGATGATTAATATCACAGATACACCTGTCACAGTATACTCATGGGCTGCCAATCCTATACACCTTACTTAAATGATTGTGATGTCTGTCTGTAACTATAAAACTAAACCTATGAGTTAGCTTAACAAAATTCAAAGAAATTATATCCAGAGGTATTTGTTATGCTAAAACGTGCTAAACACGACCGTGAGTATAATGATATGATTCCCACAGAATCAATTTATCCACTTACACACAGCATATCTCTAGCTCATATATGCTTATTAAAATGAATGAAAAGTCTAATATATACCGTTAGACTACATTTTAGATATAACTCTGAATAAAAAGGAAGTATGAACACTAAAAGTAATATACGAAACCAAACCATGATCTGTAGTAATGTCTCCTTTACTGCTCATACAATGCAGTAAAACTACTTACTTATCATACACAACGAGTAAAACCGGTTGCAGAAGCAAGCCTATATTAATTGCCGGATTATAATATATTCCTATCGTATTACACCACACAACAGTATTGTCATATAACCCGCGTACTGATTTACTACCTCCATTATTACCTCAGTATGATTAGAATAGAATATCTAGGTATAGATGTATCATAATATATTTTATAATCATAATATAGACATATACGGGTATTCTATATCACATGATAACCCTCATGATATATGATATACACGATACCCACACAAATAAGTTGTATTATGTCATGGTAGTAGTTTTGAATGTTTAAGAGAGAATCTAATCTCAAGATATCTCTTCTATATCTCCTTATGTAGTCGTACATACATGGAGCTAATAGCTAATCGCGTATACATCCATCGTAAATACAAACAGCATACCAAGGATATAACTTCCTAGTGCAGTGTATTAATTTAATTAATCAACATAACGTATTACTAGCAGAAACATCACTAATCATAACTTTTATATACTATGACCAGTGAATAAAAAACACCATTAAATTTCAGACCGCTCTTCGTTTCCCTTGCACACCATAGTCGAATACCATGCATAGTATTTCCAACTAATCTATCACTTTTGAGAGATCGGATCTGTATGGCCATTTAGGCAGTATTGAGTACACTAAAACTTCAATATTAGCGCGGTACAAATACTACGATAGCCAAGAGAATTCCTTAACGCTGCTGTGGTCTATCGATATCTTTCTAGTCAATGCATCGCGCTATACATACTATTTATTCATTAAAGTGACATAAAGGAAAATAAAGTCAAAATTATTTTATTCCTAGTGTTATTGCTCATGTATGTCGCTTAAAGTTCCCAGAATATACCCATACTTACTGGAATCTCACACTATTATTGTAATTAATCTGATAGTCTTCTTATTGTCTTATTTCCAGAGGAATTTATTACGGTATATCATTGCATTATAGACCATGATAAGATATCTTATCAAGATAATTAACGCATACAAATGAAGATACATACCATAAGCCACACTAAATTAATAATATGATGATTAAATGTCTAGATAACCCCTGATAGTTCTCATGCGTTCCTTCCATAGAAAAAATATCGCAAAAGCATACAATGTAACATTATATAAAGTTTTAGCATTGAACTGATACTAGAAATATCAAATTGCCACCGCAATACAGAATATAGTATACTAAAAAATCAGTCTTCAAACGCCACTGTTATTTATAAAAACTATATTAAATTGCACTTGAGTTTACTCAAAATCACACATCATGTTTGACCAAAACATTTTGATAATATTTTAAAATTTAAAAAAACATTCTAACTTTTATTACAAGAACCAATCTACATATAATATATGGTATAGACTAAATCAATAATCAGTTTTTAGATTGGTAGATATAACGTAACGATATATTTTAATGGATTGCACACGATGTTTGAACTCATCACTACGGCACCAAAGGATCCTATTTTAGACTTAAATGATGCATTCCACACCGATACATATCGTAATAAAATTAACTTAGGAATTGGGGTATATAAAGATCACAGCGGAAAGACGCCCGTTCTGTCGAGTGTAAAAAAAGCCGAAATATTTCTTCAAGAAAATGAAAAAACCAAAAATTATCTAAATATAGAAGGGCTGTCCAGTTTTGGGTTCTATATTCAAGAGCTTCTCTTTGGGGCGTCTAATCCACTAATAGCGCAAAAGCGCATACGCACTGCGCAAACCCCAGGCGGTACAGGAGCGCTCCGTATTGCAATAGACTTTCTTGCTAGTCAAATGCACGCAAAAAAAAAAATATGGATTAGTAATCCTAGCTGGCCTAATTATAGAAATATTTTTACTGCTGCTGGATTTCAAGTAGCTGAATATGATTATTGTAATCCTATTACTAATACTCTTAACTTCGAGGCTATGATAGACAGTCTGCATACTGCTCAGCCTGGTGATATCATACTTTTACAGGGTTGTTGCCACAATCCCACTGGCATCGACCCATCTACTGAACAGTGGAAATATTTAGCTCATTTATCCTTGCATAAAGGTTGGCTACCAATATTTGACTTTGCGTATCAAGGTTTTGCTCTAGGACTAGAAGAGGATGTGAAAAGTCTTCGTACTTTTTCCTCCATACACCCGGAACTAATAGTATGCAGCTCATATTCAAAAAACTTTAGTTTGTATAGTGAACGTGTAGGTGCATTAAGCATTATTGCCAGTCACAGCAAAGTAGCTGATGCTGCTTTTAGTCATATTCGATCAACCATTCGAGCTAATTATTCTAGCCCTCCATCTCATGGAGCAGCAGTTGTTGCTACTATTCTTCATAATAACGATCTACGTGCTGAATGGAAAAAAGAGCTTAATACTATGCGAGAGCGCATCCAAAACATGCGCGAACTATTGGCAAAGAATCTCCAAATGAAGACCAGAACGCTTAATTTTGACTTTCTTACCACGCAAACCGGTATGTTTTCTTTATTTCACCTGACACCTAATCAAGTACTTCGTCTGCGTAATGAATTTGGCGTTTATGTAGTACCAAAAGGGCGTATCAATATAGCAGGTATTACACACGATAATATATCACCTATATGCGAAGCACTCACCACTGTGCTATGATATAGTGATGATACATTAAAAGTCCATTCATGATACATTTTAGAACATGATCTATGATATCTCTTATACAATAATAGCGATTACTGTGAGAAAGGTAGACTTTTTAACACCACATCGGTTATTAGCGACAATTTATATAGTAAACATATAAAGTAGGTTGAAAGGATACGGTTAAGTAAAATTCTTGTATTTTCAAACTAATTCAAGATATAAAAGAAGAATTAATAATGATGATATTCTTTGAAGACATGGGTGACTTCGTAACATGAGTAAAAACGTGGTAGTACTCGGAACCCAGTGGGGTGATGAAGGAAAAGGTAAAATTGTTGACCTCTTAACTAAACGAGCTCAATATGTGGTACGTTACCAGGGTGGGCATAATGCAGGTCATACCCTCGTGATCAATGGAAAAAAAACTATCTTACATTTAATTCCATCTGGAATCTTACACAAAAATGTAATCAGCGTTATTGGAAATGGCGTGGTATTATCCCCCTCTGCACTCATGCAAGAAATACAGAATCTAGAAAAACAAGGACAAGTAGTTCGAGAATCTCTATTTATTTCTGAAGCATGTCCTCTATTACTAGACTCTCATATTGCTATAGATCTCGCACGAGAAAACAAAAGAGGCGCAAAGGCAATCGGCACTACAGGTCGTGGAATTGGTCCCGCTTATGAGGATAAAATAGCAAGACGAGGGCTAAGAGTAGGGGATTTATTTAACAAAGAGACATTTGCAGAAAAACTCAAGATAGCAATGGAATATCATAATTTTCAGCTAGTTCATTACTATCAAACGAAGGCCGTTGATTACCGCACAGCACTGAACAATATCATGACCACTTCTGACAGCCTGATAAAAATGGCCGTTGATGTCTCTGCGCTACTAGAAAATGCGCAGAGACGGGGCGACTGTATTATTTTTGAGGGCGCTCAGGGTGCGCTATTAGATATCGACCATGGTACTTATCCATATGTTACATCCTCCACAACCACGGCAGGGGGGGTAGCACCTGGTACTGGTATAGGCCCGCGCCATATAGATTATATTCTAGGGGTCATCAAAGCCTACTCTACCCGTGTGGGTGCAGGACCTTTCCCCACAGAATTATTTGATGATACTGGTGAATTTCTTTGCAAGAAAGGCAACGAGTTTGGCACAACTACCGGTCGTCGTCGACGTACCGGATGGCTAGATGCAGTAGCAGTACGTAGAGCAGTGCAAATTAACTCTCTTTCAGGGTTTTGTATCACAAAACTAGATGTATTAGATGGACTGAAAGAGGTTAAAATATGTGTAGCTTATCGAATGAAAGATGGAAGTCAAGTACAAGTAACACCTTTCACAGCTGAAAGTTGGGAGGGCATTGAACCAATCTATGAAACCCTACCAGGGTGGGATACCATTACATTTGGAATAAAAAGTTTAAATTTATTACCGCAGGAAGCCCTAAACTATATTCAACGCATTGAGGAGGTGACAGGAACTCTCATTGATATCATATCTACCGGACCAGATCGTAGTGAAACAATTATGCTCCGTAACCCATTTGATGCCTAAGCGATTCTAGACTAGCATGGTTCTCTCAGTTAAGCTCTCATTCATATCACAAAAATGCTATAATCTTCCTGTCTGTTATAAACGCTGATTATTCATATTCATATCTATAATACATAGACCTCCTAAAATATTAAGTTTATAATCTTGTATATTACTAAGGTTATTAGCAGGACTTTAAAGCAAAAGTACCATCATCTATATATTCTAATCACCATACCGCTCATCTTTTTATAATGGTACGGCTTACGGATGTTACACTGACCTCTTCATATAAACGCGCTTATAGAGTATATATATTGTACTATGCTGCCTTAAATTAGGAAAACATTTTTTTCGTAAACGTGAACCATACTCCTTGAATAATCTGTCTGAAGACCATCATGCCCTTTTACTGCACGATAATAAATAAATGATCTTTACTTAACAGATAAGAATGGAGAAACCTTGATGTTACACGACCTATTTCACGAACGCGAAGCTAAAAAATACGATAATCCAATTCCTAGCCGGGAATGCATACTTACTTTCATAGAAAAAAGAAAACAACCAATGCGTCGTGATGAGCTAGCACAAGCATTGGTGATTCATGGCAAAAAAAATCTAGAAGCATTCAAACGACGCTTAAGAGCTATGGAACGCGATGGACAGCTAATTTTTACTCGTCGCAAAGGTTATTTGATACCGGAACAATGTAATCTATTACAAGGAAAGGTGCTTGGGCATCGCGATGGTTTTGGCTTCTTGCGCGTAGAAGGTAAAAAAAACGACTTCTATCTTTCTGCAGCACAGATGCAACTATGCTTACATGGAGATATCGTACTTGCACAAGGCATGGATGCAGATCGTAAAGGGCGTCGAGAAGCATGTGTGATTCGTGTGATTCAACCACGGAATACACATATTGTAGGGCGATACTGTAACAATACTCAAGGCGATTATGTGATTCCAGATGACAATCGTTTGAGATTTGAGATTCTAATTCGTGATACCAACGTTCTCAGCAAATACCTAGGTTACATAGTGGTAGTAGAGCTCACACAACGTCCGACATATCGCAATCAAGCTCAAGGTAAAATCATTGAAGTGCTTGGCAACAGCGTGGACACTGCCATGGCAGTTAATATCGCATTGCGCACCCATGACATTCCTTATCTATGGTCACCAGAGATAGAAAAAACAAATGCATTATTACATTCAGAAGTTCCTGAACATGCTAAAAATGATCGCATTGATCTACGAAATTTGCCATTTGTCACTATTGACGGAGAGGATGCTTGTGACCTCGATGATGCAGTATTTTGCGCACACAGGAAAGGTGGAGGATGGCGTTTATGGGTTGCTATTGCTGACGTAAGTTATTACGTTCGACCCGGTACTATTATAGACGATGAAGCGCTTCATCGCGGAACTTCTGTATATTTTCCATCAAAAGTAGTGCCTATGCTTCCGGAGGTATTATCTACTACACTATGTTCACTAAACTCAAAAGTGGACCGTCTATGCGTAGCGTGTGAAATGAACATTTCTGCAGATGGAGAATTAGTGAGCTATAAGCATTACGAAGCTGTCATAAACTCTGCTGCACAACTGACTTATAATACAGCATGGAACATTATACATGGCAACAAAGAATCAAGAAAAAATCATGCGCCGTTAGTAAAACATTTAGATGAGCTGCACTGTATGTATTTAGCGTTAGAGAAATCTCGTGAAACACGCGGAGGCATTATGTTCGATACTGCAGAAGCAAAATTTATTTTTAATGCGCATCAGCGCATTGAGCGAGTTGAAAAAATGGTACGCAACGATGCACATAAGATTATAGAAGAATGCATGATCCTGGCTAATATTGCAGCAGCACGATATGTTGAAAAACATAGTGAACCAGTATTATTTCGTGATCACGACCAACCGATAGACGATAACGTTAAAAGTTTGCGCTCAGTTCTCCATGAATTAGGGTTAACACTACTAGGTGGAGATCAACCACGCCCCTTAGATTACTCAGAATTGCTCAAACAAATTAGTGGGCGCCCAGATCATGACATGATACAAACTATGCTATTACGTTCTATGAAACAAGCAGTCTATGATTCAGAAAATCGCGGACACTTTGGGTTAGCATTAGCATCGTATACACACTTCACCTCCCCTATCCGTCGCTATCCTGACCTTCTTTTACACCGTACCATTAAGTACCTATTGGCAAAAGAAAAAGACCCAAAAGACTTACAAAAGCATTCCATAACAACCGGAGGGTATCACTATACAATATCGCAAATGTTACAATTTGGTCAACATTGCTCTATGACAGAACGTCGTGCTGATGAAGCTACACGTGATGTCACTGATTGGTTAAAATGTGACTTTATGCAAGATCAGGTGGGCTCAATCTTTAGTGGTGTTATCTCGAGTGTCGCTAATTTTGGTTTCTTTGTACGGCTGAATGACCTTTTTATTGATGGACTAGTACATATATCTACACTTGATAATCGCCAGTACCGATTTGATTCCGTGGGACAACGTTTAATCGGAGAACCAGGAGGAAGCCCCATTTATCGTCTGGGAGATATAGTACAAGTACGTTTAGATAGCGTCCACATAGAGGAACGCAGGATCACTTTAACACTAAGTACAGATAAAATATTACCGGAGTATTTACCAAAAAGCTTAAAAAAACATCATAAAAAAACAATCATTAAAAATCGTAGATCCAAAAAACATTCTGTGAATCAATAGGAAATACAGAAAAAATAACTTCTGAATCAATCAAAACTGTAGAAAATACACTCAAATTCAAGAGAAATACAGAACAATATTCCGGCAAGGATGATAAACATAACATGACCACTATTCCCTTACCTTTTTACCAGAAAAGACAGAAATAATAGCATTGCATAGATCACATCTGAACATTATGCATGTATAGCAATAAAAAATCCAATCGCCTATCGCTAAAAGTTAGGTATTTACTAATACAAATTGCGTATATATGTGGTATAAGAATATTGGCAACACAATCTCTCTCTGCAAAGAGACACAAAGTATGCACGATACGCTATTTCTTATTATTGATCTTATAACTTAAAGATCGACACATTACCATCACTGTAAGCATTCAAAAATGAGTCAAATAGTTTTTGGAATTCACCCGATACAAAATATACTGGAAAACTCTCCACAACGGATTAAAACAGTCTTAGTTCTTAAAGGATATCACAACATCCGTTTACAGCATCTACTACAATTAATCAAAAAAAATAAAATAAGCATTAATCTCGCGCACAGAAAAACGCTAGATCATCAATCAGAAGGCGCTGTGCATCAGGGAATTATAGCCTATACAACACCGATACGACAATTCCAAGAAGATGACCTGCTTATACTATTATCTAAACTCCCAAATCCATTTTTATTAATCTTAGATGGAATCACTGATCCACATAATCTGGGTGCTTGTATACGTAGCGCATATGCTGCAGGAGCCGATGTTATTCTTTTACCCAAAAACCATTCCGCAAAATTAAATTCCACAGTAATAAAAGTTGCTAGTGGTTCAGCTGAACATATACCGCTGATTTATGTTACTAATTTAGCACGAACAATACGCATATTAAAAAAACACAATATCTGGATTATTGGAACCACCGAGAAAGCTAATCACACTCTTTATCAAAGCAATATGCAAGGACCTATCGCGTTAGTGATGGGTGCAGAAGATAAAGGCATAAGGCGTTTAACATATGAACACTGTAATGAAATCATCCGGATTCCCATGTATGGAAGTGTTTCTTCACTTAATGTCTCAGTGGCAACAGGTATCTGTCTCTATGAAGCCATGAGACAACGCATCTTAACACAAATAAAGTAAATAACTTGATATGATCATATATTAGAAGTATCGATCTATAGAGTAAGCATTCTAAGGAATATCAACCGGTTCATCATGTAAGCATCCCATACATTTTACTACGTCTACACAGATAACAAACTGGGACTAGTATTATTAATTACGCATCGCATCGCATCGATTCTAATATTAGAATAAAGATATACAATAAAATGGCAATGGATCTTGTGTGACTGCTTAGTCATCGGCAACAAGTAGTACAGATTTCATAATATTAAAAATGCGGAGTCCATATACGAATACTATAAATAAAATGCCATTTGAAATATATGAAAATACACGCTCTTAATCACATCTAATGCTTCCATAAATGATCTAATATAGTCACTTCAGTCTAAAATATGCAATATTAAGATGCTCAGTATCTTCTAGAATTGTCTTTATTATCCCTGATAGACGAAAATCCACATAATTGACACTATGTCTAACCATATTTGACCCAAGCCGAGTAATGTGACTATTTCAGATAACCTTATCGCGTCATCGTAGTCTCACTAGGTAATTGATATATAACATATATCAATGCTCTAATATCCGCAAATATATAGATATAGTACGACAACACATACTAAAAATTTTTATTTAAAATACACACAAATGCATTGCTATTATATATAGTGATAGACTTTCCGTGATGCTCTTATGCATCTTACAAGTATCCATGATCACATCACCTTTTGCATTAAATTACTATAGTATCTATGATAGCGCTATCTATGATGCCTCCACCTGATCCGTTTTCACATCTAATCATTAAGTAATACAGCGCGCTAACCAATAGTAAAATATTAGAGATGCAATAACACCGAATATTCTTACACATGCGACGCTTAATTCCAGGAGGATTGTATGACTTGTATTCCTATAACCGATATCCTACAAGGACGAGTGACTATAAACAACATAGTTACTATATGTGGCTGGGTTCGTACTCGTAGAGATTCGAAATCTGGTATTTCATTTGTAACTGTATATGATGGCTCTTGCTTTGACTCTATTCAAGTTATCGTAAAACATGAGCAATCTGATGTATTACGTCTCACAACAGGCTGCTCATTAGTCGTAACAGGAAAGGTGGTAAAATCACCAGGGACAGGGCAAGTCTTGGAGTTACAAGCAACTAATATTAAGGTAATCGGTTGGGTAGATGATCCAGATAGCTATCCCATAGCCGCTAAAAAGCATAGTCTTGAATATCTACGTGAAGTAGCTCATCTACGGCCACGCACTAATATAATTGGAGCAGTAGCGCGTGTACGTCATTGCTTAGCGCAAGCTCTACACCGTTTTTTTCATGAGCAAGGCTTTTTCTGGGTCGCCACACCACTAATTACCGCATCAAATACTGAAGGTGCGGGTGACATGTTCCGTATCTCTACTTTAGATATGGAAAACCTACCTCGTACAAACAAAGAAAACATCAATTACGACACAGACTTTTTTGGAACAGAAGCATTTTTAACTGTTTCTGGTCAGTTAAATGGCGAGGCTTACGCTAGTGCTATTTCAAAAATTTATACTTTTGGTCCCGCTTTCCGTGCCGAAAAATCATATACCAGTCGTCATCTAGCAGAGTTTTGGATGGTGGAACCAGAAGTAGCATTTTCTAACCTCGAAGATATTGCAAATCTTGCAGAAATCATGCTTAAATATGTATTTCAGGCAGTTCTTCGTGAACGCGCTGATGACATGGATTTCTTTGCAGAACGAATTAATAAAGATGCTATTATGCGTTTGCAGCATTGCCTCATCACTCCATTTACAATAATAAATTATGATGATGCAATTAATATCCTAATATCATCTAAACAAAATTTCACTCAAAAAGTGCAATGGGGATTAGATCTTTCATCAGAGCATGAACGCTATCTAACTGAGCAATATTTTCAAGCACCAGTGATCATAAAACACTACCCCAAAAAACTAAAAGCATTTTATATGCGTCTCAACGATGATGGTCAAACTGTTGCTGCTATGGATATTTTAGCACCTGGCATTGGGGAAATAATTGGTGGGTCCCAAAGAGAAGAACGCCTACATATATTAGATATGCGTTTAGTAGAAATGGGTATGTCTATAAACGATTATTGGTGGTATCGTGACCTACGTCGTTATGGTACAGTTCCGCATTCAGGATTTGGACTAGGTTTTGAACGATTAATCTCTTACGTAACAGGGGTAAAGAACATTAGAGATGTTATTGCCTTTCCACGAACAGCACGTAACGTCTCTTTCTAGTTTGCGTTTTCGCAACTACATACGATACATGTCGTAATATACTATAAAATTCGTCAATCATGCTTATTTATACCATTTTAAATAAGCTAATACATATAAAATATTATGATACATAATCAAAAATTATTATTTTTTATACCATTGCACATGACTATAATACTCAAGACAGGTTGACTGTCATCAAAAGATGAGTATTATTTTTCAGACTAGATTAATCACCTCAGAAGTGATAAAGTCTGTACAGAAAAGGAATCACACTCTCTAAAAATTTATGTAATATTTCGTGTCGCAATATTTAGGTGGCAGTTTTCCGGATAATCAATCCAATAAGGATCATACAATGATGCATCGCAAAATTATTGCACTAATGCTCCCAGCTCTACTGGGGACCAGTTCTGTGCATGCTGCAGAGATCTATAAAAAAGATGGTAATACATTAAATTTATATGGTAAAATGGATCTAAATCATCAGGTGGCTAACAATTTTCAGGATGAAGGTGAGAAATCACGCATCCGCGTTGGTTTTCGGGGTGAAACTCAGATCAGAGATCTTCTGACAGGTTATGGACAGTTAGAGTATAGCATTCAAAATAAGAAATCTGATGCAGAGAACGACTACACCGCTCAACCAAGTATTGGATTTGCTGGTTTAAAATTTAGTAATTATGGCACTTTTGACTATGGTAAAAATTATGGAGTGGGTTATGACCCATTAGCCTGGACAAATACTATACCAGCATCAGGAGGCAATTATACGCGCCCTGGCCATGGATTGATCGGTCGATCTAATGACCTAGTCACTTATCGTAATAGTAACTTATTTGGTTTAATTGATGGGCTTGATTTTGCACTACAATACCAAGGGAAAAATCACTCTCAAACAGAAAAAAAAGACATTAATGCAGAAAGTGGAAATGGATTAGGAGGGTCATTCAGTTACAAAACGCCAACTGGCGTAGCAGTATCTGCAGCGTATACAAGATCAGATCGCACTAACAATCAGAAAGATGCGTATTTCGGAAAAGGTAATACCACGGCTGAAACATGGTCGACCGCAATTAAATATAATGCTAACAATATTTATTTAGCCACCATGTACGGTGAAACACGAAATAATACTTATATTAAAAATAAAGTAGATGATAAAGCATATGACGGTATGGTTGATAGAGAAAAGAAATTTGAAGCAGTAGCACAATATCAATTTGACTTTGGACTTCGCCCTTCTCTAGCGTATATACAATCTATAGGTAAAAAAATTACTCACTTTAACAATCAAGACTTATATAAGTATATCGACTTAGCTACTTACTATAACTTCAACACCAATCTAGTAACTTATATTGATTACAAAATAAATCTAGTAAAAAAGAATAACTTCACTACTAACGCAGGATTTTCTACGAACAATACTGTAGGACTGGGTTTAATATATAAATTCTAATGATTTTCCTATCACAAAATGATTTGCATCAACTATATAAATGCACGGGGTTATAGCCCCGTGCCTATTAATCACGCGTAAAAATATTTTTCTAATGGATGTATATGTAGCAATCAGCACGCTTCTAGACTGTCAAAACTCAACAGGTTTTTAGAAAAAAATACGAATTCTAGGTATAACCATACAACATATAAGCATAATACATACTAAACATACAGTCTTGCTTTATACCAAAAAAATGCAATCTAATATAGGATGCGCGCTCTCTTGAAAGCGCCGTATGTACATACGATAAGCGCCCATCATCTGCTATGTATACACTACTGTTGATATTGGAGGAAACAATACGCTTTTATTCATAAGCGAGAGTTGATACAAAACATGTTTATGATATGTTAATCACATTTCATCATCTCTGATGAACTTATTTGATATATACATAAATAGTATCACTCATATATTTACATAATATGAACACACAAAAATGTAATCAAAAAATGAACATATACCGTATGTCATACCATACAAGGTGCAAAACAAGACTCTGCAATCATTATTATTCGATATCTTTATTAACGGCATCCTTAACTTAAATATCAAAACAGTAACCATATATCACACTACCTCATACATGCATCATAATATCGCCATGAGTAATATGATGTTAAGGTTTCTGTTAAATAATAGAATGTAAATGATGGAAGTAATCTGAAAATAATACAAAGATCCATTAAGATTATTATAAATCCAGAAGGATAAATCATCCATGAAAACTCATGTAATATAAAACGTTGATCACCATCATAGAGCTCCATATTCTTTTTATAAATGATTATTGTAAAAATCAATTACCATGGATGCATCAACCTCTCTCATTGTAATAATATAATTACTAAACTAGAACATACAGAAAATACCTTGCTCTTGAAAAATATTCATATAATCCCTACGTGTTTTTATAAAGATCATATTACAACAATATACTACTAACACCTCCGAGGAAATGAAATCTATATATCCTCTCTACGTAGATACATGCTACCAAGTAGTCTACTATAGATCACTATCACTATCTGTATACGATTTTTATGCACCTATCATTTTTATATATTCCATATAAAAATTCTCTTAACAAAAAATGGAGAATAAAAATGACATTAACCATCAATATAAATATCTTAAATCTAATAAAAACAATTTTGAGCCTAGATACATCTTATACTATATGGATTAAAGATTTAATACAAAAAGATCATTGTACATAACTATATGTACATACTGAACATTCTTTAGCATTATAAAATACATAGAATTCTATGATTGCCGCCGCACTCATGATAAGTTTCTATCATTCTTCTACCCCTTCCAACAGCTGAAATTATCTATATGTATAATGATATGAAAGAAAAAAAAGAAAATAGTTTAAAAAGAAATCTTAAAACTCGTTATTTAATGATGATCGCTATTAGTGGATCTATAGGAACAGGTCTTTTTGTCGCTTCTGGTGCCACTATTGCTCAAGCTGGACCAGGAGGTGCATTACTCTCATATATCTTAATTGGTCTAATGGTCTATTTTCTAATGACTAGTTTAGGTGAGCTAGCCGCTTTTATGCCCGTTTCCGGTTCGTTTGCTGTCTATGGCTCTAAGTATGTTGACGAAGGGTTTGGTTTTGCATTAGGATGGAATTATTGGTATAATTGGGCGGTAACTATAGCTGTCGATCTTGTTGCCGCTCAAATCATTATGGGTTGGTGGTTTCCAGATATTCCGGGATGGATATGGAGCGCTATATTTTTAGGGTTAATATTCCTTGTAAACAACATATCAGTTAGAGGTTTTAGTGAAGCTGAGTATTGGTTTTCATTAGTAAAAATATCAACCATCATTATTTTTATAATGATTGGTACACTTCTCATTCTGAATATGTTTTTTCATTCTGACCATTCAGTATGGTATAATTGGACGATTGGTGACGCTCCTTTTCCAGGAGGTCTTCCCGCCATCATTCGCGTTGCGATGATGGTTGGTTTTTCATTTCAAGGAACTGAGCTGATTGGTATTACTGCTGGTGAATCCATCGACCCACAAAAAAATATTCCACGCGCGATTCGTCAAATATTTTGGCGGATTTTATTATTTTATGTGCTTGCCATCATAGTCATTAGCATCCTAATTCCATACACTGATCCAGATCTTCTCAGAAACAACCTGCAAGATATTAGTGTTAGTCCATTTACGTTAGTCTTTCAACATGCAGGTCTCATATCAGCAGCAGCGATAATGAATATTGTGATATTAACAGCAGTGTTATCATCAGGGAACTCAGGTGTATACGCCGCCACGCGTATGCTTTATGCTCTAGCAAGCGATGGTAAGGCACCTCGTATTTTTAGAAAAGTATCGCCAAGAGGTGTTCCTTATTCTGCACTGTATGCAACAACTTTAGTCGCAGGACTATGTTTTTTGACTTTTATATTTAGTAAAAAAATTGTCTATATTTGGTTGTTAAACGCATCAGGAGTCACAGGTTTTATTGCTTGGCTCGGTATTGCCGTAAGCCATTACCGCTTTCGAAAAGGATATCTTGCACAGGGTTTTAATTTAACTCAGCTTCCATATCATTCTCCTTTTTTTCCCATCGGGCCCATTTTTGCGTTCATACTCTGCTTAATTATCACCCTGGGACAAAACTACCAGGCATTTTATCTTGAGCATCTTGATTGGTGTGAGGTCACTGCAACTTATATTGGTATTCCACTATTTCTATGTATTTGGTTTGGATTTAAAATCAAAACTAAAAGTCGCATTATCAAATATAGCGAAATGCATTTTCCCAATATAAAAAAATAAAGGATTGAACTCAATCATAAAAATAATGTACCGTATATTTTGCATCCTTGAAATAATGCCGCTATTTTTGTATTTACAAAAAGGCTCTATTAAAAAATTAATTAATTTTGCACTCAAGTTTGATAACTATTTCCTAACAATACTCGAGATTCTCTAAAGAGAATTTTATCTATTACGTTAAGAAATATATTTCTCATGTAACTTATTATAATAAAGAGCATCATTATCCTAAAAAGACTATATAAAAAACATGCAGCCAAAATATGCTATACACATGTGTTATGTCTCTTGCGGGCAAGAATGATGTAGTTGACGGCATTCATGCTACCACCTACAGTGCTTATACTACACTACATATATTTTCATCATAACTAGAGATATTACTCTGTGTAATATTGGGTCAGAAATAACGCACCGAGCCGTTTTGAGTGCTTATATTAATCATATTAGTAAAGACACTCTTCATAAGGTAGAAAAACTACGCATACAAAGATATAAAGGATCACTACATTTCATTCTGAATATCATAGGAATATATTAAGGTAAATAAAAAACATGTATAATATACGGAAATATTCACACTGCTGCTCTCCACCTCAAATATAGTTTTATAGTGAAGGTTAGCGCCACATAAAAATTATGATTTGATCCAACTTATATGTGTTTTACAACTGATGGATAGTCTATCAAAGACGAACCTAAAATAACACGACCCATGCAGTGGAATTCTCGTATTGTTATCATATACTCATATTACATCTATTATATAAGAAAACGGCCTGGCACAAATAATTTATAACGCGAATTCAAGAATTCCTGTGCTGTCATTGACTTTTTGCCAGGAGGCTGTAATGTCTCAAGATTTAAAATACCATCCGCAGTACTAACCTGAATACCATGACGTGTTATTCTAATAATCTCCCCGGGGGCCTTTGCAGTTACATTAGAAAACAGAACAGAAGATTTCCATACTTTGATAAATTGCGAATCAATAATAAAATAACTGACAGGCCAAGGATTAAAAGCACGAATACACCTCTCTAACTGCATAGCAGACAATGACCAATTAAGTCGCGCTTCTAATTTACTAAGTTTATCTGCATATGTCACTTCTCTTTCATCTTGCGTCCGTTGAGAGCTTTCATTTTTTACTAACCTGGTAAGAGTCGTCAATAAACCCACTGAGCCTAGATTAGATAATCTAGAATATAATGTAGAGCTAGTATCAGTAAGGGAAATGGGACATGTAAGTGTATGTAAAATACACCCTGTATCTAAACCTGTATCCATCTGTATAATAGTTACCCCAGTCTCTCTATCGCCCGATAATATAGCTCTCTGAATAGGTGCAGCCCCTCGCCAACGAGGTAAAAGCGAAGCGTGCACATTAATACAACCCATCGGGGGAATCTCTAAAAGCCCCTTAGGTAATATCAGGCCGTAAGATACAACTACGATAATATCAGCATTAAATGCAGCCACAGTATCCAAATGTTTTTGAACATCTAGTGATTCTGGTTGTAGTATCGGTATCTGATATGCTGCAGCTAGTTTTTTTACAGGACTTGGAGTGTGCTTCTGACCTCTCCCAGATGGCTTATCAGGTTTTGTCAAAACAGACACCACTTGATGGCTAGAACAAAGAAGGGTTTTAAGATGACAGCTTGCAAACTCAGAAGTACCAGCAAAAATAATTTTTAATACATTTGACAAATATTTACCTTTTATATAAATTCCGTTACTCTCGATTCTTCTTACGATACAGTTTTATCAATTTCTGACGAATACGTTGACGTTTCATAGACGAAAGGTAATCGATAAATAATTTACCAATAAGATGATCCATTTCATGCTGAATACAAATGGCTAACAGCCCGTATGCCTCTAATAGATAGCTACATCCAAATCTATCTAAAGCGCTAATTTTAACTGTATTAGCGCGATGAACAAAGGCTCGTTGCTGAGGTATGGATAAACACCCTTCTTCTGTTACTACTTCATCACTTTTGTGGAGAATTCGTGGGTTAATTAAAACTAAACTATTATTACGATGTTCAGAAATATCGATCACAATGATACATTGATGAATATTCACCTGTGTAGCCGCCAACCCAATACCGTCTTCAGCATACATAGTATCCAGCATATCATTAATGATACTGTGAATTTCGCCATCTATCTTTTGTACAGGTTTTGCGGTAATACGCAATCGCTCGTCTGGAAAATTCAAAACTTTTAAAACAGACATAAATTTCCGGATATAAAGTCAATAAAAATTATTACCAATTCAGTGTAATCGCGCTCCAAAAATATTTAACATATTAACTTTTTTAGCAAAATACTTACATAAAAAATTAATACCAGCAATCTGTTATCGTACAAAATAGTACACATTACGACTTATACAACATGCAAAATTCACAATATTGAGGCGCTTGCATAAAGCCCTACAACCCCTCTTGTTAGAGTCAACCTATTCTTTTCTAGATACACCTCTAAATACCGATAAAATATAATAAAAATACTTTCTACACTAGAAAAAGTAAAGATACCACTATGTACTATAATTTAAAACTATATTCTACCACTTATTCATAAATACTTAATGGCATACATAAAATAGAAAAAAAAATCCATCCAATTCCAATTGGATGCGTATCACAAGCAAGTATTTAATATACAGTTAAAAGTATTGAATATACAGTTAATATGCTATAATTGATACTAAGTGATGCACGGGTAATATAAATTAAATCGTATATATATCAATATATATTCACTAACATATTTTCACACCCTCATGTATAAATTTATATCCATCTATATTTTAGTATTATTCTAAATACACTACGTAAATAAAAAAACTGACACTAATATAAATATTAGCGCTCCAAAAAACATAAAACATTTTATGGGATTCTTCTTTGGCGGAGGAGCAGAGATTCGAACTCTGGAACAGTTTCCCGTCGCCGGTTTTCAAGACCGGTGCCTTCAGCCACTCGGCCACTCCTCCATACTTTTACTAACTATAAACATCTTTACTACTTTTGTAAAGTCATCTAATTTTCGCATCAAATATCATAAAACAAGTTGTTCTATACTATTTTCAAAGAAAAATCTTTGTATGTCATACATCGTCACGTCATTAGCGGATACAAAAATCACTCACACCACTACTCTACTAGTAACTCTTCCATAAAATGTGTAGTGGTGATTAATAAAGGGAATTCCACCCTCTTACCAATTATCTGGATAACTAAATATATATCCCTATATAGACACACAAAAAACCTATAAATACTTTAACGACTATTTGCTATGAGAAAGTTCGATATATAGAGAGCTATTATGCTTATTTTACAAAAGTATTACTTACACGGCTTCTTGTTTCAAGACAAATGATGTAAAATGATCACACCCATGACAGAATTTTTCTGTGGTACTTTGTGATAAGGTATATACATCAGATAGTTTACTTTCTATTCACAGATATGTCTAATGGAAAAAATACATATGATGCATAATTATCACACTATACTCAAAAAACATATATTTGACTCTTTTCGATATGTTATGCCACACTATTCATTCATGAGACTGATTGCTTTCTTCCTTCAATCTATTATGAAGTAGGGCCGCAGACGGAGATCACAAAATACAAAGATATTATAATACACGCTGTAATCACTACTATATCATAACAATAATATGTCTCACACCGAGCTATTAACTGATGATAGTAAACATGACTATTTAATACTAACTATTGTGAATGTTTATGTTACTTATTTAAAATCTATGATAAATAATCTGATTTTATGAAAATATAACCGCGCATAAAATCATGCATTATTATATTCCTATAGCCCGTAAGTACTTTTAAATTCGATTTATAGAATAGTAGATCCGGTATCATTGCAGGGCGAATAATAAAATATGTACATAGGAGACAATAAACGATTTTTGTGAAGAAATACAAAAACGATATTGCTTATTACCATATACTACTCTTACGCGCGCCCTGATTCCAGTAATCCAAATATTTATAAAGGTTTATCTACAATATGGATCAGTCGCTATTTTCTAAATTAGGCACCTCGGCACAACGTGTACTCCGAGCCATTGATGCCCTAAGTTCTGGGTGTGGGATCATGATATTAGATGATGAAAATCGTGAAAATGAAGGAGATATGGTTTTTGCTGCAGAAAATATGACTGTAGAACAAATGGCACTAAGCATTCGGTACGGCAGCGGTATTGTTTGTTTATGCCTGAATGAAAAACGCCTCAAACAACTAGAAATCCCTATGATGGTTCATAATAATACTAGCGCTTACGGTACAGGTTTTACTGTTACAATTGAAGCCGCGAAAGGGGTTACTACTGGTGTTTCTGCTGCTGATCGTCTCACGACTATTCGCGCTGCTATCTCTGATCATGCTAGACCAAGTGATTTAAATCGTCCTGGGCATATTTTTCCTCTGCGTGCTCAAGCAGGAGGAGTATTAACTCGCTTAGGACATACAGAAGCAACGATTGATTTAGTGACATTAGCTGGCTGCAAACCAGCAGGAGTATTATGTGAACTCACTAACGATGACGGCTCTATGGCAAGAGCTCCTGAGGTAATCTTCTTTGCCCGCCAACATCAAATGCCGGTGGTGACTATTCAAGATTTAGTTACATATCGAAGGCATCACACTATAGACTCAAAGAAGCATTCAATAACATGATATAACGATAGATAACTGATTGAAGAGGTATCTTGCACTAACAGTAAAATACTGGGCGGCTACAAGATTATTATAACAAAAGGTCAACATGAGACGTTTAATATACTCTCTTATAATGCTCAAAATAAAAAACATATACTCGCACGATTACTGCCTATTTTGCAATATGGTTACTAACCTCTGAAAACACTGAGAAACACAACGCATGCACAAAAATAAAGTCTTCTCTTTGCATAAAAGATATTTTTCACACAAAACTCCATAATATCTGATAGACCTATCGTGCATAACATACGCAATGCATCTCCTTGTGCTACTCAATAAATTTTCACAATATCATTAACTATTTTGTGTCACATGATAGCACTTACATCATCATAAAATATCTTATAGATCTCTATAAGAATAATTATTATGTATAATATATGTGCTTTATATCTACATATTTATATCCCCATAAAATATAGGTGCATCATATTTTGAATTTAGGCTTAACCTAAGATACGTTACTGTATCTAACTCGAGAAAGATCTGAGCATATCTCGTACGCAAATGGTTATTTTATATATGTAACCATCAGAGCTGCCTATATATTATTTCTAATAAAAAACAGAAAATGTCAGAATGCAATAAAACTGTATACAGTTTCCACTAAAGATTCTTTTCGGTACATAACATGCACCCCTGTAGACGTTATCGTGCAAATATTTGCGGTATACAAAGCCAATAGCCGTATGTATGCGCTACTAATAAGTAACAATCAGATAGCGATAATATCAACTAATATCATCACACACCTAAAATTATTTTCTTGCGTCTACTCTAGTCATTTTGTCTATACCTTAAGTAGCAATTACCATACCAAATAGTAGATTCCTGTAGATATATATGCACTATTCATTAAATAATCTTCTTTAGGTGGGGGTTAAAATCTTCTATAGACGAATGGCACGATTAATGTAATATCATATCGATATTTTCAACTACATAAATTAATAAAAATAAGAAGCATTTCTGTTTATGATCTATAGCACGCTACTATACATTATAAATTAAACCATTGTTATCGGATATATCCCGAATAGTATAATTTAATTCATATAGAATGCATGATTTTCTTAGTACAAAAGGTGAAAACACCAGAACAGTATCTAATTATAGTCAAGAAATATTTATAAACCATATGTACTAGCTCTATATATGATAACATGGTGTATGAATGAGTAGTGAATATTGATGTAAATAAGTACCATACACTCTGTACGTAAAATTTTGATTTTATCTACGACTGGCGGCCCTCAATACGCGGTAATTTAATATATTAGAAATAGTGTAATGATCGCAGAAAAATATCCACTTACCTAACAAAAATATATAGATAGATATATATGATCTATATTCTGTTACTAGCTAAAAGCCTCCACACTGGGAATAAACTACAGCACTAATGGCATCTACATCACGCATGCTCTTGTTTGCTCAAATGTATAGTTACCATAAAATATTAATGCATGATGAGAAAATATAGATATGCAATACATTTATATACTCGAAAAATTAAGTATAGTAATTATATTGTTCTATTAATGTGGAAGATATCTAATGTTTATTTGGCATTATCACTTAACGCGCTTTATCACTAGCGCGCCTAATATGCACTGCCTACCGGATGACACTGGCGTTGAAGTTGCTTTTATAGGGCGCTCGAATTCTGGAAAATCTAGCGCTCTTAATGCACTAACAAATCAAAAAAATCTTGCGCGTACCAGTAAAACTCCAGGAAGCACCAAGTTCATAAACCTCTTCCAAGTCTCTGAAGGTTATCGATTAACTGACCTCCCTGGTTATGGCTATTCAAAAACTTCACACAATACAAAAGTACAATGGAATAGTCTTTTTGTAAATTATCTCCAATCTCGCCAATCTTTAAGAGGATTATTGATTCTTATGGATATTCGTCATCCACTCAAAAAAATTGATCTGCACATGATCCTCTTAGCAATACAAAACAACATAGAAATATTAATTCTACTTACAAAATCAGATAAATTATCTTATAGTTCCAACTTAATACAGCTAAATAAAGTGCGTAAAGAAACCGCGGTCTTATCTGGAAAAATAAAAATTGAATTATTTTCTGCAACAAAAAAAATAGGCGTGGATAAACTTCAGCAACAATTAAATATTTGGTATCAGTCCCCTAACCTATAGCAAAAATTATGCCAGACTTTATCTCAGGATGAGATAAAATCTGCGATATGCATTGATATGAACTAAAATCTCTCCATTAAAAAAACAAAAACATTTAGCCGAAAAGACAATAAAAAAATTTTACATATATGCATAACTCTAACCAATCATCCACATATATTACTCTTAATATCTTCTTAATAAGATATTATATTTTTATTCTATGAAAAATGAAATTACTTACTTTTTATTTTTTCAGCAAAATACCGAATACATTTAAGCTATTTCTCCTATAAATATAAATATACCCCGATGCCGTTTATCGAGTGAAAGTGCCGTAATGCATCTTTACTTAGCATTATCCGTACAAAGATCATGTATAGATACACTATCATTTATATCTTTAATAGCGCTATCTCTCATAATATACATATCTTTTTATTGTCTTCTATGAAGAAACCTCTAGGTATGCGCAGAAAATAATCTATTTATATATACCCTATGTCTTATTCCAAGACCTCTATCCTGATTCTATCTGATGATCGTAAATATTTTTACGCAGTCATCATACCTATATAATCTATATGATGTAATCTGTTATGTTAATAATAAATCCACTTAAGCTCATGTTATCAGAACTTATATTAGTTATTGTACCTAGTAAAACCAGTAAACCTGCTAATCAATAATGCATACGCATAGTCAAACATGCTAATATTACCTGACATAATATTTCTGCATAATTCTTTTGAATCATACAAAGTTTTCTTTTGAACACCTACTAAAAATGGTTATGCTACATCTTATGCGCTTGTTATAAAACCTATGCATATTGATGCATAGATTCACGTATATATCAACATATATTCTAATCATCAATACACTTTTACACATATGCGTTATATACGTGTACTTGCATACTAAAAGATAGAGTGTAAATAATATCATATTATACATGAGTCATTAAAATCAGATTTTACTAGTATCTACTCACTCAATATCTTTTTACTAAAATCTTCTTTAAGCTATTATGCTCTAGCTCCATAGTATAGTGTTATTATTTCATATATGCTGATCTGCATTCAACAATCTGAGATAAAATCTTATATAGCTAATGCAATATATGTACTTTACCGATGGTAAACGTATATCCATAACACAAAAAACAACATTAAAAAATATAGTATACATTCGAAATGCTTAGTTAAAAACTACACATAAATATACAGTTATAAGTATCTATAGTGTCAAAATATGACACCATATAGCGCACAACGCACTCATATGCACGCTAAATAATTATATATTATTACAGAAATGGGCCTTAATGGATAATTATAATCCTCAATTAACATACAGAAAATATTATATACTCTCACCATGTCATCTTATAAATCTACTTACTTATAGTTATTTTTCTAAAAAGAATCCTATATTTAAAGAAGTATAAAATCATTAAACCAAGGACCTATATCGACAAAGTAATGTAAATATTAAATATACTATCACCCTCCCATCAGAGCTTCCTGTATACCCTAGTATCACATTTCTATTAGAAAATAGAAGATACTACTAATGGTGATAAATAATGATATTTTTCATTATAATATCTAAAATAGAGATAGAGTGCTGCTGTAGCCAACAACTTTTAATAACATGAGATACATATCGAATACAAATGTATACATAACAAAAGACATATAATAGCTGATAATCGCATCTACTCATTATCTCTATGAACATTTTAACCCCGTAGAACTATATTACTAGCATCACAGGAATACGATGTATACTCTCTGGACGCACAAATAAAAAATAAATGCTGTGCTTTATGCACCACTAATATTAATTATATTAACCGAATGTCTTATTCAAGAATATATTCATGTGTTTATGTAATAAATATGCTATCCTTTATTAATATGTGCAACTCTTTACATATATAAAATAAATGAATCCCTGCATACAAAAAGAAGGATCTATCTTCAATAAGAAGAAAATCTACACAACGTCTACCACCTTCTTAGATAAAAAAAATATGTTTCTCTTAACACTTTAATATTGTGAATGATAAAAAAATATGGTAAGATACTCTATCAAAATAGCCTCATTGGCATACAGATGACTGATAACTTCTGCTAATGGAACACAATAAAAGTAACTTTTTTTCTGATATACTACTAACTTTCCGGTATCATATGCAAATTTTTATAATGCGGCACGGTGAATCTGTCTCACAAGCAACCAATGATTTTGTTAGACCTTTAACCGATCGTGGATATTCCGAGTCTCGTCAGATGGCAAAATGGCTCAAGCAGCGCCAATCAATGAATATAGAAAAAGCATTAATTAGCCCTTATGTACGCACTAAACAGACATGAAATGCAATACGAGAAGAATTAACTTTACCTAATGAAGTGAATCTTATGTGGGACTTAACCCCTTCGGGAATATATAGCAAAGTTGTAACTTATCTTCAATTGCTAGAACAAGACTTGATTCAATCAGTAATAATTATTTCTCATCTTCCATTCATTAACAATATTCTTCATATGCTGTGTCCGCAAGAAAAAAGAAAAACATTTGCTACTTCAGAAATCGCTTGTATTAATTTCAATACTACATGGCTCTCTAGTACGCTACAATGGCAAGTATCACCTTACATTATTCATAAGCACCGCCTTAATGCTTATGATTCTTATTACTTACAAAAGAACAATTCTCCAGAAGACAAAAAGTGACATTCTTAAAAGAATCTATAAATATCTATTCATAAAATTCTTTGATAGCACTAATACGACCTCCTTATACATAACAATAAAATTAACAAAACCTTTATTAATGCATCATCCATCACGATTAGTATTCTGTAATAATATGCACTCTAACCGTATAAGAAATAATTTTTATTTATTGATCACGAAATATCATCAATGGTAACATACAGTAAATACTATCATCGCTGGTAATCAAATACATTGAATATCGTATAATATCAGAATGAGCAATCATATCATCATGCTAACTACCGTATTAATCATACCGACGACCTGCTACTTCTATTAGTACTAATAGCGCTGCATCACCGCCAAACTGCTTAGGTGCTTGATGAAAAGCCATCACTAATGGGTGCTGTGCTAACCATAAAGGCGTTTGATTTTTAAGAACATGTTTACCATAGCCATGCATAATACCGCTGCAATAAAGATGTTCTCTTCGACAAGTTGCAATTAATGCACCGAGTTCTCTTTTTGCTTCTATTTGAGTCAAACCATGCAGATCAAGAAAAATCTCTGGCGTATAATATCCACTATATAATTTTTTAAGCTCATAGCGATGAACATCACTACGTGCATAACATAATGCACCCTCGTTAGATAGAATTGGTTGAAACGTATCCGAAAAATAATGACTCTCATCACTTTGTTCCAAAATGAGGCGTTTTAACGTTTTTCGAGTGCAGTTTTTACGTAATGGTGTATGTGTAATAGTATCCTGTACTAATTGACGTGTATTACTCATTAAGCGACGAAATGATATTTTTTGGTCCTCTACGCTGCCGCTCTGTTGTTTTTTATTCATATCTATAATCACTCTTCTCAGAAATAACATTTTACGATGGCATATCAATTTATCTTATTTATCTTACTGTTATCCATTCTTTAAGGGATATTAAAAAACGAGTATGGTAGTGTGCTTATATACTTTTAAGAAATAAATACCAACTTTCTGTCTTTTTTTGTACTTTTAGAATAAAACAATCCCCGATACATGCAATTTTGTATTAAAAACACAATCTAATGACATGCTTCAGTACTATATTGATCGCTTTTAGTATGAGAAAAATCTATCATCCAACACTACTATGCAATATTACAAAGCTACAACATAATCACAAAATAAAGATACACACTGTAATAAGCCATCCATTAACCTATAAAGATAAGCCTCGACATATATTCTCAATATCACAGAAAATATGACATATTATAATGCATACTGCTTGATATAGTGACCCACTCAAATCCTTGAAAAAGATTCCTGAATACAATAGAAGAAAAATAGACTGATATAACTAGCCAAGACCCACGATTCTATATCGTAATCACTATTGTATGATTGAAGATAACAAGTAATTCGATGCTGTTCTTAACTATAGTCAAGTAATATAAGCACTACCTAAAATAAAGTTTACTTAAAAACTTATTTATAGAATAAAAGCGAAGGAGGGAAAATGCTTTTAATGATTATAAGCGGGCGTTCAGGCTCAGGAAAATCTGTCGCCTTACGCGCAGTAGAAGATATGGGTTTTTACTGCGTAGATAATCTCCCTATAGTATTACTACCTGATTTAGCTCGCTTGTTAGCCGAACGCTATATATCTGCTGCAGTTAGCATTGATATCCGAAATATGCCGGAACACCCTGGAATATTTGAAAAGGTATTAACTAACTTACCAGATCTCTTTATACCTCAGATCCTTTTTCTAGATGCAGACAGAAATACATTAATTCGAAGATATAGCGATACACGTCGTATCCATCCCTTATCTAGTCAACACTTATCATTAGAAAATGCAATTGAAGAAGAAAATATCCTGTTGTCTCCCTTACGCTCCAAAGCCGACCTTATGATTAATACTTCAGAGATGTCAGTACATCGACTGACGGAAGTACTTCGTGCACGCTTATTGGGAAAGCGTGCACGTGAATTAACAATTGTTTTCGAATCTTTTGGTTTTAAATATGGCATCCCAATTGACGCTGATTATGTATTGGATGTACGTTTTTTACCCAACCCACACTGGGATCCTAAGTTACGCTCTATGACAGGTTATGATAAACCTGTAACAGAATTTCTTCAACAAAAGATAGAGGTTTATGACTTTATTGTACACACGTGTAAATACTTAGAATTATGGTTGCCAATGTTAGAAAAAAGCAACCGCAGCTATCTAACTATAGCTATTGGCTGCACAGGGGGGCAGCATCGTTCGGTCTATGTAGTTAATCAACTAGCAAATCACTTTCTCTCATATGGTAAGATTGTACAATCCCGCCATCGTGCGCTAGAAAAATAAAAAGTTTTTATGAGTGATTGTATGCAAAAATAAAAAGAGAGACTATATCAGTCTATAAGAGAAACTATTGAAATACTATCCGTGTCATCATCTTACTCATATAAAATTTACTCGCTTCTCATTTGAGAACATTTACTATTCAGTAAATCATTATTTATCACAAGATAGAACAAAGGCATACATCTTGTTAGATAATGCAATACATAACACACTCTCTATTTTAAGATATAGATTTCTTTTTAAAAACATAAATTTGCACTAAATAGTGCTGAAAATGAAATTAGAAAAAATACACAAATATACACTTTCTTTACTAGCAAATAGTATTATTTAATCTTCTGCGATCAATATGCTATACCCTTATTTTATATGCCTTGCATATAAATCGAAAAAATGATTAATATCTATGAAAAAGACTGTCTATACATTTAGTGTGCATATTATTAATTGTAAACTGCATCAAACCATTCACATACATAACAGTATTTTGTTATCAACACGATCAAAAATAATATTCACCACACAAGAGCAGATATGCATATTTTATCTATGATAAAATACACTAGGATCGAGAGAAATACATTAAGTGCTATGTGGAACTATAAATGTTCACCTAACCACGTAGTGTTTTTAAGCATTGTTGTAATTGTTTGTCAAGTGGTGCTTCTATAGATATTTTTTCCCCATTACCTGGGTGCGTAAAAGATAATTGAGCTGCATGTAAAAACAAACGATTGAGACCAGTACAACTAAGCTTCTGACGAAACTCACTAGCAGCGCCATAACGATCATCTAAAGCAATGGGATGACCTACATGCGATGCATGTACACGAATTTGATGTGTACGCCCAGTCACAAGAGATGCTTTAACCAAGGTGGCAAATTGTGCGTAATTTTCCTCTATTTGAAATAATGTAATAGATGGTTTTCCCGCGCTGTTCACATACATCTTTTTATGATTTAGTCTTGTGCTCTTCAAAAGAGGTGCGTTAACCATTCTTATGTTATGAGGCCACCGCCCTTTCACTAAAGCTAAGTAGTCTTTTTTCATTCCTCGTTCGCGTAATTGTTTATGAAGAACGCGTAATGATGAACGTTTTTTGGCCAGTAATAAAACACCTGATGCATCACGATCTAAACGGTGAACTAATTCAAGAAATAATGTCTCTCGTCGTAGCGCACGTAAGGCTTCAATGATCCCAAATCTCACACCACTTCCACCATGAACAGCTATCCCAGAAGGTTTGTTCAGCCCTATTATGTACTCATCCTCATAGAGAATTGCACGCTCTAATTCTGAAAATATCGATACTTTTGAAGTATCTATCTTATTTCTTGAGGGGTCAATAGTCACACAAGGAAAACTTATGTTGTCTCCAACTTGTAGTTTATACTGTGGTTTCGTACGTTTGCGATTAACACGCGCGCCCCCTGTTCGTAGCAGACGATAAACCTTACTTCTTGGAACGCCCTTAAACATGGTATGTAAAAAATTATCTATGCGTTGTGTTGCCATGTCCGGCAACACAATTACAATGTTTTTTTTTGTAGTATCATTACTCATGGTAGATAATGCTAAAAGACTCTATTCATGTTATATGTGTATACCTTCATATAATTATAGAACAAAATAAATCCTTTCGTGCGATTCTCTTAATCGAAATGTTGAAATCAAATTTTTACCTATCGAGGTATATAATATTTATTATTACTGTATATAAAATATCACACGATCCATGCTGGTATGTGTTTAACGCATGGAGATGTTATATATATACATGAAAAATTACTAAGCATATCCTGATGAATAAACTGTTCTTAAGAAAAGAGCAATACTTATTCTGATCTTTGTGCGTCTTTTTGCCAATGTAGCAATAAAATATTCTGTATATATGACATCCATATGATGATATTCAGCACAAATATACTATCTTTTTTCTTTCTTCGTATCTATATTCCTATACTAACTGACTCTTGCTATGAAAAAAACCGTAGTCTTATATTAATACTCAACCCCCACAAAACCATCTAATAACTCTTCTTTGGCACCTCATTACACATAATATAAATATTCATTATTTATTTATTTTCCCTTATACTAAGTATTCGCAATAAAAAATAAATTTATGATTTTATACTATAGCACTCCTTACTATCTACTAATATAGTATATAATATAAGTCACGTTATTAGGATACATCTCTTATGCATCACAATACATTTTACCACATCTACTTTTACAAATCTTTATTTTGATAAAAATAATACATATGAGTATTTTGATACTACTATCTCTAGTATGAAGCAGAGGTTAATCTATGAAATTAATACATCTATCATTGCATGATAGATGATACAACAAAAACTACATACTGTATATTTTCGGTATGATGGTAATTAATCCCATAAATATATTAAAATAGATATTTTATACTTCAATAGCTCCACGTAGTTTTTTCATAGCATTTTTCTCAAGCTGTCGAATGCGTTCGGCGGACACATGGTAATACATAGCCAACTCTTGTAACGTGGTTTTATTACCTAGATCTAACCATCTCGCACGAATAATATGTTGGCTACGATCATCCAAATCCTTCAACGCAAGACTAAGCTTATCGGCAGCATAATCGCCCCAGTTATCTTCTTCAATACAGTGTGCAAAATTCGACGAGGAATCCTGTAAATAAAACGTTGGAGATAAAGGGCTGTTCTCAGAATCATTAGCTGGATGAGGATCGAAAGTGACATCTTGTGCGGACATACGTGACTCCATTTCTCGCACATCTTTACTACTTACCCCCAATACGCGTGCAACCATTTCTACCTCATCCTGATTAAACCAACCTAAACGTTTTTTAGTTTTTCTAAGATTAAAAAACAGTTTCCGTTGTGCTTTAGTAGTGGCAACCTTCACGATACGCCAATTTCGTAATACGTATTCATGAATTTCTGCTTTAATCCAGTGCACAGCAAACGATACTAAGCGCACACCAACTGCTGGATTAAATCGCCGCACCGCTTTCATTAAACCAATGTTACCTTCTTGAATCAAATCTGCCTTCAGTAAACCATAACCAGAATAATTGCAGGCAACATGCACTACGAACCGCAAATGAGATAATATTAATTTCTTAGCTGCTAACAAATCACCCTGATAGTATAATCTTTCAGCTAATGCCTGCTCCTCATCTGCCGTCAGCATAGGCCAAGAATTCACTGCTCGGATATAAGCATCTAAGTTACCTAAAGAGGAAACATTGACAATTTGTATTTCTTTCGTCATTTAAACCCTCTCCGTATAATAAGCTATCACAAGGGATTCTACATCCTATCTTTGTAATATTATGCTATCAATACAACAGTAAAACAATATCTCTTTTAAAATCTTTAATTTTTACAGTACAAAGAAAATTATACATCAAATACTCCTGTTTAATCGCTATTATACTGTAGTTAAATCGTCATCGTGACAAACATATTCCAGTATGGATCATACTACTTACAAAAATTACCTGTTGTGTTGAATGAATATCACACATTTTCTTTATCAAGAAAAAATACGGACAATTAATATGACAAGGCCATATTATATCTATTTTTATCTCAGCTACGATCTAAAAAATAAATCATGATGATATCTCTTTTGATTGTAGCACATTTATCATATGTGTTTTTAAGACTCCGTCAAATACATATGATTAACTTCAATTAATAAATATAGTGACCTACTTACTACTAAGTTCAGTGACTAACCTTTTACCAAATTAGAGTTTACGATTATCACGATAGTATAATCCACGTCTTTCTAGATCACGATAGATTATATGCTGTTGTAATAACGTGACTAAGTTACTAATAATATAGTATAAAACAAGACCAGAAGGAAAACATAAGAAAAATATAGTAAATATTATTGGCATAAAAGTAATAATTTTTTGCTGTACAGGATCCGTAACGGTAGTTGGCGACAGCTTTTGGATGCAAAACATTGTTCCTCCCATTAACAAGGGAAGAATATAATATGGATCTTGTGCGGATAAGTCCTGAATCCATAGCATAAATGAGGCATGTCGTAGTTCCACAGATCCAATTAGCATATAATATAATCCAAGAAAAATAGGCATCTGAATAATCAGCGGAAGACAACCTCCTAGTGGATTTACTTTTTCTATTTTATATAATTCCATCATTTCCTGACTCATACGCTGTTTGTCATTACCTAATCGTTCCCGCATCGCCTGAATCTTAGGCTGTAGTATACGCATGCGAGCCATTGATGTGTACTGCGCCTTACTAAGTGGATACATAATGCTTCGTACAATCAAGGTAATTAAAACAATGGAAAAACCCCAATTATTAATAAAACGGTTAAGAAATTGTAATAACTGGAATAAAGGTTGCGCAATAAACCACAACCAACCATAATCTACAGTAAGTTCTAGGTATGGTGCTACATGAGCCATACGATCTTGCATCTCTGGTCCAACCCATAATGTCGCTAATAATTGTTTTTGAGCACCAGATGCAATATTCACTGGTGCAGATCGATATCCAATAACAGCGGTACCGTCTCCTAGATTTCTAGTATATAGAGTATTAATACCGATTGTGTGTGGAATCCAAATGGTAGCAAAATACTGCTGTAACATTGCTATCCATCCATTTACAGTAAGAATAGAAAGATTCTTATTCTCCATAATGTTATCAAATGAATACTTCTCATATTTATTCTGACTACTGGAATAAGCTGCACCTCGGAAAGTATGCAAGGCAAAGTTTTTGCTATTAGTATTACGATCTTCTGGTAAATTGACAGTTTGTTGTATCTGACCGAACATTGACACCTCTATGGGTTTTCCGGTCATATTAAGAACTTTGTAATCAATAGTGATAGCATAATCACCACGTCGTAATATAAATGTTTTTATATAAGTCAGATGATTGCTAGCCATAAAGGTTAATGGTATTCGTAATTCACTCTGATTATCCAACAATTCGAAATGCTCTTGATTACTAGCGTATAACAGTGGTGCATCATGTAAGAGAACACCTGATTTATCAGTACTAGTTAAGCCACTTTGTACTTGATAGATAAAATTCGGTTTCGATTCTAATAGAACAAACGGACGTACAGATCCTAATTTATCTGAGTAAGTTAATAAGGCTGCCTGTTCAATATCACCCCCGTAAGTATTAATGCTTAAAGATAGGACATCAGTTTTCACTGTGATGACTTTATGGGAGCTGTCTTTAAGAACTTCTCCATTCAGGATATGATGATCTACAGTGGTAGTATCTTGTACACTATAAGTTGGTAATGATGGAGTAAAGTTATGTATTTGTAATGCTTGCCAAATAATTAAAGATAGAAGCACAAAAATGATGAGAAAAAAATTACGTTGCGAAGGCATTTGTAAGGTTCTCTGGAATCGATGTTTACATAGCGGCACTGAATTGTGGTCACTAAAGTGAAAAGGATGACATTGTAATATACGTTTTATAGTTAACCGAGTACCTTTTAGTACTCCGAAACTCTGTAATGCTTCAATGCTATATTGAGAACACGTTGGTTGAAAGCGGCAACAAGGCCCTATCATAGGACTAATAAAACGCCGGTAGATGCATATAAATATAATTAGACATCGCACGATAAACGACGATGACGATTCCATAATTTCTCCAATCCCCTCATTAGAGCATGGTTGTCAAGAGTTCCTATTCCACTTTTTGCAATAATTATAAAATCCATCTCTGGGAGTGTATGCTGATTATGCCGAAAACTTTCTCGAATTAATCGTTTAATTCTGTTTCGTTCATGAGAATATTTAAGATTTTTTTTAGAAAGGGTGCAACCTATTCTTGGATACCCTAATATATTAGCGCGTCCAAGAATAGTTATATGTGTTATACTTACTCGCTGTGGTTTAGCAAAAACAAAAGTAAAACTTTCAGAAGTCAACAGCCGTAACTTTTTTGAAAAAGAAAATGTCTTCATTCACTATGGATAACAATTAGTGTTTACAACTTGAGACAGTGAGACGTGTTCGACCTTTCGCTCTTCTATGGGACAAGATCTTACGACCATTTTTATCTGCCATTCGAGCACGAAAACCATGGGTACGGTTACGCTTCAGTATAGAAGGTTGAAAAGTGCGTTTCATTCTTTCGTTACCTATAATTTACCTACATTTATATCTAGTAAACATATTATAGCTAATTTGATATGTACACTAACCTGATCCATACCAAATTGAGATGTTTTTCTCGCCTAATATGTAATGAGCTATAATAAATCATCAATTTAATAAAATACCGCGTATACTACGATAGCATCTATGCCCGTAGTATCTCAAAGATATACACCATCATGGGTAAAATATTCTATAGTAAGTTACTAGCCAGATTTACCATGTTTACAACTAATAAAATGTCCTTTTCGCACATAAATTCATTTTGAGATAAATATATCTGCTAACCTCAAAATATATCATAATATAAATATATTATAAGTCAATACTGATTTATTTTTATAAATCCGTATTCCATATATAGAAACATATCTAATTTCGAAATAACCCCTTATAAATTACTATCTGTGTTTCTACACCCTTTCAGGGTTATAATATTTTGAGCCAAAATGTCACTGGTTTAGTATAGTACTAATACATGTCCAGAAATAAAACATCAATGTATTGCTATCGTATCGATGTAACAGTGATTCATATAAAACATACATCAAATCAATAACTGATTGTAATAGTTTTCATATTAACTCCGTAGCACGAAATTCTCAATCGCCAAAGCTACACCATCTTCTGCATTAGTATTAGTAATAAATTGTGCTATTTTTCTTACACTGGAAATACTGTTACCCATGGCTATACTTATACCGGCGTACTCTAACATAGCTAAATCATTTTCTTGGTCACCGATAGCCATAACTTCATGCCTTGTAAGACCTAACTGTTCTGCTATAAGCTTTATCCTAGTACCTTTATTAGCTCTTTTATCTAGTATTTCTAAGTAGTATGGCGAACTCTTCATAATACTATATTTTTGTAATACCGAATCCGGAATACGAGAAATCGCATAATCCAAAAGTTCTGGGGGATCCAACATCATGACTTTCGGAAAATATAAATTACAGTCCATATCACTCACACGACGATAACGTAACGGAATACCAGTCATCCAAGCTTCGTGCACAGTGTATTCGCTGATATCCTGATTAGAAGTAAACATTTCTGTTTTTGTTAAAGCTTGAAAATGAACCCCTAAAACACGTGATAATTTTTCAAAATAGAGATAGTCATTAAAATTAAGTAATAATTCAGACACACATTCACCATCCGTTGCCTTCTGAATTAATGCACCATTATGCGTAATACAGTATTGACTATCTTTCTGTAAACCTAATTCCTTTAGATAACGTTGTACACCAACAAACGGTCTTCCCGTAGCTAAAATTACTACTACACCTATATTAGATACCTTTTGAATAGCAGCTTGTACTCGTGGTGTGATCTCATTCTGTGGATTTAGTAATGTGCCGTCCATATCAATTGCAATAAGTTTAATCGCCATACCATCCTCAGAATCTTAATGTATCTCCATATCTTAACATAGTACATCTGTCTTTGACAAATTAGAAGATTTTGAGTATTAACCTACGATCTATAATGCACCCCTACTACTTTATAGTAAATATATAGTATTATTCCTTCTAATGACGAGATTGTCTAAAACACTAGGTGTATATAATCTATAATTATACCAATAATATCACTAGTAATCACGCTGCTTTCGAGTAATCGAAGTTGTATTAAATATCAATATTCGCTGCACGCAACGCATTATCTTCAATAAACACACGGCGAGGCTCCACTACATCCCCCATTAAAGTAGTAAAAAGCTGATCAGTGGCAACAGCATCTTCAATGGTTACCAGAAACATGCGACGACTGTCTGGATTCATTGTGCTTTCCCATAATTGTTCTGGATTCATCTCTCCTAAACCTTTATATCTCTGAATAGTTACACCGCGCCGCGACTCTGTAACTAACCAATTAATGGCTTGTTCAAAATTAGCAACTGACTGACGACGCCCACCACGTGCAATATAAGAATCTTTTGTAATCAGGCCGCGTAGATGGCCCCCAAGCATGCATATTTTATGATACTCGTCGCTCACTATAAAAGCATTATCTATGGAGTACTCTTTGTCCATACCATAGACACGTCTACATACTACGGGTTCAAATGAATGCAATAAAGAGTTTTCATGGATAAAACCATAGTAATGCTCGCCATTTTCATCATTATTATTTAATTTCTGCAATAAATTACTTAACCAATCTTCTACACTAGGTTTGCTTGTTAAGTCCTGTAAGGTATCGTGATAAACTAACACATTCAGTAGTTCGATGGGATAGCGAGATTCTAGTCGTTTAATCATGCGATGTGTACGATTAAATATACCTACTAGGTCTTCTAAATTCTTTCCGCTTATATCTGGCGTACTATCATTAATATGTAGCATCGCCTGATCAAGGGCTATAGACATTTGATAGACCTCCATCGCATCATTATCTTTAATATATTGCTCTGTCTTACCCCTTCGTACTTTATACAGAGGTGGTTGTGCAATATACAGGTGCCCTCTTTCAATAATTTCTGGCATCTGACGATAAAAAAATGTCAAAAGCAACGTTCGAATATGTGATCCATCAACGTCGGCGTCAGTCATAATAATAATATTATGATAACGTAATTTATCTGGATTATATTCATCACGGCCAATTCCACACCCTAAAGCAGTAATTAACGTCGCTATTTCCTGCGAAGCAAGCATTTTATCAAAGCGCGCTTTTTCTACATTCAGAATTTTTCCTTTTAACGGTAAAATAGCCTGATTTTTACGATTCCTTCCCTGCTTAGCAGAACCGCCGGCTGAATCACCTTCTACTAAATAAATTTCAGAGAGAGAAGGATTTCGCTCTTGGCAGTCAGCTAATTTCCCTGGTAGGATCGATAAATCTAAGGCATTCTTTCGTCGAGTGATTTCACGTATACGACGAGAAGCTTCACGCGCGCGAGCTGCGTCAATAATTTTTCCCACCACAGCTTTAGCATCACATGGATTTTCTAAGAGATAAGCAGATAATAATTCATTGACTTGTTGCTCCACTGCTATTTTAATTTCAGAAGAGACAAGTTTATCTTTAGTCTGTGAAGAAAATTTTGGATTAGGTGTTTTTACTGAAACGACAGCGATCAAACCTTCACGTGCATCCTCTCCAATAGCACTCACTTTAGCTTTCTTGCTATACCCCTCTTTATCCATATATATGTTAAGAGTACGCGTTAAAGCAGAACGAAAACCTGCTAAATGAGTACCTCCGTCACGCTGTGGAATATTATTTGTAAAACAATATATGCGTTCCTGAAAAGTATTATTCCACTGTAGTGCTACTTCAATGCTGATATTGTCCTTTTGGGACAAAAAATAAAATATATTAGGATGAATCGGCAGTGCATCTTGCGTGAGGTATTTAATAAACTCTTGTAAACCACCTTGATACTGATACACATTTTTTTTATCACAGCGTTGATCGTCTAGCTCAATAGAAACACCTGGATTAAGAAAAGATAATTCGCGTAACCGTTTCTCCAAAATGAAATAATCAACATCTATTATGTTTGTAAATATTTCATAACTTGGCCAAAAATGTATATATGTTCCAGTTAAGTTAGTATGACCCATAATTTGAATATTACGTTTTGGAATGCCGTGCATATAACACTGGAAATGTATTGCCCCGTCACGAAAGATAGTAAGCTCTAATTTTTCCGATAGAGCGTTGACAACAGATACACCTACGCCATGTAACCCGCCGGAAACCTTGTAGGAGTTATCGTCAAATTTACCTCCGGCATGTAGTACGGTCATAATTACTTCCGCAGCAGACACCCCTTCTTCATGCATCCCGGTGGGGATACCACGCCCATTATCCCGTACGGATATAGAGCGATCTGGATAAAGCGTGACACTAATATGCGAACAATAACCCGCAAGGGCCTCATCAATGGCATTATCTAAAATCTCAAAAACCATGTGATGGAGACCAGTGCCGTCATCTGTGTCCCCGATATACATACCGGGGCGTTTGCGTACCGCATCGAGTCCTTTAAGTACTGTAATACTCGATGAGTCATAAACACTGGACATTAGCTTTTCTCGTTCGTTGAATGATAAATCACAATATGGTCTTAAACTGTGACTATATTAAGACTCTTTTCCCTATGCGTTATGTCTAAACATAAACTACACACGCATTGGCATAATAATATATCTTGTAGATGGATTCACGGTGTCTTCAATTTGCACTCTAGACACAGAATCAATCAGTGATATACAGACAGTATCGCACTTTAATGCATTTAAAACGTCTATAATGTAACTTACATTTAAAGAAATTTCCACCTGAGTTCCACTATACATCACATCCAGAATCTCTTCTGCTTCTTCTTTATCTGAATTATTAGCTGTAATTTTTAAGGAATTATCATGTACACATAAACGCACACTTCGTAATTTACCATTAGAAAGAATAGCAACGCGAGCACAAGCCTGCTTGAGCAGATAACAATTCACTTTTAAAATTTTATCAGGTTTTGCGAGAAATATTCGACGATAATCTGGAAAAGAACCATCTATTAACTTTGAAGTAAAAATCATATCACCAAAAGAAAAACGGATATGATTTCTTCCAAACTGTATCTGTACAGGGATGCTACTATTATTTAATACACGCAGGAGTTCTATTACACCTTTACGGGGTATAATTACAGAATAGCGAGGCAACATCACCTGCTCGACTGGCATAGTGCACTGTGCCAGTCGATGTCCATCCGTAGCTACTGCACATAACTCGTTTCTTGTTGTCTCAAGGAGAATACCATTAAGGTAATGACGTACATCTTGATGTGCCATAGAAAAGTGAGTAGATTCAATAATCCGCTTAACAGTACTCTGCGCAATACTGAACCCCACTTCGCTCTTCCACCCATCTAGACTAGGAAAATTACTAGCTGGTAGTGTAGCTAGATAAAAACGGCTTCGATCGGAAACAATGAGTATTTTATCTCCTATTAATAACACTGATATTTCAGAACCTTCTGGTAACCCACGGCAAATATCAAAGAATTTTCGCGCAGGGGTGGTAATCGCTCCCACTTGATGTTTGTGCATTAAAGCAATACACGCTACCATTTCTATTTCTAAATCAGCACTGGTAAGCAATAGAATATCTTGCTTTACTTCCAATAATATATTACCAAGAATAGGAAATGCAGGACGATTTCCTAAGAGTGCGTTGACGTACTGTAATGGTTTGAGTAAAACTTCCCGTTTTAAATTAAATTGCATAATCTAAGGAAACCTTTGGCACGATTAAGAAGATAGGCTTCTAATAATCGCAGAGAACTCTTTGTGAATATCGTGACTTTCTCTATGTAACTTTTCAATTTTTCGACAAGCATATAAAACTGTAGTATGATCACGCCCCCCAAAAGCATCACCAATTTCTGGTAAACTACAATGAGTTAATTCTTTAGCTATAGCCATTGCTATTTGTCTCGGACGCGCAATTGAACGAGAGCGACGCTTAGAAAGAAGATCCGTCACTTTAAGATTATAATATTGAGCAACAGTTTTTTGAATAGTATCAATAGTAACTAACCTATCTTGTAATACGAGTATATCACGCAGTGCTTCACGTACAAAATCAATGGTAATAGTGCAACCTGTAAATTTTGCATGAGCAATAACACGATTTAATGCTCCTTCTAATTCACGTCCGTTAGAACGTAATCTTCTGGCAATAAAATTAGCTATCTCATTCGGTAAAAAAATATTATTTTCATCCGCTTTCTTTTTTAAAATAGCTACCCGTGTCTCTAGTTCCGGTGGATCAATAGCTACCGCCAATCCCCATCCAAAGCGTGATCTTAAACGATCTTCTACACCATGAATCTCTCGGGGATAACGATCAGCAGTTAAAATTATTTGTTGATTACCATCTAACAGTGCGTTAAAAGTATGAAAAAACTCTTCTTGTGAGCGTACTTTATTCGCAAAAAACTGAATGTCATCAATAAGAAGTGCTTTAACTGAACGGTAATAACATTTAAACTCTTCAATCGTATTATTCTGTAACGCGTTAACCATATCTTGTACAAAACGCTCAGAATGCATATATATAACAGTTGTATTAGATTTTTTTGCTAAAATACCATTCCCGACTGCATGTAGGAGATGAGTCTTACCAAGGCCTGTACCGCCATAAAGAAATAGAGGATTATACGTCTCGCCAGGATTATTTGCTACCTGTTGTGCAGCAATATGTGCTAATTGATTCGATTTGCCATTTACAAAGTTGTCAAAGTTATATCTAGTATTGACATTCGAGCGATAAGATAACTCTGTTAATTTCGTAACATCACTCCAATTTGTTCGGGTTTGGCTGCTCATAGATGGGTGACTGATATGACTTGAAGTTTCCTGTACACTGGTTACAGATGGCTCCCTGATAGTAACACTAGACTTTCTGCCTACCTCAAAAAGAAGAAAAGGCACATTGACGCCACCAAAATTTTTGAGAAGAGTATTAATATTGTGCAAGTATTTATCCCTGACCCAATCTAACACAAAACGATTTGGTGCATATAAGGCTAATGTATTATCAGTAATTTCAGCTTGTAATGGTCGTATCCACATACTGAATTCGGTAGGAGGTAGTTCATCTTTTAGGCAAACCAAACACTGTTGCCAAAGTGTAAGTGACACGGCAGACTCCACTTCGAAAATTCAACACAATATAGAAACTCGGTGAGATATGGCATGATTATTAGTGATTTGTGGAGATAAATTAACTCTCCTCTTATTTAACTCCCTTATCTCATAAAAAATTCAGCATCCTTGCCAATTAAAAAACAAATTATAATGTATAGTACACTAGAAACCTTTCAGTATTAACAAATTGAAACTGATATCTTAAAATGCAAACACTATACAGATATAGTGTATCACCACTACTATTAGACTATATGATCTCTCGTGATATGACTATCATTAAAAATGATACTTAATAATTAATAAAAAATATATGTTTAGATTTACGATGTTAGAAACCATAAAAATATAAGGTGTATCCGTTCTCATTGTACAATATACGTCCATTATCGACTAAAACAAAACATAAAAGAAATTCTCCATTCTCTAATCGTCAGGGCTACCAATTATATTCTACAATATATTAATATTTTTATCCTCAGTCTTAGCAAAAGGATAGTGCTTGGCGCCACAATATTCAGAAAGGATCGATCATGTCTCGTCCTATTATTGCTACAATTAATCAAAACGCATTACAAACAAATCTTTCTATAGTACGCAATATAGCTTCTGGATCACGCCTTTGGGCAGTGATTAAAGCTAATGCATATGGTCATGGTATTAAAAGGGTCTGGAAGAGTCTAAGTAGTACGGATGGTTTTGCCGTACTTAGCATCCATGAAGCTTTATTACTTCGCGAACAAGGTTTTCAAAAGCCTATTTTGCTGCTAGAAGGATTTTTTCATCCTCACGATCTGAGAATCCTTCATCGATATCACTTAACCACTATTATACATAGTCACTGGCAAATCCAAGCATTAAAAAAAGCGCATCTATCTTCTCCATTAGATGTATATCTAAAAATGAATTGTGGAATGAATCGTCTTGGTTTTCAACCAAAGGATGTCCGAAATGTTTGGCATCAATTAAAAGCACTAAAAAATGTTGGTACTCTTACCCTGATGGCGCACTTCGCTAAAGCACAGTGCATATATGATATTATGAAGTCTATGCAAAGAATTGCGCAATCCTCTAATGGATTCAATTGTACCATGTCACTGGCTAACTCTGCTGCCACATTGTGGCATCCACGTACACATTGTCAGTGGGTCCGTCCTGGCATTATATTATATGGTGCCTCTCCCAGTGGTGATTGGAAAGACATTGCTAGTAGTGGTTTAATGCCTGTTATGACACTTAATAGCAAAATTATTGCGATACAAAAACTTGTAGCAGGATCCAAAGTAGGATATGCCAATAACTATTGCGCTAGCCGCGCGCAGTATATTGGAATCGTAGCCTGTGGCTATGCTGATGGTTATCCACATCATGCTCCTACCGGCACGCCCGTAATGGTCGCGGGAAGCATGACACAGACTGTTGGAAGCATTTCTATGGACATGATGGCGGTAGATTTAACGAGATGCCCACAAGCTCGTATTGGTAGTCTAGTAGAACTATGGGGGAATAACGTCAAGATTAATGATGTAGCTTCTGTATCTGGAACTATAAGCTACGAACTAATGTGCGCTTTATCTTCACGTGTGCCTGTTAAAATAACATAACTTCACTTTTCCAAGAAAAGAGAAGAAAACATTGAAATCATACCGTTTCATCGCAGATTTCATGCCCTTGAATCAGCAGTTTGTTTTTACATAGAATGCCCATTCTATATCTATTTTACCATGTATGAATAACCATGATATATATACACATCTTTAATCTTACATTAAATTTATGGTCATGTAGCTACACTACAGACATATCTTTTAATAATAGCTAAGTATACATATACACTTGCGCTCGCATGACTATTATTGCAAAAATCTACATACCCATAACTAACTACGATCAATTAACTAATATCTGTATAGCTTATAGTAAGGTACCATATGAAAACTCTAACATATCATGCTCGTATATACGATTACATATACTACTAATGGAATGTATGAAAGTATTACACTATATATCATAACTATTAAGTATCAGTACTCAGTGTTAGAGATGTAACTCTAACACATACACAGATGGATCAGTGATATTATATTGTTCAACCTACAAAAAGTTAGCTCTGTAAGTAATCATCGCGTAATAAGCTCAGATTTTTTAAGTTCTATAGTCTTAAGTATTTTGTGTAAAAAGATTTATGTGTGATCCAAAATGATAGCACAAGCTATAAAAAGAGTAATGTGAAATCTGTGATTGTCAATATTTCAGTATAACCACTGAGGTCTTCAATAAGAATTCATATATTACAGTACATAATCGTCTTATCTTGGTGACGGAAGTAAGAAAAGAACCTACGATAGATTATGCGAAATGATCATATACAAACGATCAAGAAATCCACATCTATATTCTAACCCTTACAATAATCTTAACTGTATGTATTATTATACAAAAATCAATTAAATATCTCTATTGAGATGCAATTAACTTGCACTGATCATACCACATGGTTGTTTTTCGATCAAATGACATTAATATTTATTGCATGACTAAGGAAATGGTAGAAATAAGACAACTTTTATTACGGTAACCCTCATCAGCACGAATCATATTATAGAAAACATTCCTAAACAATGACATTACAAAATCAATGTCTCATAAATAATATACGGCTATGTTTTCCACACATTACAGTTTGGTATTCTGTGAATTAAATAAAAAACAATTTTTTCTATTGATTGTATTTATAACAAATCAATATTTTTATCATTCTGCTCGCAAACATATAAAGTATTTTGCATAAGCGTAGCAATGGTCATGGGTCCAACTCCGCCTGGTACCGGAGTAATCCATGCCGCCCGATGTGCAGCCTGCTCAAACTCAATATCACCAACTATTTTACCATTAAGTAAACGGTTAATACCTATATCAACTACTATGGCTCCTAATTTAATCCAGTGACCAGGGATAAATCTTGGTTTGCCGACGGCAACAACCAGTAGGTCAGCTTGTGACACAAAATATTGTAGATTTTGAGTAAAACGATGTGCAATAATGGTTGTGCACCCAGCCAGTAATAGCTCTAGACTCATAGGTCTACCAACTATATTAGAGGCTCCAACTACTACCGCGTTTAATCTACAAACATTGAGTTGATAATGCTCTAGCAAAGTCATAATACCACGAGGGGTACATGGCCGCAGCAAAGTTGGTGCACGATTACATAAACGACCTACATTATAAGGATGAAAACCATCTACATCTTTGCAAGGTGAAATGTGTTCCATGACCACACTTCTATCTATAGTAGTTGGTAAAGGGAGTTGTACTAAAATACCATCAATACTCTTATCGTTGTTTAATTGTGTAATTAAGTTCAACAATTGCACTTGCATAGTAGTTACAGGTAAATCATATAAACGGGTGGTGACACCAACTTTATGAGATGCACTACACTTCTTAGACACATAAATCTTTGAAGCAGGATCTGACCCTACTAATACAATAGCTAAACCTGGGATACGTTTACCCATGCCTAGACGTTCCTGTACGCGTTTAGAGATATCTTGCAAAATTTCCTGCGCAAGCTTTGTACCATTCATTATTTTTGCAGGCATGGAATCCTGTATCCTTCTACAATATACTCTCTATCATATATTATATATAAAATTGCAATGGTTTTATACTCTTCATTTCTATGACTTCGTGTTTTACACACTACAATGTATATTAATTAAACGATATAGCATAAGCGTTATATCTAGACCACACCTGGTACTATATAAAAAAATTATTTGCTAACATATTACGAAATGCGATCCTTTTGGACATGATCTATATTTCAGTACACCACGCCCACTATACTAGTAGTTATTATTCTATTTCCATATTAACATAATAGATAGTAGATGCTAATTTCTTGTACTAGCAAACATAAATACAGAAAACTGAAAAACTCGTGTCATACCGCATGTTATATCTAAACATGCATCAATATATTAGTGCATAAAGATACATATACAGCATGCTTGTATACTGCTAAAGATCATCGCTTCGAAATACACACATGCTATATGTTTACTAACACTCAATGATCTCTGATAAAAGACTAGATATTATGAATGTACATAGTAACAGAAGCATCTGAGTCATGGATATTATACACCTTACCACATATCAAAACATGATATATAAATTTCAAATCTCTCTCTTCTTCTAAAATAGCATGACATAAATATTTACGTGTCATGAAATCACTTTCATTTAACATCTTCATAAACTTCTTATGGTTAAATCTAGAAACATTATGACAATAAGAACGCAGAAAAAGATAAAAAATCGCTCATTATAGTATATATACTATAATATGCTTGATATACATCATTCTACTATGCGAAAAAAAAATACCTCTATTTTTTATAATAGATACAAATCTTATTTCAGATATGAGTTAAATTATGTATTTCTAACACAACAACTAAACTATTGATAGTATACCATGAGAACTTATATGATAAGACTGACGCACTGTAACGTATTTCAGCTCTGGAGAAGGGATTATTACTTATAAAGTACGTGTGTAGCGCAGATGTCACTATTAGTAAATATTTTATACCGTATACACACACTAATGATGTCTGATTTTAATTCTGACAATGACCAAATATCTTAACTTAAGATATAATATAATATGCCATGGTCTATACGCATAGACTAGATTGATATTACCCAATAGTACAAACTGATAAAATCCTACACTATATGTAGATGTGTATTTTGCAGCCTTAACACCCTACAAATACTGCTGAAACTGAAAATTTTAGTAATATATTGATACTTACTACATTAAATTATGTTAAAACAAATACCATATAACTATAAACATCATCGCATTGATACAATGTATATATAGCCTATTTCGACAGATATCTTTATAAATCCTATCAAGGCAAGAAAGCACTTATAGTTATAAGTCAATCAAAACTCTAGATATTTATGCACTTTAGAATGTTACAAACCCTCAATGGACTCTTTCTTCTGTGATCATGAAACTCATATTTTCCACTATATTATATATTTTATCATATACCGCACATGGTATACATGCGGATAATACATGAGTATGTAAGTGGTCTTTACTGACACAGTAACTCTTTGATTACAAAATAAAGTTGCTAAAAATGATAAAAATATAATGCAGGAACACGTTTTTATAACTTTATACTATGTTATATAAATATTGCAGCACATAGAATAATATATTCACTGATAACTCTGTAAGATCATCTAGTATTTTTCTTACACTATACGTTTTATACATCTTTATATAAATTTAAAAAGCATGCAATGGAAAATATGCATTTTATCAATCGTAATAGGAGTTATAATGAAAACTATGAATCTGATGCAGACTACATATTAACAATTATTGATACAAGTCAATATTGAAGAACAGAGCAATAAAGCATGAATAATAATACTAAATAGTTGACTGATGATTTATTAACCGTATAATGCATGGCATCAATATGCGCTCTTAGCTTAGCTGGATAGAGCACCGGCCTTCTAAGCCGTAGGTCACAGGTTCGAATCCTGTAGGGCGCACCACATACATAATCTTAACTTCTCTGTTAAATAGGTTCACTATACCATAACGCATGCGCAATATATCTATATATACCTGAATGACCTGGTTATCTCCTAGTGCTATCGCTTTATCAACTAGTAAATAATTTTATTACTCTCTTGCTAGCAGCATTAAAACATACCAACTACTGCAAGTATGATATCCAACCACTTTCATATAAAAACTTAAAACAAATGATAGATTTCTCTCAAACTTTATATATTTCGGAGTTACATCATCGTTTTTAAATCATTGTATCTATCTTAATAAACATGTATCATTTTCATTGATCTACAAAAAATATGTAATTTATGTTTCCTACTCAAAAGAAAATAAATGATTCTCAGGTTATGATAATGCTATATCAAATTATCTGTTTGCTAAAAAGCGAAGACCTATATACCATGGTCATCCATACTATCATATGGTCAATATATTGATATTAAAAATAAAAAATACCATAAAAATTACATAGCATATAACATTGTGGTACAACTCCACCATTACCCGAATAATCATAGCAAGGCATGTTTAGATATCTACGCATGTAGATTACTAAAAATACTATGCTATCGCAGATCACAGAATATAGAAGTATCACTATTTCTATATGCTTAGAAAGCACTATTCTTTTGCGAGGTTAGGAATACTGATTTTTTGGTATAAAAAGTAAAATATCATATAAGGCAGATGCCATTGTATCCTTACAGAATATTTATACCTTCGTGACTCTTTGTGCATCATGCTTGCTAGTAAGAATTACTTATACTGAATATGCTATATTAACATCTTGATTGCCTAAATGCACTCAACCTAAGTTCTAGCAATACGCAAGGATATCCTTGAATGTACACATGAATCAATATCAATCTGTATTTCATGTTGTAATCTATTCACTACATACTAATATTAAAATAACTATGACTGCTCACACATACCGGGGACACTACGCCAGAAAACGCTTTGGACAACATTTTTTACATGATCCATGTATTATAGAAAGTATTATTCATGCTATTCAACCAAAATATGGTGAAGTAATGATCGAAATTGGACCTGGTCTCGGTGCGCTAACAGAAAAGATAGGTAGAGTACTAGATAAGCTAACAGTGATTGAAATTGATCACGATCTCACTTTACGCCTCAAGTATCACTCTTTCCTACAAACAAAGCTTACCGTTTTCGAGCAAGATGCCCTAGAATTTGATTTTTCACAGTTTGCCAAACAACAAACTCAACTACTACGTGTTTTTGGTAATCTACCATATAATATTTCTACACCGTTAATATTCCATTTATTTAAACATATCAACATCATTCATGATATGCATTTTATGTTACAAGAAGAGGTGGTTAATCGTCTTGTCGCTAAGCCTGGTAACAAATCATACGGTCGTCTATCAGTTATGGCACAATACTACTGCAAAATATTCCCAATACTTACTGTTCCGTCTCAATCTTTCGTACCACCGCCTAATGTAATATCTAAAATAGTACGTTTAATTCCTATAACACATGTCCAAACATTACCTCACCATGTGTATTTTCTGTCTTTAGTTACTACCGCAGCCTTTAACAAACGTCGTAAAACACTGCGTAATAGTCTATCTCACTTAATCCCTACTCAAGCATTAGTAAACATGCATATTTGTCCGACATTACGCGCAGAAAACATAAGTGTTATGCAATATTGTCAACTAGCAGATTGGCTAGGAAACCACCTAAAAAATAAAAAAGCGAATGTGGTATCAATAAAATATAACTAGAATGTGTGTTAATGTTATGCATGATAAGAAAGATTTTTACCTTTAAATACATTTAAATTAACCATCACCTCGGGAAACACATCCATCTACTTTGACGAAAATAAAAACCATTCAAGCGGTAATTGCGCTATATAATAACTGATGATAGTCGGCAGGATCCATGATTATTTTAACCGTTACATATATACTAACATTCATACCTTAATCATAGTTTTATGGTTCTCCTACGGAGAAATCATGTCATACCTTTTTCAATTATCTTCTAATTATCGAAAGTCAGTAGACTTAAAAATGCACAAGAGTTCTATCTTTATTCAATATGTTTAATGATCTATACTATTCTAATATCATGCAATATCACTAGAATCTATAACCAACACCCCTATCATTAGTGGTATTGTAAATAATTAGTGTGTTCTAAATTATGTAATACCGAAGCATGATCAGCCCAACTATGCTGTACTTTTACCCAATTCTGAAGGTATACCTTTTGCCCGAACACCTTTTCCATATTCTGACGCGCAAGAACTCCGATAGTTTTAATTTTACCTCCTTGTGCACCAATCATGATCTTCTTCTGACCTTCACTCTGTACTACAATTAATGCATAGACCATGAGAACACCGCGTGTATTAGTGATAAATTTTTCAATCTGCACCACCACTGAATATGGCAATTCTGCTCCAAATCCACGCATAATCTTTTCACGTATAATCTCTGATGCCATAAATTTTTGAGAGCAATCAGTAATATATGCTTGTGGAAAACAATGTTTTGCTTTTGGCAAATATTGGCATATAATATTCTTAATAAGCCCAATGTTCTCTCCTCTTTGAGCAGAAATAGGTACTATACCTATAAAATTTCTCTGTTTATCTAGATGCTGTAAATGTGGTAATAAGATACTTTTATTGGAAATAACATCCATTTTATTAATCACTAATAGAACAGACTGTGTGTTCTGTAAATTTTTCAATATCATTTCATCGCTAGCAGTCCAACGAATTCCTTCTATCATAAATACGACAAGTGTAACATCATTAATTAAATTAATAGTATGACGTCGCATAACATCATATGTACGATTCTTTTCTGTCGCATGTAACCCAGGAGTATCAATATAAATAGTCTGGTACACCCCCTCAGTGTGGACTCCCATAATGCGATGGTGCGTAGTGTGTGGTTTATTTGAGGTAATAGAAATTTTTTTCCCAATCAGCCGATTTAATAATGTTGATTTTCCTACGTTCGGACGACCTACTATCGCGATAAAACCACAATAGGTAATTGTCTGTGTCATTTAATACCTAATTTAGTTAATGCTTGTTCGGCGGTTGCTTGTTCAGCTTGTCGACGACTAGAGCCAGTTCCTACGACAGGATCTTTCATACCACTTATTTTACAGTAAATAGTAAATGCCTGATTATGTTCTGCACCCTGTACCTGCGATAAAAAATAAGAGGGTAACGGTAAATGATTCCCTTGTAAAAATTCTTGTAAACGTGTTTTAGGATCTTTTTGTCTATCTCCTGGGCTGATGGTATTTAAACGACAAGAATACCAATTAAGAATGCATTTTTCTATCGTAGAGATGTTACTATCTAAAAATATACCACCAATTAACGCTTCCATCGTATTAGACAAAATTGACTGACGTAGATATCCACCACTTTTCCATTCACCTCGACCAAGATACAAATAGGACCCTAAATCAAATTCCTTTGCCATTGCAGCTAAGGTATTCCCGCGTACTAATGTAGAACGCATGCGACTCATATCACCTTCATCGACATATGGAAAACGTCTATAAAGAGCATGAGTAATTACATAACTTAAAATAGAATCTCCAAGAAATTCTAGTCTCTCGTTATTCTTATAGCTCGCACTACGATGCGTAAGCGCTTGCTGTAACAATTCAACATTCTTGAAATGATAACCTATTTTTCTTTGCAGCTGATGTATTATCAATAAATTCATATGAAACCACTAGCAATATATATAATCAATATCTATTTATCAAAAATAAATAGATATTGATTTGCAAAAAGTATCCCTTCTTAATATCACAACCATTGATATACATTAACAAATACACCTGATTTATCAGGTATATAGAACTATATTGTTAATGAATACTACCGATATGACTAAGACGCAAACCAGTTGGCCATTGCCCTTCCTTTTTATCCAAACTCATCCATACAGCTATTGCTTGACCAACAAGATTATGTTCAGGCACAAAACCCCAATAACGACTATCTGCACTATTATCACGATTATCACCCATCACGAAATACATCTTCTCTGGTACGAGCCAAGTCATTGTTTGTTGTGCGGTATTTTTTTTCTTACCATTCCCAATCACACAACCCTCTCCCGTTATTAACAAAATACGGTGCTTAGAATCTCCTAATGTTTCAGTGCGTATGACTGTATGTAGATCGTCTAAACTAGGTTCTCGAACATTCTGCACGACATTACTATTACTATTTTCATTATTAGTCGCATCAACCACACTTTTAGTGTTATTCTTACTAATTGCAGAATAAGTGACCTCTAAAAATCTCTTACAATTCTGCTTATCAAGACACTCTGTCTGTACAGATAAGACTTTACTACAAAAATTGTATGTCACCAAATCCCCTGGTAGACCAATCACGCGTTTAATATAATCTTTACTCTGATCTTGTGGGTATTTAAAGACTACAATATCACCACGACGGGGGTGCCCGGTATCCATCAAAGTATCCTGTGTAATAGGGTTTTTGATACCGTAAGCATACTTTTTTACTAAAATAAAATCACCGATTAATAAAGTAGGCATCATTGATCCAGAGGGAATCTGAAACGGCTCAAAAATAAATGAACGAACTACTAACACAACAAAGAGTACCGGAAATAAAGATGCTACACTAGCGACGAATCCAATAGGTACATGCTCGTTCACTTTCTCTATATTTTTATAGTAATTTCCTACATTTTTCACATTCTTAATACGTACACGTTGAAGAAAATTAATACACCAGAATGCACCGCTACTACATGTTGCAATAATTAAAAATAATGTGAATATATGCGCCATCTTGATGACCCCTAAACTTAACAAATATTATTTATTTTCTTTACCAATGTCCATCATTGCAAAAAATGCCTCTTGAGGTAGTTCAAGGCGCCCTATTTTTTTCATACGCTTCTTGCCCTCCTTCTGTTTTTGTAGTAGTTTTTTCTTGCGACTAATATCACCACCATAGCATTTAGAGAGAACATTTTTACGTAACGGCTTCACCGTAGCGCGAGCAATAACATTGTTTCCAATAGCCGCTTGAACAGCAATCTCAAATTGTTGGCGCGGAATTAAATCTGTAATCTTATTTACCAATTCACGCCCATAGAACTCTGCGTAGTTACGATGAGTGATTAAAGATAACGCGTCAATGCGTTCGCTATTTAGCATAATATCGACACGAACCATGCTAGCAGTAGTAAATTTTTTAAAATGATATTCCAGTGATGCATATCCACGTGTACTGGATTTTAAATTACTAAAAAAATCACGTATAACTTCAGACATAGGTATCTCGTAAGTTAAAGCGACTTGTTTTTCATGATAAACGATGCTCGTTTGTACACCACGCTTTTTGATGCACAACATCATTACATTACCCAAGTACTCTTGAGGCACTAAAATCTGACACTCAGCAATCGGCTCACGTAACTCTACGATATGATGATCGGAGGGTAGCTTAGCAGGATTATCGACATATATAGTATTTCCATCACTGGTATAGACTTCATACATAACAGTAGGCGCGGTGGTAATAAGTTCAAGATGATATTCACGCTCAAGACGCTCTTTAATTATCTCCATGTGGAGCAAACCAAGAAAACCACAACGAAAACCACACCCTAATGCAGTAGAGTTTTCTGATTCATAGAATAAAGAAGCATCATTTAAGCGTAGCTTCCCCAAAGCATCCCGAAATGCTTCATAAGTATTCGGTTCTAATGGAAATAGCCCGGCATAAACCTGTGGGGTAAATTTTTTAAATCCGGGTAATGCTTGACATGCTATATTTTTTACAGATGTTAACGTATCGCCAACTGGTGCCCCAAGAATATTTTTAATCCCGCACGCTAACCAACCAACTTCACCGCAATATAACACATCAGTCTCTTTACGTTTTGGGGTAAAAATACCTAAACGATCTATTGTATACACTTGACCGGTGCTCATTGCCGTTATTTTTTCTCCTTTATATATACTGCCATTTTTAATACATATCAAAGAAACAACGCCAAGATAATTATCAAACCAGGAATCAATAATTAGTGCTTGCAATGGACCCTGAGGTCGACCCGCAGGAGGAGGTATATCACGCACCAAACGTTCTAGTATCTCAGGAATGCCAAAACCAGTCTTTGCCGAGCAAAGTATAGCATCAGTAGTATCAATACCAATGATATCTTCAATTTCTTTTAATACTCTTTCTGGATCCGCTGAAGGAAGGTCTATTTTATTAAGCACCGGGACAACTATTAAATGCATTTCCGTGGCACTGTAACAATTTGCTACTGTTTGTGCTTCGACCCCCTGTACTGCGTCCACTACAAGAAGAGCGCCTTCACAAGCCCCCAGGGAGCGAGAAACCTCATAGGAAAAATCTACATGCCCCGGTGTATCAATAAAATTAAGTTGATAAGTCTTACCATTTTTAGCATGGTACGTAAGGGTCACACTTTGTGCTTTAATAGTAATACCGCGCTCACGCTCTAACTCCATGGAATCTAAGACTTGCTCTTCCATTTCACGTTCTGTTAAACCACCGCATATTTGAATTAAACGATCAGAAATTGTAGATTTTCCATGATCAACATGCGCAATGATAGAAAAATTTCGTATATGATTCATTGGTATATTGCTTATACTTTTGATAGTAATAGTCTCAGTTTTAACTATAAATAGACATACTGAAGTCTTAACTCCAGAAAATAAATACTGGCTTATATTATGATGAATTTATATATACAAGATAAAAAGTAACTAGTGTTTTAATAAAACTCAGAAAAAGATATGAGAGAGTATACATTCTAACGGTATTGATTAACCTTAAAATAGATAACAATCATGAGAGGTTCGTCAACCATTTTTCAAAATTTTAATATACTTTCAGTATGTATCTGGTAGTGGCTTATATAAGCTAAAATTTCACTTTAATTTATGCTCAGCGCACCCATATAATATTTGAACCATGATTCGAAATAATATACAATAGATGTATCGAGGATCAATACTTATCGACCACTAAGAATTCTGGTATGGATGTTGATAGAGTATGTATGCTTAGCGGCGTTGCATGCTAATATAGTAGATGGGATGATACGTGAGTCACAAGAGGTGAGCATGATCATTTTTACCTACATGATGTTAAAATCACTATGATAACCTCATACCCATCTACAATCTTTTATCCATCGTACCATTAAGTACAACCACTTGGAGATATGTTAGAGAACAAGCTCTATATAGAATCCTGAATATAGCGCTTCTGGCATACTTATTATTCGATATTATGGCACACTCCCTTACACATAAAATTAATTAACCTACAAAATGTATTAAATTTTATTCCAGTGTAGTTTAAAAATAATTAATATCATTCATGTGCATCATACCAACAATCTCGTCACGAAATCTACTGCCATGCGATTTACCATGAATGGCTCTGCATATGAATGCAGTAATCATATATTCTGAATGTTCATGGAAAATATACACAATATTGACATATAGTATCTAGTTTAATATAGCAGACTATCGTCATTCTAGATCTAGAAAAGATAAAGGAACTCACTAAACTGTAGAACGCGCTAAAGCAAGATAAAGTTTATGCAACATACCTGCCTGCTTCTTCAGTAGATCTAGGGATCCTCTATTATCTATAATATCATCTGCCATCTTAATACGTACTGAGAGTGTAGATTGACTCAGTAAAATGTTTTTAACTTCTCTATAGCTAACACGATCACGTTTAGATGTTCGAATAATTTGGTCTATATAACCTACATGAGTTACTAATACACGATTTGTGTAACACTTAAGGTTATTTTCTACTAATAACGGCACCACCCATAAACACCATGTAGAACGCGCACGTGCTAATTTCTCGTGAGAAATTTTACGAATGATAGGGTGTAATAAGTTATTGATCCATAATCTATCATCTATAGAACTAAAAATTTTTTTTCGTAAAGCAGCACGGTTTAATAGACCATTCTGCATAAAAATTTCATCTCCAAAATGTTCATATATTTTTCTTAAAACTGGCTTATGAAAAGTCATAATCTCACGAGCAATCACATCGGAATCAACGATATCTACACCCATTTTAGCGAATATATTTGCAACAGTGCTTTTTCCGCTACCAATGCCCCCTGTCAAGCCCACAATATAACACATAAATTATAGTGATCTCTAAAAATTCTCAAAGGATATGAAAATATATATATCATAACCAGATATTAACTGTTACCATATTATGGAAAAATATCATTAATTACTATGGTCATTTACAATCATACCAGTGTTAAAGGTAACTCATGATCAGTTTTCACTAATCCCTGAATGGCATAGGGAAAGCTAATTTATTCACTTTCCTTATTGCTCCATATAATAATTATCGTTTACATCAAACAATCACAAATACACTCCAAGATATTGTGATCTAACTTACGCTATAATACTACTAATATTTCTCAGTCAAATAGTTTATCTATTAGAGAGCTTACAGCCCCTGTATATACAATTATACCATAATTCATTATATTGAAAAAAACTATAAGTTCATTGTCCTATTTTTAACAATAAAACATATCATACTGTATAGATAATATACGTTAGTACATAAAGATAGATGATTACAGATGTATCTAATCGTAAGATTATATAATAATCATCACACAATCATCTGATTATCTATGATATAATTACTACCCTAAAATTCCACACTACATGTTTTGATACTACAATCCTTACGTGCTATGCTTAGTCTTTATATCTCTTTCTTATCTGATTAAAAAATATGCTAAAATATCATCATAAACTACCACGATTGATAAATGCATTTTGATTTCAATTAATGTATCAAGTACACAATGCGGATGCGCTAGTATCTGACCCGCTCACTAAATAATGCAAAATAACAAAATACTCATTATAAATCACACCGTAACATATAATTTATATACAGCCTTATTCACTCTTTTATCCATGATAAAAGAAATATCATTCAGAAAATCACGCATCATAAAAGTAGTATCGGATATGAAGCTTTTATAAAATAAAAAACACACATATCTGTAATGCATAAAAATAAAAAATGATACAATCATTAGTTTCAAAATATAAAAAATACCTATTATTATCTCTGTTACAAATATTATTATAAATTATTTTATAGAAGATTAGTATGCTATGTGGACCTATGGAACGATACTACCCTTGATCAGGAGCAACATCACACATTCAATAATAACATCTTTGCCTATGAGGAAGTATTGATATATACAGTCATCATTGAACCCTCCCTCTTGTCACTTAATGATACTTTTTATTTATACACCATGTACCATTTCAACAACATATCAGACAACATATATAAAATATATCCAATAGTTAACATTATCGATCACGAATACTTTAATCACATTTAGAGCGCACAGATACTTGATTATCTTATTCTGAAATAGAATAGTATAGTACTTTTTATATTGTCTATGTCTTTTTACATCCAAGTTCAATAATTATCAAGATTAGGTATGCTATGCAACTTACAGCCATCAATCCTTATTCTGTTAGCACTGTTTTTCATATGATGCTCATCTCTAATGTCGATATGAAGCGTCAAATGCCTACAAGAAGTATTTTTAAAAGACAAAGTATCGCTCTGTGTGATATCCAATATCTCACAAGTCTCTGTTGTGACGCTGATGTACAACGGATTTATTCACTAATGTGCGCGGCCCGCAAGGGTATTATTTTGGAGAAAATTAGTAAAATTATCACAATAAAGTCTGTGCTAACAGCCATAAATGAGTACGTCAATACTATTAAATATCAAACAAAACAGAACTCCCATACGAAAAATTATTGTTTACCTTATTTTGTATAATATTACAGGAGTATACGTATGAGTAACTTACTGAAATATAACACTAGAACAGCTCATTAAAAAATTAGAAATTATTACTTATTACAGGTAAACCAAACATGCTCCAATACAGGAGAAACATGGACGAGAGAAAAACAAAAATCAAGCTCTATCAAAAACCTCATAGTTACTATGAATGTCTACTGCTGTGATATACCACCTATCTAATACACTCACAATGTATCCAGATAACTTTATTAGGATCTTTATAAACAAATTGCTCTCTCATGGTGGAAAAAACATGAAATTACCAATTTATCTAGATTACGCAGCCACTACACCGACTGATTCACGTGTAGTAGCAAAAATGTTACAATATCTAACCATAGATGGCGATTTTGGTAATCCAGCTTCGCGTTCACATCGATTCGGTTGGCGAGCAGAAGAAGCAGTAGATGTTGCAAGAAACCAGATTTCAGAGCTTGTTGGGTCTGACTCACGAGAAATTATTTTCACTTCTGGAGCCACTGAATCTAATAATCTAGCGATTAAAGGTACCGCTATTTTTTATAAAAAAAAAGGTCGTCATCTGATTACAGTGACCACTGAGCATCTATCAGTACTAGATACTTGTATGCAATTAGCGAAAGACGGTTTTAGAATCACTTATCTTCAACCACAACGTGATGGTAGTATTTCTCTTCATCAACTAGAAAAAGAAATGCGTCATGATACTGTATTAGTATCTGTCATGCATGTCAATAATGAAACTGGTGTAATACAAGATATATCCTCCATAGGAGAGCTATGTCACAAACATGGTATACTCTTTCATGTTGATGCAACACAGAGCGTAGGAAAACTTCCTATTAATCTCAAACAACTAAAAATTGACCTGATGTCTTTTTCCACTCATAAAATTTACGGACCAAAAGGAATCGGCGCTCTTTTTGTACGCAGTGAACCACGTGTATATCTTTCCAAACAAATACATGGTGGCAATCATGAGCGTGAAATGCGTTCAGGTACACTTGCAGTACACCAAATTGTAGGTATGGGTACAGCGTGGTCCATTGCTAAAGATCAAATGACTCAAGATGTGATTCATTTGAACTCATTACGTAAAAAACTGTGGAACGGTATTAAAGACATTAAGACAGTGTCCGTCAATGGATCTTTTACTCACGGCATTAGTCATATTCTTAATATAAGCTTTCAAGGAATTAGTAGTGAAACGCTGGTTATGGCACTCAAAGACCTAGCCATTGCTACTGGATCTGCTTGTTGTTCTTCTAGAATAGAATCGTCTTATGTTTTACGAGCTTTGGGTGTTAACCCACAGCTCGCGTATAGTTCTGTTCGATTCTCGTTTGGACGATTTACGACTAATGAAGAGATAACTTATGTGATACAATTAATTCAGAAAATGATGGATAAGTGAAAATATCACATTAGCTGATATTCAAGATATACACCATAATACTTACTATATGTCATTAAGATGATCCATCGGATACATATTCAATAAATATGCTATTACTATGGATATCAATAGCAGATGCGATTTAAAAGAAAATACATTATGCGCAATCATTATATGATAAAATCTCATCAACTGAGATTTGGCTCTAATTCGTAATTTTGTCTGTGTAAACTTGTAATAGTTTCATCATTTTTCTCCAAGAGAAAGATCGATCTTTTATATCACAATACGATACATCCTGATTATTTTTATAATTATAGGGCTTCTGGAAATAGTATATCTATTAGAATATGTAGTGTGCACAAACATTACCACGATGTGATAAAAGAGTTTATTTCTCACACATATCTATAAACTCTCTCCTTTTCTACCGTTCTATGTATTTTATAATTATTCTAATTAATATATACTTTTTATATCAACATACCTCTCACAAATAACCACTATTGATTAATAATAACAAAGTAAATGATAGAGGTGTAATACTATAAAATATAGTGATCGAGTTGTACTAATTGAGCTAACTCAATCATTGGTTGTGGATAGAAACCTAAGACTACAGATAGTACAGCTAAAATAAGTACCACAAAACCACTGGGAGTTCTTATCCAGTAGCTCGCAGGTAAATGATATTCTACAAAATTAGAAGGTGGAAGATATAAGTTAATAATTATCCGCAGATAATAATATAATCCAATAGCGCTACCGATAATAAGTGAGCTAATTAACACCCATAGGTGAGAATGCATCCCTATAACAAGGAGATAGAACTTACTTATGAAACCAAATGTCATTGGCATGCCTGCAAGTGACAATATGATTACTGTCGTGGCTGCTGCTAACATAGGATACTGCCAAAATAAGCCACGATAAGAATGAATCAACTCAGAATCCTTATTGATAACGGCTGTACTCATTAAAGAAACAATACCAAAAGCCCCTAAACTGCTAAACACATAACTCACTAAACATACGGACACTGCTTCTATTAACTGTTTTGTATCCGATGTTGTTGAAGCAATACATAGAACTAAAATATACCCAAAATGTGCAATAGACGAATATCCTAAAATACGTTTTATATTATCTTGTCTAAGAGCCATTAAATTTCCACATAGCATAGAAGCCACCGCAATCACACTCAATATCATACTAATTCCTAGGCTGCTATTTATGGAAGTACACATCAATAAACGCATAAAAACACCCAAGACCGCTATTTTACTAGCGCTAGCTAAGAACATCCCAACTGGCGAAACAGAACCTTGGTAAACATCCGGTGTCCATAAATGAAAAGGTACTAACGACAGTTTAAAACAAAAACCAACAAGCATTAAACAAAAACCTACAATTAATAGCGGCTGAACAATTATACTACTATGTATAGCATCACCTAATTCTCTAAAACCTAGGACACCTGTATTAGCATATAATAACGCCATTCCAAAAAGAAAGAACGCAGATGCGGCTGCCGATAATATAGTGTATTTTAATACTGCTTCTAATGAACGAGAACGTTCGCAAACATACCCTACTAAACCACAAATCGGTAGCGACATTACTTCCATACCAATGAATAATGACGCCAAATGATTTGCGCTCGATAAAAAAACACCCCCTAATGTAGAGATGATTAAGAGTATATAAAATTCTTCTCTATTTTTTTGTATACTAGATAGCCACGGGTACGCAAACACACACGTACACAAACTTACTAAAATCACTAAACTAGCATAAAAAATGAAATACCCGTCTACTCGCAGTACAGGCGTAATATCTACCTCTCCAACCTGCGCGACAAAATACAAAGAAAATAATGCTACATTTAATCCCACAATAGCCATGGTAGCATTTATTCGGTGATCACGTTTCACCCCAATACTCAACATCATCATCACCACTATGAGTACAAGAATAAAAAAAGGTAGTAACGAAATGTATTGTGGATAATTAAACATCATAGATACTTAAAGCCCTTTAGTTAACATTGCAGTAGAAAATAACTGTTGAATATTGCTCATAGCACAATAAGAGGTGTCTAATATTGTCTGGGGATATAAACCTAAAAATAATAAAAGCATCAATAATACTAAGAGCGTGATAACCTCACGCACGGACATATCTCGTAATTTCTCTTCTAATTTCGCTTCCCCATAATACGTTTTTTGCAACATAACTAAGGAATATACTGCAGAAAACACTAGGCTACATGTCGCTATCACAGCAATTAAAGGAGCTGTCTGAAAGCTCCCTATTAAGATCATAAATTCACCAATAAAGTTCCCTGTTCCAGGAATTCCCAAATTTGCCAACGCAAAAAATACAGATAATCCTGGCAACCATTGGATCCGTGACCATAAACCACCCATCTTACGCATATCAAGAGTACTCAGACGCTCATACAGTTGACCACACATAATAAATAATGCTGCAGTCGATAAACCATGTGCAATCATCTGAATAACCGCTCCCTGATATGCTATTAAGCTACCTGTATAAATAGCAATTAGCAAAAAGCCCATATGAGAGATAGATGTATAAGCCACTAAACGTTTTATATCATATTGAGATATAGCCATCCAAGCGCCATAAAATATACTAATAATGCCTAACCACATAGCAATAGGGGCAAATTTCAGCGACGCATGAGGAAACAAAGGTAATGTAAAGCGTAGCAAACCATAAGCTGCTGTTTTTAATAAAATACCAGCTAAATCAACAGATCCTGCAGTAGGAGCTTGACTGTGCGCATCTGGCAACCATCCATGAAAAGGTACAACTGGCATTTTCACTGCGAAAGCAATAAAAAATCCCATCATTAATAATTGTTCCACATAGGGTAACATGGGAGTATGTAATAAATCTTCATAGTTAAAAGTTAAATTTCCTGTTTCAGAGTAATGCAAAAATACTAACCCTATAATAGAAATTAACATTAATAATCCACTTGCCTGCGTGTAGATACAAAACTTTGTAGCTGCAGTAATGCGTGTCTGCTCATCTGAAGACTTATGACCCCATAATGAAATTAACAAATACATCGGTATGAGCATCATTTCCCAAAATAAAAAAAACAGAAAAAGATCAATGGCCAAAAACACACCCATGACCCCTCCAAGAACCCAGAGTAAGTTGAGGTGAAAAAAACCATGCCATTTTTCAATTTCTCTCCATGAACACACGACCGCCATTATTCCTAGTAAGCTTGTCAGAACTACCATTGATAATGATAATCCATCAAGCGCCAAATGAAAATTAATGCCAAATCGTGGAATCCATGGTACTAAACACTCATCTATCCAGCGTAGATTTTCATCTCTTAGTAACCTGGTATCTCCCGAGTCTGCCCAAAGTAACAACGAAACGGTGAACGTTAAGCCCATTGCGATAAGAGCCACCCAACGCGGATAAGTAACACTAAAGTGTTCGGACTGCCAACAGAGTACGCCACCAATCAATGGTATCGCGATTAGCAAAAATAATAACATTACGGTATCTTCTATATGTATTATAAAAATATAGAGCTATGATTAGGTTGATATGTTTATATTATACGAATATCTCATGCGATGCATGCATGATGACTACCTATTATTACATAGTTTTTCAGTTGAAAATAAATCCATATATACACAGAGATATCACACATGGAAATCTTTTGGGCACCATGAACCTACATGTAATCTCCATATGTTAGATCACTATTGTCAGTGCTAAAATACATACCGCACCCAAAAGAATAGCGGCAAGATACCATCGTAAATAACCATTTTCACTAATAATTAACCCTCTATTCATCGCAAGTGCTAATACACCCACACCATTAATAACAATAGAACATGGGTCTGGCGATAGTATCTTAGCAATTCTTAAATAGCTCTGTACAAAAAGTTTCTCGTATAACCAATCAAAACCCCAACCACTCAAAAGCAAAAAGCTCAGCAAGCGCCCTATCTTACTACGTGAAAAAATATTACGCCACGCAGGCTTGCCTAACCATAACAGAGCAGACATCACTATACCCATGACAACTAATACACTTGAGATAATCTCTAGCGCGATTGTTGAACTATTCAGCAATGGTATATTGTCTGGCAACACACCTTGCAAAGGTGGTAAAATCCAAGACCCCATCACTGTTGAAAGAATCAATAAAACTATTAGCGGTACGCGATAAGCTGTAGTCTTTTGCAATGATGCGTAAATAATATTTTCTTTACCATGAAATACTAGAAAAATCATTCTACCTGTATACAGTGATGTAATAAATGTACCTACTAAACCTACTAAAACTAAATTGATATCTCCATGAGATACCACCCCTGATAATATTGCTTCCTTACTAAAAAAACCAGAGGTGATGAATGGAAAAGAAGCCAACGCTAAACCGCCGACTACAAAACAAAGGTAAACAAAAGGCATGCGATGACGTAATCCTCCCATTTTAAAAATATTTTGCTCATGGTTACACTCTAGAATAACTGACCCGGCAGAAAGAAAAAGCAATGCTTTAAAAAATGCATGAGTCATTAAATGATAGATCGCTGATTGCCAAGCTTGCACACCTAGCGCTAAAAACATATAACCTAATTGGCTCATGGTAGAGTAAGCTAATATACGCTTAATGTCAGTTTGAGTTAAAGCAGCAAATCCGGCTAAAAATAAAGTCATAGCCCCAATAATACCAACTAAATGCAGTACAAATGGTGTAAGTAAAAATAGGACGTACGTACGAGATATTAAATACACCCCGGCAGTAACCATAGTAGCAGCATGAATCAATGCAGAGACTGGGGTAGGGCCTACCATCGCATCTGTCAACCAAGTCTGTAATGGTAGTTGAGCGGACTTACCAATCGCCCCCCCTAAAAGCATAAGTGTGATCCATGGAAATATGTGCTCGGCATAAGAAAAAGAATACAGAGGGGCTAACGCCATAATATTAACAATATTAAATGTATTCATCTCATCATAGAGCATAAATAATGCAATAGCGAGGAAGACATCGCCAACACGAGTGATGATAAAGGCTTTCATTGCCGATCTAATATAAGATGGATTCGTATAATAAAAACCAATTAACAAGTAGGAACATAACCCTACCCCTTCCCAACCAAGATACATTAAGACTAAATTATCGGCTAATAATAAAACGACCATACTAGCAATAAAAAGATTCATATAAGCAAAAAATCTTGAATATCCCTCTTGGCCTCGCATGTACCAAGATGAAAAAAGATGAATCAGACATCCTACACCTGTAACAATAGTAAGTAATGTTAAAGAAAGTCCATCGAGCACCAAACTTACATCAACCTTGAACTGATCCACATGCATCCATGTCCATAGTACCTGGTGAAACACCTTTTGATCGCTTTGTAAAAAATCTAACCCGATATATCCCGTCAGCATTGCTGCTAACCCAACTGATGTCACACCTATAACAGCACTGGTAGTGTCTGATAAGCGACCTAAAGAAAAAGATAGGAATAAAAACCCGAGTAGTGGAAAAAGTATAGTTAAATAAAGAAGGTTCATCCACGCATCTCACTTAGTATATCAATATTAAGATTCTTTGTGCGGCGATAAAGATGCAATAATAAAACTAGACCAATACTAGTCTCAACTGCCGAAATACTCATCGCAAAGACAAACATGACTTGACCGTCTGCTTGGCCCCAATAACTCCCTGCCACTACCATGGCTAATGCTGCCGCGTTAAACATGATTTCGAGACTAATTAACATAAACAATAAGTTACGACGCATAATTAAACCAGTGAGACCGAGGCAAAATAGAGCTGTCGCTACAATTAATCCGTGCTTTAAAGGAATCACATCTACTGTTCCTTATGTGTTGTAGTCATGATTGAGGATTTATTCATCAATAATTTGTCTGGGAGTCGAGATTTAGATCCCATATGATATCCGACCACTAATCCTGATAAAAGCAACATGGAAGTTAACTCGACAACCAGCATATAAGATCCAAATAACTTTATACCTACCTTCTTACCATCAATCACTGCCAAAGGAATACCCGTATCATTATTTAAACAAAGAGCATATAACAAGATAAGGAAAAGCAAGAATGATAAAAATCCTGGACCAAGCCACATGTATGGTCTAAACCAAACTTGTTCCTGTTGCATTACAACACTACTAAGATTTAACATCATCACTACAAAAACAAAAAGTACTAAAATAGCACCAGCATATATAATAATTTCTACAGCACCAGCAAAATACGCACCAAGTGAAAAAAAAATCCCGGAAACCGCTAATAATGAAGTAATTAAATATAGTAGTGCATACATAGGTTCAATATGCGTAATAACACGTAATGTGGAGAGTATAGACACAAAACTACACATATAAAATATATATTCCATACCTAAACCCTTAATTAAGGTAATAAGCTCTTAACATCAACAGGAGCTACTTCTTTCTCAGCGCATCCTTTATCCTTACCTGCAATAGACATACCTGATATGCGATAAAAGTTATATTTCGGGTTCTTTCCCTGACCAGCAATCAATAAATTTTCTTTTTCATATACTAGATCTTGGCGTTTAAACTCTCCTAATTCACAATCTGGAATTAACTGAATAGCAGTAGTAGGACAGGCCTCTTCGCATAACCCACAAAAAATGCAGCGTGAAAAGTTAATGCGAAAAAATTCTGGATACCAACGTCCATCTTTCTTTTCAGCTTTCTGTAAAGAAATGCAACCTACTGGACACACCGCCGCGCAAAGATTACAAGCCACACAACGCTCTATGCCATCTGGATCGCGTGTTAAAATAATGCGCCCGCGATAACGCGGAGGTAGATACACAGGGTTTTCCGGATACAGTAACGTTTCGCGCTTGGCGAAAACATTGATTCCAATAACCCATAGACTACGTAAAATGGTACTGCATCCCAAAATAATATCTTTTAGCGTCATGATGATGTGTACCCTTTGTTGGCTATGCCATACATAAAATTACTGCGGCAGTGGCTAGAAGATTCAAAAGTGTTAAAGGTAGGCACACAGTCCAGCCGAACGACATTACCTGATCATAGCGTGGGCGTGGTAAAGCAGCGCGCAGTAAAATAAAAAACATTATAAAAAAAGATGTTTTTACGCCAAACCATATTGCTGGCGACAAATATGGACCATGCCAGCCACCAAAAAATAAAACGACAATTAATGCAGACACCACAAATATCCCGATATATTCACCCACAAAGAATAAACCAAACTTCATACCAGAATACTCTACATGATACCCATCAGCCAATTCTTGTTCGGCTTCCGGTTGGTCAAATGGATGACGATGACACACAGCTAAACCTGCAATTAAAAAAGTTAGAAAACCTAAAAACTGTGGAATAACATTCCACATATTCGTTTGGCTATTAATAATGGTTAGAATGTTGAACGATCCAGCCTGTGCTACTACACCCATTAAAGATAACCCCAGAAAAACCTCATAGCTTAGTGTTTGCGCAGAGGCGCGTATGGCCCCCAAAAGGGAATATTTATTATTACTAGACCAACCAGCAAACAAAATGGCATATACCGCTAAACCCGCCATCATAAGAAAAAACAATACACCAATATTAAAATCTGCTCCTATAAAAGTAGGTGTAAAGGGGATTATCACTACCACCATCAGTAGTGCAGTAAAGGCAATAACTGGGGATAAAGTAAAAATTATACGGTCCGCAAATGTAGGAATCCAATCATCTTTAAATAAAATTTTAATCATATCAGCTGCTATCTGTAAAATCCCTCCCCAACCTACGCGATTTGGCCCATAACGATTTTGAAATAAACCTAGCATGCGTCGTTCTAAAAAACTCATAAAAACGCCGCATCCAACCACCATGCATAACATGATTAATGGTTTAAGTATAGAAGCGATCATGGTACTGCTTTCGTCTGTGCAAAAAGTCATTTGTCCGCCTGTCGCAAATTATGTACATCTGCTCCATGCAGCAATAAAAAAAACCCTGGAAAACCGATAGGCATCCCTACTTGTCCTGATCTTAATTGAGGTGATAAAAAAACAGGAAGCAAAAATTCTTTGTATTGACATGTGCATACTATATAAGAACCTTCACGCACATCTAATTGCTCTGCATCTTGCATATTCATGATTAAATATGGTGCCAACATACGTTTTTTAATCACATCTGAACGCTGCGTCATTTCTTCGCTGCCAAAAAGGTGGAAATAAGGGACTATACGCCAATGATTATCTTGGGCCTTAAAAGCAGCAGGAACGCTTGTAAACCAATTGAGTTGTATTTTATTTGCTTCAATTAAACGCTCTCCAGAATCTCCACCACGCAACTCTGCACCTATAGCGTCTTGAAATTTATTCCACGCCTGTGGAGAATTCCACCCCGGAGCCCAGGCAAACGGAATCTGTGAATGCTTAGCACAAGGCTGTTGATAACCCTCCATTGAAAAACTAAACATACTATCTAAATCCTGTGGTTGTCGTGGCTCATGAACGCTAATATTCGAGCGCATAGCAGTACGTCCACTAGAGCGATGCGGGGAACGTGCTAATTTTTGACCACACACGCGAAAGGAGGCATCTGGTGCGGCTTTCTTAATACCGGCTAGCTTGGGCAAAGCCTCTACACAAGCGTTAATCACATGATCTAGTTGATGCCACTCTATAGCACGACTATTCATTGTTTGCTTAAGAGCATGAAGCCAGCGCCAACTTGCTTGCATCTGTACTTTTTTGTCATAATAAGCTGGGTCATACACTTGGAAAAAACGCTGGGCACGTCCTTCTTGATTTATCAGAGTGCCGTCACTTTCCGCAAAACTTGCGCTAGAAAAAATAAAATTAGCATGTTTACTAGTATCAGTATTTTGATGGTCTAGTAACATGACGCATTTCGTATTACTTAATGCATGATTAATGATGCTCTGTGGCATATGGCGATATAAATCGTTTTCTAAAATAATGATTGCATCTGCTGTACCATCTGATAATTCCTCTAAAGCTACCTCTAGTGAATACCCACCAATCAAAGCTAAACCTATACTATTCGCCTCCGGAGCAAGAAAGCTGATTCCCACTTCCTCTACACGCCCAATTAATGCCTTAGCTACATTCGCTGCTGCTTGCACAATAGCTTCACTGCCCGCATGAGTTCCTGTAATGATTAATGGTTTTTTCGCGTTACATAAAGCTTCTGCAATGATGTCAATCTGATCATATAATGAGGCATCTAAACAAGTTACTTCTGGGGCACTGTTATCTATCTGGTGCGCGATAGCAAAACCAAGACGAGCTTGATCTTCTACGGGAGCGTAATAACTCCAAGTTGCAATATCATCTAATTGAGTACAATCCACATTAGTTAAAAATAGTGGGTACCTAGCATTGGCGCTACTATTCATGATCGCTGCGCTATTCCAATCGTCTACTTTGTTTTCTTTTGCTAACTCACGCGCCTTACCCTTAATCGCCTGACGTACCGCTAATGCCATACGTGCAGCTACTTGAGTCAAATCTTCACCCAATATCAATATTGCATCATAACTTTCAATCTCACGAAGTGAGGGAGTACGTATACCACTATCGTGTAATATATGTAATATCAAATCAAGACACGCCTGCTCAGTAGATAACATACCAGTAGAAAAGTTCTGAGCTCCTACTAGTGATAATAAAGAAAAATTACTTTCTATACTGGCACGTGAGGAACCAATACCGATAATTTTTTTTGCTGCCCGCAATGTATCCGCCGCACTTTGTACAGCTTGATCCGCAGTCAGTGACACTACATTTGTTCCCTGACGCTGCAAAGGTTGTTTGGGGCGATTTTGAAGATTTATATATCCATACCCAAATCTACCCCGATCACAGAGAAAATAGTGATTTATCATGCCATGATAGCGGTTTTCAATACGACGTAGTTCACCGTAACGTTCACCAAGACTAATATTACATCCAAGGCTACACTGCTGACAAATTCCAGGTGCAAACTGCATGTCCCATTTACGATTATAATGTTCAGAATGAGTTTTATCTGTAAAAACTCCTGTAGGACAAATTTCTACTAAATTTCCTGAAAACTCACTATCTAAAACACCGTCTTCAATGCGCCCAAAGTAAATGTTATCACTGGCCCCATATACACCAAGGTCTTTTCCATCTGCATAGTCTTTATAGTATCGTATGCAACGGTAACAAGTGATACAACGATTCATTTCATGAGCAATGAAGGGACCTAGATCCTGATTACGGTGAGTGCGTTTAGTAAAACGATAACGACGTAAGACATGACCACTCATGACAGTCATGTCCTGTAGGTGACAATGACCACCCTCTTCGCATACCGGACAATCATGCGGATGGTTAATCATTAACAACTCTACTATGCTTTTGCGAAACTCCTGTGCTTCTTGGTCATTAATGGAAATAAAGGAACCGTTAATAACTGGAGTCATGCAAGACATGATCAAGCGTCCATGAACATCTGCAGCATCTTGATAGTGCTTGACTGCGCACTGACGACAAGCACCAATACTACCAAGAATAGGATGCCAGCAAAAATAAGGAATATTGAACCCTAGCGATAAACAAGCTTGCAGTAAATTATCTTTACAATCAGCATTGTATGCTATACCATCTATATAAATAATTGTAGGCATCATCATGCTTCCACCAAATGCTTCCACCAAACTTGTTCTCTTACAAGCATGACACGTGATCATAATTTTTAGATAGTGCAATTTGAAACAAGACATTCATAAGACTAAATGCTAAAAATTGCACACGCTTTATCATTCATGCTTTTTTTGAACTTTCTATACCGGCTTCAAACTCTGCATAAAAATATTTAATAGCACTTCGTAGTGGAGCTGCCGCACCGGGGGCATGAGCACAAAAAGTTTTACCTGGACCAAGTTGTCGACACAGATATAACAAAATATCAATATCTCCGGGTCGCCCTTTCTTGTGTTCTAGAGCACGTAATATTTTTACACTCCACGGTAACCCTTCTCGACAAGGGGTACACCAACCACAAGATTCACGAGAAAAGAATGTTTCTATATTACACACTAAAGCTACCATATTGATCTCATGATCAACAGCCATTGCCACCGCCGTACCCAGGCGACTACCGGCTTGATTAATACTCGAAAACTCCATAGGTAAATCCAGTGCCTTCTCAGTAAGAAAGTCAGTACTCGCACCACCTGGTTGCCACGCTTTCAGTTTTAATCCGTCACACAAACCTCCTGCATAATCTTCCAAAAGTTCTCGCGCAGTAATGCCAAATGGCAGCTCCCATACACCTGGGTGTTTTACGCGACCAGAAAAACCCATCATTTTGGTCCCTGTATCAGCGCTTTTTGATAGCCCTGTGTACCACTCTACACCATGCTCAAGAATCGCTGGAATATTAGAAAGCGTTTCGACATTATTAACACAGGTTGGTTTACCCCATACCCCTATGTAAGATGGAAACGGGGGTTTGGATCGTGGATTCGCCCGACGTCCTTCTAATGAATTCATCAAGGCTGTTTCTTCACCACAAATATAACGACCCGCTCCAGTATGGATGATAATATCTAAGTGAAAGTTAGTAAAAAAAATACACTTTCCCAGAAATCCTGCTATTTTTGCTTCTTTAATGGCACGACGTAAGTTTAGCTCCGCTTCAATGTATTCACCTCTAAGAAAAATATACCCTCTACACACTTGCAATGCGTAAGCACTAATTAACATTCCCTCTATTAATTGGTGTGGCATTTTCTCCATTAATAAACGATCTTTATACGTACCAGGTTCCATTTCATCTGCATTGCATAACAAATATCGGGTATTTTCTGATGTATCTTGTGGCATAAGGCTCCACTTCAATCCAGTCGGAAAGCCTGCGCCACCACGCCCTTTTAATCCAGACTGGCGCACTAAATCAACCACTTCACTGGCAGTCATACCGGTTAATGCTTTTTCTGCACCATGATACCCATTTTTCTTAAGGTATTCCTCTAGAAAAACTGGCTTGTTATCTTCTCGCATGCGCCAAGTTAAAGGATGTGTATAAGCCGTACGCTGAATCTGTCTCATGGATACTGTTCCAGCAGTTTTGCAATATCTATTGACGTAAGATTACCGTAAGTCATTGTATTAATCATCATAGTGGGCGCCTTGTCACAATTCCCCAAACAACAAGTGGGTAGCAATGTAAAACGTTTATCCTCTGTAGTCTGCCCAGGATGAATTTTTAAATATTCTTCTAATGTAGACTGAATCATCTCATATCCCATCAGATAACAAACCACACTGTCACAATACCTAATAATATGACGACCGACCGGTCTACGATAAATTTGACTATAAAAAGTTGCAACACCCTCTACATCACTCGGGGGAAGATCTAAAAGATTAGCAATATCCTTGATGAGACTATCTGATACCCATCCTCTATTTTTTTGTACAATCTTTAACGCCTCAATGACGATCGCACGATTATCTTCGTAGAAATCCTTCTCGTGTACTATAGCATCGCGCTCTATATCACTGAGTGTACTATTATGAGGGACGTACAGTGTATCAACTTTAATCCTCTTCTCATACATAATTAGCGATCCACATCTGACATCACAAAATCAATACTACCAAGATACACAATTAAGTCTGACACTAAACTCCCTTTTATCACCGATGGAATCTGTTGTAAATGTGGAAAACTAGGTGTACGAATACGCGTGCGATAACTTATCGTATTCCCATCACTAGTTAAATAGTAACTATTAATCCCTTTAGTCGCTTCTATCATCTGGAAAGATTCATTAGCTGGTATTACAGGACCCCATGAAAGCTGGAGAAAATGAGTGATTAAAGTTTCAATATGCTGTAACGTTTTCTCTTTAGGCGGCGGTGTAGTTAGTGGGTGATCAGCTTTTATGGGGCCCTCGGGCATATTTCGTAAACATTGTGCTAAAATTCGCATACTCTGGCGTATTTCTTCCATCTTAAGGAGGACTCGAGTATAAGAACAACTTACACCATGACCAGTAGGTACTTCAAACTCAAAGTTTTCATAACCGGAATAAGGGCGCCATTTACGTACATCAAAATCTAAACCAGTAGCACGTAACCCCGCGCCAGTAGTTCCCCATGCTAACGCTTCCTCCATATTATATGCGGCCACATTTTTAGCACGCGCAATTAAGATGGAGTTTTTTAAAGCTGCATTCTCATATATGCTTAAACGTTTTGGTAACCAGAGTAGCAGTTCACGAAGGAGTCTTTCCCATCCTCGAGGTAGATCATGTGCTACCCCACCAATCCGAAACCAGGCTGGGTGCATGCGCGCGCCAGTAATAGCTTCTATTATATCATAAATTTTTTGACGATCAGTAAAAGCTAAAAATACTGGCGACATAGAGCCAACATCCTGAATGAAAGTCGAAATATATAATAAATGACTATTAATGCGAAATAATTCAGATAACATCACACGGATCACTTCCACACGCTCTGATACGCTAATTCCAGCTAATTTCTCTATTGCTAAGACGTAGGGTAACTCATTAACACAACCACCAAGGTATTCAATACGATCGGTATATGGGATATAGCTATGCCAGGACTGACGCTCACCCATTTTTTCTGCGCCACGATGGTGGTAACCAATATCCGGTATACAGTTAACAATCTCTTCACCATCAAGTTGTAGAATAATACGAAATGCTCCATGTACCGAAGGATGATTTGGTCCGAGATTAAGAAACATAAAATCCTCGTGAGCATTTGAACGGTGTAATCCCCAATCTTCTGGACGGAAAAGTAGTGATTCCATTTCTGAATCTTCTTTCTTCTTTGTAAGCTCAAAGGGATCAAATTCAGTCGCGCGAGCTGGATAATCCTTACGCAGTGGATGCCCTTTCCAACTTTGTGGCATGATAATACGCCTTAAATGAGGGTGGCCAATAATATCAATACCAAACATTTCCCAAGTTTCGCACTCATACCAATTAGCATTAGGAAAAATATGACTGATTGTGGGTACATGTAGATCATGCTCAAATAACGCCAATTTAAGCATTAGATCACGATTCTCTTTTATGAAAATCAGATGATAAAAAACAGAGAACTCTGCTTCTGGTAAACCTAGACGATATATTCTTTGACGTTCATCCATGCCATGCAAGTCATACAACATTACATAAGGTTTGAATAATTCGTAAAGAAATGTAATAATTTTTAGTAATTGATCACGACGCACCCAGGCTACTTGCATACCGGTACGTGTAGCTTGTAAGATAAAAGAATCTGCTCCAAAACGTTGACTTAACTCTTTGAGCAAGGGGTCATCTTGATGATCTTGACGCTCCTGTTGTGATTGCGCCAAGTCTTTCTTGCTTAAATCTATCATACAATATTCACTATATCTGACCTGCTTGACTTATACCTCATGCTAGTTTCATAGTCAGCTGACCTACGTCATTGCACAATACCTTATACTTCAAAATTCAGTGTTGTAATACATATCTATCATTTTAATTTATATGCAGCATTAAGTTTTCTCTGATGTGCATACATCTGTCATAGCCATACGTTCTGCGTTTTTTCTATCTCGCTCCGCTGGCATCTTAGCACGATAAACACCTTGTTCATGCATTAAGGGTGACAAGGGTCGCCGCTCTTTACCAATTGATTCTTGTAGTAATAATAACGCTTGTATATAAGCCTCTGGACGCGGCGGGCAACCCGGGATATATACATCTACTGGCAGAAATTTATCGACACCCTGAACTACTGAATATATATCATACATACCACCAGAGTTTGCACATGCCCCCATTGAAATTACCCATTTTGGAGAAAGCATTTGATCATATAAACGTTGTATTACTGGAGCCATTTTAGTAAAACACGTCCCTGCTATCACCATCAAATCTGCTTGTCGTGGTGATATACGAATCACTTCCGAACCAAATCGAGCAATATCATGTACTGCAGTAAATGAAGTTGTCATTTCTACATAACAACAAGATAGACCAAAATTAAATGGCCACAGAGAATTTTTACGCCCCCAATTGACTACATCATGTAAAATATGCTCTAACTTTCCAAGAAATATATTTTTATGTACGTATTTCTCTAATGGATCAATCACGTCTACTTCTTTATGTAAAGGATAACGGTCATTCTCACCATCTTGGCTTGGACGCGTTAAAGTGTACTCCATAAGTTATACCTTTTTACATCATAATCGATTAATCGTTGTACATATTAAGTATGTATTATAATGCATCATGCATTATGTAAAATAGTATCGTTCTTAATATCAATCTTACGACTTATTGGGGACCAGTCAAGGGCGCCAATACGCACAAGATAAAATAGACCCACCAATAAGATCAAAATAAATGCGGTAGCTTCAGAAAACCCCATCCAACCATTTTCACGAATAGAAGTGGACCACGTATAAAGATACAGAGCCTCAACGTCAAAAATCACAAAAAATATAGCAATTAAATAGAACTTCACCGAGAAGCACAACCGAGCGCTACCTACAGAAATAATACCAGATTCAAATGGCGTGTGCGTGTATCGTCCATGCGTCTTCCCGCCTAACAGGCATGATATGGATAAGAGCGCTATGCCCAGGCATACTACGGTAATAAAAAAAATAAAAAATATCCATTCATGAAACATAATTTCTATCATTTTTGACATCTTGATACACTCAATCAAAGTGAAAATAACCAATACTGTTCTCGATTTTAGATAGCATCTAAGATTCTGTTAACATATAACATATATAGAATTTATAACTCTAATGATATCGATAAAAAATTAATACGTGTGTGTTCTCTTTAATGAAGTTATCTTAGATTAACCTTTGACTATCTTACCTATCATATAGTTGGTTACTAAAATATTTATTTCGTAATAAAATACGGAAACAACCTATATTTAAGATTACATACCACTTAAAATCATGGAAAATGGATTGTTATCCCTCTTATTGTAAGATCTCTATATAGTTTTTACCATGACATCCAAAAACATTTTAATGTCACATTAAAAACATTCAGATATCATATAAAGGTCTCAATAAGTACGATCATACTCATACCTATACAATAAAATTATTATAGTCTAATCAATGAGACGCACATGGAATCTTGTCCTATGCAGGACAAGATTCCTCTATATTCTCTTTGTAAACTGCAAGACTAAGTAATCATTTAACTATCTATATAAAAACCATTAATTAAAACTCCGCGATATCTACTGCACACGTGTCAACAACATTTTCTAATAACACAATACCCTTTTACGTTTACGTCATCACCTATGTTATATTATAATATATAATAAAATATTTTTCTATATTTTTCTAATAATAGAATAATTAGCAATAAATATTACCAAATGACAAAATCATCGTAATATATTCAAATATTATACATAATATCATTACTCAAGAACAAAAGATATATGTGCTTTGGTTACATATATTACTTACGCTTTAAGATAAAATCAGCATGCACTGTAAAATACAACATGCATATTCATGATATTCATTCTTAAGAATATGTATAATGCATATCTCTTTATCTATCATATTTATTTTGTAAGATCTAAAAATATAATGTTTAATTTATAAATTCCTTAAGAAGATCACTTTTAATACAATTACTTAACCGTTAAACCATGATAAAATAGATCGAAATTGCAATAGATCAATTTTCTTACGAAAAAATATATCATAAATAATACTATAAAAAACGATTTATTACTTTTTGTCAATTAATAAAAATATAATGAATGGTAGATTTATACCCACCATGGAATGATCATTCAAAGATCTTACGGTGTAAGATTGTTATTATTTTTTCAGCATGATGATCATGTACTAACAAACAAAAAATAAATTGATTCCCATAACAACATATACGTAAATTCACAAAACCTAATAGGCGTAATACCTCTTGACTCACACTATGAATCGGAAATACTGAGTTGCCAATAATTGCAACTAACGCTAAATTCTCTTCTACTTGCAATATACAAAAAGAGGAAAGCTCACTCAAAAGTGATGAAAGCAGAAGGTTAGTTATTGTTGTGGATGAGTGGGACACATCGATAATTAATGATACGCTTACCTTAGAAATCATAATTAGTTCTGTTGAAACATTATGATGCAGACAAGTTTTAAACACCCTGTCGAGAAAACTTCTTGAGAAGCTTGTAATGCTATGTAATGTAAGCAACATCTGCTTACGACGTAAAGTAAGAGCTCGAAATATAGGCAAGTTATTATTCTTACCAGATACTATTGTTCCACCAGCTGTCGGATTTTTACTAGAGCCAATAAATATCGATATATCACTACGTACTGCAGGTAATAAAGTTCCTGGATGTAATACTTTTGCACCAAAAACTGCCATTATAGCAGCTTCTGAAAACGTAATTTCATTAATACGTTTAGCAGAAGGAACTAAATGTGGATCAATCGTATAAATACCTGACACATCAGTCCAGATATCAATCCTTTTAACCTGCAGCGCCTCGCCTAATATTGCGGCAGTATAATCACTTCCTCCGCGCCCTAAGGTTGTTGTTCTACCTTGTTTGTCTTGACCAATAAATCCTTGTGTAACAATTATCGCTTCTGATAGATGAGGTTTTAATTTCTGATGTACCAAGTCTCCTAATATTCTAGTGTCTGGCTCAGCACAACCAAAGCATGCGTTGGTACGCATTACGTAGCGTACATCAAACCATTCAACTACCATTTTACGCTGACGGAGAACTTCAACAAAGAGCAAACTGGACATTAATTCACCACAGCTGATGAGATCGTCTGTCAATTCAGCAGAAGTAACAAACTCTGCAATACCAGATAAGATTTTAATTTTCCCAAGGATATCATTTATTTTACTCCAAATTGACTCCTGATAAGGCATCCACTCAAGAATAGCATGTTGAATACGAATAATATCGGCCCATACGTGCAAGCGCTGCTGCTTATTGGAACTGGTGGCTAATATTAATAACTGGTTCGTTACTCCCGCGGATGCAGATACTACCACTAAGCGTATCGCGGGATTAGACAACACTACATCAGCACTGTGATTCATAGCTATATAGTCAGCTACACTGCTACCGCCAAATTTCGCTATAATAAGATTGTGAGACATATAGGATAGCCAAAGTGGTATTAGGCTGTATGAGATCAGCGAAACACAGGAAAGAAAATAAATATAGAAGACGGAAGTCTTGTTATGATATATTACCTAAATCCACTAACTAATACATTGATGCCCTTTGTTACTTATTTACAGATATACAACTCTTAATTACTGAGGAAAATTTTTTTAAAACATTATCTCATCATACTAAATTTTAACTCTATTAAATATACATAAACGGCAAGTTGATGATAAAAAACATATAAATTCTCTTCACATGGTTCAAAAATATTTACCCTCCCCTGGAATGACTTCCATAAGAAGCGTAGCAGTTTTTAAAAAACTATCATTATATTATAATCCACTCTTATATTTTACTTGTTATACATTTTTCTGCACTCTCTCAGAAGATTTAGCAAATATATTACGTTTTCAAACGATAAATTCCTAACAAATATATGATATAAAGAACGCAATCAATATAGCTATAATAAACCTCATGACATTAATAGAGACCCATTACATATTAATATTCTCAATAATATATTTTTTGTAACAATCATAACAGATGGAACAATAATCATTATGTGACTGGAAACTATTACATTTAATACATATACTAATGTATCATTATACATATCTTATTTTAATGTTGATGCCATACATTAAAAAATTTAGTGATATGACACACGACACTATATATGCCATGCTTCCATAACATGGCTATCATTATATTATAATCATCGCAATTATCATCAGATATCAATAATTATACTCTAATAAAAATCTATAAATATATATTTTAATAAAAAATACAGAAAGAGTCAATGTTGTATTGGATTATCTCTGTCATATGGAGCGATATATCCAACAATATGCACCTCTCATGTGTGCATCAATCAAAATTGATGCTGTATTTGAGGCGATAAAAGTATCTGAACTATATAACAAACTAAAAAATACATATAAATGTACACATATGTAAATCATAAATATTATACAGAATAAAATTCTGTAGAACAAATCATAAAAGCGCGAAAGAACAAAAAGTACATATTACAGTGCTTATTCTATAGTTTATCTTATATATTGCTTCCTAATAGTCTCGTTGTTATCGTGCATATGCCCCTGAACTACAATCGCAATATCTCAATATACTTCTTATCTTTGAATCTCTTTCTTTCTCTTATATGATAATTTTTAATTCTTGACGCTTAACGCCAAAAACTGCATAAAAATATTATAAAGATTGCATCTGTAATCATGGTATAAAGTCATACTTTATTCTATTTATTTGGTTAAGCGAGATTTCTATATATAGTCACCATATACCACCTAAATTTCAATGTTTTTAAGGGTTATATACATTTGCGCGAATGATTTTAGTATATGTGAAGATTTCCTAGGGGAGAGAGACCCCATAAATATAATATTAATTAATATATGCATATACATCAAATCATAATGATCAACATTACTTTTTATTACGAATTGTATCTTAAATACAACTAAATTAGTCTAATCTTACACCTAAACGACTTGCCACATTCTCATAAGCTTCGATTAAACCTAGTTGATTTTGACGGTAAATATCTTTATCCATTTTTCTAAAAGTTACTCTGTCCCATAAACGCGTGCTATCTGGCGAAAGCTCATCACCTAAAACTACTTTATTTTGAAATAAACCAAACTCTAACTTAAAATCTACTAATATTAAATCTTTTTCAAAAAATAGGTGACTTAAACATTGATTGATCTGATGCGTTAACCTGCGTATTTGTGATAAAGAATCAGTGTCTATTATTTTCAATGCTTTACAATAGGATGTATTCACCATCGGATCATGCTGTAGATCATCTTTTAAAAATAATTCAAAAATTGGAGGATTTAGAGGTAAACCTTCATCGAGCCCCAAGCGTTTTACTAAAGATCCTGCAGCACGATTTCTCACTACACATTCCAATGGAAACATCTTTAACTTTTTTACCACTGTTGCATTTGGAGATATTAGTTCTTCTATCTGAGTGGGTATACCAAATTTTTGCAGTATGGACATGATAAAATAATTTAATTTATTATTAATCATTCCTTTACGATTAAACTGTTCAACACGTTTACCGTCTAACGCTGAAATATCATCACGAAATTCTAAAACTAATAACTGTGGATTATCCGTTCTATACAGTGTTTTTGTTTTTCCTCGATATAACTCATCTTTCTTTTTCATTATTTACACTCACTCAGTTTAAATAACAAACAAGTAATTCTTTAATTGGCTGTATATATTCCATACTGATGAGTGAGAATTTACAATATGTACCTTATTCATCATAATTTTCATCCCTTAGTGAAAAAATATTATCGTACCACTGAAACACTATAATACTGAGTCAGATTTGAAGTCATGAATATTTTTTCTAAAAAGCCTGTAATGCTACTACATATCATAAAATAACTATTACATTGTATTCTTTTCATATATCAAGAACAATCACTGCATGATCCTATGGTATAAAACTTTATTATAATAACACTATTACATATCATAAAATAACTATTACATTGCATTCTTTTCATATATCAAGGGCAATCACTACATAATTCTCTAGTATAAAAATTTATTTTAATATAGCAAAAAAACGAAATTTTTATACATCTGAATTGATCCACTATTGACTATTTTCCGATTTACTAAAATCTATTGTGTATCAACATAGATAATATGATATATCTAAACCATTCTAATATTCTAATATAAAGAAAACAGTGATAATTAAATTTATAAAATACATAAAAATATGAAATGTAATGTTAGACTAAATAATATCAACACACACATATAATATCGTATTAAACACCCCTTTTACAAAATAGGATGAATTCAAAAATATTCTTTAACCTGTATCCATGAAGATGCCGGTTAATTTATATTATGTATGATCCATACTCTATACACAAACTACATAGAAACCACACTCTAGTGTTAAATATTCTTACGCTAATCATAATATCAAATACATGCGGTATGTTCATGGAAAACAACATAAGCAACATCATTTAATAATGAATACAACACACAAGCACGCTTCAATTGTTTTATTAATGGATATTCACCATTAATAAAAGACTGCATGTAAACTGCCATAGCAAACACATATCAGCATATAGAAATTATATTTATATTCTTTCTTTTATTGTCAACAGTATCAAGCATGTACTATCTCAAACATATCTGTTAAAAAGACTTACCAATGCTTCATTTTGACATCTAGATAATGGATATCCCTCTACATTAAAAAACTGTAAACTACTATGAGTACCTAAATCACCGACCTGAATTTTATAATTACCATTTTTCAAATAAAGATCTTTATTGCCCGCTTTATGCACACCTCTCTGGTTACGAGAATTATATTTTACCATCAGGCGACCTTGCGTATAATTACACTCTTTGATTTCCATACCAAGGCCTGTTAAGGTTTGTGGTAACCATTTCCACGCATAATTAAACGGAGCATGTAGGATAAGATTAGGGAATCCTGCATAATCAGTACTATTTGTAACATAAATGAGGTCTTTATAACTACTTCTCGAGATACGGCTTGATGTAGGCTGATGTGCCGAATACGATGCTAATTTCGATGAGAGGTACTGTAGCATTTTTGCAGTATATTGTTGCACCGTTGACGAATCATACACTAAATTTTCTTTTTTTCGCAAAAGAACAAGAGTCACTGTTAAAATATCTTGATAATCATGTCGATGTACACTAATTTTATAACGTCCAAGATACGGTGTGTCTTCTTTGCGACTCCAGTATATCCAATCAGTATATAAAGTTTGTCGATTATCTTGACGATATACGATAGCAAAGTGTGATTTTTTTATGATATCTACTATGTTTAACCAACTAGAGGAGCCTAAGAAATCATTAATAACCCATGTACCGATATTACCGAATAAATGCATGTTGGTATTATGTGTTGACGTAAACATCTGCCGAGGCGGTTGAAGATCAATCTGAGCATCTTTCTGCCTGATATTGTGTACAAAAGGGGGGATGTACCAAAAATCATTTGTTATCGGCAATACCATACCACGTGGGCATTTCAACTCTTCGAAGTGATTAGACGATAACTCGTCTTTAGAAAAGACTTCCGTATTTATCATATGAGGATTACTCGAGCACGAAGAAACACATATCACTAAAACCAGCATCCAAATAGTTATGATGTTATACTTGTATCTTGAGTTAGCCATGAGATTACACTCCTTCCTGAACTGGTATCAGCTGAGCACGCTGAAGTGCCTTTTCCATAACAGCGCAGCTAGAGTTAGTTAATGGCGTCATAGGTAAGCGTAGTATATTAGTTGCTATCAAGCCTAATCTTTCTGCAGCCCATTTGACTGGAATGGGATTAGACTCAATAAATAGTGCATGATGGATATGCATAAGCTGCTGATTTAATAAATACGCTTGAGAAAAGTTACCACTCTTTGCCAAAGTATATATCGCTGCCATCTTGCATGCAGCAATATTAGCTGTCACAGAAATCACTCCATGCCCCCCTAACTTTATAAAGTCTAATGCAGTAGCATCATCACCGCTCAATAGCATAAAGTCCTCTTTAACTAATTGTTGAATCTGAGTAACACGCGATAAATCCCCGGTAGCTTCTTTAATGCCAATAATATTTTTAAGATGCCCCAAACGCTGAATAGTCGATGGTAAAAGGTCTACGCCGGTACGTGATGGGATATTATATAATATCTGCGGTAGATCGGTATTTTCAGAAATTATTTTAAAATGCTGATATAGGCCTTCCTGTGTTGGACGATTATAATAAGGTGTTACAGTTAAGCAAGCGGCTACACCTAGATTTTCTAAACGTTGAGTATAAGCAAGTGCCTCTGCAGTAGACGTTGCCCCAGTACCTACAATTATAGGAATACGACCATCCGCAATATCTAGTATTAATAAAACTAAATCATGACGCTCTCTGTTAGTCAGAGTAACTGATTCCCCCGTCGTTCCTAAAGACACTATTGCGGTAGTTCCGTGCATCACATGATAATCAATTAATGTTTTTACACTTCTGTGACATATCTTACCTTGCTTATCCATTGGCGTCAAAAGCGCTACAATACTTCCTTTGAACATCACTTGCCCTCTACACATACAATTTCATTTTTGCAAATAACAGATATGTTATTGAATTAATGTATCATTCATGACACACGATGAATGCTCGTGCAATCAATATATATACTCTTCATTTTTATAAACTGATGTGTAAACTTAGCACCCGTGTTTCAATTGTTGTCAATTCGTGCAAAAATATAAAAATGTATGTTATGATAGTAAAATAAAAAAGAAGCATCCTTACAATAGTTCACATTTTCCAATAGGTATATGAATCTTTATTAATCTTTATTAAAAATCTAAATTTCGCGCATCTCGCAAACAAAAAACACAATCATCATTTTTATAGCATTAATCTTTATACATTTTTTTCATCAGAGCACGATAATCATACCTAGGTTTTAATCTACACAGATTCATAACAGATGTAAAAACAAAAAACATTCATACATTGCGACCACTCTACTAATGAGTATATTTTATATAATGTGTTAACTATTTTTCATTGCACTCATATATCGGTATCATAAAAATAATAGAACAATATCTATAATATCAATTTATATAATCCAAAACCATCTATCAAGACTCCTCATGGTGGTACTCGTGGTACTGATGATCCACACATATATTATCTATATGAATTAATATTCCATAATGATTAAAAGTTAAAGTCAATGTTTGTTCATGAGCAGGATGATGTCTCAGTGGTATGTGACAAATATAATACCAAATATTTTTACCAAATATGTCTTTGATCCTTGGTGTTCCGAGGATATCGACCACTTGCTTTTGGTTCATACCGATATGAATTTTTTTGATATCCTTAGCCACTAAATAATTACCCTGGATGATATCCGGATGATAAACTACTTTTCCTAAGGTAGAGCAACCAGCAGAAATGATCAGGTACATTCCCATGAATATCCGAATCGTATAACGTATCATACATATTATTCCTTTGTGGTTATGATAATGATTCCACAAACTATCAATGCAAAGAGCGCCGCTGCAAAATAAAATAGCAATTACGCTGAATGAATTCCTTTCTGGCGTATGTTATTAAAATAACAGTCAAAAGTATCATTAATGATTACGTAACAATTTCTCTATTACTATCTTAAATAATGGAGAACGTGATGACTCAAACAGAGGATAAAATGAAAAATCCATTACTGACCCCTCACCCTCAACGCACCCTAAATACTCAGGGTCTTCGATGTCCAGAACCACTCATGATGGTACGAAAGGCTGTACGTGATATAAAAAATGGAGACACCCTTCTAATTATTTCAGATGATCCCGCCACTATACATGATATCCCTAATTTTTGTCGTTTTATGGAACACTCTCTTATTGCTCAATCTGCAGAGACACTTCCGTATAAATTTCTTATCAAAAAAGGTATAGAGTAAATAGTAATGCACAGAGTGCATATCATGCTACTATAACATAATGCACCTACTATATGTTGATACCTATATCTATATATTGCTTTAAGTTTTCTTCTTTAAAAAAGAAGAACATAACCTGTCAACATAACTATTATCAATATTAGTACCTACCTTATCTCAAAATCCATAGTTGTTTTATTTCAAATCACAGCATAAGATGTAATAAAAAACTTATACTTATATATTTTGTCTATATTTTATTGTTACATTTGGAGGACACATTAATCGCACGACTGAATACGTATATATGAAATTGAGGAATAGAATCTATAGATCAAAAATAGAATTTTTACTATATCTAGATCATCATATATAAATTAAAAATTATAGATATTATGTTTGTTTAAGACATTTTGGTTAGTCATAAAAACACACACCACTACCTTTCATTACATTGCTACAAAGTCTATATCCTCATATTATACTCTTTAATATTTTTAATCTTGTTCATAACACCATCCATCTATTATCCATCATTATGTGTAATATCTTTCACTCAGCGCCTCTCTTAAACACTACTATAAAATTTAATCACCTTCTCTTATATGTTTATACATCATCACAGAGATGAGCTACAAGTTTTAAAATTAGTATAAATATATTGCGCGTATTAGTATCGATAGAGCATCTGCTATTCAAGAAAAACAATGAAGACAGGATAATCATACAAAACCATTTATGGTACAACATGTAATTACTACTCGCTAACCCAAGATACCTCTCATATTATATCTAATAAAAACTCTCTGATCATCATATTATCTGATACTAGCATCTCCGCTTACTTCCTATATATACAATGATGGTTTGATCTTTCTCCTCATTAACCTCATATACTACATATAGAATATGCATTTTCTGAAAAACATAACCAACCTTCTGTAAAAATGTTTACAATCACAGCTGCTACATTACGTAACTATCTTAACGTATGTAAAGATGTAACACAGAAATAAAAAACTTGAGTGAAAAATATAAAGAGACCCTGATCTATCCCTGCCGCTCTCCTGACTGCATTAGCGCCTCGAATCCTCACCATACAAAAACGCTCGATGCCCTACCTAATATCAATTTCCACCCTCAGTGGACCTACCTAACGCATCATATATCACGCACTATATATTGACCCTATATTCATAGTAAATTAAAATTTATCTGAATGCTACCACTATAGCTTATACTAATATTAATTATCTCATGATACTGACCTTAATGAGTTACATGTCTGTTAAGATCATCTGTCATCCTGTTCATACATCATTATATATTTCTATATGCTATATGGAAGCATATTAAAAATGCTACCAAGCACTACAGTGTATTTTGTTAGTAAACCAAAATAATAAAACTTGATCATTTTCCGCCCTCTCTAAAAACTAACCTATCTTCTTGTTCTCAATACTAGGATATGAAGATAATAGGTAAAATTGTTCCATATTGCATGCAGTCTCTAACTATAAATATGCAACATACAAACTTTTAGAACTACTAAGAAAAATTAAAAGCAACATCCTACAAAACTACAGAACTAAAAATACAGCTCACTGTATATATCGTAAAATGTGCTAAGCAAGAAGTACAGAGAGCCGTCATATGGATGCATGCCATATCTAGTATATGAAAATGTCCGTTAAGACACATTTATGTTTTCTTCACACAAGATACTAGAAATATTATCAGTAGATAAATGGCATCTGTAATACTATATATATTTAATCACGATATCTTAATGCTTGCATTAAAAAATGAAACATATACAAGATATGCATTGCTATGTGTATAAAAAAGAAATGGTCAGAGAATTCTATGCTCAAATTCTAAAACCTCCTAATAATCTACTCAATATACTAGGGTTATACAGTGCTATGTTAGAACAAAATGATCACAATGAGAGATCTGTACGGATCCATCGTATTTATACTAAAGATATCTCTTTTGAAGCACCGAACGCACCCCAGATATTTCAGGGTTATTGGGATCCTGAAATTAAACTAAATGTTCATACTACTTCTGTTCAGTTAATGGATGATATGTATGAAGTCATACTGCGTATTACTGTTATCGCTAATATTGCTGAAAATACAGCGTTTCTATGTGAAGTACAACAGGGTGGAATTTTCTCTATTAACAACATGACAAAACAACAAATAGCACACAGCTTAGGTGCATACTGTCCAAACCTCCTCTTCCCTTATGCTCGCGAATGTGTCGCTAACTTAATAGGACGTGGTACCTTTCCATCTCTACACCTAGAACCAATTAATTTTGAGGCACTTTTTATTAAAAACATGCACGAAACAGGACATAAAACACCACCTGAGGATAAATAATTGAATGATTCTCAGGCTATAATAAGCATTATTGGGGCAGGTTCATACGGTAGTGCACTAGCTATTGCACTAGCCCGTAATGGCCATAAGGTAATGTTATGGGGGCATAATCCATATCATCAAAAACAATTACAAATACGTCGATCTCATCGCGATATTACTCCGAGTGTACCTTTCCCAGATACATTACTTATTGAAACTAGCCTAATGAAAGCAGTAGCGTCTAGTCGAAATTTACTATTAGTCGTACCTAGTTATACGTTTGGCGATATGCTAAAGAACATTAAACCTTACCTACGTACTGATTCGCGTTTAATTTGGGCGACAAAGGGATTAGAAAATAATACAGGGCGATTATTACAAAATGTAGCATCAGAAATACTCGGAAACACCATTCCATTAGCTGTACTATCAGGACCAACCTTTGCTAAAGAAGTTGCAGAGGGTTTACCAACTGCCATTACTTTAGCGGCAACTGATAAAATGTTTGCCTTAGAAATACAACAACTATTGCATAGTAATACAAACTTTCGTGTATATAGTAACCCAGATTTAATCGGTGTCCAGCTAGGTGGAGCGGTGAAGAATGTAATTGCTATTGGCGCTGGTATGTCTGATGGTCTTGGATTTGGTGCAAATAGCCGTGCAGCATTAATCACAAGAGGTCTAGCGGAAATGCGTCGATTAGGTTTAGCTTTACATGCTAACCCCTCTACTTTTGTAGGTATGGCAGGATTGGGAGACTTAGTATTAACGTGCACAGACAACCAATCTCGCAATAGGCGATTTGGAATTCTTTTAGGCCAGGGCAGCACTATTCATCACGCTAAAAAATCTATCGGACAAATCATTGAAGGTTGGCATAGCACAAAAGAAATTCATGAACTTGCTATACGCAATAACGTTGAAATGCCTATTACCGAGCAAATTTACAAAGTATTATATTGTGGAAAAAAGACAAGGGATGCTGCATACAGCTTGCTGAAGCGTAAAAGTAAAAATGAGAGTGATGGCAGCTAAATAAAGCTACTGAGTCAACATCAATAGCGGAGGGTGCCAAAGTTTTATTGGGAGAAAGTAGTGATGCTATATATAGAACCTAAACAGATCTGGGATCACATTAGAACAGAAACGCATAAGCTATCCGAAGCCGAACCAATGCTCAGCAGCTTTTATCGTACCACACTATTACAACATAATGATCTTGGTCCTGCCTTAAGTTATATGTTATCTAATAAACTAGCTAACGCCATTATACCAGCGACTACTTTACGTGAAATAATACAAGATGCATATTATCACGATCCATCTATGATTGTATCCGCTGCCTATGATATTTATGCCACACGTCACCGTGATCCCACAGTTGATAAGTATTCTACACCAATACTATACTTAAAGGGATTCCACGCCTTACAGGCTTATCGTATTACCAACTGGCTGTGGAATACCGGTCGTCGTGACCTTGCTATCTACCTTCAAAATCAAACTTCCACCTCGTTTGCTGTTGACATTCACCCCGCAGCACAACTTGGCCGCGGCATAATGTTGGATCATGCTACTGGTATTGTTATTGGCGAGACTGCAATTGTTGCAGATAATGTTTCAATTCTGCAATCAGTTACGCTTGGAGGTACTGGTAAAGACAGCGGAGATCGTCATCCCAAAATCCATGAGTGGGTGATGATTGGCGCAGGTGCTAAGATCCTTGGTAATATTGAAATAGGACATCGAGCTAAGATAGGGGCAGGCGCAGTAGTGCTACAACCAGTGCCTCCTCATACAACTGTCGCCGGTGTCCCAGCGAGTATTATAAGCAAAAAAAACAATAATAACATACACAAAATTACAATCGATAAACATTTTAACCAAGGATTTCCAGGATTTGAATTTGGTGACGGAATATAAACAGAAATCCAAAACTAGACACACGATCGTTGCGTATAGAACATTGTAATACATCTTAATCTTATGAACCTTGTCTCTTCTCGATGAAATGTCACAAGAAAGATACATGGATTTTTTGATCTAATAATATTATACAATATATATATAATATTTTAGTGACATTACGATGTTTATATGTTCTAGCGTTCGGATTCCTCTGTCTAGTAAAATAACCTTATTAATACCGCCAATGTATTAAAATAGTCTATAATAGCCCTAGAGAACTTTACTCTATTACAAATATAATATCTATAGAAATAGAGAAGCATTCTCCTAACACTCTTATAATTTTTAATCTATTAACGTAAATCTCTTATAGGTGCTTTACGTCACACTGTAAAAAACAGCCGATCATTATCAATACTAGTCAGATACGCATACCAGTTATCACTTATACTCATTAATTATACTATAACTAACCTGAAAATATACACGCATATTAAACAGAATATCACTAAATCCTCTACGAATTGTTTTCTACTAATATCCTTTATTTATGGGTTATAATGTGCATCACACATCAGAGGGAATACTTTTATTCCACGTTTTTCTATATATACATACATTAGTTTTTCATATACACCATCTCCTAATATAAAAAACTCCAGTAAGTGTCTATCACATAAACTCTTTATTGGATATGATAAAAAATTTGTATAACAATTATAACCTCTAAAAAATTCAATTTTATTCAATACACATATAATATATGTCAATACTATATATCCACTTGATATATATACGATCATGTATCTTCATTTAAATGAAGATCATTTCATACATTGCACTTATGATAAAATAGTATATTATCATGCGTGAGTAAAATAACCACATTCTATCATTTAGATGATATCACTACGTCTATACAGCCACTTATTTTAGTCGTCTTTTATACAAAGTAGTTGCATGTAAGTCTTTCTGCTTATGCAAACATTTACAAAGACAGTAAAGCTCCATTATCTTACAAAATCTTAATATGCCAGTGATAAAACGCGTAAATATTGTAATGAAAATTTTTAGTATAACAAGAGTAGAATGTGTCAACGGACAAGATCACAAAATAGCTAAAATTGAGTCTTTCTTAATGAGAAAATTCCCCTTACAAAAATGGTATGATAATTAATCAATATAACTTTTTAGCAATATCTAACCAATCACGTTTAAATGGACGCCTGATGCGTTCACAAGTGTCCACAAGATTATGATGTACCATTTTGTCATTTTGAATCCCAATACAACACCCGAAACAACCCTTTAAGAGTAATTCAGTTGCATAAGCGCCCATTCTTGATGCTAAAATACGATCGTAAGCCACTGGCACGCCGCCTCTTTGAATATGTCCCAACACAGTAACACGTGTTTCTCTTTGAGTTTCTTGTGCAATATACCTAGCTAACTGATTAATATCACAAATATGTTCTGTAATAGCTACAATTGCATGTTTTTTTCCTTTAGCCAGTCCATCTTGAATCTCACGAACCAATCCTTCACGTGTCTCAGGGATTTCCGGCAAGACAATTAATTCACAACCACCCGCAATTGCAGCCGCTAAAGTTAGATCGCCACAGTATCGCCCCATTACTTCTACAATAGAAATACGTTGGTGAGAGGATGAGGTATCACGTAATCTGTCCATAGCTTCAACTATAGTTTCTAATGCGGTAAAATACCCAATCGTATAATCAGTACCGGGAACATCATTATCAATGGTACCTGGCAACGTTATGCACGGAAAACCTATTTCCGCTAAAGATTTAGCCCCCATATACGAACCATCACCACCAATTACGACTAGAGCGTCTATACCGCGTTTTTTCATATTGCTGACTGAAACATTACGTACATCTTTAAATCGGAAGCTTGGAAACCGCGCAGATCCTAAAAATGTTCCACCACGATTAATAATATCTGATACACTATAGCGATCAAGCTTGATCATCCTGTTTTCATAAAGTCCTAGATAACCATCATAAATACCAAAAATCTCTAGACCTTCACTAACACTAGTACGGACAACACCACGAATAGCCGCATTCATACCCGGAGCATCGCCGCCGCTAGTTAGTATACCAATTTTATTGATCATCCAAACCTCTCCACTCATTGATACAAAAATACGCATATTTCAAAAACTTAATACACAATAATGCTTTATCAACGTAAGAAAAATCACAATAGCAAAAATGCTAAAACTTCCATAAATTAAACTTTAATAAATTTAACTTTCCACTACATAGCACTCATTACACCAAAGTATCATATGGTCAATATTATTGTTCAGCATGAGGTCACAATATAATTGATATTATATTTTATGTTTCTCATATCGCTTCATAATATATTTTTCTACCTGCATTCAGTAACTGCTGACTTACCACTTGTTACTTCCAACTCCACTGATAAAGCTCTACAACATATAAGATACATATTACTTATAGAATACTTCTATTTTTTAACGTGTACCTTTGTGCTCTTGAGCTACGACAGAACAAGGGTCCTGATGGATAAGGACATCAGAACCAGGAAACTTATCTAATAAAGCTTGTTCAATTTGATCAGATAGCGTATGTGCTGCTAATAATGGTAATTCATCGTCCATTTCTAAATGAAACTGAATAAAACGCGTGGGACCAGATTGACGAGTACGAATATCGTGCGCGCCACGTATACCAGGCCACGCGGATACAATATTCACAATAGCCTGATGTTCTGCAATAGGTAAAGCACGATCTAGTAAGATCTGAATAGCCTCATGGGCCATACGCCATGCAGAGTATAAAATCCATAAACCAATATTCAACGCACAAAATGCATCAGCCCAATAAAAACCATACCAACTTAAAGCTATTGCTAATAAAATAGCGCTATTCATAACCACATCTGATTGGTAATGTAACATATCTGCGCGTATAGATTGACTCTGAGTCTGATGCACGATCCAACGCTGAAAGGTTACTAGAACTAATGTAGACAATAGAGAGATTACAGTGACTACAATTAATACTAAAGGCGCCTTAAGTTCTTGAGGAGAAACAATATTCTGCAAACCTGTTAAAAATAGAAAAATAGCCGAGCCACAGATAAACATGCTTTGAGCCAGCACCGCGAGAGACTCCGCTTTACCGTGACCAAATGTATGCTCAGCATCAGCTGGCTGCATGGCATAGCGTACTACTAACAGATTGGTTAACGAAGCTGCGATATCAACTAATGAATCAACTAAAGCAGCTAATACACTCACCGATCCAGTGTACCACCACGCACAAATTTTCATTATCAGCAAAAAAAAAGCAAGCATTGTAGCCGCTATGGCCGCCGTAAAAACCTTTCTTGTGTATTTTATATGCATAGCGGCTACCCACCAATTTCATAAAAACTATTTATATATATAACTAGTTATTCTTATCCAAAAGGAAGATACAACACACTTTGAATATTTAATAATCTTATAATGACTAAAAACATCTACTGAAAGCACTCCATCTTAACTACGAATAAACTTAAAAATCCCTAAAATAAGATCATCATACCTCCATATACACATGGAGGTATATAGTAATCATGTCTTTAAAACCATATCGAATGTCTACTTGAGATGGTTGTCAGTGTGTCAAACATAAAGGAATAAAAAACATGACATCATATTTCGTATATTTCTCTTTGCTAAATCCAGCGCCTCAAGGTAAGTACCAGTATATTACTTCTAATATACAGATTATGGTCATAACTAGTCTATTTTCTACTCTCAGGCATTTAATGCTATAGAATAACATACTGAACATTAGAAAATTATTTTTAAATAACACGACAATATCATTTATACTCTCATGATCGATCCTGTGCCATATACTATATGTTAGTAATTTTATGTAACATTACTAAGTAATATTGCAGTAAACATAGAATGACGATATTGCAACAAAAATACAAAATACATCGGTTTATCCCTATTAATTTTAAAATAGTCTCGCAAAGAGATAGAGATAGAGATAGAGATAGAGATAGAGATAGAGATAGAGATAGAGATAGAGATAACTTATAAGAATCAATATAATGATATATCTGCATTAGTATCAGGAATGATTGTGATCATGTTACAAAGCCATCACTAATATCAAGCGCTTATCTGAATAAAAGCAAAAAAATACATGAAATATGCATCATAAGCCTGTAAAGGTTTGTTTACAATAAAATAACCATGGTCTACCAACATGCATTTTTTAAATTTCATCTAACATCTATTTATAAATCTAATATCTATTTATAAAAAATACCATTATTGTTACCAACACTCACAAGGACATAAGTTGAGGATAGCAATAACGAGAAAAACGCATAAAAAGTATAAGAGAAGTAGGTTATGAGATCACCATGTGCTCTAAATATTGGATGCACAACGTCTGTGCAAGCTTGGTGAAAAATGAATGCTCTTATAGGTGCGCTATCTCATCGATTATCAGTCAATAGCTCTTCTGTACAAATAGAGCATTGTCATTCTAAGGTCTGCTATACACACATCTACTCCATCCTATTGCATCTGATAAATAGAGGTAATCTCATTAAAAAAAACACAAAACATTTTTACCGATAGCAGTCTCTTCTCCAATCTTTATGAACCTCTTTACATCCTAAATAACAATGATTCTCAGAAAGAACGCATTCAATATAATTTTATTATGTGACTATACACTAGATTTTTATAATACAGATTACTGAATAATTACGCACCCTGATGCTTATCTATGAAAAAAACATGCACGCTCTGATTGCTCGATAATATTTAGCATAAAATCACCCGTCATCCTACTAACTGAATTCTTCATGCTGCATTTGTCACACAAATACTCGAAAAATTATTCATGTGTTTCGATAGCTACCACCTAATGAGCTCACTGTCACTTCTATCAATCGGTTACATACAAACAATATGATAGTTTTCTGTACATCGATATCACTCATGATTACATACACCTTAACATCCAATAATTGAGTATGGCACTTTCATGAAAACTTCTTTCAACCTAATTGATAGTAAAAACGACCATCTCATATCCCACTCTTACATAAACCTCGTCTTGATGATGGTTAAAATTAATAGAGAGGCCTATAGTTAGAACCGGACCTTAAACTTATCCATCAGAGTCGCTCTTAAACATTCTTAATAATCTTTTACATCTTGCAAGTACAGATATTATTCATTCATAATCAGCAGAAAGAGTGTCAAATTCAGTTGCAGCAAGAAGAAAAAAATAATACGATATAAAAGTACTCAATGTATCTATGCCCTCTAAATAGCCGAAGTGGCGAAACTGGTAGACGCAGTTGATTCAAAATCAACCACCGCAAGGTATGCCGGTTCGATTCCGGCCTTCGGCACCATCAAACAATAATCTCATTATATGATGAGGGAGCTCTGCATCACACGCACCCATCAATTATTCACTATAGATATGTATCTAAGTAGAATTACTAAAGCAGAATGCATGTTGATGATGATCGCATTGAATAAAACATAGCCACACCTATCACTTCCTAAGATACAAACACCATGGAAAAGACATACAATCCAAAAAATATCGAACAAGAAATTTATAAGATTTGGGAAAAAAACGGGTACTTTAAATCCCGTAATCACCCACATCAAGAAAACTTTTGCATTATGATACCACCGCCAAATGTAACTGGCAGCTTACATATGGGTCACGCTTTCCAGCAAACACTCATGGATGCTATGATTCGATATCATCGAATGCAGGGAAAAAACACCCTATGGCAAACAGGTACTGATCATGCAGGGATTGCTACACAAATGCTAGTGACACGCAAACTTGAGCATGAAAAAAAGACACCGTTACCAAATTACGATCGTAATGCCTTAGTTGAAAAAATATGGCAATGGAAAGAAGAATCTGGAAATACAATTGCCAATCAAATGCGACGCTTGGGTAGCTCTGTTGATTGGGAGCGTGAACGATTCACTATGGACAAAGGATTCGCTGATGCAGTAAAAAAAGTCTTTATCCATCTGTATAAAGAAAAACTTATCTACCGTGGTAAGCGTTTAGTAAACTGGGACCCAAAACTATGCACTGCTATTTCCGACCTAGAAGTAGAACATATTGAAAAAAAAGGCTCTATGTGGTATATTCGATATCCGCTTGCTAACGGTTTAAAAACCTCTATCAATCAAGAGTATGTAGTTGTAGCTACTACAAGACCGGAAACAATACTAGGCGATACTGCAGTAGCTGTTCATCCCTCAGATATACGCTATAAAAATCTTATTGGGAAATCCTTAATTACACCGATACTGAATCGTCGTATTCCAATCATTGGTGACAAACATGTCAATATCGAAACAGGAACGGGGTGTGTAAAAATCACGCCAGGTCATGATTTCAATGATTATGATGTGGGCCAGCGTCACCATTTGCCAATGATTAACATCCTCACAAAAAATGGTAAAATTCGTAACCATGCCCAAGTTTACGATGCCACCGGTGAAAGCTCAGATATCTACCACTCTTACATTCCACAAGATTTCCATGATATAGATTGCCATGAGGCTCGAATTCGAATAGTCAATACTCTGCATAGGATAGGGTTACTAGAAGATATTCAGCCCCATAATCTCATGATACCATATGGCGAACGCAGTGGTGTTGTAATAGAAGCGATGTTAACAACGCAGTGGTACGTGCGTATGCGACCTTTAGCAAAGGTAGCTATAGAAGCAGTGGAAAGAGGTGATATTCAATTTGTACCACAAAAATATGCTAATATGTATTTCTCATGGATGCGAAACATCCAGGATTGGTGTATCTCGCGGCAACTGTGGTGGGGGCATCGTATCCCAGCCTGGTACGATACCTTTGGAAATGTTTATGTTGCTAACGACGAAGAAGAGGCGCGAAAAGAGTATAACCTCAACAAAAGTGTAACCCTAACCCAAGACATGGATGTATTAGATACTTGGTTCTCTTCTAGTCTCTGGACCTTTACAACTCTTGGGTGGCCGAAAAATACTACAGAGTTAAAAAATTTTCACCCTACCAATGTGCTCGTAAGCGGTTTTGATATTATCTTTTTCTGGATCGCCCGCATGATTATGCTCACTATGCATTTTGTAAAAGATACCAATGGAAAGCCTCAGATACCATTTAAAATAGTTTATATCACTGGCTTGGTCCGAGACGATGAAGGACAGAAAATGTCAAAATCCAAGGGAAATATCATTGATCCTCTAGATATGATTGATGGTATCTCACTCACAGAATTAATCCAAAAACGTACTAATAATATGATGCAATCCAAATTCACAGATATAATTCGTAAGCGTACCACTAAACAGTTCCCACACGGGATAGCGGCACACGGAACCGATGCACTGCGCTTTACCTTAGCATCGCTAGCATCTACTGGACGCGATATTAACTGGGATATGAAACGCCTAAAAGGTTACCGTCACTTTTGCAATAAACTGTGGAATGGTAGTCGATTTGTGCTTATGCATACCGAAAATTATGACTGTGGTTTTTATGGCGGTAAGATAGAATTATCTTTACCTGATCGCTGGATCCTGGCAAAATTTAATTACACAGTACAAGATTGGCATGACGCGTTAGGAAAGTATCGTTTTGATCTTGCTGCTAATATTCTGTATGAATTTACATGGAATCAATTCTGTGATTGGTATCTAGAGTTAACCAAAACAGTACTACAAAATGGTAGTAAATCTCAGCTACGAGGCACGCGTAACACCCTCGTGAATATCTTAACAGCCTTATTGTGCTTGGCACATCCACTTATTCCATTTATTACTGAAACTATTTGGCAGCGGATAAAGATTATCCAAAACATCAAAGATGAAACCATTATGCTACAACCAGTACCGCAATTCTCTATTAACCAAGTCAATGATACAGTTTTAGAGGATATGGAGTGGATAAAACGAGTAGTTATTGCAATACGTAATATACGTAATATAAATCATATCTCTTCAGCTCATCCGTTAGAATTACTGATTCGCACTAATAATGCCCGCATAATAAATCGCATACATGATAATAGTGACTTAATTAAAACAATATCCCATGTACAAACAATCAAAATCCTATCTACAAATGCCGAGTGCCCTCTTTCCTTTAATCAATTAATAGATGATACAGAAATAATAATTCCCATAGTTGATTTAGTGGATAAAAGTATGGAACTAGATCGTGTAACACAAGCCATTATAAAGTTAGAGCTAACAATAGATAAAATCCATATAAAACTAGATAACAAAGAATTTATAAAAATGGCGCCAGAAGCAATCATAATTAAAGAAAAAAAACACCTAAGAGACTGCAAATTAAAACTAGATAAATTCATAGAAACACGCCAAAAAATACTGTCTGTATAAATAATATATTTACGTCCATGAATTGATACGCCCAAATTTACCAATGCAATTAACGCTAGAATAATATTTTTTAAATTACCTTGTATGATATACTACCACTGTATTTTAGATACGCATGAGTATCATGATAGATATGTTATCTCCAACACAAGAGTTTGTTTTGGACCAATACACCAATCACTATTCTTCCTTTTAACGGTTCAAAAAAAACATGATACACAAAATTAATATTAAAGTGATAGATTGTAGGATTGGGAAAGATTTTCCTTTACCCACCTACTCCACTGCCGGTTCTGCTGGCTTAGACCTACGAGCATGTATAAATACTAAAGTACTTGTAAATCCTGGAGACACTCACTTAATCCCGACAGGCATAGCTCTATATATCTCTGATCCAGGAATAGCAGCTTTCATACTACCACGCTCAGGACTTGGACATATACATGGGATTGTGCTAGGCAATCTAGTAGGATTAATTGACTCTGATTACCATGGGCAAATTATGGTGTCAATATGGAATCGTGGAAAAATACCTTTTCTTATTACGCCTGGTGAACGTATTGCTCAAATCGTCTTTCTTCCGATCATCAAAGTGGAATTGAATATAGTTGATGACTTTCATACTAGTAGTATAAGAGGCTTAGGTGGTTTTGGACACACCGGACACCATTAAACATGTTTCACTCTGCAATGATTCAGAGCCTCGTTGTATTGATGGATATTAGAGCGTCATTGGTATATATATTAAGTTTAATGCCATGAAGTACACATAACATACCCATCACTCAACAAATGTCTTTTTGTTAAAATTATCTCACATCATGTTAACAAATATGCCAAATAACTTTCTAACTAACAATCTTCTGGTAAAAAATCATACATTACATACTCAGAACCTCATGTTTGCATGAGGTGTCTACTCTTAACAACAAGGGTTGCAAGATATCGCAAGATATCAATGTTGTGGTACATGCAATTATGCAAAAATATTTATCATATTAAATCTATATTACCTATACAAGGAACTTGTAAACAAGAACATAAAGTAAAATGTATAAGAACCATACCGCAGATTTCATGTGGAACTAAAAAGATCATCACAAACAATACTATTAATAAATATTATCTATCGTGTTCTAACCAAAATATTACGAGATTTATATTTTTTCTATAAAAAAACACAGATATAAACAAGAGGATCTTATCCTCTCACTATTTAAAATGTTAAAAAATAAAAATTTTTGATGCGATAAGATGAAAAACTTCGATTTCATACACAGAATCAGTTTATATGGGCAAAACTAACAAACTATGCCTCTTGTACTCTGACGCCAACCTTAATAATACCGTGCTCGGCTTTTTCAGCAACCGTCCAGAGGATGTTCTTCCACTCAATTTGATCACCTACTACAGGTGTTGCCCCGATAATACCTGCAACCATTTTACCAAGTGTTTGCTGAGTATCTGTTTCTGCGTCTAATTCAATCCCATAAATTTGTGCCACATCTTGTAAGAGGGCATCTGCCTCTAAAATAAAGTCACCAAAAAATCTCTGATCCGATACAGGTGGAGATTGACTAAACAATTTACCAAGCGCGGAAAGGTCACGTTCGCGACCAATAACACATAATACATCATTTTCCTTTAAACGTGTACTTCCAGATGGGTGTACTAATCTATTCTCACGGAATAGAGCAGCAATACGCGTTTCATAAGGCATACGCAAATCACGAAGTGCTGCTCCGATACACCATTTATCTGCACTAAGTTGATAAATAAACTGCTCCCATGGGTTTTGAGGATGAATATCCAGACCAATACGAGCAATTGGTGATGCCAGAGGGGGTACAACTACCCGTGCTTTACGCGCAGCCCAAGTTAGCGAGGTACCTTGCACCGTTAGTGACACTAAAACCACAAAAAAAGCAATATTGAAAAATAGAGAAGCTTGTGGTAAACCCGCCATCATTGGAAAAACTGCAAGTATAATAGGTAAGGCACCGCGTAATCCAACCCAACTTATAAATATACGTTCCCGAATATGAAAGCCACGAAAAGGTAATAACCCGATCATGATAGAGAGCGGACGAGCTATTAATATCAAACATAAAGATAATAAAGTCGCTGGTAGCGAAATTGACAAAAGATCACCAGGATTTACTAGTAATCCTAACACTAAAAACATACCAATTTGACTCAACCAAGCCATTCCATCAAAAATTTGTAAGATCCCATGACGATTTCGAATAGGACGGTTACCTAAAATAAAACCACATAAATACACCGCAAGAATACCACTCCCATCTAATATAGTCGTTAAAGAAAAAACTAGAATCCCTCCGCTTACCGCTAATAATGGGTATAAACCACTAGCTAACGATACACGATTAATCATCTGTAATAACGCCCAACCCCCACCCAAACCCAGAAGAACACCCAATCCAAATTGCTGAATAATATGCACCGCTAACATCCAATGCACTCCAGTGTTCTGACTTTGAATCATTTTAATGAGAGTTACGGTAAGAAACACAGCCATTGGATCATTACTACCTGATTCAATTTCCAGCGTAGCACTAACACGCTCATTAAGACCCTTTCCGCCTAAAAGAGAAAAAACTGCTGCAGCATCTGTAGAACCAATAATAGATCCAATCAAGAAACCATTAGATAAATTAAGACTAAATAACCATGAAGCAGCTAGACCAGTGACACCAGCAGTAATGAGTACCCCTACTGTCGCTAATGATAGAGCTGGACCTAACGCCACTCGAAAAGAACTCATTTGAGTGCGCATGCCTCCATCAAGAAGAATTATCGCTAAGGCAAGATTACTAATTAAGTAAGCAGCTGGATAATTATCAAAAGCAATTCTACCAATACCATCGACGCCAGCTAACATACCAATAACAAGAAAAATAACCAGTATAGGGATACCTAATTTTGATGAAAAAGAACTCAGCAAGATACTTGTAGCCACCAGCACTGAACCCACTATAAAAAGACTATGCATGACACTAGATTCCAATAGATATTTCTCCTATAAACATTAAAGATTACATGATGATCTAAAATTCTTCACTTTTAATAATTCTAAGAACCCTATGAATCATTCTACATAAAATTATACACATAGGATAACGCACAACACAAAACAACATAGACATGAATAATCCATTATGCTCACCTTCATAGTATGCATATAATTATTATACTAGATGATTTGAAATGTGATCTAACTAAGCCACTAGGGGTAATCGTACCTTTTCCATACTATGGACAAAATATTTCTTGAAATAATGAATATTTATACTAAAATGAAGCTGAGACAGCACAATGCTATAATTTCAAAGAAGAACGTAGTACCTCTACATCATGTAATATCACATCACATACAATAGACTAGGGAGTCATTAATTTTTTTCAGAATAGCGGAAGATCTATAAAAAGAAAATCCCAGTAATATTGTACAAAAACATTACTTGAGATACACACCATAGGCAGTATAAGTTCTAAGAAAACAAAATATAGTGATAGAAAAAATATCAAAAATATCATTTCTCTTCGAGCAGGTATACAAGATTCCTTATCTTTAACACATCATACTAAAACTTCTTTTATTTATACACTGAGGATTAGGATTAACATCATGCTCAAAAACATACAGCTCATTTTCAAGCGAATGTTATTTTTGATTATTAGTGTACTAAAAAATCACATGCCTTGATAGCACATAAAACTACCGCAATCCTTCCACAAAACTGAACATTTCACCATCCATATTAGTGGTTAAAATATTTTATATCTCAAAATCTATCGACATTCATACTACATTTTCAGTCATCATAGACCACTGAAAAGATAAAAAATTGCGAATGTACAACATTCTATGTTTCTCTTTCATTTATCTAGATAATATGAATACTTCGAGTCAATGTCTATATTAAGGGTTGCACTAATTGCAAATATAAGTAAACATACTTTACAAAAAAAAGAATACTTGGAAATATCTTAGTCGCACATACTGCGATAACACATACTCAATATTAGAGCTAACTATATATCTATTAACACAGCAGATCTGTTAACTGTTACTAGCTTACTATATACATAATTATGGAACATTCACTGAAGAAAAATGAATAATTAGCTATCATCCCACTTATACTTATAATCGTATTGCTACAATTAAGTATTGTACCGCCAAATTGATAAGAGCTATATCTAGTATATAGGATAAATCATGGAAAAACGGCATATAAATTTCTTGATGCTTTGTAAAACACTCAGTTTAATAATGGTTATTACTGCATTATTTGCTATCTTTCCACTTCATTTACTGCCTTGTTTTTTAACTGGGTTTCTAGTCTATGAGATTCTTCTAGGATTAACTCTTCTTGTAGAACGCTTTATCACAGGACAAGTGGCGCGATGGATTAGTATTACACTATTGATCATTCTGTTAGTTTTTATGCTATCCTTAGGGATACAAAAACTAATTCAATTTCTGATACATGACTTTCACAATCTTGCGGATTGTTATACTGCCGTAAGTCAACTACTACAAGATGCGCAGCGCACACTATCCCCCTTAATAACAAACTATTTACCATTGGATATGAAGGAGTTACAACAGACACTTCTAATCTGGTTAAATTCTAATCTAACGATGAAAACGTTTGGGCATAGCACAGCACATACTGCTGCAACCATGCTCATTGGTATGGTATTAGGTGCAATGATTTCACTACGTAAAGAAAGCACAGATCGCCTAAAAACACCACTCAAATATGCCATTCTAGATCGACTGCATATCCTTTCAGAAGCTTTTCACAATGTGATTTTTGCACAAATTAATGTATCCATAGTTAATACATTATTAACTGGATGTTTCTTATTTGGAATTCTGCCTCTTTTTGTACCACCTTTTCCATTTTCTAAAACAATTATAGTGCTAACTTTTTTTACTGGATTACTGCCAATCATTGGGAATTTAATTTCCAATACAGTGATTGTACTTATTGGGCTCTCTATATCCCTTCAAGCAGCGCTAATATCCTTAATATATCTTATATTCATTCACAAATTAGAATACTTTATGAATGCGCGTATTTTTAGTAGTTGTATTAACGCCAAAACCTGGGAAATTCTACTAGCAATGCTAGTCTTTCAATGTGCGTTTGGCCTATCAGGAGTTATTGCGGCTCCGATCTACTATGCATATATAAAAGCTGAACTGCGGGGAGCTGGTTTAGTGTAAAACTAAAACACCAATTTTAAATGAAACATCTACATCACTAAATAATCGTGATAAATCTCAATTTATCTGAAATAGCTTTTCTGTAATAATGATCCATCTATACAAAGATAATCTTACACTGATAATCCTATAATCTCATTGAGAAAGCGAACATACTTCATACCATGACCCCTGATAACTGATGCATCATTTGACAGGATGCCTTCTTAAGATATAAATTAAGTGCGATCTTTTTTTATAAAAATACAAAAGAAGCAAATTTTACTAGTATCATGGTGTATCATTAGATATTTATAATTCTTACTTTCTTTTTCTATGCCAACTATATGACATACAAAGCCATTGCTCTTAATCCAGAAAATCCATTGCAATTTATTGTGCTGCACAAACCTATTCCATACCCTCGTGGGTATGATCTTCTTGTTGAAGTTAAAGCTGTTTCCGTTAATCCAATTGATACAAAAATAAGGCAAAATGCAAAAAAAAATGGTTTGCATAAACCACGCGTACTAGGTTGGGATGCTAGCGGCATTGTATTATCCATAGGCAGCCTGGTACGCAATTTTAAACCAGGAGATACAGTTTTTTATGCTGGTGATATTACTCGCCCTGGCAGCAATGCTACACATCAACTAGTTGATTCACGAATTACCGGATATAAACCAAAAAAATTAAACTGGGCTCAGGCAGCTGCACTACCTTTGACAGCACTAACTGCATGGGAAGGGTTATTTGATCGCCTGCACCTTAATAATAATGATGTAAATAAAAAACTGCTTATCATTGGTGGAGCGGGTGGTGTAGGATCACTCGCTATCCCCTTCGCTAAATTATGTAGTACGGTAGAAGTAATAGCTACTGCCTCACGTGAAAAATCCATCCAATGGTGTATCAATCGCGGGGCAAATATAGTGATTAATCACACAAAAATGCCAGAGTCACTAACGCGATATCATATAGACCAAATAGATTATATTTTTTGTCTAAATAACATCGACGAACATTGGCCAGATATGTGTAAACTTATTTCCCCGCAGGGGAAAATTTGCACTATAGTAGAAAATGATGCCCCTTTAAGTTTTGAAGAAATAAAACGCAAAAGCGTATCTTTACACTTTGAATTCATGTATACACGTAGTTTATTTCATACTCCAGATCTCAGTCGTCAAGGAAAAATTCTTAACCACATATCACAAATGATAGATCAAGGAAAAATTACCACCTCTTTGAAAAAGGAACTGTATGGTTTAAATATAGATACTCTTTCTAAAGCACATGAGTTAGTTTTAGAAGGTCATATGTGTGGAAAGGCGGTAATAGTATACTAGTCAAGATATATTGTGCATGTTAATTTTTAAAAATAATATAAAAATGATATTATAAGTCTTATTGCTAATATAACTAACAATACAAGTGCGCATCTACAACCCTACCTCAATTAGTATTGATGCCAGAGATAGATCAAACGTGCTCATCGGTATTGAAAATAAAACCATAACTCTAAACAAAATAATCTTATCAGATGTATTTATACACTATAAAATAAATCACTATATGATAACACATATACACACTAAAATTGTATATCAATCCGAATTATCCAATACCACACATCACATTCCTCTATTACCACTGACTAAAATATGATATTTAGCATCGGCAGGCCACTTACTATCATTCGTTATCGTATAACATTATGATGCATGAATAGTACAAAAATGAGGCGCATCTAATATCTGTACGCTCTATATAAAATTTTTTCTTTCAAGTGATGCGCCTTTATTAGTAATAACTCCATATACTGCAAATGAGATCTAGTCACATTAGACTGTTAAGTTCTTTCTTGCTTCTAACAAACAAATAGTAACTCTCGATAGACCTAATAACTATTACGGTATATGATATATAGTATTAAGATAGCAATCATAACAACAAAAATAACACTGCATAGGTATTAAGTAAAACCACATTACACTCTGGTTATACAAGTTGTGCATATATCTCCTAAGGTTACCAAGATTCTTGTCTACATTCTGCAGTAATTAATGTATAATATTGATTATATGCCTAACCTTTGAATATATTGATGCGTAATGATTATTCAGATGTGTTGATACATCTCATATATAACCAATAGTTTATGACGCTATCATCTTTTAAAAACGCACTCTTAAAAATTATTCTGTACATCTTATTACTGCTATCATCATTTTGATGGACCAATCAGATGTGAATGATCTTTCATAGCATAATACATAAAGGACAGCCATCGTCTATGTGTCCACTCGAGTATTGAAAAACAGACTATAATAATATTATATTGATGACATGTGTTATAAATATGAATCAGTCACTCGTTTTATCTTTGCGCTATATCAGAAAAACTATCCTATTTCTTAGTACTAAATACAAAAACAAGATAATTAGTGTAATATAATCACAATATTTAAGATCTCAATAAGCATTTAAAGCTCAGAAAATCAGAACATTACGTGCTCCAAACTATGCAAGATTACTATCTGAAGGTAAGACACACCAAGAAACTATCACCATGAAACCTACTTTTCTGTTTTATGATTATGAGACTTTTGGAACAAATCCATCATTGGATCGTCCAGCGCAATTTGCTGCAATACGGACTGACATGGATTTGAACCCTCTGGGAGAACCAGAGGTTATTTACTGTTATCCAGCTAATGACTATCTACCGCAGCCAGAAGCGGTTTTAATCACGGGCATCACACCACAAATAACCTATTCACATGGTGTAAACGAAGCAGAATTCGCTCAACGTATTCATCGGATGTTCTGTGTACCTAATACATGCGTTGTAGGATACAATAACATCCGTTTTGACGATGAAATCAGTCGTTATCTGTTTTATCGAAATTTTTATGACCCTTATGCTTGGAGTTGGGAAAATCAGAATAGTCGGTGGGATTTACTAGATGTAACGCGAGCATGCTATGCCTTACGTCCTAATGGTATCAAATGGCCTAAAAATGATGATGGTTTCCCTATTTTTCGATTAGAGCGTATCACGGAAGAGAATCGTATCTCTCATCAGCGTGCACATGATGCCCTCGCTGATGTATATGCCACTATTGACTTAGCTCGGATCATTAAAGCCACACAACCTAAACTATACAATTTCTGCTATACTCACCGCCAAAAACATAAACTGAGAAATCTCATTGAAACAAATACAAAGAAAATACTAGTATATATATCAAGTGTCTTTGGTGCACAAAGAGGAAATGCTACGTGGGTCACTCCACTAGCATGGCATCCATATAATCGAAATGCGCTAATCACTTGTGATCTCGGTAAAGATATTACATCACTGATAAACCTGAATAACAAAGATGCAGTGAATATGCACTTACAGACTTACGATGACGTTTTTGATAAAAATACTCCATTCCTACCCTTGCAACTCATTCATACAAATAAATGCCCTGTTATAGCCCCCGCCAATACGCTGTGCAAAAAAAATGCACAGCGTATTGGCGCAGATATTCCATTTTATCTTGATAATTTTGTACGATTAAAAAAATACCCAAAAATATCAGAAAATGTCGTTCTATTATATCAAAAAAAAGAAAAAAGTTGCCTATCAGAAGATGTAGACACAAAGATGTATGACGGTTTTTTTAACGATGCTGACCGTCATATCATGCATACTATACACCACACTCCTATAGAAAATCTCATTAACCTTAATCTAATATCTTACGATAAACGCATTAAAAAACTATTATTTCGCTTTCGTGCACGAAATTTTCCAAATTCTCTCAGCGCTTCAGAAAAAAAAGACTGGCTAGAGCATAGACGTCATACTTTACATCCCGTACGCATTCAAGAATACATAAAAAAAATTCATATACTATATGATATACATCGGAATCACGACGAAAAGAAGAACTTACTGCAATCTTTATTGGATTACACAAAAAAAATCACATCTTCATTGTAAATGCTACTATACATATCACAGCATTCCTCATAAAGCTTAGTATGTGATACTAATTTTCAGTAACTGTATATGTATCATGGCCACATACTTATTATTAAGGTCCGCTTGCAGAGAGAAGATACGCTAATTTTAGTGATCAGAAAATTTTAACTCGCCACAAGCAACAAATGCAAAAGAGAAAAGAGAATTTTAACCACTCTTTTACAACTCATAGACGGATTTTAGTCTGTATGTATTATTCATATAATGTCATATAAAACACCATGCATCTCGCTCACTACATAGTCTGTATGTAAACATTGTATGATCTCACTACACCTTCTAATGGTAGATATTAATACCCATATACATCGTATCTAAATACTAACTACCGACATCTGCGGTTCTAAATATCTTTTCCCTAGTCTCTATGTCTACAGAGGAATAGAAAACTAGCCATACTAGATGATTTATGCACGATACAAATCTAGTATAGAGTTGTGGTCATTAAAAAAATATCGTAATATTAACACTAAAACAAAACCATAAGATATAATATAAACAAGTCCATCTCTCTAAAAATTCAAAAAAACTAATGGCAACAATCTCTATTACCTAAAAAATAGGTGGTATATGTAAAATGTTCATAGAATGTGTATTGATGCAAATCATGTAATCGATAGTATTGACATGCTATATATAAAAGAGAAATATGTGTCTGTCTGATTGAGGGTTCTCTGAGTGACTAAATAATATTGATAAGAGCACCGCACATCGCTTAACTAGGGTATTTTTGTGATCATATACATCAATGTATACATATATAAAGAGAAAAATCATTGATTATGCTATCGATCAGCTCGTCAAACTACAATATTACTTTGATAATAAAGATTCTTATAAAACACTATGACACAAAGCATACTAAATAGACACTTAATATTACTTACTATACTTTCTGAAAGTCGCAACATACTGCGCTTATAAATATAGACTTCACACCCGTACAAGCCATACAAGCTATACACATAACAAATATTATCAATCATTTTAGATGCTAAAACTATCATGCTCTCTCCTAAAGACACATACAGTGATAACTACGCAATGTAATTTAATAATTAGGCGACACGCTCACTACTTTACAATCATTCACAAGATATACAAATTCAGACAATATATGATAGATATTACGCTAAGCAAATACGTATTAGAAGTTGATCGTCATCTGACGCTGCTCTATTTACACCCATGCGCATACAAAATGCGCCATCATTTGGATCACTCAAAAAAATAATCACTATACGTCTTATGCATTTTTCATATTTGGGGTATATTTTTGGACAAAAAGCTCGATATCAGCGCTCTCACCGCCCTAGTGCTTAGTTCAATGCTAGGTGCAGGTATTTTTAATTTACCGCAAAACATGGCTGAAGTAGCCAGCCCTGCAGCATTATTGATAGGTTGGAGCATTACTGGATGCGGCGTTATATTATTAGCCTTAGTATTTCTTTTATTAAGCAGACTAAAACCTAATCTCGAAGGAGGTATTTTTATTTATGCGCAAGAAGGTTTTGGTAAATTTATTGGCTTTTGTTCTGCTTGGGGATATTGGTTATGCACAGTGATTGCAAATGCTTCTTATTTGGTCATTGTGTGTTCTGCCATAGGGTTTTTTATTGATTCTCCAAAGCATATTATTTTTGGTGATGGTAACACATGGCAGGCTATGCTATCTGCTTCACTTTTATTATGGCTGATTCATGCACTAGTTTTACAAGGTATTCGGACTGCAGCTAGTATTAATTTCATAGCAACATTAGGTAAGTTAATTCCTTTAGGATTATTTATTCTGTTAGCAGCCTACGCCTTTCAGTATCCTTGTTTCTGTTTGGATTTTACTGGTCTATCTCTAGGTAAATCAGTATGGCAACAGGTTAAGGATAGTATGTTAGTTACTCTCTGGGTGTTTATTGGCATTGAAGGTGCAGTAGTTATGTCATCACGCGCGCGTCATACGCAAGATATTGGTCGCGCCACCATAGTTGCAGTGCTCATAACCTTAGCAATCTACTTACTGATTAGCCTGCTATCATTAGGAGTGATACCACGAGCTGAATTAGCTACAATGCATAATCCATCCATGGCTGGGATAATGAATTATTTAATTGGCCCTTGGGGTAGTATCATTATTATCGCTTGTCTCATTGTTTCAGTATGCGGGGCATATCTAAGTTGGACAATTATGGCTGCAGAAATCCCATTGATGGCTGTAAAAAATAGCGCGTGTCAAATTCACCGCCTACAACTGGAGCATAACAATAACGCCCAAAAATTTTCTCTGTATCTAACTGATCTCTCCGTTCAACTTTGTCTAATTGTCATTTGGATCACTAATTGCAATTATAACACCTTATTAACTATCGCCTCAGAAATGATACTCATACCATATTTGTTAGTCGGAGCTTATCTCTTTCAAGTAACACGAGAATTAAATAAACCTATTATAAGTTTTGTATCCATTGGTGCTAGCGCCTATGGGATATGGCTCCTATATGCATCAGGGCCTTTCAATGTACTACTATCACTATTATTCTATGTACCTGGTATGATTATATTTTTAGTAACTCATCAAAAACAGAATAAAAAATGGATCAATATTTAAAGAGTCTTATTGATATAAGACCACATTATTAAAGTAACTTAACTATACCACGTGATCTAAATCTTTGATTATTATAATGATGATCAACGTAATCTTATTTCATGCTCTTATTGATCCCAAGCGATAGTAGTTCACATTCCCACTGTAATCTATTATATGTAAATTATTTGCAGTATGATGTATCATAAAAATAGCATCTTAATGCACTATATTTATGATGCATGTTTGTGATAAGTAATTAAGCGTTCTTGAGTACAGTGTATGTTATAATAATCATTATGCATATTTAGAATGGAATCTATATATAGTATAAATCAGAACCGCTACATTACATACTTTTGTATATCAATGCGTAAAAAGATAATAAGAAAAGATTAACAACATCATAAAAATATGTCTAATACACCACCTAGTAATATATTGCAATATGAACGCTCCGCTTATACTAGATCAATCATCTTGAATACTTACTAGACAACCGGTTTTTCATCCCTATTGTATTTATTGCATATCTAGCATGGATCTAGGCATGCGACTCACTGGATCTCTATAGCTCCATAGCCAGGTTTAAACAGTCCATGGATCGACACATCCTTCTGTGTATTTTTTCTCTTCTGTATTTCATGATACATGTTTACTGATACAAAATATGCTTCTAACCATCATAAGCACCAAGAAATATCACTTCTCACACATTACTAAAATATCAATAGACCGAAACTGAAATAACTTCCAAATATATAATGTAATGGGATATACAATATTAATTTTTCAATTTATAGTTAGTCTATGATGCGAATCGTTCAAAAAACATTCGATAGCCATTGAGCGAAAATAAATTTCGGCTTTTGTATAAACCGAACACAGATTGTTACAATGATAATCTTAATACAACAATCAATAAAAAGTATATTGTCTAGCCTTAGAGAGATCTTCTGAAAGGTTTCATTAGTTATATTTCATATAATATATATATCAATCTACTGAGAGTTTTTTAACAAGTAAACCTCCATCATTTGCTTTTTAGTCATCATAAATACTCCCTCTCCACCTTGATCTAATTGTAGCCAAGTAAAAGGTATCGTTGGATGATTTTTAATCAAATTGACCATACTATCGCCCACTTCGCAAATCAGCACGCCATGCTCACTAAGATAATTAACTGCTTGATTGATAATCAGTAAAGATATTGCTAAACCATCCTTACCACCTGCTAAGCCTAATCTAGGTTCATGATGATATTCATGTGGTAAATTATTGATATCATCATCACTAACATATGGCGGGTTTGCAACAATTAAGTCATACTTTTTGTGGAGTAAAGCACTAAATAAATCAGAGCAAACAGAGTGCACCCTTTTCTCTAGACCATACGTACATATATTTTTATTACTGACCTCCAATGCAGCGCTAGAAATATCTACTGCATCAACCGCTGCGTTTGGAAAAACAAGAGCACAGGCAATGGCTATGCATCCGCTACCTGTACACATATCAAGGATATACCGAGGTTCACTCTGAAGAATTCCAGAAAATTTATGACTAATTAACTCACCAATAGGTGAACGAGGCACCAAAACACGCTCATCAACATATAATTCACAACCACAAAACCAAGACACGTTTGTTAAATACGCTACAGGAATACGCTCACGTACACGACGATGAACACGTGCAATAATACGATGCCTTTCGCTAGGTGTCAGTCTAGAAGCTAGTATACTTTCTGGACTCTCCATTGGCAGATAGAGGGTAGGCAAAATTAATTGTATAGCTTCGTCCCAGTGATTATTACTACCGTGGCCATAATATAAATTAGAGGAAGCAAAGAAGCTCACAGACCATCGTAACACATCATTAATTGTCTTTAATTCATTGACTAACTCGTTAATAATACTTTTATCCACACCCCCCCCCACCAGGTATACTATTAGCTATCTTGAATTATCAGCTCCTATTTTTGCAAAAGTATAACACTAAATACCGTGCGTGTACTGATACTTCATGCAGTCTAATCACTACTGAATAATCACACATATGAAACGCTTGAGTGAACCCTTATACATATCTAAAACTACCACTATTCCATCATTAGCCCCTAATATTAGAGATATAAATATTAAGTATATCCTTTGTCGGCATCAATCACTTGAATGTTTTAATCACTAATAACTCTACATGCTATCACATGATAACTAATAGCATTATGATTTGTTGCTATGTATTTTAATATATTAAAATTACTTGATATATTTTAGATACACGTACAATTGCAAGAAAAAATAACATCTCCATGCGATAAAAACGATCAGCATGAAGAGTATAAAATATACTACATATATTCTACTGTATAACGACTGCGTAACGTTACAATATCTTTAACATACAATGACCTTCATCTGTACAGTTAGCAAAAAATCCCACTTCTATGATCCACAAACAAAGAGTACAAATTATATATATACAGTAACTGTTAAAGATATCTTTACTTATCCGCACTATAACTTTAAAATATTTGATATGACGCAAGTCTGCAATACCAGCTTTTAGTGCGCAATAAGAAACAAAAGAGAGAAAAATAGCATCATTGTAATGAATATATTAAAGAGTGGTGATTTACATGAAAAAGCCTCGCAAAAAGACACAAGATTCTATTCCCTTAAATAGAAATTTCTAATCTAAGCATATACTGCAGCACATCTATAGCTATAATGCAAACCCTTTACCGCCATGAAAATTAGCACAATATGATTTCATCCTATATGATTATATAGGGTGCTACCAAACATCTTTTCACAAGACATATACATTTTCAGTTCATAAAAATGCACGTAAAACATACAATATCACACCTTAGCTTTTGCAAAGTCAAATTAATGAAAAACCGCACCTACAAAAATGATATAATTTATCTTTTGAGGAACATAGCATGATAAAGATAGGTGTCACTATTATCAGTCAACAAAATACTGTTAGATACCGCATATATACATATAATGTATAATCCATATTAATTTAATTATAACTCAATTAGCCAGCATGCATATAGCATATATGTTTATCTATGTCTATGCTCTATTCATTTTATGTCATATCACTCTCAATAGACTAAATGTTCTACAAACTACTATGCATAGAAAATATTGCAATGACAAAGCAAGCATACACACACTCTCTCGAAATATGTACTAACTCTCCGACTGCCATTAATCTTTTGAATACATTCAAATACCAGACTTATACGCTAAATCACTAAACACAAAACCTAATACACGCTCATGTGCATCCCTCGACCACAATAGCGCTACTGTAGTATCTAAATACTATGTTCAATGAAACTATTAAGATCATAATATAGGTGTGGTACCATGTAATACATAAGTCGCTCCTGTTATGTAAGAATATTAAATATACTAGCTTCATCTTTCTCTTTCTGGTTCACATAATGACTAACTACTTGCTACTGTTTATAAGTACTGTACTAATAAATAATTTTGTATTGGTAAAATTTCTTGGTCTCTGCCCTTTTATGGGAGTCTCTAAAAAACTGGAGACAGCAATTAGTATGGGTTTTGCTACAACATTTGTAATTACCCTCGCTTCCATCTGTTCTTGGTGCGTAAATATTTTAATTCTAGTACCGCTAGATCTAGTTTATTTGCGTACTACGACATATATTCTATTGATTGCTTCTGTAGTTCAATTTACTGAACTAGTAGTACACAAAACTAGCCCACATCTTTATCGACTGCTTGGTATTTTCCTTCCACTCATTACTACTAACTGCGCAGTGCTAGGAGTACCTCTATTAAGTGTACACCTTCATCATACGTTTATGCAGGCAGCTCTCTATGGATTTAGCGCCTCGATGAGTTTTTTACTAGTTATAGTGCTGTTTTCCGGTATGCGAGAACATTTAGCGCTTGCGAACGTACCAGCACCATTTAAAGGGTCATCGATTACCCTCATTACTGCTGGTTTAATGGCAATGGCATTTATGGGTTTTACTGGACTTATTAAAGCTTGATGAATACTATCTGGACGGCTATTACTATTTTAAGCATCATTAGTTTAATTTGCGGAGGTTTATTAGGGTATGCCTCGCACACGTTTATGGTAAAAGATGATCTTCTTATTGATCAACTTGATACCGTTTTACCACAAAGTCAGTGTGGACAATGCGGATATCCAGGATGTAGACCATATGCACATGCTATTAGTAAACACAATGAAATGATCAATAAATGCGTCCCTGGTGGGGAGCCAACCATGCTCAAAATAGCAGAAATTCTCAATATTGAGCCACAATCCCTTCGTGACACATCTATGCGCACACCTAAGCATAAAATCGCATGGATCCGTGAAGAGCACTGCATTGGTTGCATGAAATGTGTTCATGTTTGTCCGGTAGATGCTATTGTTGGTGCCAAACGCACGATGCATACAGTAGTCAGTGACATCTGTACCGGATGTGATTTATGCGTGTCTTCTTGTCCCACCCACTGTATTGAGATGCACATCACATCTACTACAACTGTTATACCTCACGGAAATTTCAACTACATTCCTATAGAACGAGTGATCATGGTACCCCCCGATGTTAAAAATATTTAATAAAGTAAAACAAAATAAGATCTGGAAGTTTAAGGGCGGAATTCATCCACTAGATATGAAATCTCAATCTAATAACACGCCACTACGACGATTACCGCTACCAATAAGTTTTATTTTACCCATTCAACAACATGTAGGACCAGAAAGTGAAATTAGCGTTCAACCAGGTGATAAAGTCTTAAGGGGTCAAGCTCTTACCTTTGGTAATGACCAGATGTTACCAATTCATGCCCCAACTTCTGGTACTATTACCAAAATAGATAAACATATGACAGCTAGTGCCTCTATGTTAGAAACATGCTTATTTATTACACCAGACGGAAAAGATGAATGGCAAAAGACACCACGATTAAGTAACTATCGTAATATCGCCCACTCTCAACTTATAGACATAATACATCAAGCTGGTATAGCAGGTCTTGGTGGGGCGGGGTTCCCAACCGCGCGTAAGATTCAGTACGGGATTCATAAGGTAGACACATTAATTATTAATGCCGCTGAGTCTGAGCCCTATGTAACAGCCGATGATCGATTAATGCAGGAGTGCGCTGAGGAAATTGTAGAAGGAGCTCGTATTTTAGCCTGGGTCTTACAAGTACGTGAAATATTTATTGGCATTGAAGATAATAAGAAAAAAGCTATTCGAGCGCTCCAGAAAGCCCTCAGTTTCTCTTCAGATATTTGTATTCGTATAATACCAACAAAGTACCCCTCGGGGGGGGCTCAACAGCTAATATACATACTTACTGGTAAAGAGATACCTCACGGTAAACACGCTTCTGACATTGGTATAATCATGCAAAATATCGGTACTACTTTTGCAGTCAAGCGTGCGATAATGAATGGCGAATCACTCACTGAACGCGTGGTAACAATCACTGGTGCGTCCGTAATAAACCCCGGTAACATTTGGGTCAGAATAGGTACGCCCATTAGTTACTTGCTGCAAAATACTGGTTTATATCAAAAAAATCAGCAAATTATAGTGATGGGAGGGGCGCTCATGGGTGTAACCATACAGAGTGATTGCATTCCAATAACAAAAACAACTAATTGTATTATTGCGTCGTCTACGAAAGAAGTAAAGAACAATATGCAAGAAGAAAACTGCATTCGCTGTGGTCAATGCGCTGATGTATGCCCAGTCTCCTTACTTCCACAACAACTATACTGGTTCAGTCAAGGCCGTGATCATATTAAGGCTCGTGCATATAACATTGAAGATTGCATTGAGTGTGGTGCTTGTGCATATGTCTGCCCTAGCCATATACCACTCGTGCAGTATTATAAAAAGGAAAAAGCTTTAATTCAGGCACTAGATCTGGAAAGCCAACGCTCTAAACTTGCTAAGTCTCGCTTTGAAGCAAGGCAAAAAAGATTATTACGCACAAATTCCAAAACGATTAATGCATGCATGTCAAAGCATGCATAATAAAATTATATATTTTCTGCGATATGACACTCTGTGGTACCCACAACTTATTATATACAAAATGTCATCATAGGTTTACAGTACATAACGCTATCACTATGAGACTCGATATACTCACCATCAAACTTGTTTTAAAAGTGCAAAATAATAAAAACTCATCTGGGTTAGCAGCACACTGCGCTGGAATAGATAAATAACGATGTCTTACAATGTAAGAAAATCAGCCTCATAAAATAGTGGTACAACCACACATAGGAGCATTATCAATCCGTAATATACACATCGTAAACTCTAGCACAATTCAATACAGATAACTTCAGATACGAGGGAATCTATACATCTATATATCCCATATAGAGCATACTTAATATTTTTAAAAAAATCATAATACATAGATAACATACGAAGAAGAAATTATATGATTTTCCCTATATCCTCTCCTCCTTATATACATAATAATAACACCACTGGTCATATTATGATGTTAGTGATAATCGCTATGACCCCGGGAATAGCGATACAGTATTACTTCTTTGGTTTAGGCACCCTCGTGCAAATATTAATTGCTATAAGTGTAGCCCTAAGTACTGAAGTCATAATTCTCAAAGCCCGGGGTTATCCCATAGTCAAGACTATAAAAGACAACTCAGCACTACTTACCGCCATTATACTAGGTACCAGCATCCCTGCACTCTCCCCTTGGTGGATCACCACAATTGGCACAATGTTTGCCATTATTATTGCTAAACAAGTATACGGTGGTTTAGGCCATAATCCCTTTAATCCAGCTATGGTCGGTTATGTCGTGTTATTAATATCCTTTCCCGTGCAAATGACTAACTGGCTCCCATTTAATGAAATCAAGAACCGTAATCTTACTGCTATGGAAACGCTCCACATTATCATATACCACCATACTCAACCTCGCTTCACTCCTTCCACACTAGATTTAGATATTGATGGAATTAGTCAAGCGACGCCATTAGATTATTTTAAAACCAGCCTACATGAAGGTCAGGCAGTAGAGAAAGTTCTAGCACAACCTATATATAAAAACTACCTAACACACAGTGCTTGTTGGCGATGGGTAAATGCTGGATTTCTGATAGGTGGCATATTTCTATTAATTACGCGTACAATCCGCTGGCATATCCCTGTGGGTTTTCTCGTCTCATTAACCTTTTGTTCAAGTATAGGTTGGTTATATGCTCCGTCTTACCTACTACCACCTACCCTTCACCTATTTTCTGGTGCTACAATGTTAGGTGCATTTTTTATTGCCACTGATCCCGTCACAGCCTCTACTACTAATAATGGTCGCTTGATTTATGCTGTAATAATTGGCCTACTCACATGGTTAATTCGTAGTTATGGGGGTTATCCGGACGGGGTGGCCTTCGGGGTATTACTAGCAAATATCTGTGTACCGCTCATTGATCACTACACGCAACCGCGCGTATATGGACACATAAAAAGGAGCATCTTCTAATGCTAGATGTGATCAAAAAAAACAGCATAACTCTAGCGATCTTTGCTGCGATCACTACAGGTCTCACAGCAATAATTCACGTAGTTACTCAACCAGATATTCAGTTACAAATGACACTTAAACAACAAAACATCTTAAATGAAGTGATCCCACCAATACTATATAATAATAATATACAATCATCGTGTTACAGTGTGTCTAATCCCGCTCTAGGTGATACTGAAAAACACCGTCTCTATGTAGCAAAAAAAGATAATAAACCTATAGCTATAGCCATTGAAACCACAGCACCAGATGGATACGCTGGTAACATTCAGATTATCATTGGTGCTAATTTTGATGGATTAATATACGGAATACGAGTGGTGGAACATCATGAAACCCCGGGGCTAGGCGATAAAATCGAATTGCGTCTGTCTAATTGGGTTAATAGTTTTCAGAATCAAAAAATCATAAGCAGTAATTTAGATGAATTTGCAGTAAAAAAAGATGGCGGACATTTCGATCAATTTACTGGTGCTACTATTACTCCTCGCGCAGTAGTGAACGCAGTAAAGCGTACCGTTCTATATATTCAAACCCTACAAAAAACACTTGCTGCACTCCCCCTCTATAACATGTCTGATAAATAAAAAATACCGATACTAAAAAAAAATATTATTGCAAAAAGTATGAAATGTTGTTGCATAATACCTAAAAATAAAGAATAACCAATTCTAGAAACAGAAATTAAACATAGGAATATGGAATGGACTACTGTGGTACACTGTAAAACCACAGAACAAACATCTATACCGTACCGTATGAAATGGTGCACATATAAAGAAATAAAAACCACCTAAAAGAATTCTATACGACCTTAGTATAAACAATAGACGTGCATGACCCTCACAAGAACGATATCATCAATAACAGCTCAAATAATCTTCTCATGCATGACAGGATATGTCTATGCATCATAATATGATACTTGAAAGGCAATGATATGCAGTATCACACTCTTATTTGCAATCAAAGACTATAAGTACTGTACTAAAAACCTTAAGATTTAATATACAAAAATCTATTGTAAAAAATATACGTCAATAATAGTACCATGCATACCATCATGATATTGGCTCAGATGCTCCATGCACACCATAAAATACCACGCATTATATACACAGTAGTATTGATACCATATCACTCCATTATTTTAAATTTATATCTTGATTATGATAAAAACATAAAAGATATTATTCCGATTGTAGCCCCCACAGTTCCCAAAATTGTTTCCATCAGAGTCCATGTTTGTAATGTCTGACCTTCAGTTGCACCGGTAAAACGACCAAATAACCAAAAACCAGCATCATTCACATGACTACAAATAATTGAACCACCAGAAATACAAATCGATAACGCGGCTAATTGTGCGCCAGAATAATTTAGTGACTCAATCATTGGCATAACAAGACCCACAGTAGTTAAACACGCAACAGTAGCTGATCCCTGAATCACTCGTATTGCGCTCGCCAATATAAAGGAAGTCACGGCCACGGGTAAACCACAGCTTGTTAACATTTGCCCTAACGCCGCACCAATACCAGAATCTACTAACACCTGCTTGAATACACCACTTGCCCCAATGACTAAAAGAATAATCCCCGCAGGCTGCAACGCTGCAGCACAAAGCTGCATAATACGTTCTTTATCTATACCTTGAGGACGAGCAATACCATAAATTGCTACTAAGCAAGAAAATAACATAGAGATAAATGGGTGCCCCATTAATTCTAAAAACCCATATAGACTTGTCCCTGGACCACTAAAAAATACGCCAATAGTTTTTAAGCCAACTAAGATAAGAGGACAGAGAACTAATAGCAGACTCACAGGAAATGATGGAATATTTCTACAATCAAATTGCGGCTCAATGTCTTCAGGAAGCCTTTGAAATTTAATATATTGACTAATAAAACTACCAAAAATTGGACCGGCAATAAGCATACTAGGAATAGCTGCAAATACGCCTAATAAAATCATCCACCCAAGGTCTGCATGCATCTGCAATGCTACCAGCATCGGTGTTGGACCCGGTAAAAGGAAAGCAGATGCTGCCGAGACCCCTGCAAACAAAGGTATCACTAACTTTACTAAATTATTGCCAGTCCGGTGTGCTACTGAAGACACAATAGTAATCAATAACACAACTGCAACCTCAAAAAATAACGGTAGCGCACAAATAAGCCCGGCCATCCCAATGGCATAAGTAGCACGACCTTCACCAAACATCTTTAACATACCGGTGGCTATTTGATTAACCACACCAGTTTCATGCAGTATTTTTCCAAACATTGCTCCAAGCCCAACAACAATAGCAAGAAAACCAAGAGTGCCCCCCATACCCTTTTGCATAATAGAAGCAATATCTTGTAATGGTATACCAGCAATGATAGCTGCAAAGATAGAGACAAGAATTAAGGCTACAAAAGCATGCATGCGTGCTTGTATTACTAAAAACAACAACAAACACACAGAACCTACTGCTGTAATCATCAAGGTTAGAGTATTCATACAACCCCCATAATATTTTTTTTAACTCCTTCGATAACTTTTAAAGTCGCAGTTAAAACATTTTGTAACGGTTGATTAATATCGATAATCCATACATCTTTTTCATCTTCATCGGGGTTTTCTAATATTGTAAACTGCGTTTCTAACATATTAGATTGAAAAAAATGCCCTTTACGTGCTTGTAATCGTGCTTGAATAGTCTCAAAATGACCCTTAAGATAAATAAAAGAAACGTTAGAGTTACCATTTCGTAAAATATTACGATAAGTTTTTTTGAGAGCAGAGCAAACAATCAGTGATAACTCATTAGTACGCTGCATCGCAAATACTGCATCATTAATAGCTTGTAGCCATGGTAGCCGATCATTATCATTTAATGGATGCCCAGAGGACATTTTGGCAATATTGACACGAGGATGTAAAAAATCTCCGTCGAGCAGAGCAGCATTTAACTGGTGTGCCACCGCAGTAGCAACAGTAGATTTACCGCTACCAGACACGCCCATAAATATAAATACACGATGAGGTGGATAAGATCTATTCATCACTTTTACACCATGAAAGATTCACATACAACTGAGGAATATTCTCAACAGGTTTTTGTCTACAATCTAAATAAAAACAAGAAAGTCACCCCATCTTTATTAACCATCAAATACCAAGATTACAGAGGTTTTAAAAACTACACACATGTCTTATAGAGATATTCTGAACATATAAAACTCTGTTATTTAAATAAAAGTAAACAAACAATGTCAGCCAGAACAGTTTCAAAAAAATATATTAATAAATGACACTCGATAAATAATAACAAAACAAAAAAAATAAAAATGCCCTTAGTAGTAATGTATAGTATACATATATGTTACCAATTGCATTGCTCAGTGAATGGAGTATAATAATATATAAATGCTCTTTCTAAAGAGCACATCTCTTATAATTATTATAGTATTATATTATACAATGCGCATTACATAATAATGCACACCCCTCAGAGGGATAGAAATACGTATTAAGAATATGCAAGTACGCTAGTTGTATACATCAAAATATTATCACTATCCAACATTAAGGCACGCCCTTCTAAGGTTTGAGATGATAAAGACTATCATTTACAAAACTCTCGCTATAAGTTATATAAAAGTACTGCGACAGCTTAAGGAGCGCAATCATATTTGATATAGTATTGATTATAAGATTTATTATGGAGCATACGTTCTATGTGCTTCTAAATATCAAGATATTATTAAACTCGCTTACATACGGAGTATAAATTTAAAAAATAAAAAAAGTTTCATGATAATAAATCATCGCTCTAAAGTATGATTGTCATCTGTATTACTACTAATTTCACATAACAGTATCCTCCATAATTACGTACATAAGGATAAAAGATATCATGGCGGTAGTAGGAGATGTGTTATCACCAAAAGTATATATTGGCCATCATCTAAATAATCTACAACTGAATCTTCGCACTTTTACTCTGGTAACAAAGGACGACACTCCAGGAAATTTTTGGATTTTAAATATTGATTCTATCTTTTTCTCTGTAGTATTGGGGTGTATATTTCTGGCTATTTTTCGTATAGTAGCTAAGTCCGCAACTAGTGGTGTGCCAAATACATTACAGACTATGGTAGAACTGGTGATTTCTTTTACAGATCAAAATGTCCGCGACATATATCATGGGAGCAGCAAAATTATAGCTCCGCTCGCTCTAACGATATTTGTGTGGGTCTTCCTTATGAATATGATGGATATACTACCTATTGATTTACTGCCTTACATTGGAGAACATTGCTTCTTAAGCCTTCCAGCATTACGGGTTGTACCTTCTGCCGATGTGAACATCACTTTATCCATGTCGCTCGGGGTTTTTATTTTAATACTTTTTTATAGCATAAAAATAAAAGGTTTCAGGGGATTTAGTAAAGAACTTATGCTGCAACCTTTTAAACATCCGATTTTCATACCCCTTAACCTTCTTCTCGAGGGCGTCAGTCTGTTATCTAAACCCATCTCCCTCGGTCTACGGTTATTTGGAAATATGTATGCAGGCGAGCTAATTTTCATCCTTATTGCCGGTCTTTTACCGTGGTGGTCACAATGGCTGCTAAATGTACCCTGGGCTATTTTTCATATCTTAATTATTTTTCTACAGGCGTTTCTATTTATGGTATTAACTATTGTCTATCTGTCTATGGCATCAGAAGAGCATTAATCTCTCTCAGAAGCTATTCAGCTTATCTTTATTATAGACTTATAAATTATTATAGTAGTTACTTTGTATGCTTAATTCACAAAACGGAGACTTATGATGGAGCATCATAATATAGATCTATTATACATGGCTGCCGCTGTCATGATGGGTTTAGCGGCAATCGGTGCAGCAATTGGTATTGGCATCCTAGGAGGGAAATTTTTAGAAGGCGCAGCTCGTCAGCCGGATCTAGTACCTCTTCTAAGAACACAGTTTTTTGTTGTAATGGGTTTAGTAGATGCAATCCCGATGATTGCTGTGGGATTAGGGTTATATATCATGTTTTCTGTTGCATTATAAGGAAACACTGTTCACAAAATCTGATGCTTGGATACTGTGAACAGTTAGACATCATTGATAAATGCCGCGTCAATGTTTTCCTTAATAAGAAAATTGACTTCATAAGAGATACTGTAATATGAATATTAATGCCACTATACTCGGCCAAGCTATTGCATTTATCCTATTTGTCTGGTTCTGCATGCGCTATGTATGGCCTCCATTAATCGCCGCGATAGAAGCACGTCAAAAAGAAATTGCAGACAGCCTCTCTTTCGCTGAACGTACCAAAAAAGATGTAGAAAATTCAGAATTAGCTGCTAATACTTATCTTAAAAAGGCTAAAAAAGATGCTCACGCTATCATTGATAGAGCTAATAAGCGCTATTTAGAAATTATAGAAGAAGCAAAAGCCATGGCAGAAAAAGAACGTAAAAAAATTATGACTCAGGCAGTCATTCAAATTGCTAATGAGCGCCAACGCGCACAAGAGGATTTACGTAAACACATTGCAATACTGACTATCGCTGGTGCCGAAAAAATAATTTCACGTTCAATAAATCCAGATGATCACAGTGATATTATCAATACGTTAACCTCTTCCTTAGCATCACGAGGTACAGTCTAATGTTTACAGATATCACCATTTCTCGTCCATACTCAAAAGCAGCATTTCAATTTGCTGTGGCGAATAAAGTTGTTTCCAAATGGCAAGAAATGCTCATGTTTGCAGCTGCTGTTTCATTACAAGTACAGATAAAAAGTCTAATTGCAAGACATCTCGCACCGGAAGCTCTATCGGCAAAATTTATACAAATTTGTGGTAATCAACTTGATGTTGCAAGTACAAATTTTATCAAAATCTTAGCCGAAAACAAACGATTATCTATGTTACCGACAATTCTAGCACAGTTTATCAAATTACGCGCCACACACGAGTCAGTCTATGATATTGAAGTTTTATCCTCTGTACCATTAACTCATCAACAACTCATGTCCATCAGAAGTATTATGGAAAAACGTCTAAAATCTAATGTTAGACTACATTGTAAGGTAGACAAATATATCATAGCAGGCGTTATTCTTAAAGCAGATGATATGGTTATTGATGGCAGCGTACGCACACGACTCAACAGGCTTGCCAGCGTCATGCTATCTTAAGGAAAACACAGATATGCAACTAAATGCCACTGAAATTAGCGAACTCATCAAAAAGCGCATTGCTCAGTTTGATATCGTCAATACCCAATATAATCAAGGTACTATTATTTCTGTTAGTGACGGTATTATTCGTATTCACGGATTATCGGATGTCATGCAGGGTGAAATGATTGCCCTACCGAATAACCTTTATGCTCTTGCACTTAACCTAGAACGTGACTCTGTGGGAGCGGTGGTCATGGGTCCATATACAGATCTAACAGAAGGAATGTCCGTGCAGTGTACTGGCCGAATTCTTGAAGTGCCAGTAGGCCGAAATTTACTAGGTCGTGTCGTCAACACCTTAGGCTCCCCGATTGATGGAAAAGGTGAGATACACCATGAGCTCCTAGCACCAATAGAAGTCATTGCACCTGGGGTTGTAGATAGAAAATCTGTTACTCAACCCCTTCAGACAGGTTATAAATCTATTGATGCCATGATTCCCATTGGTCGAGGTCAACGTGAGCTAATTATTGGCGACAGACAAACTGGTAAAACCACCATGGCTATCGATGCAATCATTAATCAAAAAAACTCTGGTATTAAATGCATCTATGTAGCAATTGGACAAAAAGCATCTACTGTGGCCAATGTAGTGCTTAAACTAGAAGAGCATGATGCACTGTCTAATACTATCGTAGTAGTCGCTACTGCATCTGAACCTGCAGTGCTCCAATATCTAGCCCCTTATTCTGGTTGTACAATGGGTGAATACTTCCGTGATCGCGGTGAAGATGCACTAATTGTTTACGATGATCTATCTAAACAAGCCGTAGCTTACCGTCAAGTGTCTCTTCTACTCCGTCGACCACCAGGTCGTGAGGCATTTCCCGGAGATGTTTTCTATCTACATTCTCGATTATTAGAGCGTGCCTCTCGAGTCAATGAGAAATATGTAGAACGTGCCACAAAGGGGCAGGTACAAGGGAAAACAGGTTCACTGACCGTATTACCAATTATTGAAACACAAGCAGGAGATGTCTCGGCATTTGTGCCAACAAATGTTATTTCCATCACTGATGGTCAAATTTTCCTAGAAACTAATCTATTTAATGCTGGTATTCGTCCCGCAGTCAATCCTGGTATCTCTGTATCTCGAGTTGGTAGTGCCGCGCAAACAACCATTATGAAAAAACTATCCAGTGGCATTCGCACTGCATTAGCGCAATATCGTGAACTAGAAGCATTCTCTCAGTTTGCTTCTGATTTAGATGAAACTACTAGAGTACAACTCAGATACGGGCAAAAAGTAACTGAAATACTCAAACAAAAACAGCATACGCCTATGTCTATCGCTCAGCAAAGTCTCATATTATTTGCTGCTGAAAATGGCTTTCTCAGTGATGTAGAACTTGTTAATATTAGACAATTTGAAACCGAACTACTTGATTACGCTCATCATAATTATACAAAACTCTTAACATTAATTAATGAATCAGGTAGTTATAATAACATTATTCAACAGCAGCTCCATCATCTACTGAACGAATTTCAAGCCCAACAATCCTAGTAATCACGTGGATGTATACTACGTTTTACAACATAAAAGATCCGGAATATTACAGAGACACTTATGAGTAGTGAAAAAGGGATACGAAACAAAATTTTTTCTGTACAAAATACGCAGAAAATCACAAAAGCAATGGAAATGGTATCTGCGTCTAAATTAAGAAAATCACAAGACCGTGCAGAAATTAGCAGACCTTATGCAGAAGTTATGCGTAAAGTTATTAATCACATGGCTCTAGGTAATCTAGAATACAGACACCCCTATTTTGATACGCACAAAGCAAAACGTATTGGATATCTGATTGTATCTACTAATCGCGGATTGTGCGGATCTTTAAATGCTCACCTTTTTAAAAAAGTTTTACAAAATATGCATACCTGGTCCAAGGAAGGAGTCAGTAGCGATTTATCTATTATAGGCTCGCAGGGTATCTCGTTCTTTAGAACTATTGGCAGTAACATAGTAGCGCAAGTACATAATATGTGTGATAAACCTGCCTTATCTCATGTGATAGGCTCTGTGCAAGTAATGCTGCAAGCGTATGATGCAAAACATATCAGCAAGCTATACATTGCTAGTAACAAATTTGTAAACACGATCTCCCAATTACCACTAATTGTACAAATTCTACCTATATCGCCAGAATATCACTCCGTAGATTCTACTCTGAAAAATAACTGGGATTATCTATATGAGCCTGATCCGAAAACACTTTTAGATATCATACTACGACGTTATATTGAATCTCAGGTTTACCAAAGTGTTATAGAAAATCTAGCATGTGAACAGGCTGCTCGCATGATGGCCATGAAAACAGCTACTGATAATAGTGGAAACCTCATTACAGAGTTACAGTTAGCGTGTAATAAGGCTCGTCAGGCCGCCATTACTAGAGAATTAACGGAAATTGTCGCAGGCGCCTCTGCAGTGTAATCCCGCATGATCAATGCCATGCCAAAGAAACAAGCCATACAATATTCTCAATCAGAGAGTAGAACGCCACTTGAGTTATAACTATGTGCATAAGCTACATTCCACTAAAACTCTAGCATCATATAACCGTAATTACTTAGATGGAGATACAGGAAATAACAATGACCACTGGAAAGATTACCCAAATAATAGGCGCCGTCATCGACGTTGAATTTCCTCAACATGCCGTTCCAAAGGTATATCATGCACTTGAGGTAACAAATACAAATCATCGCTTAATCTTAGAAGTACAACAGCAAATAGGTGGAGGAATTGTACGTACTATTGCGATGGGTCCTTCTGAAGGTCTAAAACGTGGACTCACGGTACTAGATTTAAAACATCCTATTACAGTTCCAGTGGGTGTGGAGACGCTAGGACGCATGATGAACGTATTAGGTGAACCAATTGACATGAAAGGAGAAATAGGTGAAAAAGAACGTTGGGCAATTCATCGTCCAGCGCCTTCCTACGAAGATCAGTCCAGCTCTCAAGATCTTCTAGAAACTGGCATTAAAGTAATCGACCTTATGTGTCCTTTTGCCAAAGGAGGTAAAATTGGTTTGTTTGGTGGTGCGGGGGTAGGAAAAACTGTCAATATGATGGAACTGATTCGTAATATTGCAGCTGAGCACTCTGGTTTTTCGGTATTTGCAGGCGTAGGTGAACGTACACGTGAAGGTAATGATTTTTACCATGAGATGACTGAATCAAACGTTCTTAATAAAGTATCTTTGGTTTATGGACAAATGAATGAACCACCTGGCAACCGTCTACGCGTTGCATTAACTGGTTTAACTATAGCCGAAAAATTCCGTGATGAAGGCAAAGCGGTGCTCCTCTTTATTGATAATATATATCGTTATACTCTGGCTGGTACAGAAGTGTCTGCGCTTTTGGGTCGTATGCCTTCTGCAGTTGGATACCAACCCACTCTTGCAGAAGAAATGGGTATCCTACAAGAACGCATTACTTCGACAAAAAAAGGTTCTATTACCTCTGTACAGGCTGTGTATGTTCCTGCCGATGACCTATCTGATCCATCTCCAGCCACAACTTTTGCTCACTTAGATGCCACTATAGTACTAAGTCGTCAAATTGCCTCTCTGGGGATTTACCCAGCCGTTGACCCACTAGCCTCAACTAGCCGTCAACTAGATCCAGTGATCGTTGGTCACAATCACTATCAAATAGCGCGAGAGGTGCAATCTGTCCTACAACGTTATCAAGAACTTAAAGATATCATCGCTATTCTTGGTATGGATGAATTATCAGAAGAAGATAAACTCATAGTTACACGAGCACGTAAAGTACAGCGTTTTCTATCCCAACCTTTCTTTGTAGCGGAAGTATTTACTGGATCTTCAGGAAAATATGTGCCGTTATCAGAGACAATTCTTGGTTTTAAGGGGATTATAGAAGGTGAATTTGACTCACTCCCAGAACAAGCTTTCTATATGGTAGGATCTATTCAAGAGGTAATAGAAAAAGCTAAAACACTAGCATAAAATAATTTAATAATATGTTTATAAAATGAAGTAAACACAGTTATAATCTGTCAAGAAAGGTGAATTATTAACTATGACTTTTTATTTAAATGTAGTCAGCGCAGAAATACGAATCTTCTCTGGATTGGTACACAGTATTCAAGTATCAGGAAGCGAAGGAGAGCTTGGTGTCTACCCACATCATACTCCCCTTCTGACTACGATTAAGCCTGGTATGGTATCTATCATACACACAGATAAAAAAAAGGAAATCATATTCCTCTCAGGAGGAATATTAGAAATACAACCATTAGTTGTTAACATCCTAGCAGACACCGCTATTCGCGGTAGTGAATTAGATGAACGCCTGATATTGAAAGCAAAAAATGCAGCTATCGAGCGTTTAAATAAAAAACATGATGAAATAGATTTTGTACTAGCATCATCAGAATTATCTCAAGCACTAGCTAAATTACGTGTAATAAATTTAATGAAAAAAACAGTATAAGTGGTAGTAGGATGTAACATGATGGAGATGAGACATATACATTACAGTATATATGCATCATGTGGAATATGGTATATATCATCTATGAGAAAAAAAGTACTTTATCATTAGTATAGAATATCATTCTTTTTGAATACAAAAACCCTAAACCTGTGATGGTGGACATACCAACTATAAAGAAGTGTTTGAATGTACCCTTGATAATATCCATTCCTCCATCATCATATAGTAATAATTCAGACATCATTCAACCCTATATTAATAGTGATGTATGCTTCAATAAACTAGCCTCTTCTCTTGGTTATATTTTTATATATAATACTCATTAAGAGAGCTATTGTATTCATTAAAATATTATTTTTGATAACTATTTAAGAGGATTTGTTTTCCTGACTATACTATAGCGACATATCAAATACATTGAGTCACTTATACTACCATTAGACATAAGAGGGCGGCGTCTGTGTTGAAAATAAAGATGAAGAAATAGTAGCAGCTATCACGATGACAGTATGTTGGTATCTTCTGTGTAGAATACATACATATAATCAATATTATACGTATCGTTATTTTTAATCATGATGCAACGTTTAGGCAATAATACATACATTAATACTCGTATTTCTTAATAGGTACGTATATCTTTTTTTCCATAGAAAATAATATCTATTACCATTATTGTATAATGCAACTGATTATAAATGCCTCTTTGGCAGAGACATATTGGTGCGCGTTCAATCCCTAAGCTATAGCTCATACATGTTTTTCCCTATAAAAGCACTTGCTTTATAATACCAATATTTAACAAAAAAAACAAATATTATGTCTTGTATACTAAGGAAAGGAAATATAATGCATATACCCTTATAAACCTACCTATAAAATAATTTTATGTGCTATGGTACACATCCTCCTCTCGCATGAGAGGCACCTTTTGTGTATAAAATAAATAAAAATACCACTACTACCTTCTTTCATCACTCTAAGCTTCATAATATATGTATCATCATAAAAAACATGATGCCAACCTTACCATCGGAGAAAATAAAAGCCATGACATAAATGAGAGTCACTAATCCTAAATACAAAAACTCTATTCAAACTATGTACATCGACACTCACTATTATAGAAGTCTTCTTATCATTACTTCGCGCCCTCATTACACAAATCCCATTATACTACACATCTGTTAGACCTCCTTACACAAATAAAGAATGCTTATAGCCAAACCCTACATGGAGAAGTTTTCTGACCATTTCTCATATGTAATAAATTCCACACACATATAGAGCATGCATGGTGCGATTTTTGCACTAATAAAGATCATAGATGTGAAAGATGAAAAGTCTCCCTACATTTTTATTCTTCTCATCACAATATCTTCGGTGGTCATAAATAGAAAATACGTAAATAAGGTTGTGATAACCCCACGAAGTTAACGATGCTCTCATCATATCTCCACATATCCATGTTGGCATACAAAGAAACATTGCTTCCTACTTATTTTCTCTCCAAAAAGAAAATGTACATCAACTAATACAAAAACACTACACATGATACCCGCATGCTAGAATCAGTATCATCCCATGTAGTACAAAATACTTTTTATAACGATATTTTTGTACTTACAGAGAAATAAAAATAAACTTTATTCCTCTAAGGAAAGATAAATATCTTATACAAATCTCACATATCTCAATATAAAGAGATTCCTATTTTAGGGATCATCCTTAAATAATCATCGATATATTTAGAAAAGACTCACAATAAATCGCTCGTTCTGCTCAATAATGCATCTATGATATATTTTAATACACGCTATCAAACGATATGATAACTACAACTTTGTACGTATTTTCTAAGATGATCAGTCATAAATGAGATATACAGTAACAATCTATATGAAAACCATTGCCAATAGTTTATATGTATAGTACCCGCGCTGGTTAGTCTCAAACAATTTCTTCTGCTATCTTCTTGATTTACAATATAAAAATAACGATTGATAATACCAATACCATAAAGTTGTTAACAACCACAGACTATATAATATATCGAGAATAAAAAACGAAAATACTATTGACATGGCATATTAAGAATATGTACTACAAAAACTATATTTTGTATAAAAAGATAGATTAAGTTACACAACTAAAAATTATTGCATCCTACTCAACAGATAACGTGCACTCGATGATACAAGAATAGATAAATTTAAATAGAAGAAGTAAATCGCAGTAAAAAACACTGCTACTAGTGCATCGAATCATGAATGCTCTAATGATAGATATGAAGAAATAATAATTTAGATAATCAACCTGCCATCAAAAATAAGAACATTAGTGATACAAATATTGTCTGATTATTAAATATGATTTAATGTATGATTTTAAAAATAATAAACATATATAAACCAATGAGAGATCCGCCTTGTCATAACAATACAATAGCAAAAATCTAAAATTTAGAAAATACGCAGAATACTATAAAATATATTTATTAGCACAAGCACAAAAGCTACAGTTGAAGGACCATAACCTCATTTTAGCAACAGTGTTAACATTATTCGTGGCACTAAAAAACAGAATTTTGCTATATTACGGATACAGTATGTCAATCGTAAAAGAAAGAGATTTCTCAATAAAAATAATAAGACGCATACCAATAGTATTGGTTTGTAAAAATATACTAAAATCAATAATTATGTACCAGACGATCACCTCTAGCATGAAAAATATTTTTACACGCCTTCACCTAGCGTGCATAAAGAACAGAGTAAACATATGATGCAGAGATATCAAAAAACAGAATATAAATTCTTTATGCTTTATAAGTATCTCGATCTCAGTATAAATAAAATCTCTACTATCTATGATACGACTATAGATGCACTTATTGTCTAGAGATCATATTGAATAACAAACATGCATATCATGATGATAAAACACAAATATATCTAAAGATCAGTCATATATTCAAAAATATGAAAGTTTACTACTAGACATCCACTGCCGCACTATACTCAAAAAACAAAAAATAAAAAATTCCAGCCACGCAAATTTCATCAATGATTTGATATAGGAAGTGATCTAATATGTATAATAGCTTGCATTTTTAGTAGATGTAGAGTAGATACTGAATGAATATATCATATTAATGATAACCATGATCCTACACAAATATAGCGCAAATATCTGAATGCTACATAGTCTATGTACACATTACCATTACATACAACTCAAGTATTAATACTTACTTCTAAAAAATATATTCCAAGTATTATTATTACTATGTACACAGATAATACATAATATCTGATATTATCAACATAAGTCGAAAATATATAATTCAAAAACATAAGACATTCAATAGTTGTAACATGTATCGTAAATAATATAACAGTTCTACTACATACGCTTACAGAATACGCATATTATAAATAAAATCGCTTACATTTTTATACAAATTCCAATATTATTTCTGGTGATAGGTAGAACAACTAATAAAACCTAGTACAGTGATCTAATATCTTCATAGAAAACAAGAGCAATAATAACCCACAAAAAAAAAGAAAAATATATATTTGATATATCCCTTTCTTATCTTAAATGGACAGGGAAGCTGGTGTAAAAACCTCCGATCCGTTATAAAATAAAATATCCATATTATATGTAAGATAATCTATTAGAATATCATTCTACTGCATAGAACATTAACATACCCCGAGAAAACCAAATAATTGTAAATTGATCACTTATGCAGACAGGTAAAGACATCGTTTATAAAAATAATATAATAAAAAAAGATAATAGTCTATATTACTGGGATGTAACCTGAAGACCTCATGATTTTTACCACTGCAATCTATGATGTCATCTTATATTTTTGCCGATATTCAACAAATAATACCTGCTTATCAATATATTCTCATATAAAGCATATATAGATGATAAACTGAATAATAGCATTAGATGAAAGATATACATAAAGTATGAAATGCTATACTCTTCTTTATATATTCTATAATAACAGTCACAGATACGTAAAATACAATATATTAGACATTCTGAATATAATCTAATAAAATTACAATGGATGTAATCCTACACATAATAAAAATGTATTATTATTCAACACTAATCCATGTTTTTGACATATTTTATAACTAGTATCATTGCAAAAATAATAAATGACATCATTGACTATATATCAATAGATAACCTCATCATTACATTTATAATAATCCATAAGACAGAGAGTGAATATACAATGTTTCGTGTCTATATATATAACATTCATTAACGTTGCGTAGTGACATAAAATACGTTCATCACTAGTAATAACTACTCACTATGAATAATACCTATATATTATTTTCACTTTCACACCGTCATAAGGATAGCTCTCATGACACCTAAGATAGATCGCCTACGAAAAAAAATTGATGAACTGGATAAAAAAATAATCCGCTTAATAGCAGAAAGGATAGAACTAGCATCCACTATAGCCGATATAAAAAATCAACAGGGGATACCTCTTTATTCTCCAGAACGTGAAAAACTAATCATCAGTTCATGCCGAAAAGAAATAGAGAACTTAGGAAGAAAAAATATGATGGAAGATATCGTAAACATCATGCGTTATATCATGCAAAAATCATATAATAAAAAGATAAAAAAAGTACACTTGATATTAAATAAAGTATTATAAATCAAAGATAATCTATTATGTTTCACTAGTCTCTAAAATATATTATATATAATACAATGTTTTTAAAAAATCCACAGTAGCTATACACGGCGTGTACCACGCCGTGTATTATAACATCTCTATTTCTTTATCCATAGTAAGCTCACCGCGTAAGTTCTTTTGCATAAGATAACGCATGTCATGGATGGCTAAATTCTTACTAAGAAGATAGTATAGTTTTGTTAGTGCAGCTTCCACGCTAAGATCTGTTCCACTCACTACACCTACGTTTTTTAACGCATGACCGGTAGTATACCCATCCATATTTACTTTGCCAGACAAACACTGCGTTAAGTTCACCACCAAAACACCACATTTTGTCATCTCTTCAACTACTTGCAAAAACTCTTTATTTTGCGGTGCATTACCAATTCCATACGAACGAAGAATTAATGCTTTAATGGGTTTTTGAATAAAATTACGTAAAAGCGTCGCCGAGATACCTGGATAGATAGTGACTAATCCAATTTCCTGATGCGTAATAGTATGTACCACCAGTTCGCCAATACCAAAAGGAGCCGGAGGGGTGTTAAGAACCCTGATATTCGTTCCTACTTCTAGTAAAGGCGCTAAATTAGGCGAAGCAAAAGCATTTAAACCATTGGCATGGACCTTAGTAGTACGATTTCCGCGATATAGTATATTATTGAAAAATAATGTCACTTCATTAATGGGATATCGAGCCGCAATAAATAGTGAGTTTAGCAAGTTCTGATGACCATCAGAACGCATCTCCGCAAGCGGAATCTGAGACCCAGTCACAATAACAGGTTTTGCTAAGTTTTCTAATATAAAAGAAAGAGCCGAGGCAGTAAACGCCATAGTATCAGTGCCATGTAGAATAACAAACCCATCATAAGCATCATAATGACTCTTAATGTCATCCGCGATTACTTGCCAATCATATGGTGTCATGTCTGCAGAATCAATGAGAGGTTTATACTCATGAAGAGTAAAATGAGGCATCTCTTCCCTATGAAATTCTAACGTATTAGATAGCTGATGTTGTAGATATCCTGAAACTGGAATAAAACCATTTCTGGACTGCTGCATTCCAATAGTTCCACCAGTATAAGCCACATAAATATTTTTTTTTTGCATAGATAAAACTCAAAAATAATAAAATTTTTTCGTATTCATAGTACGAAGCTGGTATATATTCAGGAGAACAGTACGTGAATCTTTAGTGCAGAAAAACGTTACATAATAATTTATTATGTAACGTAAAAGATTATCTGATATCACTACAACTTAGACATAAAGCATAACGATGATTAGGATCTAGTACATTCTCTTCCATTACACCTGGTTGTTTTATTATATCTGAAAGAAAATCTAGTATTGGACGAGGTAACCAAGTCTGCATAACTCTACTTCGAAGATCATTATGTGTAGTACCAGAAAGTTGATCAAAAAAAGCATCTAACATACAAGGTGTATCCTGGTACCATTTTAAATGCGGCACATGTATATGGGATAACTCTACAGCTTTAGAAATAGCATCATCAAAGTCACCAAGATCATCCACTAAACCATGAGATTTTGCATCACGACCCATCCAAACACGACCCTGAGCCACCTCCTCAACATCAGAAAAAGTCTTGTGACGCGCTTGTGCGACTAATCTAATAAAAGTTTGGTAACTATGATTAATACTCAATTCCATAATTTTTTGTGCATCTTCGGAAAGAGGCTTTGTCATAATAATGTCTGATAAGTTTGAAGTCTTGACACCATCAGCATGAACACCAATGGCATCTAGAGAATTCTCTACAGTATGTATTACACCAAAGATTCCAATAGAGCCAGTTAAGGTATTTTTATTGGCGATAATATAATTTGCAGGTGTTGAGATCCAATAACCTCCTGATGCAGCCATACCGCCCATAGAAACCACAATGGGTTTTCCTGCGGCTCGCACAGCTTCTAATTCTGACCGAATAATCTCAGAAGCAGTTACACTACCTCCAGGACTATTAACACGCAGAATAATTGCTTTAATTGCAGGATCAAGACGAGCCGACCGAATTTCTAAGGCAGTCGTTTCACATGAAATATGACCCTGATTTTGTTCGCTATCTGTAATAGCACCGCTAACAACTATCACTCCTATATTTTCCATACCATGACGATCATTTAACTTATAATCATACATCATGATACTATTATAGTTCTTTGTGTGCTCATTCCACCCAAAAATATGAACTAAGTCTTTTTCCGCTAATGCTGGAGAAGCTAATTCATCTACTAACCCACTCTCTTTAGCATACTGCGCAGCATCACCATGAAGTTCTTGTAATTTCGCTATAATATTTTTTTCGCCAGGAAAAATCTGCGTAGTACTGATATTTCTGTTTTGTGCTATAGTTTGAAGATAATTCCGCCATAATTCCCCAACAACCTGACTACTGGAATCACGCGCTTCTTGCGACATGTTATCCCGCAAAAAGGGCTCTACTGCTGACTTATAGGCGCCCACTCGAAATACATACGAGCTAACCTTAAGCTTATTTAACAATGTTTTATAATACATGCTATTGATAGAAAAACCCTGGAGGTCCACTTTACCTTGCGGAGAAAGATAAATCTTATTCGCAAAACTAGCTAAATAATACTGCCCTTGACTATAGTTTACTCCAATCGCAAAAATTGGTTTACCACAATGACGAAATTCCTGTAATGCTTTACCGACATATTCCAGAGAAGGTTGATCTCCACCTATAAAATGACGTAAATCAAGTACTATACCAGTAATATTATCATCATTCTTGGCTTGACGTATGATGTGCACTATATGAAAAAGAGCATTCTCTTTTGCAGATTCACTACGGCATCCTAATAGTTGATGACTAAACTGATTAAAAAAATTATAGTTATTTGCTGGTTGATCTACTATTTTACCATGCAAGTTAATGATCAATGCACCCTTGTGTTTCTCCCCTACTAAATTGATTTTGTCGTTCTGAAACCAAATAAACACACCAATTACTACTAGTAAGATAAAAAGTAAATTTACAATACATTGACGAACTAAAGTTAATCCTCGCCACACTCCAGATAAAATCGTAATTATCACTTGCCATAATACGTGCATAGACTCTCCATTAATGACATTTATATTATCTAGGCCTGAACCCTTATGCTAAGAAGAGAAATCTAATCAATTAAAAATAAACAATACATCACCCGCACAATTTGTATTAATTATGATCTATAACTAATATACATTTCTTTGCATGAAATGATTGATTATAACAGATTTATTATGTTTAGATTATTATCTAATACATTTTTCATATTCTAACTATGCAGACCTTCTAAATAAAATTGTGAAAATCAATACCATAATTCAGAAAAATTTATTGCCGGATATATAATCAGAATCACTCTCTAACTAAAAACTCTGATTATTGTACATCCGATCTTCTTGAACGTGCTACATCTATTAGCATTCACGTATACACGGAACACTGCAATACAGAAAATGATAATCAGTAACCAGTAAGATACCGAAATACTCAATTTATACTACTGCGCAGCACTTTCTAAACGCCACACATAACAAATGAGAACTACAATAAATTTCTATGTTCTGTTAATATCTCTACCAATCTAATCTTGTCTACATATAATCTTGTCTACATAAAAGTCATAATTTTTCTTATACTAACAAGGAATACATAGTTAACGCAATACTCAAAGATATAATCAAGATTCCAAGGGTCTTTTGCTTATTGATACATACTGTATACTAAAAAAATTACCATAACACCCATATTAAGTGTATAATGATACTAAATATGTAGTGATTTTCACTATATCGTGGTACTATAACATCATTATATCTAGTGACGTGCATAGACCAAACGCGGGATGGAGCAGCTTGGTAGCTCGTCGGGCTCATAACCCGAAGGTCGTTGGTTCAAATCCAGCTCCCGCAACCAAACTATCATCACTCTATAATGATGATATCTAAGATACATTTTTTAAAATTTGTCATTCAATGAATTTAATATTGATACGTATATTTTATTTTCTTAATATCGCGTTCATCTCTAAAAAAGCAATATGTATTTATACACTCTCATGAAACTAGGTACATCAATTCAGCATAAAAATTTTTATATAGGTATAGTATAATGCACTAATGATAGTGCATGTGTTCTAAAGACAAGAAGAATTATTCATCCTACAAGAAAAGAATAAATATCTACATACCATACAAAATATTAACTTTGTTCAAAGTATCTTTGCTATCATAAAATAATGGATTTCTTTCTGCGATCCAGAAAAAAAGAATAGTAATGTGATCATCCTAATATGATATCTGTAAGTTACACAATAACGACATCCGTAACAAGTAGACGCTCATTCTATCTAGCATTACTTACAGCTTTTAATTAATAGAAAAATATAAAAAAGTCAATATTTAACACTCTCTATGGTAAGCATACGCCTCAATCATATCGCAAAAATTAGTAAAACATAGTCAGGAAAGGTTGTTAGCATCTAGTGCCTGGATCACAGGAAAGGCATGTACAAAGATGTCGTGTAAATTAAACCCTGCCTTTGCTAAACCACACACAGATAAGAAAAAAACAAAAAACTTCTCATATATAACTGTATAATCCTTTTTAGACAGACACATATAACTCACCATTAATACCCTCTCGATCAAATTTATATCACTGAATGAGATTGCACATATACCATCTATTATATATAATAATATATATATAACAGATTCATCAGCATCGCGTATCGTAAACATATTTATCTTTAATAGATTATTTCAATAAACAGCAAGTATTTCAGATACACATTCAGACATATATAAAATTATATACTCATATTTCATATCATATTCTGCATAAAAACCATTTTCTATACATTCTATAAGTGGCATGTCATTGACGCACACCTCTTCATCATTATCAACAATAGCCTTTGCATACAAAAATAAAAGCATTAATCTATCAACTGCTTAGTGACCATATCATAAATGGCCACTAACAATACAGTACTCGTACAACCATTCGCATGCGTGCACGGTATATAGTTAAAGCTACAAAATACATACATAAAATCAGCAACCTTTTATCAATCTTAAGCACATGAAATCATGTATCTATGAGAAACACTTAATACTACCTGCATAACTACACGCATCACAATACTGAACACATATTAAGGAACATACCAGAAAATATGCCATCTCTATTATAAATTTATGAATTATGCTATCATTAATAACATTGTTAGTATTCCACATAGTGCTTCATTCTATCCTTTTTCTCTTAATAAACATAATGAACAAAAAACTTATTAAGCCATTTTATGTACAATACTCTTGACACATCTATGAAATAGCATAAATATATGTGTAGATCTATCTAGAGATAAATAAAAATAAATATAGAATATAATTCTATTATAGAAAACCATACAGGTGACATGATTTATGAAAATCCCTCTAATATGAGATATGAGATATAGATAAACTCCCCTACACATATAGTCTATAGAAGACTTATGTCGCTCATTTTGCAAATTATGTACAGCTCTTATCTGATGTGGTAATTCGATCCAAAAAGAATGCCTATTTTCTTTCTGATAAGTCACTGACTAGATCATATAGTATCACATGATCATATCATCAATCATCACTATTGTACTTTTATGCAAGGAAAATATTATCATGCAGGAGCTTTCTGCGAAATGGAGACAACGCTTTAGCGGTATATCACGTATATACGGCCAACTTGCGTTGTCACTCTTTGCTCAAAAACATATATGTATTGTAGGGATTGGCGGGGTAGGTTCATGGGCAGCTGAAGCATTAACACGCAGTGGAATTGGTATCCTGACTTTAATCGATATGGATGATATCTGTATCACTAATACTAACAGACAAATTCATGCCACGAAAACCAGTATAGGACAGCCTAAAAATACAATCATGGCAGCACGTATGAGAGAAATTAACCCAGAATGCTACGTACACTGCATTGATGATTTTCTTACCCTTCAAAACATTAATACATTACTAAACCATAAATTCACCTATATCATAGATGCAATTGATAATGTAACAGTAAAGGCAGCACTGGTATCATGGTGTTATTATAATCACATTCCACTAATTACTATTGGTGGGGCTGCTGGGAAAATTGATCCAATGCAAATACAAGTATCAGATTTATCAAAAGCAGTACACGATCCGTTATCTACTGCATTACGCAGGCGACTAAGAGATAACTTTCAAATAATCAAAAACAAAAATGGTGAGCTAAATATTGATTGTGTGTTTTCTGCTGAAACTACATTATACCCACAAACAGACGGCTCAGTCTGTAGATCACGTCATAAAGCTCATACCCTAGAACACCTTGACTGTGACAAAGGATTAGGATCTGTCACCATGGTGACAGCCACATTTGGTTTTATCGCTGCTTCGCACGTTTTACAAGAAATTCTAAAAAACAACCTTTAATAATCTGTTTTTTGCTACTTCCATTTATTTTAAGCCTAAATAAATTAGTGTTTAAATCAAATCTCATGACTTTTTTGTTGTTCTTTAACAGATTGTTATCACATCGTAAAAGTTATTATCATTATTTTTATGGTGATCTCGCTTCTATGAACAATAAGGCATGCATGCTTAACTCCTGACTATAGAAATTAACATGTATCGTATACATATAATTTTACCACCACGTACTATATTTGACCCTGTATTTTCTGCATTTTAATGTACAGGAGTTACTATACATATATAAACATATCATGTTCTGCTAAATATTAAAGACAGTGCGGTTCCTCTACTAACCTATATCTATGATTATATATAAAATAATAATGAACAATCCACAAAATGCCGAATCATCTATAGAACTCATATCGCCAAGAACTGTCAAATGTATATTTTTTCTCACTCTTGCTATTTTATATCCATAGTTAAAAATCTAGCAGAATAAAAATAGACCACGAGTTAATAATATTTATTATATTGCTATTTCTCCATTGAAATACATGAACATCAAGGGATATGTGTACTCTAATTCTTAGTTTTGTTTTTCATATACTCATCCACAATACCGTAAAACAAAGATATTACTACATGCTCCATATTGATCATGATAATGATGATGTTTGATAAGATATTATTTCAAAAAGATGATCAATGGAATTTTTAAAATAGCACGGTCTAATAGACTCTCATAGAGATAATTCTATTAGAGACTCCTCTCAATGACATCTATATACCCTGACTGAGGCAGTCTATATCCATCTAACCAAGCTGCATTGTTATGCATCTTAAGACGGCCTTCTGTAAACCATTTTACTGCTAGAGGATAAATACTATGCTCCTGCTCTTTCACTCGCATCGAAAGAGTATATTCACTATCATTATGAAAAACAGGCACCCTCGCTTGCACAATAACTGGACCTTCATCTATTTTGTCTGTCACAAAATGTACAGAAGCTCCGTGCTGAGCATCACTGTTTTGTATTGCTTTACGATGTGTATACAATCCCGGGTATTTTGGTAACAAAGATGGATGGATATTAAGTATCCGCCCAGAGTAGGATGCAACAATGTCTGCATTCAAAATCCGCATATAACCGGCTAAAATAACTAAATCTGGAGAATACAAATCGACTACTTGCATTAACTCCTGATTAAATATATGTTCTTCTTTATGCAATGGTGCCGGGACTAACACATGAGTAGAAATATGAGCTACACGCGCGCGCTCTATCGCAAATGCTTGACAATTATCGCTTACAACAGCCACTATTCTGCCGAATATTTCCTTTTTTTTACAAGAATTTAAGATCGCCTGAAAATTACTACCGTCACCAGAGACAAGTATCACTATACGTTTCATGGGTGCATTACAACACGATGATGACTATCTGAAGTCTTTATCACGCCAATCTTCCAAGCTACTTCACCGCTTTCATTTAGTATTTTTACAGCCTTGTCTGCTACATTTTTATGTACAATAATTACCATGCCAACACCGCAATTAAAAGTATGATACATCTCAGAGAGATTAATATTTCCTATATCTTGTAACCACTGAAATATTTTAGGCCACTCCCAACTAGACTCATATAATACTGCTTGAGTCTCGTCTGGTAAGATACGTGGAATATTATCCCAAAAACCCCCACCCGTCATATGAGCGATAGCATGTACATCGATTTGTCGTATTAAAGTGCGAATAGCATGAACATAAATTTTAGTAGGGGCCAAAAGATGATCTGCTAACGACTTATCGTTTAAAAAAGTAGTATTTATATTGATATTACTATATTCTAATACTTTATGCACTAATGAATACCCATTAGCATGAAGGCCGTTAGAACCCAGGGCAATTAATACATCACCATCAGTTACCTTACTACCATCAATAATCTCTTTTTTTTCTACCACTCCTACACAAAAACCTGCTATATCATAATCTTGGCCCCTATACATACCTGGCATTTCAGCGGTTTCACCACCAATTAACGCACACCCTGCTTCTAAGCACCCTTCTGCAATACTGCGAATAATACAAGATGCGATATCGACCTTTAACTTACTAGTAGCATAGTAATCTAGAAAAAAGACTGGTTCTGCTCCTACAACCACTAAATCGTTTACACACATAGCCACTAAGTCAATACCAATTGTATTATAGCATTGTGTCTGTACTGCCAGTCTCAGCTTAGTCCCAACTCCATCCGTGCTAGATACCAAAATTGGTTCATGATAGTTTGTTGGCAAAGCACAAAGAGCTGCAAAACCACCTAACCCACTGATCACTTCTGGACGATATGTTTTTTGTGCTATTTTTTTTATACGCTTAACAAAAACATTGCTAGCATGAATGTCTACTCCAGAATCTTTATAGCTTAAAGAATGTATATGAACCACTATGTAATCCTTATCCAATATATATAGATAAAAGTAAACAGAATACAATAAAAATCAGCGCACTATACAGAAAATATGCTCACAGTTTGTCTTGTTCTCGATACCTCTTACAATCAATGCTGCACATATATTATCGCACCTATTTTGGGAACGCAATTAAACAACAATAGAACAAAATAGATGAAATACGTTCATGAATTCCCTGGACTCTCAAAAATATAAAGATATCAAAGTGCTTCACTATTAGATAGTGTATTGACGTTAGTGCGCCTGGTCCCAATTCTCTCCTATACCAATATCTACGCGTAATGGCACGTCCAAATGTATACAACCTTCCATTAAAGCACAAATTTGCATGGAGGCACCTGCTATGGAATGACTCTTCACCTCGAACACTAACTCATCATGTACTTGCATAATCATTCTAAATAATGGAAATTTTTGTTGCGCTAACCATATATCGATCGAAATCATAGCCAGCTTCATAATATCTGCCGCAGTACCCTGCATTGGAGCGTTGATTGCCGCACGCTCAGCTGCTTGACGACGTATACCATTCCTGGCATTAATATCGGGCAGGTACAAGCGACGTCCATGTAATGTAGAGACATATCCTTGTTCCGCAGCTTTTTTACGCGTATTTCTCATGTAATGCAGTACACCGGGATATCGTCCAAAGTAACGATCGATATATATCTTAGCCTCCCCGACTCCAATACACAGCTGACGTGCTAAACCAAAGGCACTCATTCCATAAATCAAACCAAAGTTAATAGCCTTAGCGCTTCGTCTTTGCTCTTTAGTAACCACGGGTAAGTCTACGCCAAATACTTCTGCTGCTGTAGCGCAATGCACATCTTGTTCTTTCGAAAACGCTAACAACAAACCTGCATCTTGTGAGAAATGCGCCATAATACGTAATTCAATTTGCGAATAGTCTGCTACAATGATAGAATATCCCTGAGGTGCGACAAAAGCTTTTCTCACCCGTCGACCTTCATTATTACGTACAGGAATATTTTGTAAATTTGGATTGCTAGAAGAAAGACGTCCCGTGACTGTTACTGTTTGATGATAAGATGTATGCACACGTTGAGTATCTGGATGTATCATACGAAGAAGCTTGTTAGTATAAGATGATTGAATTTTTGAAAGACATCTGTGTTCTAAAATCACTTTTGCTAATGGATAGTGCAGTGATAATTGAGATAACACTTCTTCACTAGTCGATAAATCACCCCCCGGTGTTTTTTTAGTTGACTTTATGCCGTGTTTTTTAAACAAAATGACTTGAAGCTGCTTCGGTGAGAATAGATTAAATGATTCGCCAGCGAATTCATGTGCTTGTAATTCTAAGTTTGTTAGACGAGAACTAATTTCCTTGGAATACTCACTAAGAAACTTTTTATCAATTAAAACTCCATTCTGTTCTATGCGTGACAAAACAGGAACAAGAGGCATATCAATCTCTTCAAAAATGTATTTAAGATCCCTTTTTTGCTCTAACTGTGTCCACATCTTTGTATGTAACTGTAGTGTCACATCAGCATGAATCGCTGCACAATAGTTATTTGACCCAATTAACACCGGATGACAAACTGGCTTATGTCTCTTTTTTCTAACAATATGAGTTAACATTGCCAAATCATAATGTAACCATCTTTCTGCTAATATATACAAATCACGACAATTTCCAATACTATCTAACACGTAAGACTCAAGAAAAACATCAAAACAAAGTCCTTGCAGGTTAATATTATACTTCTTTAAAATCTTGTAATAAAATTTAAGATTACACCCAATCTTTACGAGATTCATATTTTCTAGCACTGGTTGTAGCATTTCTAAAATATAAAAACCATCTAGTTGAGTGGATGAAGTCTTTTTACTAAAAGATACCGGTAAATAAACAGCTTTTCCTAGCATTGTTGAAAAAGACAATCCAACAATATTAGCTGTAAACACATCCAACGAATCAGTTTCTATATAAAATGCACAATATTTACTATTTTTTATATTTTCAATCCAAGTGCTGAATGTAACTTTATCTAGGATATCTAGGTACGTAGTGGGTTCAAACGTATTTATTGCCCCCTTTTTGTCTTCTCGCTCTTTTTCTATTATGATCCTTTTCTCTATAATATGCCATGCCTTACAATGCCAGCGCCACCATGTTTTATTTTCTAAATGAGATAGCCACTGATTGAATTCATATTTTTTTAATAATTCTAGAAGATAAGATAAAGTGGGTGTCGTATAAGTTAACTGATTACTAGTAAGTGAAAGCTGTACATCTGTCTTAATCGTAGCTAGCTCATAGGACAAAAACGCCATACCTTTATTTTTTTCTAGCTTTAGTGCTATATTTTTAGATCCTCTAAATGGTAGCGAAGCCACTTTATCAAGGTTCTTGTAAATAACTTGAATGCCCCCCAAACCCTGTAATAACGCTTGCGCGCTTTTTTTTCCAACACCTGCTACACCTGGTATATTATCCGATGTATCACCAACTAATGCAAGTAAGTCAATGATTAAAGAAGACGGAATACCGTATTTTTCGAAAACCTCTTGAGGCCCCATCATCCTATTATCTATGCTATTAATAATATTAATATTTTGACTAACTAATTGTGCCATATCTTTATCGTCTGTGCTAATTAACACAGTTTGACCCAATTTTTCCGCTTCTAACGCTAGAGTACCAATGACGTCATCTGCTTCAACTCCAGGAATCACTAAAAGAGGCAGACCAAGAGATTTGATGATTTCCTGTAGAGGTTCCAGCTGTATTTGTAATTCGTACGGCATTATTGGGCGATGCGATTTGTATTCTATAAACAATGCATCACGAAACGTTTTACCAGGTGCATCAAATACTACAGCTACATGGCTATGTTGATACTTGAGTAACAAACTCCGCAACATATTTAGCATGCCATACATAGCTCCAGTTGGAAAACCAGAATCAGTTGTAAGACGGGGGCAAGCATGATAAGCGCGATATAAATATGAAGAACCATCTACTAAAATCAAAGACTTTTCTGTAAAATACATCATTAAAGAGCACTCACAACATTCTAGCATTGACTTAAAAATTATCTTCCATCATAAAAATAGATATGCATCTATGTTAATATGTATAACGATGTTTTTTATGATAAATGTATTACATTATATACATACACAATTCTTTAAAATCATTTTTCAGTGTAGTTAGGTGTAATGCATTATTTTCTCTATCAACTATTTCTCATTCTTATAAATATTTATAATAGGAGTGTATAATACAATATTTCTATTTCTGGCACTAAACGTATTCATCTACAATATTCATTGGTGCAAAGATATATCAAACATTACCGATATACTATATGCATATATGTGATCGTATTACTAATATCTAGCTATATTCATTTACCTATGTGAGTTTTTAATATTTACTTTTAGATAAAATACTCATAATATGTAGTAAATATAACATATCAATCTAAGATTATAAATTCATCTAATAATTAATGACTCCATAGTTTTTCGATTGCTTTAAAATTGAGTTACCATTATAATGGTATGCTTTGATAAACATCAAAGCTCTCTGATAATCCATGTCAGATCACATATAAAAATAAGTGCGCCACTCATTACACTATCATCAATAATATTGATGTCATAGATAAAATAGGTACGTAGTACACATGTCATAAAAATTACTTGCTCTAGTATATATGCTACAGCATCATGTCATCCTCACACTGAAGCTCTGTTGCAATTACTATCACAACCTCCACCAGAGAACCACCTGTTAATATATATACCACATCACTCATTGATTTTTCTTCTCTGCTTTACTATCAGAGTTCTGTACTTTAAATGTTACGGAGCCTACACTAGCTATCAATCGCAACAGTCACCCCAATCGAAAAATGCAGTAGACCTCTTTCTAATAAATACAAATAAATACTCTCTATAAAAGATCATAGTCGCTTGCTCATATTTATGCTTTCTATCCTATATTATTAACTCATAGTTAATATGATATTTGATCCATATGCATTATCATATATACAAATAAGCATTAAGAACTGCATTATATTTGTATTGTTTCCTCATTTATTCGCCCTTTGTTACTGGAGTTCTCTGATTGTATACTACAAGCATCAGTATAATTCCTGCAATACACATCGGCACTGAGAGAATCTGTCCCATACTAATACCATAGAATAAACCAATCTGCTGGTCGGGTTGCCGAAAAAATTCGACAAAAATACGAAAGACACTATATAGTATTAAAAATAAAGCAGAGACAGCACCAACAGGACGTGGTCGATGGAAAATAAAGAAATGCAATACAATAAATAAAACAAAACCTTCTAGAAATGCTTCGTACAACTGCGAAGGATGACGCGGTAAGACTCCATAAGTCACGATCATCTGTTGCCATTCTGGATCATTTGCGGCTAACTTAATGTCTTCGCTATACGAGTTTGGAAATAACATCGCCCAGGGTAAATTAGGATCCACTCTTCCCCATAATTCACCATTAATATAATTACCTAAACGACCCGCACCTAAGCCCAATGGAATCAGCGGCGCTATAAAGTCAGAAATGACAAAAAAATTACGCTGAGTACGATGAGAGAATATCCACAGAGCTATTATAACACCTATGAATCCACCATGAAATGACATTCCACCTTTCCAAACGTGAAAGACATATAAAGGATTATGGAGAAATACAGGAAAATTATAGAATAATGCATAACCTAACCGACCTCCGAAAACCACCCCTAGAAATCCTGAATATATTAAATCATCCACCGCGTCCTTATTCCAAATTCCACCATATTTATGAACTCGACGTCTTGCGATCCATCGTACTAAAATAAAACTAATCACATACATCAACCCATACCAGTGTAATGATACTGGTCCAATGGAGGCAATAACTGGATCAAATTGAGGAAAGACTAGATAAGCATGATGCATTGCACTATGATATTACCATTCTGTTATAGTTAGTGTTTACGTATGATCCCTATAATAAATAACCACCTTAAGTATAAAGTAATGTACGCACACACATCTATCATACTTTTGAGGAGTACATTAAATAACGGCAGATCAATTTAAAACTTACACGCAAGAAGACACTCTCTTTTTTAACATCTTATCACTATCAATCAACCAAATAACTTAAAACTTTTCTCCTATAAGAAAGTAATTGCATTAGGTACTAGAGGGTCTTTGTTGATTACTTGTACTCCATGAGTGGTACCAATGAGTGCTACATCCGCTCCTCTATTGGCAAATAATCCGACTGTCACAACACCAGTTAAAGCATTGATAGCTTTTTCTAGCTGAATAGGATTACTCATATTAAGATGATGTACATCGAGAATAATATTCCCATTATCAGTAACAACATTCTGACGATACTTTGGACTTCCACCTAACCTAACAAGCTGACGAGAAACATAGGCACGTGCCATAGGAATCACTTCCACTGGAAGAGGAACACGCCCTAATATATTAACCTGTTTAGAAGAATCGACAACGCAAACAAAGCAATCAGAAACCGCTGCAATAATCTTCTCTCGAGTTAAAGCCGCTCCTCCTCCTTTAATCATTTGTAACTGATTATTTATTTCATCCGCACCATCAACATACAGAGAAAGAATATTAACATCATTCAGATCAAAAACAGGAATACCGTATGCTTGTAATCTTGCGCTTGATGTCTCTGAACTAGACACCGTGCCAATAATCTCATTCTTAATCGAAGCTAATGCATCAATAAAATATGCAATAGTTGAGCCAGTACCCACACCAACAATAGTGCCTGACATCACGTATTCTAATGCAGCCCAACCAACTTTCTTTTTTAAGTCATCATGCATTATGATAGATTTCCAACTTCTACTGATATACTTGATCTTGAACATCATATTAAAGAGAGCTGAGAAAACTTGAGGAATACCTCTGTTAAGATTACCTCAAATGACATTATGCTAAACTATGTGCTTATCTTGTATACAAAAAATACAAGAAAAATATGTTTCTGGAAAATCATCTTTTACACAACAGTGACTTCGAATCTCATCAATTAAAATTGATACCGCACAATATAAAAAAGACATACGACAAATCACACCAGAGACCTCTATATATTATACCGTACTATCTCTAAATATCCAAGAGACTCATGACCATACAACCGATGCTATGAATAGTGCATATTATAGCATCTAGTTAGAAAATAATCACTATTACACCCGCGTTCTATGCGGACAAAAAATAACCACATGATATGTCTACAATCATGCTCGCTAAGATATAAAATCACTATATTTAATTTTATATGAAGTGTGTGAATCACATTACTCTATATTATTTTATTATGGGCTGTATATAGTTACATACGCATACATTTAGTATGCAACGCCTTAACAGCTATCGAAGAGAGATTGCAAAATAAAGAAAAGGTGGTAGCAGCTTATGAAATATGACCCAGCAGCCATCACAATATGAAGTCTTTTACATAATACGCATTGTTCTGCAGTACACGAAAAGATAAAATATCAGTAATATAATCTGTATCTGTCATATATTTGGATAAAAACTATTCTAGAAAATTTAGCACGTATGATATAAATCAACTGCCTTATTAAATACCTCCTTATGTTTCATCAAAAATGCAAAGATGACATACGCATCCCGTAGCTGCAATATGAATATTAAAAAATCTATACTTAGAGTATCTTTTATCTTTAAAAGTATAGATGATGTCTATGAGTTAGGCAAGATCTAATATCTTACATCATATGACATATGAGGGTATCTGAATATGTCAGAATACTTCTCTATAATATAGCTATAGCAAAATATTCTAAAATTCACGTTTGCTCTTCATCCCAAAGACAGCCAATCATATGACCAAGTATTTGAAAAATAGCAACTTCTTCTTATTTCCCCCAATTTTATTTTTATTTTTATATCAAGCGTACGAAAACTCACAAAAATGTTAAAATTATTCATGATTAAATTCTGTTACTTTATAGAGCTCTATACGCACCATAAAACAGAATATTACAACTATCTATATCACCGGAGGTTTTGTATTGACACGCAATAACGACGAGCGCTGGATGCATCATGCTATCGTGCTTGCATATTACGCTCAAAATCAAGGCGAAGTTCCTATTGGCGCAATATTAGTGCTGAATAATAAAGTAATTGGTAAAGGTTGGAACCAACCTATTGAGTCTCATGATCCCACAGCACATGCTGAAATCATAGCATTACGACAGGGTGGGAAAGTTCTACGTAATTATCGTCTCACAGAGTCTGTGCTCTATGTCACTCTTGAACCTTGTGCTATGTGTGCTGGTGCAATAGTTTATAGTCGTGTTAGTCGACTGGTATACGGAGCTCGTGCTTCTAAAGATGGTACAATAAATACCTGTCTGCATACATTACGAGATACAAGAACAAATCATCATGTTCAGGTTAACGGCGGTGTGCTTAAAACAGAGTGCTCTAATATACTTACTCACTTTTTTTATCAGAAAAGAGCAGAAAAAAGGATTCACGGCAAAACCATTCTATCTTAATTTAATCTACTGTCATCTGACATCAGTCAATATTCTATTATTCATCTAAAAATCGATGTATATAGTGAAAAAAAGTAATGATATTATATAACTTATATATTGGTCAACCATAATCCTATATGCACCTTGTATAGGATAGCATTTTATTAATACAAAAACGTGTACTATAGTTACACATCGAGTTATCAAAATGTCCATCGATATCTGATATATACATATAAAATTGATAGTGACGTATCATTTGCATATCATCACTGCGCACATATGTTAATATTTTAATGTTAAACTATCTTTATAAAAATAAAATTTTATTAAAATAAATAAGATGAACATGAATCACATCAAGGGTGAGATGAAATGTAGCTCTATCTTCAAGTATCAACAAAAGCATAATATCCATATTGCTACAATTCCAATAATTATATTGAATAAGAACCGAAGGGAATAGAATTCATTATTCTTATTAAGATAAATTTTATATTTATTCATACTATATCGATGGTTTTTTAGAATCAGGGTGATTCTTAAGACTAAAAATCCCTATATAGCTATGTTATGTATAGATGCAGATAGTTAAGAAATGATGCCGCGAAGGCACTATTTTTTTACATATTCCCCAGTAAATGAAGTATATTACCAATAAAGAATAAGAAGAAATATATCAAGCGTGACCCGTATATGATATATTAAATAGGATCCTAAGAGACTTATAGATCAACTTAAAATCAATGAATATTTTACGAAAATATATTACATTCATATTACAGGCTACACCCAGTCTATCTACTATCAATTACTAGTGCGTAATACTTTGTATTATATCGCCATACACATACAATACTTATTTTGTAATAAAAATATTTTGCTGTCTTGTTATATATAATATTTTGTAAATTATGCTATGCTGTTAGCAGTAAAAAACACCAACTAAAAATTTACAATGATATGGATGGGAAAAACTTGTGTTCTAAACTCAAAAGAGCCTTTCATTCAAAATAAAAAACAAAACGATTCAATTACCTCTAAAAAGATTTACTCGGATACTTATCACTATCACATGTATGCATGTGAATCACATAGTAACGTAAAATTAGTAAAATAGATAATCTCTCACGAGATATCTTTATGAGATATCCAAAAAGCACCTAAGTAACAACGTCCTAGTAGTTTTATTTTATTGTAATATCGACTCCAATCTTTATCCAAATTTTTATCTTTTTATTGGTGAAATACTAAATGGTTTATATATGTCCCTGCGACAACTTACATCCATAAAATTTCATACACTTATTTTAAAAAAAAGAAACGGTCATAACAATCTGTATTTCCTAAAATCTAGTAAATATAGCCACCTATTGGCGCTAAAAATTATAGAGACCTTTCATGATGATGGAAATACTGCGTGGTCCACCCGCACTGTCGGTCAGTAGGATTAGAGCGTTACTCAATAGCTTTCAGATAGAAAATCTCCCAGTGCGTAATATTTATGCTGAGCATACTCATTTTGTAGATATCAGCGAACCTTTGAAGCACGATCAAACCATTCTACTAAAGCGTCTCTTACAATATGGTCCTACTCGAGATCAGTACATCCCAGAGGGTCGAGTATTGCTTGTAGTTCCACGACCTGGTACCCTCTCGGCATGGTCTTCCAAAGCAACTGAGCTTGCCCACAACTGCTCATTAAATACCGTTAAACGCATAGAGCGTGGAAAAAAATTCTATATCACATCTGAACCTTTAAGTGAAAAACAATGGAAAAAAGTAGGTACATTCCTTTATGATCGTATGACAGAAAGCATCTTCACTGACCTACAAGAAGCTAATGCCTTATTTATACATCAATACCCAAGACCTCTAGAATATATTGATATACTGTATGGAGGGAAAGAAAAACTAGTACAAGCTAACATAATGCTTAATCTTGCACTTTCAGATAGCGAAATTAACTACCTCATGACAGTGTTTCAAGCCCTTAAACGAAATCCAACAGATATAGAAATCTATATGTTTGCACAGGCGAACTCTGAGCACTGTCGTCATAAAATCTTTAATGCTGACTGGATCATTGATGGAAAGAAAATCAATACATCACTCTTCAAAATGATTCAACATACCTTAAAAGCCACTCCAGATTATATTCTTTCAGCTTATCAAGATAATGCAGCAGTAATGGAGGGATTTACAATTGGCCGCTTTTATGCTAATCAAAATGGTTTCTATACCTTTCATCAAGAAAAAACACATATTGTTATGAAGGTAGAAACACATAATCATCCAACAGCTATTTCCCCATGGCCAGGAGCAGCTACGGGTTCAGGCGGTGAAATTCGTGATGAAGGTGCCACTGGGCGCGGAGCTAAACCTAAAGCTGGATTATCAGGTTTTTCCGTATCTAACTTGTGTATTCCAGGATTTAAGCAACCATGGGAAGAAGATTTTGGTAAACCAAACAATATTAGCAGCGCGTTGGATATCATCATTAATGGATCATTAGGCGGATCTGCATTTAATAACGAATTTGGTCGGCCAATTATTAGTGGATACTTTCGCACTTATGCAGAACGCATTCAAAGCCATAATGGTTATGAAATACGTGGCTATCATAAACCAATCATGCTTGTGGGTGGCATTGGAAATATCTATGCGGATCATGTAAAGAAACGCCAAATTATGGCAGGCGATAAAATTATTATTTTGGGTGGCCCGGCGATGAAGATTGGTGTAGGTGGAGGCGCGGCTTCTTCAGTGACCACCGGACAGTCTAGCGCAGATTATGATTTTTCATCCGTACAACGTGACAACCCAGAAATGGAACGCCGATGTCAGGAAGTAATTGATCGTTGTTGGCAATTGAGGGAAAATAACCCTATTTTATCGATTCACGATATAGGTGCTGGTGGAATTTCTAATGCGTTACCAGAAATGCTACACTATGGTCAGTGCGGCGGTGTATTTAACTTACGTAACATTCCTAGCAATGAAAAAGGTATGAGCCCATTAGAAATATGGTGTAATGAATCACAAGAACGATATCTGATAGCAATTTCTAGTGACCATTTATCACTCTTTGATATGATATGTCAGCGTGAGCGTACACCATATTCCGTGATCGGCGAAGCTACTGCAGATAAACACCTATTACTTTTTGACAACTATTTTAATACAACATTAATCGACATTCCCATGCATTTCCTTTTGGACCATACGCTAAAGCTTACGCGTACTGTCTCTAACTCAAAAGTTAAACACATACCGCTAGTATATAATCATATATCTCTTTCTGATGCAGTATATCGCGTACTACATTTACCTACAGTAGCAGAAAAAACATTCTTAATTACAATTTGTGATCGTTCTGTTGGAGGGATGGTAGTTCGTGACCAAATGATTGGCCCATGGCAGATTCCTGTTGCTGACTGCGCAGTAACAAGCGCTAGTTTAGCGCGCGATTGTTATTACGGTGAAGCGCTCGCTCTAGGAGAACGCACCCCAGTCTCCTTAATAAACTGTGCCGCTTCTGGCCGCTTGGCAGTTGGCGAGGCGCTTACTAACCTTGCAGCAACACAGATTGGCACAATAAATCGAGTAAAGTTATCAGCAAACTGGATGGCAGCCAGTTGTCATCCTGGCGAGGACGTTGGTTTATACGAAGCAGTTAACGCAGTAAGCAAGGAATTATGTCCAGCACTCGGCCTTACTATTCCAGTAGGAAAGGATTCTATGTCTATGAAAACACGCTGGAATGAAGATAATGAAGAACATGCAGTCACCGCTCCTTTATCTCTAGTAATTACTGCATTTGCACGCGTAGAAGATATTCGTAAAACTGTAACACCACAACTCAAAACTTGCGATAATGTCCTCCTTCTCATTGACCTTGGTAATGGGCACAACGCACTTGGCGCTACGGCTTTATCACAGGTTTATCGTCAGTTAGGAGACCAACCTGCAGACATTAGAGATGTACAACAATTAGCAAATTTTTGGAAAGCTATTCAAACATTACTATCTAAAAATCATATACTGGCCTATCACGATCGTTCAGACGGTGGGCTACTCGTTACATTAGCAGAAATGGCTTTCGCAGGTCACTGTGGTATTGAGATCGACATTACCACAATGAGTAATGATATCCTTTCCGTCTTGTTTAATGAGGAGCTAGGCGCGGTCATTCAGGTAAGATCTGTCGATCTAAAAGCGGTACAACAAGTGTTAGAAGACTATCAACTACTGTCCTGTATACATATACTTGGCAAGGCTGCTCCAGGTGACCGATTTATCATCTCGCGGAACCAATCAATAATATACGATCATAGTCGTATATCGCTACGTCTCTGGTGGGCAGAAACTACTTGGAAAATACAACGTATGCGAGATAATCCTACATTTGCAGATCAAGAACATACACGTAAAATGGATAACAGAGATCCAGGACTGAATGTGACCCTCACCTTTGATCCGCAAGAAGATATCGCTGCGCCATTTATAGCGAACAGCCCTCGACCAAAAGTAGCAATATTACGTGAACAAGGGATTAATTCTCATGTTGAAATGGCAGCGGCTTTCCATGAAGCTGGTTTTGACGCTATTGACATGCATATGAACGATTTACTATCAGGGTCGCGTAGCTTAAAAGACATCCATATGCTAGCCGCATGTGGAGGTTTTTCCTATGGCGATGTGCTAGGAGCGGGCGAGGGGTGGGCAAAATCCATTTTGTTTCATCATCGCCTGTATGATGAATTTTCAACATTCTTCCAACGTCAACAAACTTTAGCACTAGGGGTATGTAACGGATGCCAGATGCTATCTAATTTAAGAGAGCTCATCCCAGGAAGTCAAGATTGGCCTCGTTTTGTACGTAATCAATCGGAATGCTTTGAAAGTCGATTTAGTCTTGTGGAAATATCAAATAGCGCCTCTCTACTTCTAGAGGGGATGATTGGCTCCAAAATACCTATTGCAGTGTCACATGGCGAAGGATACGCAGACATCTCTCACAACATACAACTCCAAAACTTAGAAAGAAAAAAATTGGTGGCAATACGTTTTATAGATAACTTTGGTAATGTTACTGAACAGTATCCGTTTAATCCCAACGGTTCACCGCATGGAATTGCAGCAGTCACCAATGAGAGCGGATGTGTTACAATTATGATGCCACATCCAGAGCGGGTCTATCGGACTATTACTCATTCATGGTATCCAGAAAAATGGGGAGTCGATGGTCCATGGATGCGTGTATTTCGTAACGCTCGTAAACAATTAGGTTGAATTAGAGAATCTCTATATAGAATACAAAAAGTATATATTGCATGTTTAAATAAACACTAATATCAATATCTTAATATTATTTAAAATCGCAGCAATAATGGATGTTATCCTATTTATATTACAAAACAAGCAATCTATACTACCTATTATCTAATACAAAAACGTTATCAAATACATCATTCACTATTATTTTTCATTCCGAGCATGTAATCTTGTTCTTTGATCAAGATCATTTCTTTTAACTAAAGAGGATTTTATGGTAAAAATTCGTTTAGCACGTCATGGCGCAAAAAAGCGTCCATTTTATCAAGTCGTTGTTACAGACAGTCGCAATGCACGCGATGGTCGTTTTATCGAACGAGTGGGATTTTTTAATCCAATCTCTGCTGGTTATGCCACTCCCCTGCGTTTAGATATAGACCGTATTGATATTTGGGTAAAACAAGGCGCTGTTCTATCTAACTGTGTCAAAAAACTCATTAAAAAAGCAAAAAAACATAATCATATATTGCAAGCTTCTACATGAAAATACCACTCCCGCAATGGGTTCCAGTTAATTCATTGATTATAGGTATCATGGGTGCTCCATATGGTACGCATGGTTGGCTCAAAGTATGTTCTTATACTGAAGTCAACACTAATATTTTTAGGTATTATCCCTGGTTTGTGAAAATAGCAGATAAATTGGATATTATAGAAGTAGCGCGATGGAAGACATACAACCAGAAAATAGTGATCAAGATTAAAGGTATAGATTACCCTGAAATCGTAAGGGAAAAATTAACCAATCAGGAAATCATCATACATACCAACCAACTTCCTCCTCTGTCGGAAGGGGAATACTATTGGAAAGACCTCATAGGATGTCAAGTTATTAATATTAAACATATTGTGTTGGGTGTCGTGATTCAGATACTCGAAACTGGTTCAAATGATGTGCTGATTGTACAGACGAATTTAAAAGTGCGTGGTAGAATGAAAGAAATATTAATTCCCTTTCTTCATAACAAGGTGATTAAAAATATAGATCTTGCGAATCAGATAATTTATGTACATTGGGATAAATAATTCTGAAATCGTAATTTGACAACTTTATATCAATGTTATTTTTTAGAGATCAATATGTGGATTGGTGTCATCAGTCTATTTCCTCAGATGTTCCGTGCTATTACTGATTATGGAGTCACTAGGCGAGCAATACAGAACAACTTGATTCAATTGCATAGCTGGAATCCACGTGACTTTACACATGATAAACATCGTACCATTGATGGACGTACATATGGCGGAGGTCCAGGAATGTTAATGATGCTCCAACCATTACGAGATGCTATTCGCACGGCTCAAAAGACAGTGGGTCCCAACCATAAGGTGATCTATTTATCACCTCAAGGGCGCACGCTGGATCAAAATGGTGTATATGAATTAGCAAAACATCCAAACCTTATTTTAGTATGTGGTCGCTATGAAGGTATCGATGAACGAGTTATTCAACATGACATTGATGAAGAATGGTCTATTGGTGACTACGTGCTCAGCGGGGGGGAATTACCAGCTATGACACTCATTGATGCAGTAGCAAGATTCTTACCCGGTGTGCTAGGAAAACAAGATTCCGCTATGCAAGATTCTTTTTTTAATGGTTTATTAGACTACCCACACTATACTAGGCCAGAAGTACTAGAGGGAATCCACGTCCCTTCTGTTTTATTGTCAGGGGATCATGATAAAATTCGTCGTTGGCGCCTCAAACAGTCAATCGGTCGTACTTGGCTACGTCGACCAGAACTGTTAAAGAAGCTTGTCTTAACTGAAGAGCAAAAATCATTACTGACTGAATTCCAGAGTGAACACTCTGTAATGCATAAAAAAATACAAGGACTAGACAGCTCCTCGTGGTCTTAACTTATCTACCCACTATCAGAGATAAAGTAATGAGTAATATAATTAAGAAAATTGAAGAAAAGCAACTAAAACTAAATATTCCTATATTCCGTTCTGGAGATTCACTAGAAGTAGTGGTATGGGTATTTGAAGGTATAAAAAAACGCTTACAAACATTTGATGGTATTGTGATCGCTATTCGAAAAAGAGGATTAAACTCTGCATTTACAGTGCGTAAAATTTCTAATGGAGAGGGCTTAGAGCGTGTCTTCCAGACTCATTCCCCTATGATTCATAATATCACTATTAAACGTCATGGAGCAGTACGCAAAGCTAAATTATACTATCTTCGTAAACGTACTGGTAAGGCGGCACGAATAAAAGAACGTTTGTAATAAAAGATGTCTTATCTCATTCTATACATAAGATGCAATCTTTGTACCGTCTTATCCGTTGTACATGGAGATATATAGTCAAAGATGTCAATCAAAACATGCATAAACTATAAAACACAAAATATGAGAAAGTAGTACCTATGCACGCATAATAGGCTCAATAAAATTTAGTCTGATTTAATCTACAGTACGCTATGATAATCCTTAAAAGGTGACGTCAAAAATATACTCACCATTAATTCATGGCATATGAGAAGTATGTCTACTAAAGATAGTATTATCCTATTCATCATTTGACCTGTGCAGCAAATGCATATGCATTTGCTGATAAGCACAACATAGATCAATTATACTCTAGGTATAAAATATTCATGCTTGTGAGATTTCTTCAAAATCACTGAATTTTCCAAGACCTATAGAAATTAGCATTAGCTGGAATTTGAGTATAATATCAGTAAAAATGATGTTTATATGTAGACGTTACATATTCACTTTCCATATAAATAGCAAATTTCTTGTCAATATATATTGATATTTATCGTTATATCTCTTAAAAACCTTTTCTGCGATATCAGATTCTCAAGTTAATATATTCTTCCATTAAGAATCATAACTATATTAAACAGATAAGATCCGATATACCTATATGTAATATATTCATTAGTATGAATATTATGTATAGAATAGCAGTGCGCAAAATAAAGATAAAACACACCATACATAATTACTGCTTTCATCAAAAAACCTATATAATAAATATACGCTATGATCTTTCATCGACTATATTCATACGATGGATATATACCGCACACGCCTCCCTATTTATTTTGTCTTTAGTGGTGTATTGATGAGCACATATTTAGTTGGTGACATCCATGGATGTTATAACGAATTACAATTATTACTTGCGAAAGTAAAATTTAACCCTGATCAAGATAAATTATGGTTAACTGGTGATTTGGTCGCTCGTGGGCCGCATTCCCTTGAAGTCTTACGTTTATTATATCAGTTAAATAACTGCGTAAAACTAGTCTTAGGTAATCATGATCTGAATCTATTGGCTATGTATGTCGGAAAGAGTCGCAAAAAACCAAAAACTCCTCTGAAAAACTTGTTAGAAGCGCATGATATACAATCATTGATCAATTGGCTAAGAAACCAACCTTTATTGCAAATAGATGAAAAAAATAAGATTATCATGTCCCATGCAGGTATCACGCCTCAATGGGATCTCAAAACAGCACGTACATGTGCATGTGAAATGGCAGAAGTATTAAGTGGTGAGTCTTATTTAGAGTTTTTTGAATCTATGTATGAAAACACTCCAAACAACTGGTCACCAGAATTAACCGGCCTCGAACGATTACGTTTTAGCACTAATGCCTTGACACGCATGAGGTATTGTTTTCCTAATGGACAGCTAGATATGGTTGCTAAAACACTACCAAATCGCACCCCTTCCCCACTAAAACCTTGGTTTAGTATACCCAGTCTCATTACAAAAGATTATACAATCATATTTGGCCACTGGGCGGCATTATCCGGAAAAGGACTCCCAAATGGAATTATTGGATTAGATACAGGGTGTTGTTGGGGTGGACATCTAACAGCGCTACGCTGGGAAGACAAAAAAACATTTATACAAACTTCTCTACATATAAAATAAGTTTACATGACCGCGATGGTTAAAATGCTCTCTATATAAAGCATCCCAGTATTGTATTAAATGGAATTACGTAATCTTATTTTATAATTCCTTATAAAACATACGATAAGATTAATAGTATTAATACTATATATGCTTTAATATATTCTTTTTGATCGGTGCGGCTAGCATCATAACTCAGAGGGAATGAAATACCATAAATCATCATACTTATACAAATATGGTTTGATAGCCTTCTTGTCTAATGTGGCCACAGAAAAATAAATATTAAAGTTAAATCATGTCGGTAACAGTAGTATAGACACCTCTCTCTTGTAAGAGTCTTATTAATTATCATTAACTCATACTACAAATAATTTTTATTATATATTATCTATGCTCAATGCATTAATGAGTCAAAGTAAAAACTATATTTAAGTGTTTTTAACCAGCAATATGCTCTTAACAGAGTGAATGATTTTTATCAAAATATACTACTTTTCCTAAACACTGAAGTATATGATAACCTGCTATCCCCTTCTAGTCTCATATAACCTAATTGCTCTTTTACAAGATGCTATTCAATTACATATGGAACGAGTTGGCGCGCTATTTACAATAGAGTAAATATAGCGCATCTCTATAAAATAGAGACATTATTTTAATAAAAAAATCTATGCACAGGTATCCTCGTGTTCAGCGATATTATAGTGAAAAACGTGTGTTTCAGTCACATATCTCTCATAGAATATTTTTTTGTCATTAACACACCTTTCTTCGCTAGAGGACCCTTCCTATAAAATATCACAAGAAGAATCATTATCTGCAGATATACAATATACTCAGTTATTTTATACGCACTCAGTTAGTATAAAATACTCGGATGATCTTATGATGTATAGACACCTAAAGGTTCCAAATGAAAAATAATGATATAAAAACGAACATGTAGACTATATACGATAAAAATTTTTCTTGTAGTACTAAAGGAAACAAATTTTTATTAATTATGATCTTTTCATCATATCAAAAAACTCATCATTCGTTTTGCTCATAGACAATTTATTCATTAGAAATTCCATAGCATCAATTTCACTCATGGGGTGAATAATTTTGCGCAGTATCCACATCTTTTGTAATTCTTCTGGAAAGGTCAATAACTCCTCTTTGCGAGTGCCAGAGCGATTATAATCAATAGCAGGAAATACGCGTTTCTCAGAAATCTTGCGTGCTAAATGCAGTTCCATGTTACCGGTGCCTTTAAATTCTTCATAAATAACTTCATCCATTTTTGACCCAGTATCTACTAACGCAGTAGCAATAATAGTTAGACTACCACCTTCTTCCACATTACGCGCCGCGCCAAAGAAACGTTTAGGGCGATGCAAGGCATTAGCATCAACACCCCCCGTTAAAACCTTACCTGAAGCAGGGACAACAGTATTATATGCTCGCGCTAGGCGCGTAATAGAATCTAATAAAATTATGACATCTTTTTTATGCTCCACTAAACGTTTAGCTTTCTCAATTACCATTTCAGCCACTTGCACGTGACGTGATGCGGGTTCATCAAAAGTAGAAGCGATCACTTCTCCTTTCACCAAACGCTGCATCTCAGTAACTTCTTCTGGGCGCTCATCGATTAGTAAAACCATTAAAACACACTCGGGATGATTATAGGCAATACTTTGTGCAATGTTTTGAAGTAATATAGTTTTGCCTGCCTTAGGCGGAGCAACAATTAAACCACGTTGTCCGCGGCCGATAGGTGCAGCTAAATCGAGCACACGCGCAGTTAAATCTTCAGTAGAACCATTACCACGTTCCATACGCAAACGCGAATTGGCATGTAATGGCGTTAAATTTTCAAAAAGAATTTTATTACGTGCGTTTTCCGGCTTATCATAGTTAACTTCATTAACCTTTAATAATGCAAAATAGCGTTCACCCTCTTTTGGTGGGCGAATTTTACCGGAAATTGTATCGCCAGTACGAAGATTAAATCGTCGAATTTGGCTAGGGGAAACATATATGTCATCAGGACCAGCAAGATAAGAGCTGTCGCTAGAGCGTAAAAAACCAAATCCATCCTGTAGTATTTCTAGAACTCCATTTCCAAAGATATCTTCGCCGCTTTTTGCATGCTGTTTGAGTATAGAGAAAATAATGTCCTGTTTTCGAATGCGGGCCAGATTTTCGAGACCCATATTCTCACCAAGAACAATTAGGTCAGAAACCAGAGTGTTTTTTAAGTTGGTAAGATTCATAATGGTGGATTCTTGTTTCTTAAGCTTGGGGTATATATTGAGTAATTAGTCATCAGTAGCTAGATTTAAAAATCTATGCCTGTGTATTTTATGAGTATGAATTCTCAATTTGAAGTCCGCTCAACGATAGCGTATAGAAAAGTACATATCTAAATAATGAGGCAACGGTCAGAAAATAAAGAAAAGATAGCACACTCCAACCGTCAAATTGCTGAATGTTAGTCAAATTTCAAATGGACAGTCTCTAAGACTAGAGTTTGTCGCACATGTGCAATACAAATAAAGATTACGTCGTACGATGTAAGTAACAATAACACGGTTCGTACTGACCGTCTAGCGGTCAGAGAAAAATTTATTTGATTGTTAGAGGGTTATGGCATACAAGCATCTTACCCACAATGTTCTTGTAGAAAGCCCCTTAGCTGACCTTTCGAAGCAGCACCAACTTTAGTAGCAATCACGTGACCATTTTTAAATAGCAGCAAGGTGGGTACGCTACGAATGTTATATTTTAATGTTACGTCAGAGTTTTGATCAATATTCAATTTCACAACTACGAGTGTTTCCTTATATTCAATAGCCAATTCATCCAGTATAGGAGCAATCATTTTACAAGGATTACACCACTCTGCCCAAAAATCCACTAATACAAGGCCTGTTGCCTGAAGAACCACTCTATCAAAATTTAAGTCAGTTAAATCAGTCATTTTACGCTCCTATGGGCTTAAAGTATCTATGCTACTCCATCAGGGACTATACGAGAGCATCCAATCTAGCATATCTTACTGCCTCCATACCCCTTTGAAGATCAGTATGATGAGGCGATGATGAAGAAAATTTAACAGCGTAGCCAGCATGAGTATCATTAAAATATTGATTAATAGTGAGACACATCAGTGATCTACTCCACTATAGTACATTGTTTAATATTAATAACATATTCAGAGATATAAATTTTCATTGTTAAAAACTCGCATCTTTTAATCAGTGCATCTATTGCATGTGTTATTACAGCAGTAAGTCTACGACTACATGTAGTTTATCACGAAAAAATTAACAGATATAAAAAATCACGGAGATAGGGATGAAAAACCTACCTATTACAAACGAAATAGGTACCATTCACACTTATGAAAATCAATTATGACTGATTTTTAACTTCTTTGACACCATAAAAAGGCGCACGGTTACCTAATGCTTCTTCAATACGGATCAATTGATTATACTTAGCAACACGATCAGATCGACTCATAGAGCCCGTTTTAATCTGACCAGCAGCCGTACCCACTGCAAGATCTGCAATCGTTACATCTTCAGTCTCACCAGAGCGATGAGAGATAATGGTAGTATAACCCGCATCTTTCGCCATTTTAATCGCTGCTAAAGTTTCAGTAAGAGAACCAATTTGGTTAAATTTAATAAGAATAGAATTAGCGACACCTTTCTTAATACCTTCTTGTAAAATTTTTGTGTTCGTTACAAAAACATCATCCCCGACTAGTTGAATCTTACTACCTAAAACTTGTGTCTGGTATGCAAAACCAGACCAATCAGATTCATCTAAACCATCTTCAATAGAAATAATAGGATATTTACTAGCAAGATCTGCAAGAAAATGTGTAAATTCAGCCGAAGAAAAAGCTCTACGATTCTCTCCATGTAGTATATATTTACCATTTTCATATAACTCAGATGCTGCACAATCTATTGCAAAAGCGATATCACGACCCAATTGATAACCTGCTTCTTCCACCGCTTCAGAAATTATATCTAATACATCAAAAGTATTTTTTATGTAAGGAGCATAACCACCTTCATCTCCAACCGTAGTGCTCATGTACTTCAAACGTAATATCTTTCCTAATGCATGAAAAACTTCAGCGCCCATACGGACTGCTTCTTTTAATGTTTTTGCACTAACGGGTTGTATCATAAACTCTTGTATATCGAGATTATTATTGGCATGCTTCCCTCCATTGATCACATTAATCATTGGTAAAGGCATAGAAAATTTTCCAGGCGTGCCATTTAATTCTGATATATGCTCATAAAATGGCATTCCTTTAGAAGCAGAAGCAGCCTTAGCTGTCGCTAAGGAGACGGCAAGGATAGCATTAGCTCCTAACCTAGATTTGTTTTTCGTACCGTCTAGATCAATCATCATACGATCTATATTATCTTGATCTTTGGCATCGTGACCTTTAATAACCTTAGAAATAAAAACATTCACAGCATCAACAGCTTTCTTAACACCTTTCCCTAGAAAACGTGACACCTCGCCATCACGTAATTCTAATGCTTCATGTATACCAACGGAAGCACCGGAAGGTGCAGCTGCAAGTCCTACAAAACCACCCTCTAAGTGTACCTCTGCTTCTACTGTCGGATACCCACGAGAATCAATAATTTCTCTAGAGAGCACTTGAATAATTTTAGACATGCTTACCCCTTCATGCGTATAAGAAAATCAGTGATAACGTATTTTCCACTATGGATACATCATACAAATATGGAGAATTCTTACAGCTATATCTAAAAAGTGTCATTTTTTTGTTTCTGATATAGCATAGCAGCTGTAACAAAACCAATAAATAACGGGTGACCTTCTCTTGGCGTAGAAGTAAATTCTGGATGGAATTGACATGCCAAAAACCAGGGGTGAGAAGGGAGCTCAATAACCTCCACTACCTGATTGTCTCCAGAATGTCCAGTGACATATAATCCAGCTTCTTTAATTTGTGTTAAAAAAATCTTATTTACTTCATACCGATGACGATGACGCTCGATAATGCTATCAGAACCATACAGACGCCGTACTAGGCTATGATTTACTAACTGACACCTCTGACTACCTAATCGCATTGTCCCACCTAGATCACTTTGTCCAGTACGGCGTACGATATTTCCTTTCGAATCATGCCATGAAGTAATTAAATCCACTACAGGGTATCGACAATCCGGTACAAATTCAGTAGAATTAGCATCTTTCATATAGAGCACATTACGCGCAAACTCAATTAACGCCACTTGCATCCCTAGACAAATTCCTAAATAAGGTACTTTATTTTCACGAGCATATCGTGCTGTAATTAATTTACCCTCGACACCACGATACCCAAAACCACCAGGAATTAAAATCGCATCTAAATCTTTTAAAAGATTGACACCGTGAGATTCTATATCCTGTGAATCTATAAGTTTAATATTAACCGTCATACGAATTTTTAATCCGGCGTGTTTAAGAGCTTCAATAACTGACTTATACGCATCTGGTAATTCAACATATTTCCCTACCATGCCTATACGTAGCTCACCATCAGGATTATCCTCTTGGTAAACCACCCGCTCCCACTCTGATAAATCAGCTATTGGCGCATCTAAATGAAAACGTTTACAAATATAATCATCTAACCCCTGCGATTGTAACATACCTGGAATTTTGTAAATAGAATTCACATCTCTTAAAGAAATCACAGCTTTTTCAGATACGTTGCAAAATAGTGCAATTTTAGCACGTTCATTAATTGGCACCGTAAAGCTAGAACGACAAATAAGAACATCTGGTTGAATGCCAATTGATAGAAGTTCTTTTACTGAATGCTGTGTGGGCTTTGTTTTTACTTCACCTGCAGCTGCCATATACGGTACTAAAGTTAAATGAATATACATAGTATTCGAACGATCAACATCAACCGCCATTTGCCGAATAGCCTCTAGGAATGGTAATGATTCAATATCACCAACGGTGCCCCCAATTTCTACTAGTACTATGCCGTAACCCTCACCTCCTTCAATAATATGCTCTTTAATAGCATTGGTAATATGAGGGATAACCTGTACAGTGGCTCCTTGATATTCTCCACGCCTTTCTTTATGTAAAACACCAGAATAAATACGACCAGTGGTACAATTATTACGACGACCCATTCTTGTACGAATAAAACGCTCATAGTGTCCAAGATCCAAATCAGTTTCCGCACCATCACCTGTGACAAATACTTCACCATGCTGTGTTGGACTCATGGTCCCTGGATCCACATTAATATACGGATCTAATTTTATAATAGTAACTTGTAAACCACGTGCTTCAAGAATAGCAGCTAATGAACCTGCAACAATACCCTTTCCTAAAGAGGAGACTACCCCACCAGTTATAAATATATAATGTGTTGTCATGCTTAACCTAAGAATAATAATTCAATCTATATCCAGAAAAAATAACAGTATATATGCAAACTATGAAGAATAGCTATTTCTCTTTGACGGACCTCAACGAAATTCAATTAAGATCATTATCTTTGATGCTTTACCCTAAATAGCCGAATCCTTAACTATAAATGATGGTAAACAGATATTATAAACTAAGCATATTAATTATGTATCCTCAAAAATTTTCCTTTAATTACAAATATGATGTAATAGTTACCGTAAAAGAATTGAAACATGCAATACACTTACTTTTCAACCTCAATACAGATATGTGACAAAAACAAGAACTAATAGACAGTGATAATATATAAATCAATATCAATATACCTACTCTTCGAGAACCTAAAATTCTCACGACTATATTTTCTATAATATCATATATTTTCATTAAAAATGCATATTCTATAGTGCAATCTTTCCATTCAAAAAATAATCCATCATATAAAAAAATAGAATTATATTTTCGTATACCAGTAAAAATAAATCAAAATACTCTAATATTTAGAGTTAATGGCATATACTATAAAAACTTTAGCTTTGTTAAAGAAGGCATCATTAATTAGGATATAGATTAACCAACATTATACGATAGCATCATTATGTCAGATAAATATAATACTATTTACAATATGAGAGGAGTTAATACCATGAGATATGCATTATTAATTTTACATAATGATAAAAATTACTGAAAATAATTAAAAAGCATAAATGAGAATTTAAAATAAAACATTCTGTTAATTTCAGATTTATTTCATCAACTCTTAAAAGTATTTATTTTAAATAAAATTTAATAAATACTAAAAACTAAATAATCAATAAAATTCTTATAATGAAAATCTTCTACTCAAGTAATAATTTTATTAAAACAATATATATAAACTACGAAAATTTCATGTATAAAAATGCAATAGCATCTATACGCTCTATCTAATAGATAGATTGAGTATTTCAAATCTTAAAAGTATGTAAAGCGTTTAAAAGACCTCTTTTTTTTAAAAAAACAATTAAAATAGAAATCGCTGCCGGTGTAATACCGGATATACGCGATGCCTGACCAATTGACTCAGGACGATGATGCTGTAGCTTAACCAATACTTCATGAGAGAGGCCCCCTACTTGATGATAATCGATATTAATAGGGATTAACGTATTTTCATGTTGGATATGCTTAGCGACTTCTTTTTGTTGACGTACAATATAACCCTCGTATTTTACCTGAATCTCTACTTGCTCCATAGCCTCTATATCAGATAACCCACAAAAAAAATTATCTATATGATTTACTAGCTTTTTATATGTCACATCTGGATATCGTAATAACTCTTCACCATTTACCTCCTTAACTAATGGAGATCGCATAAAAGTATTAATTTGAGATGCGTCAAGAGAACGAGGATGTACTCTAAAATCTCGCAACCTCTGACGTTCTTTTTCAATATTTTCTAATTTTTCATTTAAACGTCGCCAACGAATATCACTCACTATACCCAATTGATAACCAATAGAAGTTAAACGTAAGTCAGCGTTATCTTCACGCAAAATAAGGCGGTACTCGGCACGTGCCGTAAACATACGATAAGGCTCAGTAACACCTCGAGTACATAAATCATCTACTAAAACACCTAGGTAAGCTTCATCACGCCTTGGAACCCAACTATCCTTGCCACACACAAATCTACCAGCATTCAGGCCGGCTAATAAACCTTGGGCAGCAGCTTCCTCATAACCAGTAGTACCATTAATCTGTCCAGCAAAAAACAACCCTTGAATATGCTTGCTTTCCAATGTTTTCTTTAAGCCGCACGGATCAAAAAAATCATATTCAATAGCATAACCTGGACGAGTAATAGTCGCGTTACTCATACCATATATCGAACGTACAACTTGAATTTGTACATCAAAAGGGAGGCTAGTAGAAATACCATTGGGATAAATTTCACTACTTGTCAGCCCTTCCGGTTCCAAGAAGATCTGGTGCGCATTGCGATCAGAAAAACGCATAACTTTATCTTCTATTGATGGACAGTAACGTGGCCCAGTGCTCTTAATAGATCCATTATATATTGGACTATAATCAAGACTATCACGAATAATTTGATGAGTCTTCTCATTCGTGTGTGTAATATGACAAGGTACTTGTTGTGGATGCTGCGAAATACCCCCTAAAAATGAAAAAACAGGTAAAGGAACTTGCCCAAATTGCGGAGTTAATATGTTAAAATCAATGCCTCTCATATCAATACGAGGCGGAGTTCCAGTTTTAAGACGACCCACTCGTAATGGTAATTCGCGCAAACGACGAGAAAGCGAAATGGACGAAGCATCTCCCGTGCGACCCCCAGAATAACTCTGCATGCCAACATAAATTTTACCATCTAAAAACGTACCCGTAGTAAGAACAACCGCGTTAGCGCGAAATTTAATTCCCATTTTAGTAAGTACACCAATAACATTGTTCTTCTCAATTAATAGATCTTCTACCACTTGCTGTAATATTAATAAATTTTGTTGTTTTCTTAACGATTCGCAGACTGCCTGACGGTATAATATACGATCAGCTTGCGCTCGAGTAGCCCGTACAGCAGGTCCTTTGCTAGCATTAAGAATTCTAAATTGAATGCCGGATTTATCAATAGCCGCTCCCATTAAACCACCTAGCGCGTCTATTTCTTTCACCAAATGACCTTTGCCAACCCCGCCAATGGCAGGATTACAAGAAAGTTGCCCTAAAGTATCTATGTTATGAGTAAGCAATAGCGTTTTTCTTCCCATTCGTGAAGAAACAAAAGAAGCTTCGGTCCCAGCATGACCACCACCAACAACAATTACATCAAAAGACTCTAAATAAAACATGGCACTCTACTCTCATAGGCCTCAGTAGCATGGGTGTACTATTATCAAAGCATATCCATTACATATTAGCATTCAGTAAATGTAGCACACAAAGGACTCCTCTTGGCAGCACCATGCTTCAAGAAAAGACGATAACTCACACCTCTATTTTAAACATACTACCATAAATACTTCCAACGGAACAAACATCATTGCTAATGTCACTAATGTCACTAATGTCACTAATGTCACTAATGTCACTAATGTCACTAATGTCACTAATGTCACTAATGTCACTAATGTCACTAATGTCACTAATGTCACTAATGTCACTAATGTCACTAATGTCACTAATGTTTAGTTAGGTGTTAATAAAAGAATAAAAATTATTATTATAATAATGCATCATTTTTCTGTGGATAA